>DATJJA010000001.1:0-4397 GCA_035492595.1 Puia sp.
TATCCTTGCCCTTATTGATTTGCCTGAAGACCCTGATCTGTTCTTCAGGGCGGCTATCGAAACTGCAAATCGTGAGAAAGCCCCTTCAGCCAGGACACCTTTTGAATCTGGCAACAATTCACTTATCGTCTCCCGCTTAAAATTTTCTTTTTAGTCCTTTTTGTAAGGAACCGGGCGATATGCAAATGGAATGATACGGGATAGGGAAAGGATAGTTATCCTCTCCCGTCCCATAACGTTCATTCTCATGGTAAGGAGTGGCGCTGGAAAAAATCCCACAACAGGTCGGTCGCATTGATGGCAGTGGAGGGTGGGTCCGCTTTGTCGCGCGGCTTCAGGCCGCCGGGCCAGGAATGACCCCCGTCCTGCGTCAGATAAAGATCGATGGCTACTTTCCCGTTATGGTCCTTCCATTCGGTAAACGTATAGCCCGTATTTTCGGTGACCAGCGGCGGCGTATCGCAGGAGTCGAGGGCAGTCCATACACCCATCGCCGAGTCTACAGGCGTAAAATAGTGATTACCCATCCCGATCCCGCCGGCATACGGCACTTTGACATCCAATGCAGAATGGATATGCAGGATCGGCACCTCCCGCGAGGGCAGGCAGGGTGACGTAACCATCAGGGTGCCGCTGACGGAAGTTATCGCCGCTATCTTATCCGAAAGATCACAGGCAAGTGTGTAGGCCATCATGGCTCCGTTGGACATGCCCGCGACATATACTTTTTTGGGATCAACTTTGTAATTATCGACCAGCTGATCAATGAGGGCGCTGATAAAATGTACATCATCCACATTCTCTGTCTGAGCGACCGGGCAGCAGGCACCTGCATTCCAACTTCCCAGACCTCTCGGCCCGTAGACGCCGTCGGGGTATACAACAATAAAATTCTCCGCGTTCGCCTTATCCGTTATCCCATAATCCGCTTCGCATTGACTGGCACTGCCGCCAAAACCATGTAAGGCAATGACCAGCGGAATGCCGGAAGTATCGTAATAGTCCGGAGGCAGGTTCAGGATATAGGTCCTTGTCCTTCCATCGACATTCATCTTACCATTGTAGCGGTAAACTTTACCCGAATCGCCTTTCTGGCAGCTTAAGGCGAACAAAGGGAACAACAGCAGAATGAGCTGTACTTTAGATCCTGAGCGTGAACGTAACATAGTAACTTCTTTTTTTTGTTGATAGTGTATAATTGTCTGTAAATATGATGCGGGAAAAACACAGAAGGCGTCAGGATCATGGTGAAACAGGCAAATTCAAAAATGAAGCGGACAGCCGCTAAAAGTGAGATTTTTCCGCAGTAGCGACCATTTGCCCGCTTCATTCCCCCTTTTTGCCGCTTCAGCGGTAATTTTTACAGGAAATGAAAAAAAGAAAGAATTTTGCAGTATGGTACAACGGTATAATGTCAGGGCAGGATTGATCTTCTCCCTCTCTATCTCTATGATAGCGACAATATTGCCAAAGCTCATCCGCTTTGATCTCGAGCAATCGCGCGGTGTCTTTATCAATTTCATCTATCTGTCGGCCTGCTTTTTCTTCTGTTGGATGATCCATCATTTCTTTTTGCTGAATATCCGGTCCGGTCCATTATCACGCAAGGTCCCGAGAGCGGCAGCCAGCATTTTCTGCAGCGTTGTTCTGATCGCGGTGGCGACCCATTCGGTCAACATGACCACTGTGCTTCCGTTCAGCAAAGACCCGGGTACTGAATTAAGACCGGTCCGGATCTTTTTTATACGGTTATTCCGCGGCTTTATCATCAGTGCCATTGCCTGGTTCGCCGTCTACTATTTCAGGATCCAGATCATGTTGAAGCAGTCTTCGCTGGAGAATGAATATCTCAAACAGGAAAATCTCCAGGCTCAGCTGGCGTCCCTGAAGCAACAGATCAGTCCTCATTTCCTGTTCAATTCCCTCAACACCTTATCCACTCTCTCAACCGAAGAAAAAGTAAAAGAATACATTCTTAAAATGAGCGAAGTATACCGGTACGTGCTCCACTACCAGGAGCGGAATGAAGTACCGGTGCACGAGGAGCTGGCATTCATCAGATCCTATACCTATATCCTTCAATCGAGATTCGAAGAAGGATTGGAGATCAGCATACGGGTCAACCATGGCAACCTGAACCGGAAGGTATTGCCGTTCTCGCTGCAGTTACTGGTCGAAAATGCCATCAAGCACAATGCCGTTTCCTATAAAAAGCCGTTGACCATTGATATTTATGACCTGGATGGCGTGTTGATCGTCGAGAACGATTTCAGACCAAGACTTACCCTCGACAGCCATTCCGGGACCGGTCTCCATAACCTTGCCCGACGCTACCGGCTGGTTTCAGATAAAAAGATCCTGATCACCAAGGATAGCTCTAAATTTAAAGTTGAAATCCCTTTTTTGACATGAGAGTATTGATCATAGAAGACGAAAGAAAAGCAGCCAACGAATTAAAGACACTGGTACTGAACCTGCGGCCCGGCTGGGACCTTGTCGATACTATTCCCTCCGTTAGCGAGGCAGTCGATTGGCTGATAGAAAATAAGATGCCCGACCTTATCTTCAGCGATATCCAGCTGGCGGATGCCGTCTGCTTTCAGATCTTTGAGTCGGTAAAAATCGATTGTCCCATTATTTTCTGTACAGCCTATGATGAATATGCTATAAAAGCTTTCGAGACCAATGGTATCGACTATCTGCTCAAGCCGGTGGATAAAATCAAATTGGAAAGGGCATTGACAAAACTCGATAGCCTGCGATCGATGTTCAGTCAGAATACGGACAGCCCTTCCCTTATTCCTTACGGCGATCTCAGCAAGGTCATCAGACAACTATCCCCGCCATCCAATAAGACGATACTCGTGCATCACAAGGAAAAGATCATCCCTGTAAAATATCCCGATGTGGCCTACTTCTACTATGGACAGGGTGTGGTAATGATCAAACTAAACAACGGCGGCACTCACCATATTCCTCAGACCATCGATGAAATAGAAACAGCGGCCGATACCCATCTTTTTTACCGGGCCAACAGACAATTTCTCATCAACAGGAATGCCATCCGGAATATCGAGAAATTCTTCGCAAGGAAGCTCGTAGTAATAATGACTACCGATACGCCCGAGCCTCTCATCGTCAGCAAGGCTAAAGCAACCGATTTCCTCAACTGGCTGGAGAAAGGAAACTGATCCGGCCGATCCCGGCTCAGCACCGACCGAAAAGCGCAGGCCCGCTTTAATCCCCTCTTTGCCCGTCTGACCGGGTTTTGCCCGGCACCTATTCCCGCGATACTCCATTTTTACAGGATAATAATTTAAAACAGTAATTATCATGAGAAATGGAAGACATACTATCGCGATCGTTATTTTCCTGGCCTTGCTGATCACGGCAGAGATCGTCTGGAGCTGGCGGCGGGATAAGAAGGCCTATGGCCTGAAAGACACGCTTGCCAATCTCATTATCCTGGCAGGCTTTCAGCTGTCCAAATACCTGTTTGCCGGTTACCAGTTATTTATCTTACAGGGAGCTTCCCAAATCGCACCGGTACACCTTCCCGCTACGATCCGGACATTTGCAGCCTGTTTTATCCTGGCCGATTTCACTTACTATTGGTTTCACCGGCTCTCCCATAAATGGCAGCTCCTCTGGGCTTTTCACCTCATCCACCATTCGAGTCCCTACATAAACCTGACAACTTCCTATCGTCTCAACTGGCTGAGCGCAGTGATCAGCCCCTTCTTCTTTCTTCCATTGGCCCTAACAGGTTTTCCTCCTCCCTATATTGCCCTTAGCTATGGGCTCAACCTCTTGTATCAGTTCTTTATGCATACGGAAGCCATCGGGAAATGGGGCAGACTGGAAGGCATTATTGACAGTCCCTCTGCGCATCGCGTACACCATGGGAAAAACCCCATCTATATCGATAAAAACTTTGGTGGCATACTGATGATCTGGGACAGGCTGTTCAGAACCTATCAACCGGAAACCGAAAAATCCAATTACGGTATCAGCACGGGTTTTATTGGGAATAATCCACTCAAACTTGTGCTCAAAGGTTTTATAGATCTCTTCACCGGAAAATTAAACTCAAAAGGATAATGTATATGACAAAAATGATCACTTTACTGGCTCTAATATCCGCATTGCTGATCACAGAAGGCGCCGACGCTCAGGTTATCGTGGTAACTCCGCCCGTCAGGCCTCCTGTTAACAGGACCAGGCGCCCGCCACGCGGGAACCGGCCCCCATTCGTACCTTCTGTCAATTTTTCAGTCGGCTATGGGTTTCCCGATCTCGACAGAAACTACCTCCCCGACTTTTATGGGTACAGCAGGGGCAATAGTTCACAATCGGGAGTCATTACAGGCTCTGTGAATTATCAGTTCAGCAGGAAG
>DATJJA010000002.1:0-3231 GCA_035492595.1 Puia sp.
AGCTCCAGCAAATTCAACGCATTCGGATCAAACCCCTTAACCCTCGGATTGATCAGATGCACCACCTCATCATACCAGAGCGGCACAACCGGTGACGCATCCACGATCCGCTGATCCATCTCGCGGTACAACCGGTACCTGACCGAATCAACCTCCTCCAGCAACGATCGCTCATAAAGTTTATCCAAGACCGGATCGCTGAAGCGCGTATAGTTCGGCGGCGCCGGATTCTTTGAATAGAACACACTCAGGTAGTTCTCTGCATCCGGATAATCCGCCAGCCAGCTGCCCCGAAAGAACAAAGCCTGCGACTGGGCCGTCTCTTCCAGCAAGAGACTCTTCTGCACGACCTCGATCTGAACATGAATCCCTACATCCTCCAGCTGCCGCGCGATAAAACTCGCAAAGTCGGCATATACCGGTATGGTAAGCAGTTTAATAACCGGCAATCCTTTCCCATCCGGATACCCCGCCGCCTTCAACAAAGCCCGCGAAGCAGCAGGATCATAATGATAGCCATGCACCTGCGTAGAGTCGAACGACGGCAGCCCCGCCGGAACAAAACCACTCTCAGCCGGCAGCCCAAGCGAATTCCGCAGGTATAACATCATTTTGCGACGATCAAATCCATAATTGATGGCCTGCCGCACCTGCCGAAGCCGCAAAGGCGAAGTCTTCACCAGCGCAAGCGAAGAATCGACAACTATCCCCAGGTATTCGGTATTCAATTGAGGATAAACAGAGAGCTCGATCTTCCCCACCCAGTCCTTTTTTAACACCCCCTTCTTGCTAAGCACCTCGTCCTTAAAAGATGCGTCGATCTCATTGATAAAGTCCAGCTGGCCCTGCCGGAAAAGCAAAAACTCTGTCGCCTTCTCATCATTAAATGAAATTTTAACCGCATCCAGGTAAGGAAGCCGCGTCCCCGCACTGTCCTTCTCAAAATAATTGGCATTCCGCAAAAAGATCAGGTCCTGATTTTCTTCCCACGACCGGAATCTGAACGGCCCCGTGCCACAGGGATGACTCCGGAAGTCCTTCCCGTATTTCTCCACTACCTCATGCGGAACAGCAGAACAATAGGCCATGCTCAGCAGACCCAGTATCGGATGAAAAGGACGGGACAGCTGCAAAACAAAAGTGCTGTCATCGGAAGCCCGAAAGGCCCCAACACTATCTATCCTTCCATGAAAGATCCAGGCCCCGCTGCTCGCAGTCATAGGATCAAGAAGCCGGTTGAAACTATAGACGATATCATTAGCCACAAGCCGGCGACCCTGTCCGCCCGGGAACGCCGCATCATCATGAAAGAAAACATCGCGACGCAAATGAAAGGTCCAGGTCCTGCGGTCGGCTGAGACATCCCAGCTCGCCGCCAGACAGGGCACTATCCGCAGCTGGTTATCCGTTTCAACCAGCGTGCTGTACAACTGGTGAACGGCCCAGATGATCGACCTGTTCTTTGCAAAAGCCGGGTCCAGCGTCGCTATTCCATCGGATTCATTATAGTAAAAAACTTTCTTATCCGACTTCTCAGCCGGCCCGCATCCTACGGAAAAAAGAAGCCCCCAAAAAAACACAAACCTTAAATGTTTATTTACCTTCATCGCGTATAACTTAAACTAAAGATAACCAATGAGTCGTATTCTCTTGCTTCTGACCGCAATTTCTCTTTGCGGTGGCCTGCATACCGATGCCCAGCTCCTTACCCCAGAAAAAGCTACCTATACCCGTGCCGATAGCCTGCGGGGCAGCATCACTCCCGAACGCGCCTGGTGGAACCTCCTGAAATACGACCTCAGCGTGACCCCATCTTTTACAGAAAAATCCCTCAGCGGCACCAATTCCATCACGTTTGCCGCCCTGACGGACGGCCAGTTGATGCAGATCGACCTCCAGGAGCCCATGACGATCAAGGCCATCACCTGGCATAAGAAACCGGTCACCTATACCCGCGAAGGGAATGCCTTTCACGTCAAATTCCCAAAGCCAATAAAAGCAGGTTCGATAGAAACGCTGGACATCAGCTACTCCGGTGTCCCCAAAGTTGCAGTTCGCCCACCATGGGGCGGCGGCTGGATCTGGAACAAGGACGAACAGGGCCGGCCCTGGATGACCGTCGCCTGTGAAGGACTGGGAGCAAGCGCCTGGTTCCCCTGTAAGGATCATCTCAGCGACGAGCCCGACAGTGGCGTGGTCCTGCATATCACCGCTCCCGATACGCTTGTTGCCATCGGCAACGGCCGGTTGAGAGATAAAAAGGCCAATGGTAACGGAACGACCACCTGGACCTGGGCCGTAACCAGCCCGATCAATTCCTATGACATCATCCCCTATATCGGGAAATATGTCAACTGGTCCACCGTGTTCGATGGCGAAAAAGGAAAGCTCGATTGCAATTACTGGGTGCTGGACTATAATTTGGAAAAGGCAAAACCCCAGTTCAAACAGGCAGATACGATGCTGCGGGCGTTTGAATACTGGATGGGGCCCTATCCCTTCTATGAAGACGGCTACAAACTGGTCGAGGCGCCGCACTTAGGAATGGAACACCAGAGCAATGTCGCCTACGGAAATCACTTCGCCAATGGTTATCTCGGTCGCGATCTCTCCGCCACCGGCTGGGGTCTGAAATGGGACTTTATCATCGTCCACGAAAGCGGTCACGAATGGTTTGGCAATAACATCACCGACAAGGACGCCGCGGATATGTGGGTCCACGAAGGTTTTACCAACTATACAGAGACTTTGTATACGACCTACCTCTACGGCGTCGAAGCGGGTAATGATTATGTCATCGGCACACGGAAAAATATCCGCAATGACAAACCCATCATCGGTGTCTATGCCGTAAATAAAGAAGGTTCCGGAGACATGTATTATAAAGGAGGGAATATGCTGCACATCATCCGGCAGATCGTTGGCGACTCAGCCTTCCGGGAGATGTTACGCGGCCTGCAAAAAACCTTCTACCATCAAACAGTAACCACGCAGCAAATAGAAGAGTATATGAGCACCTTTGCTCATCAGGACTTCTCAAAGATCTTCGATCAGTACCTTCGTTCGACAAAGATCCCCGTCCTCGCCTATCAATCCAGCGGCGACATCATTTCTTATCGCTGGTCCAATTGCGTAAAAGGCTTCAACATGCCGGTTAAGGTCTTCATCGGCGGAGCCCGGGAACAATGGATCACCCCGACCGATCAATGGCAGACGATAAAGGCGGCTTCA
>DATJJA010000003.1:0-12112 GCA_035492595.1 Puia sp.
GTCTAACGGGATCACGGTGAGTTCCGTTGCGACCGCCAATTGGGCGCCATTGGCTGGCACCGGTGCTGCCTTTGATAATATAGGCTCCGCTGGCGGTACCTTTTTTTCTCCATCTGCCGTCATGTTGAATCACTGGTTTCAGTATAGCGCTCCGGGCGCGTACAATGAGCTGGTTCCCCAGTTGCAGGTTAGCGGGCTGACCAAGGACAGTGTGTATACGCTGAGAATGACGGCGAGCAGCACTTCGACCCGTAATACAAACCCGACGAGATACACCGTGGTCGGAAGGACGGTATTTGGATACATCGACGTTAACACACATAACAATACGGCTCTGGGAGCAACCTTCAACAATGTTCTGCCAGATGAGAACGGTATCATAAAGATCTATGTGAACACGCTGCCGACCACGCAGGTGGCCGACATCAGCGGGCTCCAGATCACGATGGGGCGTACGACTCCTCCGCCGGTGGTTCAGATCACGAGCCCGGATGATAACGATATACTTGATGACGAACACCCGCTTGTGGTCAATGCTACTGCCTCCGAGCCGGGCGGTACGATTACCAAAGTAATGTTCTATATCGGGGATACGACCAAACTGGGAGAGTCAACTACGGCGCCGTACTCTGCGACGTGGGCGAACCCGGAGATCGGGCAGTATAAGATAACCGCGGTGGCGGTGGATGCGTTGGGGAACTCGAACGCTACGTCTATTACGGTCAATATAGAAACAAAAAGCTCTTATTGGTCGCTGACGGGTAATGTCGGGGCGAATGGCGATTCCAATTTTGTGGGTACGGTCGATACGAACAGGCTGGCTTTTCGGACGAATAATGTGGAGCGGATGAGTATTCTTAGTGATGGAACGATTGGCATCGGCACAAAGAATACTTATGGCTATAAGCTGGCTGTAAACGGTAATGCCATCTTTGGGAAGGTCCGGATAAAGACAGTAGGAACCTGGCCAGACTATGTATTTAAAAAAGGATATGCCTTAAAGAGCCTGGAAGACCTGGAGACCTATGTAGACAGGTACAAACATCTACCGGGGATCGTTCCTGAACCTGCTGCCAACAGGGAAGGTGTTGATCTGGGTACACATCAAGCCGCTCTTTTGAAAAAGATAGAGGAGCTGACGCTCTATCTTATCCAGGAAAATAAAGCGCTGAAAGAACAAAATGCAAAACTTCAGGATCAGCAGCGGCAAATTGACGAACTCAAACGACTGATCAAAGGGAACCAGTGATCTGCAGAGATGAAGGGGTCAATATCGCAAGGAAAATTGAACTCTTCGGTTCCTGGCCCTTCCTTTAGGGGTGTTGTTATCATCGATAGGCTGACTACTTCCATATCCTGTGGCGGACAATCGTTTTTGATCGAGGTGTCCCTGAGAAACCAGATAATCCAATACTGCTTTTGCTCTTCGCTGACTTAGCCGTTGGTTCTTTTCAGCTGAACCGGAGTTGTCCGTATGGCCGCTGATGTCGAGCAGAAGCAATGTATCCTGCTGAAGGATTGAAACAACTTCATTCAGGGCCTTATAGGAATCGGGAAGTAAGGTAGCGCTGTCTGTTTCGAAGAATACGAGCCGCGCAGCCCGGTCGATCTTTTTGCGAAGATCGTCGCTGACGGTATGCGTAATTCTTGCAGGCCGGGCAGAACTTGCAGGAGCGGGACAGCCCTGATAGCTGGCTAGACCGGCAATGGTCGGGCACTTGTCGACACTGTCAGGGATACCATCACCGTCGCTGTCCTTTGGATCGGGATGGAGAGGGGGTAAAGAAGGGATAGAAAGAGGAACTGATAAACCGTCATTCTTTCGGCGGGTTTTGGCAATCTTCTTTCTCCCGATGATGCCAGCGATCCCGACGCTGAAATAGAAATGTCCCGATTGGGACGAAGAGACGGGAATACGGTATTGTGCGTTGAGGAGCAAAAAAGTTTCGCCTTTGAGATTGAGCTGAGTGCCGATGCCTACGGGAAGGAATACGCCGTAGGAGCTGAGAAAGCGGGAAAGACCGATGCCGCCCTGTACGAAGGGATTGAACCGCCGTGCTGCGGGATACAATTTTTCTCTCAGCGCCAGGTCTGCTTCTGTGAGGAGGTGTTTGTTGTTCGTCGTCCCGTCCTTGCCGGGGTAGTCAAGGAAGGAACCGCTTATGGTAGCGTTGAGGTCCGTGTGAGGGGTCAGCCCCTGCAGGTAATTGATGGCGATCCCTAACCTGCTTCTTCCCTGGTTACGGAAGGCCTGGCTTGTGTCGTGGTAGGTGAAGCTGTTCAGGACAAAATGCAGACCCAGGGATGGCTGCTGAATATAGTTGGCGTCCTGTGCAAGCAGCCCTGAAAGGGATAGGGACAAAACAAAAAGCAATAAAAAAAACGATTTTTTTAACATAGCCTTGGTTTATTCTACGATGATACGACCGCTCCTGATAATTATTTTATTGTTCTGCGGACTATGGTCCACGGGGCAGGTTCGTATTCTCCGGAAAGATACGGTGTTACTCGGTATTCCCGTACCGATGTTCCTTGCCCGTGACAGTTCGAAACAGCAAAAAGATACATTTTCGGTCAAGGATATGTTGAGACAGGAAAAAAACGGCATACGGAAACGGCTTGCAACAAAAGGGAAAGACAGTACGCCTTTCATGGCTCACAAGCCAGCGCCCTCGCTGAAGTTCACTGGTGGGTATGTCGGGTATAATTTTAGTTACCGTTCTGATCTGGACACTCCGTATACGGAAAAGAATATAACTCAGCACCAGGTAGTCTCGACACTGAATTTTACGGTGGCCGATCTGATCCCGATCCGGGTAAACACGCTGGTCCGGCGAAGCAATTCTTTGATCTTTCAGAATATCACTGATGTACAGGTGGCCTTTGACGCGGCTGCCTATCGCAACCAGCTATCGTCCCGATTAAGAGACCGCCTGTTAAAGCAGGCGCCTTTGGTGGATTCGGCGGCCGGTAAATTATATCACCGGCGGTTGGATCAGGCGGCCAATCTACAGGCCTGGCTAAAGGATCCGCTTACAGCCCAGAAGCTGATCGAAGCCAACGAGATCGTCAAGGTCCCACATATAACATACAATGTATCTCTGCCGGACAGTACGAATAAAAAACGGGAAGATTCTTTGCGGAAGGAAGCCGCGCTGTTGCTGGCATTGTATGATAAGGCAAATAATCTGGTAAGCAAATATTATGGGCAGGCGGACAGTCTGAAACAGACCTATGACAAGTCTGTAGAAAAAGCCGACAAATACCGGCAGCTGGCTACTATGCCGGTAAACTCCCCGGCTGCCTATGCGCAGAGCACCGCTCAGCTGCAGCAATATGCTCCTGACGCCGGTGGGTTATCCAAAACGGAACAATTCCTGCTTGGCGTAAGAAATTTTGGAGTGGGCAGAAATAGTGTCAATTATTCAGACCTGACGGCCAAGAATATCAGCATGAATGGTGTGAATTTCGAATACAACTCCTGGTATTATCTTGCCTTTTCTGCCGGAGTGGTGGACTACCGCTTCAGGGATTTTGTCATCCACCGGCTTCGTCAGACACCTCAATACCTATACCTGGCGCGAGCTGGGCTTGGCAGGATGGAGAAGAGCTATTTTATCGTCTCGGGTTTTGGCGGTCAAAAGCAGCTGCTGACATCGGTAAGCACAGACGGAATGCCTTCGACCGTAAAATTCACAGGACTCAGCACCGAAGCAAAATGGCGGATAGAGAAGAATATTTTTGTGCAGGCGGAGGTCGCTCAGTCCTTTTCTCCGGATCTGCAAAGCGGTCCGCCACCGGTGAAGTCCAGCTGGAGCCTGTCCGACAGAAGCAATAAGGCAATGTCGTTCCGGTTCTATTCCTGGTTTCCGGCTACCAATTCCCGGCTGGAGGCCCAGTACAAGTTTACCGGCGCCAATTATCAGTCTTTTACCACTTTTCAGACAAATGCCGAGCAAAAGGCATGGTATATAAAGGGGGAGCAGAATTTTTTTAACCGGCAGCTGAAGCTGGTAGCTTCCATCAGGAGCAATGATTTCACAAATCCGTATATCGTTCAAAATTACAGCTCGAACACTATTTTTAAAAGCCTTAGTCTCACTTTCCACCGGAAGAAGCTGCCGGTCGTCTCCATTTCCTATATGCCGATGAGCCAGCTGACAAAGGTCGACAGTGTTCTCGAGCAAAGTCAGTTCCATACGCTGAATATCAGTATCAGTCACTTCTATAAGCTTGGAAACAAATCAGCCTCTACCAATATCGTCTATACGAAATTCTTTAATGGCAATACGGATACAGGGTTCATCTACTACAACTCGGTCAATCTCTATATGGCAGAGTCGATCTTTTTCCGGGATTTTACGGCTACGCTGGCCTTATCCCATAGTCAGAATGCCGGTTACCAGTACAATGTCCTGGAGGGGAATGTTTCCATCCCGCTGGGGAAACGGGCAAGCGTCGGAGGGGGAGCCAAGCTGAATAACCTGAACGAAACCTTTACGGGTGTCGGGGGATTCGTCGATGGCAATGTATCGCTGGGCAACATGGACAGGCTTTCTTTTCACCTCGAAAAGGGGTATTTGCCCGGCAGCGGGACCGCCGCCAAACTGGTACCTAATGTACTGGGAACGATCAGCTTTATAAAATCATTTAAATAACCGATGATCAAAAACATGAAAAAATTTATCCTGCTGCCCCTTCTTCTCTTTCACCTTTCGCATTTGTCTGCACAGGTAGTGCTGAATCTGCAGATACCACCTGCGGGGCTCACGGTCAAGAGTCAGCTCTGGAACATGACGGTGGTCAATACGGTGAGTCAGCCGTTTCAGGCGCAGATCGAGCTGTCGATGGTCAATGCCGCGAACAACCAGCCGGTACTGACAGCTACGACAGGTGTGTTGACCTTTCCAAAGGGTTTGAAACAGATCCATCCCGGGGATGTTGCGCCGGTGATCTACAATGTGCAGGACCCTTCTTTTCATGTGGATGGCAGTGCCGAGGGTTTTTTGCCGGTAGGTACTTTTCAGCTTTGTTATTCTATCATCCGTGTTGACCTGGAGGTGTCGGAGAGGATAGCGGAAGAATGTGAGACGGTAGTGATCGAGCCGATCAGCCCTCCGCAACTGATCGATCCGGGAGACAGCGGAATAGTGGATGTGACCAGGCCCCTGTTCAGCTGGCTGCCTCCTGCGCCCATACAGCTTTTCAATAATCTTGTTTACGACTTTAGTCTTGTCCGCGTGGAATCGCTGCAAACCGGCCCTGATGCCATGCAGCAGAATATCCCGCTGGAAACACAAAGCAATCTGACCGTGACCAATCTGCAATATCCCCTTTCTCTGCCGGAGCTGGATACTGCACATCTCTATGCCTGGCAGATCGTTGCCAAAAGTGGGGGATCGGAAGTGGCCCGGAGCGAAGTATGGACCTTTCGGGTAAGGAAAGATGTGCCTGGCGGGGTTGCAACACCTCCTGTTTATTATTCCCGGCTACGACGGGAGGATGATGCTGCTTATGGAGTGTGCAGGGGATCGCTTTATTATGAATATCTCAATGAGACCAATGACAGGACGATCCCTTTCAGGATCTATGATCTCAGCGATCCCGGGTCCAGGGAACTGCTGCTGGACTCCGCCCTTATCGACCTGCATTATGGCCAGAATCTACGGATGCTGGACTTGTCAGGGAGTGGCATCCTTGTGGACAGGCATCTGTACCTGTTCGAGCTGATCAATTCAAGGAAGGAACACTGGTATCTTAAATTTCAATACCGCAAAAAGAATTAACTCCCGGAACCGAAAATATTCAGAACATGATCATCAACACCCTGAACCGTTATGCCCGAACAATTGGCTGGGTATTTTATTTCCTTTTTTGTTCCAATTGTGTGCTGGCTGCCGGTGGCAGCCGGGGAGCGGTTGCTGCTTACCGGTACTCCGGTTTTAGCGGCCCGTACTCCGGTTATGACATACCGTATCCCGGTTATCGCAGACCGTATAGTGTAAAGGACCTTTTCCCGGAAAGGGGCAGCGCTGCGGCCACTTCTGTAGTGGTGGGACGCGCAGCCGCCGGAAAACCGGAAGAAGTGTTCGGCGGCGGTCCTGGTCAGCCCGAGATGCAGGCCTTCCAGTCCGTCAACGCCAACAATATGGTAGACCTTTTTTCCGGGGACTTCTCCTATAATATTCCCCTGATGGATGTAGGGGGATACCCGGTCAATATTTCCTATCGCAGTGGTATCTCGATGGACCAGGAAGCCAGCTGGGTAGGACTTGGCTGGAATATCAATCCCGGGACGATCACCCGGAATATGAGGGGGCTGCCGGATGATTTTAACGGGAAAGATTCCATAAAGAAAGTGGCGGGCATCAGGGAGAACAAGACCGTTGGGGTGACAGGCGGTGGTGGCGGTGACGTCGAACTTGCCGGTTTCCCTATCAATGTCGGGCTTGGCGCCAATGTGGGGATCTTATACAACAACTACAAGGGCTGGGGGCTGGAGAACGGCATTAATGCCAGCATCAATGCAGGAGGAGGATCGAAGGGGTCGATGACAGGCGGGCTGGGACTTCAGGCAGAAAACAGCTCCCAGGATGGTCTTACGCTGACGCCATCGCTGTCGCTGGAAATGAGCCAAAATAATGCCGATGAGTCCGCAGGTGTGACGGGCTCTTTCTCGACGGCTTTACCGTATAACTCAAGATATGGGCTGAAGGGACTTCAATTATCGGTCGGAGAAAGACAATACCAGACAGATGATAAGAACCAGCGATTCAGTACGGGTGGATCGGTCTCGGGTGTGATCTCTTTTGCTTCTCATGCCTTTACTCCCACGATCACCTTGCCGATCACGAGTAACCAGTATACGTTCACTGCGAAACTTGGTCTGGCGGAGACGGTCTTCCATCCCAGCTTTTATATCAGCGGGTATGTATCCAGCCAGACGATAGCTCCGGCCGACACCCTGCTGTCTTTGCCGGCCTACGGGTATCTTCATTACCAGGACGGAGTGGGGAATGCCAATGCCCTGTTCGACATGAACCGGGAAAAGGAGCTGCCTTACCACGATAAACCCACCGTGCCGCATATTGCCGTTCCATTCTATACCTATGACGCCTTTTCCATTACGGGCGAGGGCACGGGAGGAATGTTCAGGGCTTATCGCGGCGACATTGGCTATATACATGATCATTTCATCCGAACAAGGGATGCGTCGGACAGGCTCAGCGTGGATGTAGGTGTGTCTTCGCTGGTACATGCCGGGGCAGACCTGAATCTTACCAGGTCGTTCACACAGACCGGGCCCTGGCTGGATCAGAATACTATGCAGAAGGTAATCGATTTTAAGAAGGACTCCGTGTTGTTCGAAGCGGCTTATTTCCGTAATCCCGGGGAAAAGTCGATCAATCAGAAATCTTTTTATGATGCGATAGGTGGGGATGATGTGGTGGCGGTGAAATTGTTCCAGCCCGGGAACAGCAGCTCGGTCATGCAGGCGACAAGCTATCTGACGCATTACCGGAACAAGGCTGCCGTTGGTGAGAATTTACTAACGCCGCAGAATGCTTTCAGAAGTGAAAGGGATAAGCGCACCCAGGTGATATCTTATCTGGATGCAGAGGAAGCGGATGCGGCGGGGCTTTCAAAATATATCGAGAATTATGGGCTGAACCAGTTCAGCCTTACGGCTTGTGTGCCTCCGGTCGAGAGTGAGGCGGGGCTGATCAACGGGCTTATCGGAGAGTATTTTCCCAATCCCTCCTTGTCCGGGACTCCGTATGTGATACAAGGTGACTCGGTTACACATGACTGGGGAAATGGCGGCCCGGCCATTACGGTGAACCCTCCGCTGGCGCATTTTCCGGGGGACCAGTTCTCCATCCGCTGGACCGGAAGGTTGCAGGCTCCTGTAACGGGCACCTATAATATCCAGATGACGAGGGATGACAGTGTCCGGCTTTGGCTTAATGACTCCCTGATCACGCACGGCTGGACTACACACCATGACCCTACTTTTAACACCACCGTCAACCTGGTAGCCGGTGAGTTCTATAACTTTAAGCTGGAGTTTCACGAACACGGCGGGGTAGCCAACCTGAATTTAAAATGGAAGTATCCGGGGTTATCCGATTTTATGACCATCCCCAAACAATACTTCTTTCCACCCGCGGCAGATTCTTTTGCCGATGCAGGTGTTGTAAGGGAAAAAAGGGTAAATGATTTTCGAAAGGCCAACCATATCTCGGAGATCGATGTGCTGAACAGCGACGGACGAAAGTACGTTTATGGGATCCCGGTTTATAACCTCCGTCAGAAAGAAGCCACATTTTCTGTTGATGGCCATAATCGTGGGAATGTGACGACCGGGCTGGTTGGTTTTAATTCGGGCGTCGACAATACTGTTGCCGGGAATCAGCAGGGGAAAGATCATTATTTCAACAGCGAGGAAATACCGGCCTATGCCCATTCCTTTTTACTGACCGGTATAGTTTCTCCGGATTATGTGGACAGGACCGGGAATGGGATCTCCGACGACGACCAGGGGGATGCGGTAAAATTCAATTATTCGAAGGTATGCGGGATTGGTAATCCGTATCGCTGGCGCGCGCCTTATATCGATAGCGCGACATTCAGCGAAGGACTTAAAACGGACAGCCGGGATGATAAAGGGAATTATGTGTATGGAGAAAAGGAGCTATGGTATCTGCATACCATCGAGTCGCGGACGATGATCGCCACTTTTACAGTGGAGAACCGGGCGGACCTTTGGACCATCAATGAGACCGGACAGAAGCAACCGGACAGTACAGCCAAACGGCTGAAAGAGATCAATCTTTATAGCAAGGCGGATTTTTTGAAGAACGGGACCAATGCCATTCCGGTGAAGACCGTTCATTTCGAGTACAGCTATGATCTGTGTCCGGGTGTAAACCAGGGCCAGAATACCCAGGGGAAGCTGACGTTGAAAAAGATCTGGTTTACCTATAATGGGAATGATAAGGGGAAACAGAATCCATACCTATTCAACTACAATGCGCTGAATCCTGCTTATACCATCCGGTCCTATGATCGTTGGGGTAATTATAAGGATGCGCTGCAGAATCCCGGATCCACTCCGAGCAATGTCATCAACAATGCGGAATATCCCTATGCGCTGCAGGATAGTACCATGGCGGCAACGAATGCTGCCGCCTGGACACTCGATTCCATCTACCTGCCGTCGGGCGGGGCGATAAAGGTTGCTTATGAGAGCGATGACTACGCGTATGTTCAAAACCTTCGATCGGCCAATCTTTTCAAGCTGGCGGGTTTCAGCCCTGACAGCCTTGTCGCGCATGTCAGCTCAAGGCTTTACAATCCCGGTGGCGGAGACAATTTGTATGCCTTTGTCAATGTGCCGATGTCGGTCAGCAGCAAGGCAGACCTTTATCAGCGATATCTTGCCGGTAATACCAAACTATATTTTAAAGTATTTGTCCGTATGCCCGACGATCAGTACGGAAGCGGGTGGGAATATGTATCCTGCTATGCGGACCTGGATGCGGGCAACAGCTATGGCATAGCCGGCCCGGGGAAGATCTGGATAAAGATCAGCGGGATCTCTTTGGCGGGAGATGGTTCGGGGACGTATAACCCGCTGGCAAAAGCCGCTATACAATTTCTCCGGCTCAATTTGCCGTCGAAGGCCTATCCCGGCAGCGAACCCGGGGATAACCTGGACGTAGCCAGTGCAGTGAAGATGATCTTTTCGCTGGCGAACAATATTGCTACGGCCTTCTCTTCCTTTGACGGAACGGCGAGGGGTCATAACTGGTGCTCCACAATCGATGTGAACAGGAGCTATATCCGACTTGACAATCCTTTTTATAAGAAGCTGGGTGGGGGACATCGGGTCAAACAGATCACCATTTTTGATAACTGGAATAAGATGGTCGCGGGATCGAGAGCAGCTGTCTATGGGCAGGCTTATACCTACACTACCCAGCAGGTGATCAATGGCGATACCACTACAATCAGCAGCGGGGTAGCCAGCTATGAGCCCGGTATCGGCGGAGAGGAGAATCTATTTCACCAACCGATAGAGTATGTAGAAGCTGCTACGCCGCTAGGGCCGACGACGCTGGGTTATTCTGAAGAACCACTTGGAGAGTCCGTGTTTCCTGCAGCGGGAGTCGGATATAGCAAGGTGAGGGTAAGAACGATCAATTATAAGGGCAGGAAGTCGGCCAATGGCTACGAGGAATCGACCTTTTATACGGCCTATGACTTTCCGACCTATACGGACCGGTCTTTGCTGGACAATGACACGAAGAAGAGATACAAGCCGGCCTTATCCAACCTGCTGAGGATCGATGCCCGCAATTTCCTGACGATGTCACAGGGCTTTAAAGTGGAGCTGAATGACATGCATGGGAAGCTGAGGTCCCAGGCTTATTATCCGGAGACTGATCCCAGCCACTATACTTCCTATACAGAGAATTTCTACAGGGTAGAAGATCCGATGGCGGATGCCAAAAGACTGTCTAATACCGTCCGGGTGATGAACCCCGACGGGACGATCGATACGGCGGCCTTTATTGGGAAGGATGCGGAGCTGATGGTCGATATGCGGGAGCAGTTGTCGGTCACCAACGGCTATAATCTGAGCCCCAATATCGATATGTTCGAGGTGCCCTTTCTTCCGCCTTTGTTCGTCATTCCGGACCTGATCAACCTGGCGCAGCGGGAGCAGGACCAGTTCCGGTCGGTCGCCGCGCTGAAAGTGATCCAGCGGTATGGTATCCTGGACAGCGTGATCCATATCGACAAGGGCAGTAAGGTCTCTACTAAGGATCTTTTATACGACAGCGAGACAGGGGATGTGCTGCTTACCCGTACGCAAAACGAATTTAACGACCCGGTTTACAATTTCAGCTATCCGTCCCATTGGTCTTACGACGGCATGGGGCTGGCCTATAAGAATATCGATCTGCTGTTGAAGAATGTATATATCAAATCAGGAAAACTGTTTGGAGCGCCGGCCGCAGATAGCCTGTTATTCAGTGGGGGTGATGAGGTTCTGGTTGCCGGCCGGCAGCAGACCGGTGGTGCAGGCTGTAGCGGCTCTTTTGCAACTTTCCCGGATTATACGAAGATATGGGCTGTAGACAGCAGCGCGGTTCGTGGAGGACCTAAAGCCATTTATTTTGTCGACCGGGCCGGGGTACCCTATAATGACAGCGCGGTCAGCCTGAAGGTCGTCCGTTCGGGAAGGCGGAATATGAACAGTATGGTAGGGTCGGTGACGACCTTGCATGATCCGCAGGTGTGGAATGGGAGTGCGCTGCGGTATGAGCTGAAGCTGGATTCCGGTACTGGCGTTGTGAATGCGGCGAGCTCGGAGTTTGGGCAGTTTTGGAAGGTGGAGGATCGCAGGGTGCATCGGACAACGGTCAATTGTGTGGATACTATTCCTGCAGATTGCAGCGGTGGCGGGACGTCGTGCTCCTGCCAGTGTCTGAAGACACTCTTCGATTATCTTATTTCGTCTCACCGGCTTTTTATCAAACAGCAGGACAATGTGACGGTAAGCACATTGGTGCAGAATGCCAATGCTGCGGGGTACACGTTGTCGGTCAACGATTGCCCTGTTTTGCAGTACAATCAGAACAAGCCGTTCTATGCGATGACGACGGACAGCGTGACCAATTTTTATGCGGCAATGATCGGGGGATTCCTTGTGGAGTGGAATACGGCGCAGACGGTGAATATGTATCATTTTAAGTCGAGTAGCTGTGGTGGTTCGAGGACTGTTAGTTTTATTGATTCAGTTGACTCAGAAAAAAGTAGGAACGTGGTGTCAAAGACCTTTTATGTCACAAAATCGATGAACTATTATGAAAATTACTTGCAAGATAGTTCTGTCTACCCTTTAAATTATGGATATGAAGGGTTTGATACATCAGGCACTCAGATATTATTCGCTGAATATAGTCATAGTCCCCCATATCCCGACTACCTTTTTATAAGTAATTTTTTTAAATTCGATAGTGTTTCTTCTATTCCATCTGAAGCCTTTCTTCAGTCGGCTAGCTTAAGCTTATACGCGGACCCCAATGGTTTTTTCCCCCCT
>DATJJA010000004.1:0-6144 GCA_035492595.1 Puia sp.
GGCGCTTCATGAATGGCTGAAGCAGTTTGCGTACAGGACGACGATAAGCTGGTGGGCGTTTGGTCTCTGTGGTCTCGGTATGATCGCGGTAGCGCTGCTCACTTTAAGCATCCAAACCATCCAGGCTGCGAGAGCTAATCCGGTGGACAGTTTGAAGTCGGAATGATTGTGCTGTCGCCTTCCGCAAAGTCTGGGTGGCCAATACGACCCTGTGGTGGATTATAAAATGATGTGCAATCATACCATTTTGACGGCTTCTCACTGACTTTCCCCCAGAATGTACGTACGCCCCATTCCGACGAGGCCTGACGTTGGCTTGCTAACATATTTATAAAGCGCACGAAGATAAATATCCAATACTTCAAAATCCAGAGAGCCATAGGGTGCATCCGTAAAAAAGTCCAGATCTACCGATAAACGATGCCCTAGCTGAAGGCTGAGCGAAGTTCCTCCAACGAGTCGAAAAGGATCGAAAAGAGTCTCGCCCATCAACAACTCAAGAGAATTGCGTAGAGGGGTTGTTACTGTATTCCAATGAATAGTGCTCAACTGGTAGTTTTTTTCATGGTTTTTGCAATATGCTTTACCTCATTCTTTCCATAAAACCGAAGAAGCTCTTTCTTCTCCGACAACGAACCGAGTTCCAGTACTCTTTCTATTACAGCCCTTTTTTGAGTAACCCAATTAATTTTCGCCATCTCCGTATCCCAGAAAAGGGCAGGGCGGAACTGTTTTATGTCAGGGATGGCAGTGGATTGTTTCTTTTGTCGTTCCTGTTTTATGTCATAAAACACCTGCAGCGTCATAAAAAAACCTTCTTCTATATCTAAAGCATCTTCTATCCGCAAAGCAAGTGAGGTGTTCATTTTACGTTTCCCCTTGGTAATAGCACCTAATATCTGTGGGTATTCCTGGATTGAAAGCGCAAACGGTCCTTTGGGAAGATTTCTTTTTTTCAATTCTCTTTCAAGAACGATTCCCGGGTGAATACCTTTTAAATGATGATGCGAATTCATATCACAAATATAATCAATTTCATGTAAGTGTAATTATATAATCAAAAGTGATTATTGTATATGTTCATTATCAACAATTTAGTATTTGTGAAAGGCATTGGAGGACAATTTTCTGAATACGGAAGGCCAGGGAAACCGACAAAAAGGTTAACTTTGATAGCCATGAGCTTCTATCGTAAAATAACCTCCCTTGTTCAACCTTCCAAAAACACGGTGTCTTTTACCGAGGCAGAGAAAGCCTTTCGACAGCAGCAGGAAGATTTGAGTAAGGTTGGCGATGAAGAAAATGGGCCTCGCAATACGCAGCCGGAATTCACGAATTTTTATGCCAGCTTGAAATGCAAAGATCCGGGAACGATTCTCTCGCGATTCGAGGAGCCAGCCTGGGCTATTCGCAAGGCAGGCCAAACCGAATGGGAGATGACCAGCAGCTGGGCGCAACTGCACCTGGAGCCCGACCATGAAGGATTTCTTCTGAATGGCCTGGTGGCTTATCACCCGGAGAATGTAGCCATTCTCAACCAATTGCTGGACAGGACTGGAGTGTCGTACCAATATGAATTTTATGATGCGGAAAAGAAGCTGCTCCTGGAAAGAAGTTTTCCTTAGTCGGCGAGTCTTTTGCCAGGGCCGACTTTATATCTGCCAGACCGACCTTATAAGACGGTCTGAGTGCCAGCTTTCGTCATGCGGCTTGCATCAGTTTCAGGGCCTGTACTTACCAAGTAGAGGCTGCTTTCTTTAATGGCATCCCTCTTTTTCTTCTTCTTCTTTCCCATCCAGATACAAAACCCCGTGATAGGCAGCGACGCAGCGATCAACGCCACCATACACCAGATGATCTTGCTAAAAATTCCCAGCGGTCCAATCTTCCCGGTATGCAGATTGTAATTGCTCCGGGCCATCTTGTCATAGCCGTTGTAGTCGGCGTAGAGGTCCGCTTTCACGAGCGAACCGTCCCGGGGATTGAAGTAAAAAGTATTTTGATTGCGGGTTATAGTGTAGGGATATCGCATGGCGATGCGGATCGGCGTTTCTTTTGCAGGCGGCACGACGAAGGTCTCCAGTGCACCCGGATAATGCGTGCGGGCATAGGCATAAGCCGAATCGAGGGAGTAATGGCGCCGCGCTGCATGCATCTTGCCAGTCGACCCTGCCGCAACACCCGGTCCCGTCGCAGCAGCCGCCGCCGCACCCGTCGCCGCCGTGGCACCCGTCGCCGCTGCGGCAGAGGTGGCCCCCGCCGCATCCGCAGGTTTTGTAATCATGACCGCTTCCTCATCCTTGTTCGGCATCGGGGATGCCGTGACAAAAGAAACCAGCTTCTTCGTAACATCGGAGGCCATGAACAGGCCGGTAAACGAAATGATCAACAGAACAGGCAGGGCATAGAAACCCAAGGCCCGGTGAAGATCATAATTGACACGTTTCCGGCTGGCGGATGTTTTGATGGTCACGGCGGAGCGGAAAAGACTCCACTTTCGCGGCCACCACATGACCAGGCCGCTAAGGCAGATCATAAAGAACAGCAGCACATTGATATGAACGATCGCCTTACCCACATCGCCTAACATCAGTGAAGTATGGAGCAATTTGACGACATAGAAAAAATCACTTTTCACCGGCACCGTGGCGGTGACCCGCGAAGTGTAGGGGTCTACAAAAACATACTTGTCCTTTGTAAAGAAGACGACAGCCGCATCCGCTTTCTCTTTGAAGCGAATGCTGTTGATCTTTATTTTCGGATTGTACACTCTGAATGAATCGACCATCCGGTCCAGGGAAAGGCGCGCGGAGCCGGGATGGGCGATATGATAATAGTCGTGTTGCAGGTAGTCCCGCCCCTCGTCTTCGAAAGCCAGCATCGAGCCGGTGATGGCGACGAACACCACCAGCAGCCCGCTTATGATACCAAGCCAGCGATGAATAAAGAGTATTTTCTTTTTTATGCTCATATTAAAATTTCAGTGCTATGCTGCCGGTAAATCTCGCCGGCGGCTGCGGTGTCAGCCTGCCCGACCAGGTCTTCTCACTCGTCATGTTATCCACCTTCACGCCAAACCTGACTTTTGGCAGATCATAGAAAATAGTGGCATTCAGCACGGTGTAAGAAGGGATGGTGATCTTTGCCGTACTCGTATTGGTCTGATAAGACATCGAGCCGGCATTACCGCCAAAGCCAACGCCAAGTCCTTTCGCCCTCCCTTCCGGAATACGATAACTGATCCAGAAATTGACCATCTTATCCGGACCCGATCCTGCAGGACGAAGGTTTAGAACGGTAGAGTCCGATTTTGTGTACTTGCTGTCGTTGTACGCATAGCCGGCAACGATATTCAGACCCTTGAACGGGTTGGCGGTCAATTCGACTTCCAGCCCCTTGCTGAGCTGTGTCCCGTCCTGGATGGAATAGTTGGCGTCATTGGGATCGGTGCGCAGGACATTGGCCACCTTTATATCATAATAGCTGACGGTACCGACGAGCCTGTGGTCGAATACATCAGCTTTTACGCCGCCTTCCACCTGGTTGCCGTGCTCGGGCTTAAAGGGCGTTCCATCCTTTGCCTGCCCGCTCTGGTTGAAGAACCCATTCAGGTAGTTACCGAATAGGGTGATCCTGTCCTTTATCACTTCATAAACAAGCCCGAGTTTTGGAGACAGGGAGGTCTGTCCGTAAGGCCCGGCCTGTATACCGCCAGCGCCCAATCCCCCTGCCGTAACGCCGGTACTGACATTGTATACCCCGTTGTACTGGTAACGGTCGACACGAAGGCTCGCCATAACCATGAGGTTGTCGGTGATATTGAACACGTCGGAGCCGTAGGCCGCATAGCTGTTGTCGCTGTTGTTCTCTTTGCGCAGTGCACCCGAGGTCGTCAGCGAATCTACTTTGAACTTGCTGACAAGATAAGTGGAAGGCGTATGGATGAAATTGACCGCAGGAAGATTCACCGTTACCCGGTCAAAATCGTTGAAATTGTTGTAATAATCCAGGCCGACTACCAGGCGGTTACGGAACCGGCCGATCTTAAAATCGCCGATGAAGTTCTGCTGGATATCCGTCGCGATGAAATCGGTGTTGCCAACGATCTCCTGGGGCCTGATGGTGCTGTCGGTAGCTCCGGTAAGCGCAGAGATATAACCGTTGATGGTAGACCTTGCTCTCGACACGATGGTCTGGGAAGTCCACTGATCGGAGATCTTATAATTCAGCTGTGCAAAGATGTTCAGCATCTGCGTCGTATAGGTAAGATCGTTGCTGAGGAAGGTCTTCCTGTAAGGGAATTTCATATCGGCGATGGACTGGACCTTGCCGCTCTTTGTGGAGGGATTGAACCGTACCACAGAAGTCCCTTTCTCGTTGCCGAACTCCACATCAAGCAAAAGGGTCATTCGGTCGTTGATCTGGTAGGAGAAGCTTGGGGCAAGACTTACATTATTTGTAAAACCTATATCCTGGAAGCTTTTCTGAAAAGTCGTGGCGCCGTTCATGCGGAACAGGGCCGTCCTATCCGGGTTGACGGGAGTATTCACGTCGAAGGTAAGCCGGTTGTAATTCCAGCTGCCGCCAAAATAGGCCACTTCCGCACCAGTGGCATTATACGGTTTTTTGGTAACGCGGTTCAGCAAGCCGCCATAACTGCTGGAGATGTTGGTCCCGAACAGGGTTGCGGACGGCCCTTTGATCACTTCTATCCTTTCCAGGTTGGCGACGTCGATGGAAGAGAACGCTGCGCCGGCTACTCCGTTGCGGGCATTGGGCTCTGTTTCGAAGCCGCGGGAATAGAAGGTCACGCGACCCTGGTTGGCTATAATGGGGATACCGGCGCCGGGTATACTCTGCGTTACGCTTCCCAGGTCCAGGGACATCTGCTCCGTTATCAGTTCCTTTGAGACCGTGTTGTAGACCTGCGGGTTCTCCATGTTCTTCAAAGGAAGACGGGCGATATAAATACTTTCTTTTTTAGAGAATCTATTGACACTTCTGACCACCCTTGCTTCCTGGAGGGCGGAGATATTCTCTTTCGTCAGCCGGTAGTCCTGGACGCTGGTGCCGCCGGCGCTGACCTCGACGGGCAGATCGATCTGTTTTGTATCAAGCATCTGTATACGCAGGGTGTACCGGCCCGGGACGACGCCTTCTATCAGGTAAATACCGTCACTATTGGTAAGGGTTTGTTTGTTCGTTCCTGCCAGCGACACCGATACCAGTTCGATAGGCAGGCTATCGGCAAAGGTGATGCGACCGGTTACTGATCCTGCGTTTTCGGCGTTGCTGGACTTGCTGCCGGGCTGAGCCCGCGATATAAGAGAAATACAAAAAAGTGCTGTTAAAATGACTAAGGGGGTAATCCGTGACATAGTTCAATATTTCAAATAGAGCCGTCCTGGTTGACTTTAAGGCCGCAAGTTCCATTGTTGGAGAGGTATACCCTTACGGTAAGAGGAATTTCTGTTGCGAGATCGGGAAAGTTTAAAGTAATTTGTCAATCAATTAGTTGAGCTGTTATTTTTCATATCTGAACTATTGCGCTTATATTGAACTACAATGATCAAAACCTACTCTGAATTGTCGCCAACCAACGCTGAGATATCGCCGCAAACCTATGCCCGGATCGGCGGGCTGATCTATCTTGTTATCATCATTCTTGGCGGACTTGATGAGGCATTTATAAGATCCCGGCTCATCGTGTCCGGAGATGTCGCTACAACAAGTCATAATATTATGGCTTCCAAAGAGTTGTTTCGCCGAAGTATCGTTGGGGACCTGATAATGCAGGTATGTGATATCCCTTCGATCGTGATCTTTTATATACTGCTGAAACCGGTGAGTAAAAGTCTTTCATTGCTTGCGGCCTTTTTCAATCTGATCCAAACGGCTATTTTGGGAATCAACAAGATCTATCTTTTAATAACCTTGTCGTTTCTGGGGAACGAAGAATACCTGAAGGTGTTTGATCCACAGCAGCGACATGCGCTGGCTTACCTTTCTCTCGATCTGCATGAATCCGGCTATGGCATCGGCCTTATATTTTTCGGGTTTACCTGTCTGATCGTTGGGTATTTGATGTTCAGGTCGGGCTACTTTCCAAAGATCGTGGGCATTTTGCAGATCGTGGCCGGGTTA
>DATJJA010000005.1:0-18954 GCA_035492595.1 Puia sp.
GCGATGTATGGCAGGGCGAACCGCTATACGGCTTATGCTATTCTTGCCAAGATGTATCTGAACGCGGAATATTATACGGGAACGGCCCGTTATGCGGATTGCGTAGCTGCCTGTGACAGCATCATCAATGCCGGTGGAGGATCGCTTTATGCTGTCGAGCCCAGGGCTACCTATCTCAAACAGTTCTACCCCAACAATGGCCCGGCATTCAGGGAATTTATCTTTGCGATCCCGTATGACCCCAATGCCATTCCCTTTCCGGGCACCAATGGATATAACTACCGGGCGCGTTATGATCTGAACCGTAACCAGGGGATCCAATATCACTATGCGGGTTCAAAGGCGGGCAGCATTATCGACCCGGTAGGTAACGTCACTTATGCGGCCGGTACGGGATGGCAGGTCAGCAAACCCAGCGGCCCGGAAAGCACGCTTCCGTCATTCTATTCCTATTTCTATGATCCGAACGATATCCGCAACAAGCAATGGCTGACGGGTCTGCAATACTGGCCGGATGGACAGCCGGTGATGGTGCAGACGACAAAACAGGGTTTTGATGCAACCTACCAGGGCTCCGACAAGGGCGCGACCTATACGTATCAGCTGAATTTGACACCGGATGTCTATTTCCGTACGAACCCCGCCAGCGGCGCCAATCCTTCGTTGTTTGATCTGGGCAATGACGAGATCGCCTGGAATATGGGCTACAGGAACATTAAATTCTATCCGGATTCGATCAATACGGCCAACAAGAATCAGAACAATGATGTCCCGGTATTCCGTTATTCCGACATCCTGCTGATGAAAGCGGAGGCCATTCTCCGGGGAGCGCCGGCCACCGGGGGACAGACGGCGCTGTCTTTGGTAAACCAGGTAAGAGCTGGGCGCACAACATCTGCCGCCTGGACAAATATCACGCTGGATTCTGTTTACAATGAACGGTGCCGGGAGTTTACCTGGGAAACATGGCATCGCAATGACATGATCCGGTTTGGGAAATATGAAGGGGCATGGGGGTTCAAGACCAATAGTGATGTGTACAGACGTATATTTCCTATTCCTAATACGGCATTATTACTAAATCCGAAGCTGACGCAAAATCCAGGATATTGAAAAAATGGACCGTCTCCTTTTTTTTGAGGCGGTCCATTTTTTTTGCCCTAAATTCGCACAAATTTCTTCCAATGAACTTGCATGAATATCAGGCTAAAGAACTACTGAAAAAGTACAATGTACCCGTACAGGAAGGCATTACCGTAGACAATGCCGGGTCCGCTGAAGAAGCGTATAAAAATCTTAAGGTCCAGTTCGGTAATAATTTTGCGGTGGTGAAGGCCCAGATACATGCAGGCGGCCGTGGGAAAGGCAAGATCGCGGGGACAGAGCAGCGTGGGGTAGCGGTCGGCAAGAGCGCCGAGGACGTCAAGCAGATCGCCTCCAATATCCTGGGTGGAACGCTGGTGACGATCCAGACCGGTCCTGCCGGGAAGAAGGTCAACAAGGTACTGATCGCACAGGATGTATATTACCCCGGTGCAAATCCTGTCAAGGAATTTTACCTTTCTATATTGCTTGACCGTGCAAAAGGCCAGAATGTGGTCATGTACAGCACGGAAGGTGGGATGGATATCGAAGAGGTGGCGCACAATACGCCCGATAGGATCTTCAAGGAATGGGTACATCCCGGGGGTGGTCTTCAGGCCTTCCAGGCGCGCAAGATCGCTTTCAACCTTGGATTAAGCGGCGAGTCCTTAAAGAACTGTGTCAAATTCGTTACGAATCTTTATAATGCCTATGTCGGGCTGGATTGCTCCATGCTGGAGATCAACCCGCTGTTCAAGACAAGCGATGAGAAGATCATTGCGGTAGATTGTAAGATGAACCTCGACGACAATGCGCTGATGCGTCATCCTGAATTGGAAGCCATGCGGGATATCAGCGAAGAGGATCCTACGGAAGTTGAGGCCGGCAAGTACAACCTGAATTTTGTAAAGCTGGATGGCAATGTAGGCTGTATGGTCAATGGCGCCGGTCTGGCCATGGCTACTATGGATATGATCAAGCTCAGCGGCGGAGAGCCTGCCAACTTCCTGGACGTAGGTGGTACGGCCAATGCGACGACGGTAGAAGCCGGTTTCCGGATCATCCTGAAAGACCCAAAAGTAAAGGCTATCCTGATCAATATCTTTGGAGGCATCGTCCGTTGTGACCGGGTCGCCCAGGGAGTGATCGATGCATATAATTCGATTGGTGACATTAAAGTTCCCATTATTGTCCGTCTGCAGGGCACAAATGCGGTAGAAGCTCAGCAACTGATCGCACAAAGCGGCTTAAAGGTTCAATCTGCCATTCTCCTGAGTGAGGCGGCGGCACTTGTCAACAAAGCCGTTTCTTAACATGGGTAATCCTTCACTTTCGGGTCTGACTATCTTACAGGAGATAGAAGAAGCAGTGCGTTATATCCGGTCTGTGTATGCCGGTCAACCCCGTGTGGGCATCATATTAGGCAGTGGGTTGGGGAATCTGTCCCGGGAGATCACCGTAGAGCGGGAGATCGCCTATACCGACATCCCGCATTTTCCCGTCTCCACTGTAGAAGGCCACCAGGGTAAGCTGATCTTTGGTACGTTAAGCGGTAGGCCGGTGGCTGTGCTTTCCGGGCGGTTCCATTTTTATGAAGGATATACCCCGGCGCAGGTCGTGTTCCCTGTCCGGGTGCTGAAATACCTGGGTATAGAGACCTTGCTTTTGTCCAATGCGGCCGGAGGCATGAATGCCAGTTTTCGTGTCGGTGACCTGATGATCATCAATGATCACATCAGTCTTTTTGTCATCAACCCCTTGTTGGGGAAGAATGAAAGCGAGCTGGGACCGCGTTTTCCGGATATGAGCGAGCCATATGACAAGATGCTGATCAAAAAGGCGAAGGGCATTGCAGCCCGGCTGAATATACCGGTACACGAAGGCGTATATGCGGGTGTTACGGGACCGACATTCGAGACCCGGGCCGAGTACAAATTTCTGCATATTGCGGGCGGGGATGCGGTGGGTATGAGCACTGTGCAGGAAGTGATCGCGGCGCGGCATACCGGGATGTCCGTTTTTGCGATGAGCGTGATCACAGACCTTGGCATCCGGAAGGAGGAGAATATCATCACACACGAAGAGGTGCTGGCTGCGGCCGCTGCGGCTGAACCGAAGCTGACGGCTCTTTTCAGTGGGTTGATCGCAGAGTTGTGAAATGAGTAACATTTAAATGAGTAAATTGTCCGGAATTTTTTCAGTATTGAAAGGACGCCGAATTATAACACCGATATTATTCCTGTTCTTACTCTTATCAGGGGCCAGTCTGCTTGCTCAAAATCCTTTGGGGCGTTTTGGCAACATAGGCGGTGGAGGCGGCGGTGGTAAGGGCGACACGCTGACCCATCGTAAAAATGACACGATCACCATCAATTTTCGTTACCTCGACTCCAGCAGGCTGCTGAAGCTGGATTCATCCATACTGGACGTAGGCCGTAAGATCCCGCGGCCGGCTACCTGGATCAACCTGGGTAATATGGGTACACCTGCCCGGAACCTGGTCTTTTCGCCAAGGATGCAGTCTGGCTGGGACCCAGGCTGGCATGCCTATGATCTCTACCGTTTTACCGTAGACGAGACGAAGTTCTTCAACACGACAAAGCCCTATACTGAGCTGGGATATATGCTGGCCGCCAGGGGAGAACAGTTCGTGAATGTCTTTCACACACAGAATGTACGTCCGAACTGGAATGTTTCCTTTGAATACCGGCTGCTCAATTCACCGGGAACCTTCCAGAACCAGAACACCAATCACTCCAACATCCGGCTTGGCAGCTGGTACCAGGCAAAGAACAAACGTTACCAGAATTTCTTTGTGCTGGTCAGCAATAAGCTGGCAGCTTCCGAGAACGGGGGAATTCAAAGCCCTACGGACCTGGACTCCGCCCAGTATGCCAACCAGGCGACAATCCCTGTGAAGCTGGGCAACGGGCTGCAGCAGGCCACGGGCAATATATTCTCCGCTCCGATCACTACCGGTACAAGGTATAGTGCATCTACCTTTATGATGCGCCAGCAGTACGACCTGGGGCAGAAGGACTCCATCGTTACGGATACATCGGTCACTCCCCTTTTCTATCCCCGGGTGAGGCTGGAACACACCGTCGCCTATAGCTCGTACCGGTATCGTTTTTTTGATTTCAATACTCCATTTACCTATCCGCTGGATTCTACCTATTACCAGGACAACTATAATCTGAAAGTAAATCCGACAACTGACAGCGTATACCTGCAGGACACGTGGAAAGTTTTTTCCAACGATTTTTCTATTTATCAATTTCCCGATTCGAAGAATCCGCAGCAGTTCATCAAGCTGGGGGCTACGCTCGAGCTGTTGAAAGGGACCTTTGATTCTTCCCTGAGCAGCCAGAATCCCATTACGAATCACAGGATAAATACGCAGAACGTGTTTGCGCATGGGGAATACCGCAATAAAACGCGAAATCAGAAATGGGATATCGAAGCTTTTGGCCGGCTCTATCTGAACGGATTGAATTCGGGCGATTACAATGCCTATATCAGTCTCCGAAGGCTTATCAGCCGGCAGATAGGATATTTCCAGGCCGGTTTTGAGAATGCGAACCGGACACCTGGCTATGTCTATGACCAGGCCAGTTCTTTTTACCTGGACACAGTGAAAAGGAGCTTCAGCAAGGAAAATACGACCCATCTTTTTGCTTCTCTCGATCAACCGCAGCATCAGCTGACCCTGACGGGGTCTTATTACCTGATGACCAATTATTCCTATTTCACCAATTATTCGTTTGAGCGTCAGTCTTCGGTCTTTAACCTGCTGCAGATAAGCGTCAAAAAACAGTTCACGCTTTATCGTCACTGGAAATGGCGTACGCTGACCTATATACAGCAGACGGCCGGCAGCTCTCCTGTGCATGTGCCTTTGATCACATCGACCAACCAGATAGGCTATGATGGTAACCTGGGTTTCAAGAGCCTCAATATCAGCTTTGGTACTGAAATACGCTATATCAGCCCTTACAAGGCGGATGGATATGCGCCGGTGACCGGTCAGTTCTTCACGCAGGACTCAACTATCCATCAGCGGTTGCCGGATATCAATCTTTATATGCACTTCAGGATCCGCGGGTTTACGGCCTATGTACGGGCGGAAAATCTCAACTCGATGGCGTTCAGTCCCCGCGGATATGGATATTACCACAATAACTTCGTAGCGCCGGGTTATCCTTATCCGGGGCTGGTGCTTCGGTTTGGATTCTTCTGGGCTTTTGTGAATTAGCGCTGAGGCGGCTGAGCGATTGGGCAGCGCGGCGTGGGCTGCGTGGCGCGTCGGGTAGCGGGGGCTAACAATCGGGCTCGTCGCAGGGCGCATCTTCCATTTCTACCTCCAGGGTGGCATGCTGGATATTCTGGTGCAGCAGCTCGTGCTTGACCTCGTGTTTCAACTTATCGACAAATTCCATGGTGCATTTGGGGTCGACGACCAGGTGGGCGGTGAGAGCATTCTCTGTCGTGCTGATGGCCCAGATATGGATGTGATGAAAGTCTTTTACTCCCTTCATTTTACAGATCGCCTCCCTGATCTTTCCAAGCTCGATGCCTCCGGGCACTCCATCCAGGGACAGGCGAAGACTATCTCTCAGCAGCTGCCAGGTACTGAAAAGGATGACGACGGCTACCAGCAGGCTCAGGATAGCGTCCAACCGGAAAAAGCCTGTAAAATACATGACAACGCCGCCGATGACCAGTGCAGCGGATACAACGGCATCCGACAGCAGGTGAAGAAAGGCGCTGCGAACGTTGAGGTCGCTGTCTTTTCCGCGAAGGAATAAGAGGGCTGTAAGGGCGTTGACGGCGATGCCGATGGCGGCAACAATGGAGATGATCTTTCCGGGCAATGGCTCAGGATGCATCAGGCGCTGGAGGGCTTCCCAGCTAATGGCGCCCAGTGACAGCAACAGGATGGCAGCGTTGAGCAGGGCGACGAGAATGGTCGTCTTTTTAAAACCATAGGTATAGGTATCGGTCGGCTTGACCTTTAACAGGCGTATGGCTATGAGGGACATGGCCAGGCTGGCTACATCGGCGAGATTGTGCCCGGCATCCGAGAGCAGCGACAGCGATTTTATGGAGAGGCCGACCACTACTTCGATAATGACAAACAGGAAGTTGAGAATAATGCCGATGACAAAGGCCCTGTTGACATTGGTCAGATTGACAGGGTGGTGATGGTGGCCAAGACTGAAGCCGTGGTCATGATCATGGTCGTGGCCGTGTGCGTGGTCGTGATGCTCGTGAGTGTGGGTGTGTGCCATTTAAGGATTTTACCGGTAATCGTCCCGGGCGGGTGCGAAACTGTCGATGATCCTGCAATCTGTGATCGCCCGGCCTGAATGAGGGACGTTCGATGGAATGACATGAACCATGCCGGGAGTGAAGAGATATTTTTCGCCGCCGATGATCATTTCGAATTCACCCTCAACGATATAGGTGATCTGTTCGTGGACGTGGCGGTGTTCGGGGGAGATCCCGTCTTTTTTTATGTCCCAGAAGACCAGGGAGCTGGTCTCGCCGTGTACCATTTTTCCATAAAAGCCCGGAAGTGTTTGTTTGACAGGGATATCGTTAAGGTGGTGCATGGCCAATTTTTGTCGAAGATAAGGAAATGGGGGGAGACCGCGGTAGAGACGGGAGGGACGGCCGCCTCCCGCAAACGGTGGAAAACCTGGCGAAAAATGTGGATAAGTGGAAAAGCTCTGCTGGCAAGCGCCGGCAATTTGCCGTAGAATTGCTCAAAATCCTATCGAATGAAACCTATTATGCCCCTGATCCTGGCCATAGTGGCCTACTGTCCTGTTTTTGCCCAAACGGGCAGACCGTCTGCCCCCTTTTCCAGGGTCGATGCTGGTAAAGGCGCCCCCCTCTCTCATGAAGATTCTTTAGTGCTGGCCGAGGTCAATATGCGGATCAGCGATTCGCTGACCCATGTCGATTCCGCACTGCACGCGCAGATCCGGATCCTGTCTTTTCCCGCGGCCATCAATGCCGTTTTGAAGGATTTCCCTTACAATCTGCGGAATATCACAGGCGAGCTTGTGCTGGCGCAGGGAGAGTTCGAGAATTATGCCTCCATCGTGGAGCTGCCCGGTTCGGAGAACTGTATCGTTACCCGGTACCATTCCGCGGATGATACCACGGCCAGCTGGCAGGCGAAAATGTTGAGCAGTGATGACTTTGATCAGGCTGCCAAAGCGTATCATGAGCTTTTCCGCAAGCTGCAGGGCTGTTATCTCCAGCTGGTGGATGGCAGTGTCGTCTATCTGAGAGGGGATTGGGAGCCGGCGAAAGAAGGTGCTTCTTTTACGACCAGTACTTTGCGGCTGATGACCGGCGACTGGCGATATAAGGACGTAAAGGTAGAGCTGGAATTGGTGTACCAGCTGGCGGACTGGGCGATCCACATCAATATCGTGACCAAGAAGAGGGACGATGAGGTGGGTGGACAAGGAGTTGCGGAGAATTAAAGAGTGCCGCGTGCTGCGCCCCCGTCTATCTGTATGGTAGTGCCGGAAATATAACCTGCCAGCGGGCTGGCAAGGAAGGTCACCAGCGCAGCCAGCTCTTCGGGTTTGCCGATGCGGCCCAGCGGGATATCTTTTGCGCGTTCGGCCAGCATCTCTTCCTTAGTCGGGCCTCCGGGAATGACGGGAGGGAGAGTATGGTAGATGCGGTCGGTGAGGATCGGCCCCGGTGCTATGTTGTTTACCGTGATATTATCCGGTCCCAGCTCTGTAGCCAGCATTTTAGCCATCCCGACCACGCCCATGCGCAGGCTGGTAGACAGAACGGAATTTTCCAGGAAGGTCTTCACGGAGTAGCTGATGATATTGATGATCCGGCCGCCGCCGCTGGTCCGCATATGAGGTATTACGAGACGGCTGAGCCGGACGAAACTCAGGAGATTGAGCTCGAAGGCGGACTGCCAGGCCGATTCGTCAAAGGACTCGAACTTGCCGAAGGGAGGGCCGCCCCCATTGTTTACCAGGATGTCTATCTTTCCGAACTCTGCTGCAGTGGCTGCTACAAAGATGGCGGTTTCGTCCGGGCTTTTGATGTCCGTAGGGATGGCCAGGACCCTGCCTCCATGTGCACGGAGCTCTTCCGCGGTGGTTTCGAGGGTGGTCCTGTCGCGGGCGCAGATGGCGAGATCGGCGCCTTCGGCTGCCAGCATCATTGCACAGGCTTTACCCAGGCCTTTGCTTGCCGCGGGGACTACTGCTGTTTTTCCTTTTAATTGAAGGTCCATATATAGTTATCTTTCAAAAAAGCCGACGCTTCCGCCGACCCATTCCTTGTCTTTGTTATAGCTGACACCGATCATTTTTCCTTTGCTAAGCCGGGCCAGGTTGATGGCCAGGGTAGGGCGATGGGCTCCGTCCTTCCAGAGATACATCATGCGGATCTCGACCTTGGCGGGAACATCGTCCGGTGTCGGGATCAGGTCGGCATATTTAACCTTGCGCTGAAGGATCCAATTCTCGGGGTCGGGTACGTCGAGATCGGCTGGTTGTACGTCGATGACGACTCCGCGGCCGGAAAAAGAGAACAAGGGTTTCAGAACATAGTTTTCCAGGTCGGCCGGAGGCTGTGTTAATTCGTTGAGGAAGAAGGTTGGCGGTACAAAGGGATGACGAATAAAGGGCAGGGTGAATTTGCTGACGCGATAGAACCAGCTGGGGTGTGCCACCCATTCCACATCGAGGTCCTGGCGGATGTCGACATGTGGGCCGATCCGGTCTGCTGCGCTGTGCAGCTCGTCGAAGATGAGCCGGTTATAGATCCGTTTTATCAATGTCTTTTTTCCCGTGGCGGGATGCAGATAATAGAGTTGTCTCCCTTCCTGTATCAGTTCGGTCAGGCATACGGGTTGGATGCCCAGATAATCCTGCATGCAATAGAAGTCCACCCTCGTCTTTTGTTCGTGGGGTTTTAATTCGAGCAGGATGACGTTGTCGGGTGCATGGACGCCCAGTATGGTTTCTTTCAAAAGCTGGAGGTAGCTGTTGTGATCGAGACCGTTGAGTAACTGGCTATAATTCTCCGGTATGGGAAAGTGCCGGCGAAGGACTTCGGGATACCAGAGCTGGAAACCAAAGAGGCTGGCGAAGCCCTGCATTTCGATCAGCTGGGGCTTCCAGCCGCCTTCGCCGTCTTCGCATACGCCAAAGTCGAAGACAAGGAAGTGAGGGTGGTCGTTCTCGTTTGCTACACGGTCGATGTCGGGTATGGCACGCTCTGTCCATTCTTTGAACCGGGGTTCGAGAATGAGGTCGACAATGCTTTCGCAGGCTTCGCTGAGTTGGCTGGAGAAAGAGGCAGGTACGAATACGGGTGTCTCTGCCAGCCGGAATTCGATGGCGCCGGGGTAGCGGCTCTCGAGGTCGGCCAGAAAGTTCTCATAACGTTGCCGGGTGAAGGTCTCGTTGAAGGCTGCTCGCAGTGCTGGTACCATGAAGGCTTGTTTTGCCGAATTTACACTGTTTCCTGCAAATTGCCGGCAGGTGTATAGCGTATCGCATAGTCGAGGAAATTGGCCATCACATGAGAGTAGGTCCAGCGGATCTTATCTGGATCGTCTAGCTGGACGATCATGCTTTTCCATTTCTCTTCGCCGTGTTCGGCGATGACGGTGTGTTTACGGTCTTCCCGCTGCAGGTACATGCTCATGCCTGTGGCGTCGGCTTCGGGATGAAACTGCGTCCCGATCATATATTCATTAAAGCGGATGGCCATAATGGCTCTCTCGAGGGGAACATGCGGTCTTTCTTTTTCGATAGCCAGAACATGGCCGCCCATTTCAGCGATCCGCTGTCTGTCGGGCTGTATGACCTGGTAGCTGCGGCTGTCCACTGCAAAAAAGGGATCGCTGAGGCCGGCAAATACCGGTTCCGTTTGCGCATCTTCGAGCATGTGGATCGGGAAAACGCCAAAGGCGGTCGATTTCCGGTTCGTGACATGGGCGATGCCAAAGTGACGGCATACCAGCTGGAAGGAGTGGCAGATAAAGAGAACCTGTTTGCGAATGGGGGAGGGGGCTGTGCTGTTGAAACGCTGGACCTCGCTGAGCCATTCGAAATAGGCAGACTCCCACTGCGAGCCCTCGCTGTCCAGCGGACTGCCGGGGCCGCCGCTGGAAATATATATATCGTAGGAGAGATCGGGTACATTTTTTCCCAGCCTCACTTCGAACTCGTCGAGCTCAAGATGCAGGTCGTGGCTGCGGACATATTCACTCAGCAATTCCCGGATACAACGCATGCCCTGGTTGGCTTGCCCTTCATAAAGGTCGAGGATCGCCACTCTAACGCTTTTCTGGCTGTACATGGTGCAAAGTTACGGGTTTTCCGCTATTGGGATAGTCGCGTGGGCGACCCTACGAATTCCACTCAATGATCTGATAAAAATCATCCTTGAAGCTGTCTCCGATGGGGATGATCTTCTTTCCGATATAGATCTCGTTTCGGGCGATGGAGTCGATATGGGTGAGGCTGACGATAAACGAACGGTGTACGCGGATAAATTCTTCCGGCGGGAGCTTGTAAGCGAAAGATTTCAGGTTATTCAATGTCAGGATGGGTTCGGCGCGGCCCCGGACATGGATCTGGGTATAGTCTTTCATGCCTTCGCAGAAGAGGATATCCTCAAACTTTACTTTGATGATCTTGTATTCCGACTTGATAAAGACAAAGCGGTTGTTCCGGTGATGGATATAGATCGTGGTAGAGAGATAGTCCCGTATCTTGTTCATCGTTGAGAGGAACCGTTCGAAGGAAAGGGGTCTGTTCAGGTAGCTGAAGACATCCATTTCGGTCTCTTTTTCTTCTTGTTCCTGTTTGTCGGCAATGCAGATGACGATGGGATAATAACCGGCTTCTTTCAGGCGAACCATGACCTTATTATCCAGGAGCCGGATATCCCAGAAGATGAGGTCCGCGCGATGTGCCGTGACGAGCTGATAGACCTCTGCGGCTGTCTCGCATTTTCCGGAAAAGGAAAGCTTGGGTGTCTTTGCAATGTAATCCTTTAACAGGGCCGACTGTTTCGTGTTGTCCTCTACAACAATGCAATTCAGCATTCCCATCATAGGGAAGCCCTGCATTTGCTGTTGAAGATCAAACGTATTACTCAAATTTCTTTCCTTTTGTAAACCAAATGGAGCCGTAGTTGATCAAAAAATTGACGTTAAAGTAATTCTCACGGATCAGGTTATTTTTTGTCGTGCCTTTTATCCCGTAATTGAAGGTGATGGCATAGGCCAGTGGAGTCTTCAGGGAATTGATGCCAAAGCCTGCGGTAATACCCATGTCCTTGATCTGCTCACCATTGATCTGCAGATACGAGTTGCCGTAATAAACGCCGGACTGGAAATAGCTGAGCTCTACTTTACTGTTATATAAAGTCTTTTTCTTTGAGATCTCGAAGCCAAAAGAGCCTCTTTCGCTGCTGGCGATGGAATAGTCCTGACCGGGGTATAAATTCTTGGCCTGGACCTGATTCCAGTTCTGGTAACGGTAGTCCGCCAGCCAGGTAAAGTGCTGATTATGGGTCAGCTGGAGTCCGACGCCAAAGCTATTGGGCAGGGACAGGTATCGTTGCTGGAGCTCGTTGTTCTGCAGGGGCAAGGAGTCTGCGTTGATGACCATCTTATTGTAGGAGGCCAGCAGATCTGCTTTATTGGAAAAAGTACCGCCGATACCCCAGGACCAATGTTTGCCGGCATTTCCATAGATCTGCATGCCATAAGTCATGTAGAGGTTCTGCAAGTTGATATCGTTGGTTGTAGAGACCTGTGTGGCTCCGTTGCCGGCCTGTATGATGTCTCTCTGGTTAAGCTGGCCAAAGATATAACCTGCTTCCGCGCCGATAGAGACGTGATGGAAGAACTCGTAGGCGTTGGCCCAGTATGCTTTGTTGACGCTGCCGTGTCCGGAATAAAAGTGATTGGCTATTTCCGTACCGCTGCCCTGGATGGCGTAGGGGACGTTGAATTCATAGTTCTGCGTACTAAAGGGCACGAGGCCGATGCTGCTGCCCCAGTGTTTGCTGACTTTGATACCCATGGCCAGCCTGCGAAAAGTAATGTCGGCGCTTTGGGTAGCCCCGACATCGACAGGCGAGCCCGCATAACCGATGAAGGTACCGCGGAGACTGGTCTCCATGGTGAAGTACTGGTTGGCCAGATCGCTGAAGGAAGCAGGATTATTATTGATCAGAAAGCGGTTGGACCGGTAAGCGATGCCAGTATTTGCCAGACCTGTCGTGCGGTTGTAAAAACCATCTTCGAGGTCGCCGATGCCCATTTGGGAATAGGGTGAAAAGTTCCCCTGAGCCATCGTTCCCAGGGATATCGCAGTGAGCAGGTATAGAAGGAAAGATCGTTTTATCTGGCTCGGTTGCATCCGTATAAGTAATTAGTTGATTTAATTATGGGGGAACAGGGATATGTAATAAACACTCAGTTTGGTTCGCTGATTGACCTGGTAACTTTGATCCGCAACGACCACCCGACGGAAATCGGCTACGTTATTCGGTGGGGGAGCGGTAAGGATAAGTCCCAAAGAATCTGCATTGGTGGCGTTGTTAGTGATTATTGCCTTAACAAAGGCCGTCACATCATATGTATACACGGCGTTCTGCGGATTAAAGAAATCCACGACCAGGCCTCCCGTCTGTGCGCCGGAGATCCCGGTTGCCGGAACGGGCGTGCCTAACAGATTGTTCTGATCCGTGGTATATACGCCGATCTGGGGAGCCAGGCGCCAGGTTGTGCTCCAACTGTCGGGTACAGGTCTGACGGTGAGTGTCGCCCGCAGAAGCCCGATATAATCCGGCCGCTGGGCGATGGACCTTATAGTGGGAAAAGTAAGCTTTACGTCGATGCCGGTGATCGGCTGAATATAACCAGCGTTACCGGTGACTTTGGAGGATGTAGCCGGCGGGGCCTGACCATAATAATACCCGCTATCCCTTCTGAGATTCGCCAGGGGTGTACCAGCGTAATTCTTTCGTATACTGTTGAAAGCCAGGCTTCTTTGTGTAATATTAAAGTCGATGTACTGTTGTGCAAAGACACCTGCCGTCCGGTAATAAATACGCATCAGGCAACTATCTTTGAAGCCGTAGATGGCGCCGGTTGGACTCGACCCGGTCCCATCGGTCGAAAGACAGAGGCCGTGGAACCAATTCTGAAAGCTGGTAGGGTTATTGATCGAATCGGAATTGGTATAGATCATATTATATAACCGCTGGCCCAGACTTTGATCCAGCCTGATCTTTACCGTATCGCTGACTCCCTGAGTAGTAATTGGCGAGGTATCCGCGGCAGTCGGGCGAATAAAAAAGGGCCCTGTCTGGCCCAGTATGTGTGGGTCGACAGGCAGGCTGCTGTTGCTAAAAAAGCCGTTGACGAGCGGTGGGTTCAACTGGTAGAGGGTATCTACCTGGTTGACCACATAATTTATCATGCTGGTCGTATCCCCATACCAGGGATTGTTCTTTTTGAAAAAGAACACAAGCCCGATGGAATCGTAGGTGTTGATGCCAGGAATCAGGGTCGGCAGACTGGCGGGCGGGGCCAACTGGAAAAAGGCCCGGGAGGTCACGGTTCCCAGAATTGGGTCCTGATAGGTGCCGGCCATAAGGTAACCGGTGCCGTTGGTTGAGGCGGAGTCATTGTAAAGGGTAGAGACAAGGACGGTAGAAGTATCGACAACAACTACATTGGATCCGTTGTTGTTATCGGTATAATCATTGCCAAAACGAAGATTGGGCTGTTTCTGGCAGCTTGTCAGGAAAAACACCGCGAGTAAGGAAGAAAAAAGGAAAAGCAGTTTTTTCTCTGGGTATTTAAATATAGTCATGCTGGTTTTCTTAATCGGTCTGAAGGCCAAGTCTTGACGGGTGCTTCGCGGCACCTTTTTTCGCTAATTTGTGCAATATTAGGGGCCTTGGTTGTTACTATTTTGTTAGTATGTATCAAAGGTATTAAAAAAACGACTAATCCCCCTTTTTTATATACCAATATAAATTATCTCCGGGTAGCGGGGATACCTTTTATCAAGCTGAATTTCTTTCTTTATATATGAAAAAAGCCTGATTGTCTATTAAATATGGCTAAAAATACATTTTAACGAATTTACTACCTGTACTTCGAATACTTTAGCGAAAAATTTCACTAAAATATGAAGCGGATCAACATTACTTTGTTCTCATTAATGTTAGTCGGTATCCTTTTCAGCTGTACCAAAGCTAGCTTAAACTACACGCAGAATGGCAACTGGGTGGGCCGTGCGACTTATCCCGGTAACCCCAGCGGCGCTGGCGCATCCTTTGTGATCGACACGTCGGCATACATTGGGACGGGGATCAATCCGCAGACCCCTGCCGCCCGTTTGACCACTATGTATCAATATACTCCATCCAATATCAATACTGCCAGTCCAACCGGGTATGACAGCGCGAATGGTGTCTGGAGACAGATCCCCGATTTTCCTGGAGCTCCCCGCAGCAATGCCGTCGGTTTCGCTATCGGGAAAAAAGGATATCTTGGTACGGGTGTTGGCAATGACAGCCGTACGGTTTATGCCGACTTCTGGTCTTATGATCCGGCCACCCTGACCTGGAACCCGATCGACAGCCTGCACGACGGGGCCACGAGTTTCCCCCGTAAAGATGCTGTAGCTATGGGTTTTGCTAGTACGGGTTATGTAATGACCGGTTTCGATTTCAATAATTACTTCAATGATGTCTGGAAATATGATCCTAATGCGAATCAGTGGACAAAACAGGTTTATATGCCCGGTTCACAACGTGCAGGAGCTGTTACCTGGGTTTATAACGGGAGAGGTTATCTAATGGCCGGAAGAACACCTGGTACTCACTGGGCGTTGAATAATATGTGTTATGATTTCTGGGTGTTCGATCCGAACAAAAACGATGAAAGTGCATGGACCAGGCTGAGAGATATCTCTAATACAAGCTCCAGCACCTATGATGACGGTTACACCAATATCGTTCGCGAGCTCGCCTCCGGTTTTGTGATAAAAGGTACTGCCAATGGGGATAAGGGGTATATTACCTGCGGCGCAAATGGTACTTCTTATACTTTTACCTGGGAATACGACTTTGCATCTGATCTCTGGACAGAAAAGACGCCTTTTGAAGGTGGTGCCCGTGTGAATGCCCAAGGGTTTTCCATCACAGATAAACAAGGAAAGGTAAGAGGTTTCGTTTCAACCGGTCTTCCTTCCGCAGTAGGTGGCGGTGTGGGTTTCCAGGATATCTATGAGTTCTTCCCCGATCAGGTGTACAACCAGTTCGACTAATACCATTTATGAGCTTTATTCGAAAATGGGGAATCACTTTCCTGTTGTTAATAGGTATAGGATGTATAGTATTTTATAATATCCGTCGACGGAACCAATATAAGAAAGATCACGTCTTTGTCGAGCTGAAAGCTTTCCAGTGGTCTAAAGGCTGGGGTTATGATATACTGCGGGATGGTCAACCATATATCCACCAGGATATCGTTCCTGCGATCTCATCACATGGGTGGGGATTCCGGACCCGGGAAGACGCGCTGGCAGTCGGGCAAAAGGCATACCAGCAAGTGCTGGCAGGGCATATGCCTATCATTTCAAAGGAAGAGATGAAGCAAATGGGCATCGAGCCAGCGGATTCACTGCATCATTAATTTTAATAGAAATAGTATTACGAGCGCTGGCGTTGGCCGGCGCTTTTTTTATAGTCCGGCAAGGAACTGGCTGTGGATATAATCCATGACCCTGACCAGGCTGCCCGATTCTTCATACACTTTCAGCTGACGGTCGGCGCCGGTGCCTGTTTCGAGGATATTTTTGGCAAATTGTGTTGCCTGGCGGCTGTTGAGAGGGTCGACGACATCATCAATAAAGTCGAGCAATTCGTAAATAAGAATGCGGGTGTTGACTTCCTCTTCTTTACCGAAGTCAATGAGGTGTCCGTCGATGCCATACCGGCTGGCGCGCCATTTATTTTCATTGATAAGGGCCCGTGAGTATTGGATATAGTTCATGTTCCGGCTGCGAAGCTTGTAGATCTTTACGCAGACGGCCTGGAAGAGGGCGGCGATACAGATGGTCTCGTCTACCGTCATTGGTACGTCGCAGATGCGGAACTCGACGGTATTGAAGAAGGGGTGAACGCGGAGATCCCACCAGATCTTTTTCGCGTTGTCGATGCAATTGGTTTTGACCAGCAGCTTGATAAACCGGTCATAATCTTCGATGCTCTCGAAGTATTCCGGAATGCCTGTTCGCGGAAATTTGTCGAATACCTTTGTCCGGTAGGACTTATAGCCCGTCTTTCTTCCTTCCCAGAAGGGGGAGTTGGTGCTGAGGGCGTAGATATGCGGCAGGAAATAGCGGGTGGAGTTGGCGATATGGTTGGCCATCTCGCGGCTTTCCATACCTACGTGCACGTGAAGGCCATAGATGAGGTTACTGCGGGCTGCTTCCTGCAGCTCGTTGACGATCTCATTGTAGCGGACGTGTTCGGTAATGAGCTGGCTCTGCCAGTGGCTGAAGGGATGGGTGCCGGATGCTCCTATATGAAATCCCAGGTTGCCGGCAATTTGTGCGATGGTCTTGCGGAGCGTGGAGACATCCTGGTATGCTTCATGGATGTCGCGGCAGATATCTGTGCCGACTTCCACCACAGCCTGGTGCATTTCCGCCTTGACCTTGTCGCGGAGGACTTTCTGGCCTTCCGTAACGATCTTTTGCTCATGGCTTTTTAATTCCCGGGTTTCGGGGTCGATAACCATATATTCTTCTTCGATGCCCAGTGTAAAAGTTCCGTAATTGGTGTCTGCCATGCGTAAATTATAGATTAAGGTAACAAATTTAGTCGGTAAGGATTAGCTTTCCTACACTGTTCCCGAGGTATTTTCCCCAGGTAAGGTTATCCCTGTTGTCGGATTGAGCCATCGCTTTTTCGATAGCATAGTCAGCGGCGGTATCTACCACCCAGTTGAAGTTGTCTTCTCCTACGCTGGTCCTTTCCGCGTCGGGCGCCGGGTTGCAGAAGTCTATTGCGTAGGGTATGCCATCCCGGATAGCCAGTTCTACGGTGTTGAAATCATAACCCAGCCAATCATTGATGCGAAGTACGATGTCTTCCATCTGCTGCAGTCGTTCGGCGGAGGGCTGAAAATCGGCAGCATAACGTAGATGATGGGGATTGCGGGGCTCGTACGACATGATACGGACATGCTTGCCGCCGATGCAGTAACACCGGTAGTATTCTGTAAAGACAATTTCTTCCTGTAAGAGCATGACCAGCTGGCCGGTTTCGCTGTGCTTTGCATAGAACTCTTCCGGGTTGTGGAGCCTGTAGACATTCTTCCAGCCGCCGCCGGCAAAAGGCTTCATATAGGCCGGGAATCCGATATAGTGGAAAATAGATTCCCAGTCGAGGGGAAAGGTCAGATTAGAGAAGGACTCATTGCTGGTATCCTGGGGCAGCTCGCGGGAAGGGAGGATGACCGTTTTGGGTACGGGTACCCCGACCTTTGTCATCAGGCAGTTGTTGAAGAATTTCTCGTCGGCGCTCCACCAGAAAGGATTATTGATCACCGCTGCGCCGCAGAGCGCTGCGTTTTTGAGATAAGCGCGATAGAAGGGGACATCCTGGGAGATGCGATCGATGATGACGGCATAGCCGGAAGATACGCCCTGCATCACTTTGTCAATGCGTACGGGCTCTGCCGTGATGCCTGCTATGCTCTTCCTGTTTACTGCTTCGATGAAGGCCATGGGGAAGCTGCGTTCTTTACCGAAGAGGATGCCTATTTTTTTATTTTTGCTCATATTATGACCGATTAGAGTTTACAGCTTTGATCAGGGGCCCGCGCGGGACCGCGCATTATGCTTATCTCTATTTCACGGATTTGTGCCCGGAAGCAGCGACAGATAATGAGGGAACATTTCTTTCCATAGGGGCCAGTCGTGATCCCTGTCGGGGCGGATATCCAGCCAGTGAGGGATGTCCTTGGTTTGCAGGAGACGGCTCATCCATTCATTCTGCCCGCGGCAGATATCCCGGTCGGCAGTGCCAAGTACGATCCCCATTTTCCAGAGGGCGGGGTCGGTGGCGCCGGGTACGAAGTCTACGGGATTATTGAAATATATGTTGTCGTCGTAAAAGCCATCTGTGAAGGACCGGATGTCAAAGACGCCGCTCATCGAAAAACAGTAGCTCGCGAGAGCAGGGTGACGGAATGCGAAATTGGCTGCATGATAACCTCCAAAACTACAGCCGGCAAGCGCTATCCGGTCATGGCCCGTCTCATAAAGGGCCCGGGGAATGACCTCCTCCAGGAGCAGGCGATCAAAGAGGGTATGTGCCCAGGCGCGCTGGCCGGGGGATATGGATTTGTTATACCAGCTTTGGGCATCCAGGCTGTCGGGGCAGTAGATCTTTACTTTCCCGTTCTCAAGGAACCAGCGGGCGGTTTCGATGAGGCCCTGGTCCTTATTCTGGTAATAGCTGCCTTTGGAAGTTGGAAAGAGGATGACGGGGTAGCCTGCGTGGCCGAAAGTGAGCATTTCAAAATCCCGGTTGATAGCCGGAGAATGCCATTTGTGATATTCTTCGTGGAAAGACATTACTGTAATTTAGTATTTTTGGCGCTATGTCGATTGAAACGAGCACAAAGATTGGGCAGGAGATTTTAGCAATAGATTCCATACACCTTGGGCGCAGGGTACAGGTGGATCTTTACCTGGCAGGGGCGCCGGTAGCCTGTGTCGATAGGGCATTGTCACCGGAGACCAGCTTATTGTTGCTGAATGATGG
>DATJJA010000006.1:0-7532 GCA_035492595.1 Puia sp.
ATCTCGTCCCAAACCCATAACCCTATCAATATCGCGACGGCCATACCTATCGAAAGACCGCCCAGGCTCATGAAACTATAAGGCCTGTTCTTTATAAAACTTCTGATCGCTATTTTTATATAGTTCCTGAAGATCATAGGAAGTTTAATGGTTTACGGGAAAACTAAGTCAAAATGCCTAATTAACAAAATAAATTACCAGTGCCGGCTTTAGAGGCATAAGAATCTCATCCCGCGCACTTATTTAGCTTGGAATAAGCCTTATATACAAATGATTTACAAGGTTTATTCTATTGCTTGTTCGTCTGTTCTTTTCCGGTTTTTCCGGCCAAATTTTTATATTGCTGCAGCTGGGACTCAAATGCAGCTATACTATCCGCTGAAACACTCTTTTTAGTCTTCAATTCCTCGATGGCTTTCTCCTCAGTTTCTATCGCCTTTGAAATGTCCTGGGCGCGCCAATACCAGTTTGCCATAATGTGATAAGCGCTGGGAAGGTTAACGGTATTCGCCGCAAAGTCGATCCTCGCCTGATAAGCTTCGACGCCTAATTCATAAACCTCGGGCGGTAGCTTCAGCACTTCAGAAAACGACTTGATACTGTTGAAAATGATATAATAGGGAGGAATGGTGTAAGTCGACGTCACCCTTAAAACTTTGCCGTACTCATACGCTTTCTTTGCGTCCGTTTTGAGCAACAAATTAAAAGTAAAGGCAGCAATGTTCGGTGTATATTTTAGTTCGGGTTCTTTTTTAACTACTTCATTAATCCTTTCCAATAGAAGCGAATCTGATTTCTCAAAATACTGCTTTTCAACTTCGACTCTATAATCTCTTAATTCGTCACCCACTGAATCATCCAGAAATTGCAAGCGCTTCTTCCATTCCCTTTCTACCGATGCCTTTTCAATATTCAAGCTATTATTCAATACTTTTGGCAAAACTTCCTCAAGATAGTGAGGATGTCCGATCCAGGCTACCCGACCCTCCTTATTTACGACAAATGCGACGGGTATACCGGTCTCTCCCGAAGCATTGAGCCATCTGTTCGTCATAGAATTTTGGTCTTCCGTTGCAACAGAGTAGTCCATCGCGCTCCCCTTTCTGTCGATAAATGCTGTTAGCATATTCATTGAGGTATCCCTCTCCATGACATCGATTCCCATGACGACTACAGTCCCCTTGTAACGGCCAGCTAAAATGGAGAGATGGGGTATTTCTGCAATACAAGGTCCACACCATGTCGCCCAGAATTCCACTACATAAACCATACCTTGTTCGAAACCCCGGATCGGCGTACCCTTTAGCCATGCACGCACATCCAGTGACGGCGCGGGGTCACCGACGTTCAACGCAGGTTGATTTGTCTGTCCATTCGTGGCAACTGCCAGATTACAGAATACCACGATCAGTAGCAGCTTCGTTCGTTTATGCATAGTAAGTTTTTTCATTTCAGCAATCCCACAGATCCTCTCTCAATCTCATTCCGTTCGCAGACTCTTGACCGGGTTCATCAGCGCCGCTTTAAGAGCCTGATAACTGACCGTGGCCAGCGTGATCGCAAGTATCCCGGCACCGGCGGCGACAAAGATCCACAGCGACAACGAAGTATGAAGCGCATAATTTTCCAGCCACTTGCTCATAAAGAAATACGATAGCGGCATGGAGATCAGACAGGAGAGGATCACCAGCTTCAGGAAGTCACCGGAGAGCAGCGCCCAGAGATTGATGACACGGGCGCCGAGAACCTTGCGAACGCCGATCTCTTTTGTCCGTTGTTCCGCCACGAAGGAGGCCAGACCGAAGAGGCCGAGGCAGGAGATGAGTATCGCCAGACCGGAAAAGACAGTGGCAAGGTTGCCGATCTCGGTCTCAGTCAGGAATTTTCGCTCATAACCCTCATCGTTGAAATGATAGAGGAAGGGGCTGGCCGGGTTGAACTTTTTGTAGACGGATTCTATCGTGGCCAGGGCAGTGCGGACAGGCGTGCCGGGTTTGATGCGGATGATATGGGTGTAATGGCCGCCATCGCCCATGAAGATGGCGGGTTGGATCTTGTCGTAGGGATTGTTGACAAGCATGTTCTTTGTCACCCCGATGATGGTATAGGTTTTTCCCCCGTGTTTTACCATCTTGCCGATGGGATCTTTGAACCCAAGGATGCGGGCGCCTTCTTCATTGACGATCGCGGAGCTGCTGTCGGCACCGAAGGCGCGCGAGAAATCCCGGCCTTGCAGGACCGTCCAGCCCACGGTGGGACCAAAGTCGGCGTTTACCCAGATATCGCGGAAGGTGATATTTTTTTGCTCTTCATTCATACCTTCCCACTCCAGCCAATTATTCTGATCGAATGAGGTCATAGTCTTCGAGGAAGACGCCATATTCGCGACCACGCCGGTGTTAAGCAGGGCCGTGCGAAGAGACTCATAGTGCCGGTCGAGAGAATCTGTATTGATGGGGACGTTGATGAGGCCCGCCCTGTCATAGCCGACTGGCCGGTCTTTGGCGAACTGGATCTGGCGGAAGATGGTGATGGTGCCAATGATCAGGGCAAGCGAAATGGAGAACTGCGCAACGACCAGGACTTTGCGCGGAGTACTTGTGCCTCTGCCTGCTTTGAATCCGCCTTTCAGAACTTTCACCGGGCGGAAACCGGAGAGATAAAAGGCAGGATAGCTGCCGGCCAGGAGCCCTGTGACTACCGTAAAGATCAGTGAGATGACCCAGAAGGTTGGGCTCTTCCAGGGCAGGATCATGGGCTTGCCGGAAAGGGAGCTGAACCAGGGCAGGCTGATGGTCGCCATGCCCAAAGCGAGGACAAAGGCGAGCAATGCGACAAGGATCGATTCGCCAAGGAATTGCCCGATGAGTTGTCCGCGGAGCGAGCCCAGGGTTTTACGGATGCCAACCTCTCTTGCACGTTGTTCGCTGCGGGCCGTAGATAAGTTCATAAAATTGATGCAGGCAAGCAAAAGGACGAAGACGCCGATGATCCCGATGAGCCGGACAAAGCCGATGCGGCCTTCACCGATGCCGCCGCCCGACTCGTCGTAGTGCAGATACAGATCTTCGAAAGGAAGCACGGTATAAGTCTCGATACTGTGTTTAACGAATGGTGTGCAGATCTCCTTTATCCGGGCAGTAGCCTGCCCGGCGGTCGTGTTGCCGGCGAGGCGGGCGAAAATGCGACAGCTGTGGTTGTCGAAATCGGTGTTGGTGGTGAGCCAGTTCATCCATTGGTGTGACATGGGGATGAAGAAATCGATATCGCGAAAGGAGGAGGTGGAAGGCTGATCCGCATAGACTCCACCGACAGTTAACGGGAGTTTGTTGTTGTATCTGAAGGTCCTGCCGACTGCGTTCTCACTGCCAAACAGCGCGATCGCGGTGGACCGGGAGATCAGTGCCGTAGAGGGATCGCGCAGAGATTCGGCGTTGCCGCTGAGGAAATGATAACCGAAGATCACCGGAAACGTATGCTCCACCCAGGAGCCCTTGCGGGAGATACTTTTGTCGCCGTTGACGAGGAGGCCATCGTCGGGCCAGGTGAACATGGCTGTCTCGGCAAAGATATCGCTGTAGCCCTTCTGCAGATAGGACTTGAGAGCAGACGAGACCGTGGTTCCCACATAGGTGCTGGGCGAGCCCGGGCTTGTACCTTTTTGGCGTTGAGCCTGCATGATCTCCACGATACGGCTGTGGTCGGGATAGGACTTGTCGACGGAACGTTCGCCGGTGGTCCAGATGCCGATGACCAGGGCTATCGCCATACCGGTGGCCAGGCCGAAGATATTGATAAAGGAATAGCCCCGGTTCTTGCGGAGTTGGCGTAAGGCGACGAAGAGATAGTTTTTGAACATGATCCGGGTTTTAGAATACAGCAGAAGGATAGCCAGAAAAGTACCTGTTTTATTACACCGTAATAATCAATTAGTTGCGATTTTATTTTATTTTCTAATTGTCCGGTTCCGCACACTCTGTGTTCAGTTTTATACTTACCGACAACGTAGAGAGCAGATCGCGACAATAAAAAATTTGGGCAACTGATTGGTTGCACATATATTTACAACCGACTGGCTACCAAAAACTGAGCCTTATTTTTAAAATCAAAACCAACCGCTACATGAGAAAATTGCTCCTCGCCGGATTTTACCTGGCCATCAGCATGCAGGCGAGATCCCAAACCTCCTTTTCACCCGCGGTAAAAAATTTCATCGATTACGATACCACGGCCATCGCCTTTACCCACTGCAAGCTCGCCGATGTCCAACACCTGCAAGTGCTGGAAGACCAGACGGTCATCGTCCGCAACGGCGTGATAACCGCAATAGCAGATAGCAAAAAGCTCTCCGCCCCTCCCGGGAGCACTGTCATCGACCTGACCGGGAAATCCCTGCTGCCCGGACTGGTCCTCCTCCATGAACACATGTACTACGCGGCGTACCCTGCTGACTTCAGCTATCTGCATGTCAAACAACTGCCGGTCACTTTTCCCAAACTATACCTGGCCTGCGGCGCAACGACTGTTCGTACAGCCGGAAGCGTTGAGCCCTACTCCGACCTGAACCTCCAACGCGACATCGATCAGGGCAGGATCCTCGGGCCGAAAATGGACGTGACCGCACCTTACCTCGAAGGAAAAGGCACCTTCTTTCCCCAGATGCACGAATTGACCGGCCCCGCAGAAGCAAAAGCCTTTGTCGACTTCTGGGCCAGCCAGGGCTGCACCTCATTCAAGGCATACAACTACCTGGATAAGGCTACACTCAAGGCAGCGATAGATGAGGCCCACGCCAAAGGACTGAAAGTGACGGGCCATTTATGTTCCATCACCTACCGCGAAGCCGCTGAGATGGGTATTGACCAGCTGGAACACGGCTTTTCTGTTTCGACGGATTTTGTTCCCGACAAAAAAGAGAATGCCTGTCCACTTGGTGCGACACCCATCGCATCCGCGGATTCACCGAAAGTAAAAGACCTGATCCGGTTTCTCGCCGATAAAAAAGTGATCGTGACATCCACCCTGGCCGTACTCTACAACATGACTACCCTGGATACAACGATCCGCCCCGAAGTATTGGAAGCGATGGCGCCCGATACCAGGAATATGTTCCTCAACGTCTACAACAAAATGCGGAACCCCAACGGCAATAAGGATATGCTGGAGGAAATGAAGATGGAAAAGAGGTTCTCGGATGCCGGCGGCCTGTTGACCGTAGGCACCGACCCCACCGGCAACGGCGCCACTCTGGCGGGTTATGGCTCACAGCAGTCGATCGAACTGCTGACGCAGGCGGGGTTCAGCCCCATAGAGGCGATACGCATCGCGACCTACAATGGCGCCAGGGCGCTTGGACTGGAAGACAGGATAGGCTCCATCGAGGTCGGCAAGACCGCCGACCTTGTGGTCATCGACGGCGATATTTTTCAGCATATCCAAAACATCAGGAAGATCATCTGGGTGTTTAAACAAGGAGTGGGCTTCAACTCCCAAAAGATCTTCAGCTCCGTCAAAGGTGAGGTCGGAAAATATTAACGTACCAGGACTACCGTCCCCGTCCGGACAACCGCCTTCTTCCTGATCAGGTCGAAATATTCGATCTGCCACACATACACTCCGGCCGGCTGCGGCTTCCCGTTCAGGTTGCCGTTCCAGCCGCCATTGCTGCTGTTGGTAGCGAACACCTGTTCGCCCCAGCGGTTGTATACATAAAAATGCAGCACCGTCACCGGGACAGATGGCGGTACCCGGAATACATCATTGTTCCCATCCCCATTGGGGCTAAAACCCCCGGGCATGAACAGGTCATAAAAGACATTCACCATCTCTTTAGCCGAAGCCCTGCACCCATCCTCGCTAACCACCTGCAGCGTATACGTAGTACTGGCGACCGGCGACGCCAACGGTTCCTGCAGAGACACATCATCCAATCCCGCCGGAGGGGTCCACAGATAAGTGACAATGTCGCCCGTGATAATAGGTGTGAGCCGGATACTGCTTCCCGCAGCAATGGTCGTATCCGGTATCAATCGTATTACTGGAAGAGGGTACACAGTCATCGCAATGGTATTGGAGGTGACGGTTGGATCAACCACACAAAAAGCATTGCTGGTCAACCTGCAGCTGACAACATCCCCTTCGGTCCATGAATTGTTCGTATAGAAAGGACTATTCGTCCCCACTTCGGCACCGTTCAACATCCATTGATAAACAGGCTCGTCGCCCCCATTCCCAGGGACAGCCGTAAAATCAGCAGAGGAGTCCGCGCAAAGCCGGGTCACCGTGGAAGTGATCGCCACAGCCGGCACAGGGATCTCATTGACCACCACCGTTATCGGCTCGCTGACAACGCTGCAGGTGGCGCCGAGATATCCCGCCTGGGCCGCCATCAGCCGGTATAAATAAGTGCCGGCCGGTGTCGGGAGCCGGTTATAGGTAGAACCAGCCGCACCAGGTATATCGGTCCAGGTCAAACCCAGATCCGTGCTACGCTGCCACTGATATTCGGTAGCGGCATAACAACTCTCCACCGTCGAAGTAAAGGAAAGGGCGCCAGGATCATCCACACAGACCGGTACGGTATTAGCAGAATGCGCAGTTACCTGCAATGCGACAGCCGGGCCGACCGGTCGAAAAGTGATATCGTCCAGGGCCAGGTCATTCCCGACCCCCCCAGGTGCATTATTGGACATCCGCATGATCACGCTGGTAACCCCGGGTGGAGTAGTGAAGAAAAATCCATACTGTTTCCAGGCAGGCGGTGTCGCGTCTGGTATAACGTCGGATTCGGAACTCAGCACCGTTCCGTCCGGTTTCTCGATCGTGAAGGTAATGTTCGGAAGTATCTCACCTTGCGACGCTAACATATTCAAGACCCAGGCGGCAAACTGGTAACGGGTCCCCTCACAAAGCCCGGTGACCGTCTGCACATAAAAATCACTGGGATCATAAGAAGCATTGATCAGCATAAAATACCCCAGACTATCCCCGGTATGATCGCCGGAGATATCGAACCAACCCCCGTGATAACAATCCATGACCCCGCTGGCGATCGTATACTGACCGTCTGCCGGGCAGGATTTCGGAACATACTCCAGATCAGTGATCCCTGGGGCAAGAGCAGGCCCGAAATTAGAACCGGCGCCAAAAGTTATATTGACAATAGGATCCCCTAATCCGCCACTACAAGTCTGCGCATTAGTGAAATACCCGATGACAAGCAGAAAGTTGATCACTACATACTTCATTCGTAGGGGGTAAGACACCCAATGACAGATTTCCTACCCCTCAGTAATATACTATTTTTTATACATATATTTTTGCCCATTACCCTGGGCCAAAGGCGCCCCTCCCGATCGTTCTCGGGGTCCCGCAAAAATTTGGTGGATTAGCGCAATCTTTACTAATTTCCATGTCTTATCTAAACCTTGTTTCCTTGAAACGTCTTTCAGCTGCTCTGCAAACATCTTTTTATATTCTCGTTTTTCAAGTTGCGTCTACTCAAGCCCAGGTATCGGTCAGGGGTAAGGTTT
>DATJJA010000007.1:0-12720 GCA_035492595.1 Puia sp.
CATCCCCGTTTCTAAGACATGAGATTTATTATCAATAACAATATCCGCCTTACCTTCAATGATCTGGGCAAAGGTTTCAAAGGGAGACGTCTTTTCCGTCAGTCCTTCTCCGCTGTCAAAAGACATTACGCTTATATTGCCGGTGGATTTTTTTATAATAGTTTTGCTCACCACCGAGTTGGAGACATATTCAATGATCTCCACGATAATGTGCGACTTGGCCTTTTCCAATTCCTGATTTTCCAGGTTCCTTTTATTTTCCATTTTTTGAGGTTTATTTTCGTTATTACGCACCCCATAAAGGTGAATACAATTCCATTCATATCCGCTACACCATTATGCCAACTGCTTACATGATTCACACATGTAGGCATATATTTCTGCGCATGCAGAATGCCCTTGTGCGAATTATATAAGCTTTATCATGAATAGTGTAATACTTTATTGGCCGGATGTGGTACCTTTACTAGTCTCCCAAAAAGAGCATCTATCTCCATAGACGGTGACCTTGTTGTTATGGACAGAAAGATATTGCGAAATATTTTGATGAACCTGGTATCGAATGCCATCAAATACTCGCCGGAAAAGTCGATCATAGCAGTTCGTTGCAACTTTGAACCGGAAGAGCTTCAGATATCGGTCAGCGTTCAGGGCATCGGTATTTCCGAAGAGGATCAGAAACATCTGTTTGAGCGATTTTTCCGTGCAAATAATGTCACGGGTATTCAGGGCACGGGTCTGGGATTGCATATCGTAGCACGCTATCTGGATTTGCTTGGCGGAAGGATCACACTGAAAAGCAGGACAAATGAAGGAACGATCTTCGTAATATATATTCCCCAACTAGGAATATGCAATGCAATTCTATGATAATCGTTTTCCCGTAGTAGAAGATGCCTGTATTCGCGATGCCCGGCAAGATACGCGGACTTGAATCATTTTCTGGATGACCATAATACAAATGAAAGCGAATCACGCCGGAAGGTGGAATAGATGTAAGGGGCTCTGAAGGATCCCGTATTTTTTGGCATTTAAAACTGCAAAATTTTGTCCTTGTATAAAAAGTTTTCGATCGGCAATGCAGATCATTTTAATCCCGGGCACTATGCGTTCATTGCGGATGACCTGGCTATAATGATGGAACAGATCAAACATATTCCTCACGATTTTGTGGCCGAGATCATTGTGTCTTTTCTGAAAAATCATTGCCTTAGGTGTGAGTGGATTGCAGCCAACCCCGTGCTAGCCCAATTAGTTAGCTCGAAATCGGTCCGCTCCGATAAAATTGAATCGCTATTTGAAAGCTGTCAAACAAATTCTGTATTTTCCCAGGAGTTGGAGACCTATTTAAAAGGAAAACTAACGCTCGAAAAAATGTAGGTTTTGGTTGAGTGATTTTTCCACTTTATACCGCCTGCTGAGAGTATATTGGCTGATACGACAACGAAGACGCAAGGAATTTCGAAGGAAATATGGTCGAAAAAAAAGTCAGTATGACTTCAACTTTTCCATCAACCTTTTCATATCCGTGCTGATCTTATTGTCTACGATCTTCGCGTAGTGTTGCGTAGTCCGAATATTCTTATGCCCGAGCATATTGGAAACAGTTTCTATAGGCACCCCATTAGTCAGGGTGGTCGTTGTAGCAAATGTATGCCGGGCAATATGGAAAGTTAGCCTCTTGACGCCTGGAAAATATCCATTTACCCCCATCTATTCCGCTGGTAATTTCGGAGCGCTTGAGCTTTTTGACATCGGCATAGGCCAGACCCGTGTAGCAGCTAAAGAGGAAAATATCGCGAACCTGGCTGATTCTTTCTACCTCAAAGTTCTTTTTCCCGATGGATTGTAATTCTTCCATAGATAACGCATGCCTTTCCACTTCTTGTTTGGCCATACTGAAACCCGGATCACGAGCCAGCCAGCCATTTTGGAGGCATTTCTTAACGATCTTCCGGAAATTAGCCAGGTATTTCATGGTGGTATTGTGGTCGCAATTCCGGGTAGATTTTAGCCAAAACTCATATTCCGAAATAAATTTATAGTCGAGCTTACGGATGTCCAGGTCAGACACCTTGTACTTCCATTCTATAAAAGAACGGGTATGTTTCAAAGAGGTGGTATACCGTGTCAGGGTTCCGGGAGCGTACCCTTTTCCGACCAGGGCGGCAAGCTGATCGTTATGGTGCTGGAATATTTTCAAAAGCATCCGGGATTTGTCATGTATATCTTCCTTGCCGGATAATGTATCCCGGATGATAACGGCGGTGATCGGCTTACCCCGGTCAATCAATTTGCGCTTTATCTCATACACCTTTTCTGGCAGGGTATCCAGGTAAGCATTCAGGTTCTTGATGGAATTTTTGCTGCCGATAGCTCTTCCTGCATGTTGGTTCCACCGCAGAGGATCACATTTTCGCGTGGTTGATAGTTCGGCGGACAGTCCATCGATGGTAATACGCAGGTAAATGGTGACCTCCCCCTTGATAAATCCCGACGGCTTTTTAAGGTAAAAAAGCAGACCAAAACTTTGTTCGATCATAACACACTGCTTTTGATGATAAAGTTACTGCTTACTAACGGTCTTACACAAACTATTAATTCCTTAAAATGTTAATTATAAGCAAGTTACAAAGGTTCAAGTGAGTAAGGAGGAATAAAGTGAAATACTACACGAATCACTCACTGAACCACGTCGAAAAAGGGAGGTAAAATCATGGAAGGGTAAAAATGAAAAAGCCAGCAAACATGCGTCGTTACTGGCTTTCTTTCTTTAAGTTTCTCTGTCTTGACCAAGAATTGCGGAGAGGGAGGGATTAGCAGCGCTGATCCCTGGGTGGGGGGCTAAAGACAAATCGGTTGCCGGCACTGCGTGCCTTTCATTTTTTATCCCCTCCCGCTTTGGCGAACAAGTTCGCCCCGCGTCCAGGAATAAAAAATGCCCCGCGAATGCGGGGCAACTGATTTGCCTTGCGGAGAGGGAGGGATTCGAACCCTCGGTACGGTTGCCCGCACAACGGTTTTCGAGACCGCCACAATCGACCGCTCTGCCACCTCTCCTGGTTGGTGTCACCTGCATGGCGGGGTGTTGGGGATGCTGGCCGCGCGGGTGTGTCGAAGGGTTGCAAATATAGGGTTTTTTGGTGGAAATGGAGGGATTTAGGATTGGGAATTAGAGGATTTGGGCGGTGGGGGGGAAGATCTTTGGGGCGGAGAGATGGAGGTTTTGGTGGGTAAGGGGAGGGTTTTGGGTGGGGGAGAAATGGAGGACTTTGGAGGCGGCGGTGGGGAGAATTTGGAGGGAATGACGGAAAACCAATAGTTTTGGCGTCTAATTCGATAGGAAAATGTCAACTGGGATTGTCCTGATCATCGACGACGAGGAGAAATTGCGTACCCTGCTGGCCCGGATCATCCGGCTGGAGGGCTATACGGTGCTGGAGGCGGAGACTATAAAGGCCGGGGGGCGGCTGCTGGATAAAGAAGATATAGACGTGGTGCTCTGTGACGTAAAATTGCCGGATGGCAATGGGATAGAGTTTGTAAGGGAGCTGAGGACCAGGTTTGGGTCGGTCGAGACGATCCTCTTGACGGCCTATGGAAATATCGCCGATGGGGTCACGGCCATGAAGAACGGGGCCTTTGACTATATCACCAAAGGTGACGACAACGACAAGATCATCCCCCTGCTGGCGCGGGCCATGGAGAAGGTGCAGCTGCAGAAACGGGTGGCGCAGCTGGAACAGCAGGTGGGTAAACGTTATACCTTCGAGACCATCCTCGGACATTCCACCCTTATAACGGATGCGGTTGCCCTGGCGAGGAAGGTGGCACCGACCGAGGCCACGGTCCTGCTGCTGGGAGAGACGGGGACCGGCAAAGAGGTCTTTGCCCAGGCCATCCACAACGGCAGCAAGCGGGCGACCAGGCCTTTTATCGCCCTTAATTGCAGCGCATTCAGCAAAGAGCTCCTGGAGAGTGAGCTTTTCGGCCACAAGGCGGGGTCTTTTACCAGCGCGTCGAAGGACAAAAAGGGCCTGATCGAAGAGGCCAACCTGGGGACGCTTTTTCTCGACGAGATCGGGGAGATGCATATCGACCTGCAGGCGAAGTTGCTGCGCGTCCTGGAGACCAGCGAGTTTATCAAAGTAGGGGATACCAAACCCACAAGGGTTAATGTTCGTATAATCGCTGCTACCAACCGGGACCTGCAACAGGACGTCGACGACGGCCATTTCCGGGAAGACCTTTTTTACCGCCTCAACGTTTTTACGATCTTTCTGCCGTCCCTGCGTGACAGAAAGAAGGACATCCCGATGCTGGCGGACTTCTATCTCCGTATCTTCTCCGGCAAAGGGAACAAAAGAATAGAGGGTATCAGCAAAGATTTTATGGACCGCCTTCAGCAGCACGAATGGAAGGGGAATATCCGCGAGCTCAAAAATATCATCGAACGGGCCGTCATTCTTTCCGAAAGCCCCCAGCTTACCGTCGACAACCTTCCATCCGAGTTTCAAACGACAGGGCTGAAATCTACGGGACCACTGTCCGCCTTTGATTTGGCTAGCGTCGAAAAACTACATATCCAGCGCGTTCTGAACCACACCAAAGGGAACAAGACCGAAGCCGCCCGGCTGCTCAATATCGGTCTGACGACGCTGTACCGGAAGATAGAAGAATACAAGCTCAGCTACGAAGGGTAGACCATTGAACCGGGAGGTTTAGCCCCCGGGAGTTTGCTCTGAACCGGGATGGTCAGAGGCGCCGGGGCGTTCACCATTTTGGCAAACCTTTTCATTTTGGTAGGATTTTCTCCGGTCTTCCTTTCCGCCCAATTTATAGCCTTCGCGCCAAAAGTCAAGCCAGTTCTGCATTTGGCATTTCCGGCCTGCTGCGGCGACGGGCCGGGCATCTCTTTTGACCTTCTGGAAGAAATTTATTTCCAATGCTGACAGTGATCCTTTTGCTGGCGGGGCTCGTGGGTTTTGCCCTGTTCTACAAGGCTATCGACTTTTTTGATAAAATATAATCATTATGACCCTGTTATTCATCATCTCCATCCTGGTTTTCATTTACCTCTGTTATGTACTTGTGAAACCGGAAAAATTCTAAGCCTAAAAACTAATTTTCATGAACACGCAACTAATGGGCGTCGTAGCCATGTACCTCCTCACCGTACTGCTGGCTATTCCGCTGGGAAAATACATCGGAAAGGTATATACAGATGAGCGGACCTGGGCCGACCGTCTTTTCAATCCATTGGACCGAATCTTCTACCGACTTGGAGGGATAAGGCCCGACCGGGAAATGAACTGGAAGCAGCACCTGTCGGCGCTGCTGACTATCAACCTGGTATGGTTCTTATTCTCGATGCTTGTGTTGATGAATATGAGCTGGCTGCCGCTGAACCCGGACGGTAATCCGTCCATGTCGGCCGACCTGGCCTTCAATACGACCGTCAGTTTTGTCAGCAACACGAACCTCCAGCACTATTCCGGGGAATCCGGGGTCTCGTATCTGGGACAACTGGTGCTGATGCTGTTTCAATTCATAAGTGCGGCGGCGGGGATGGCAGTTTGTGCCGTAGTATTCCTCGCGATGAAGGAAAGGACGACCGAGAAACTGGGTAATTTCTATGCATTTTTCGTCAAGTCCTGTACCCGTATCCTGCTTCCGCTGTCTGTGGTGGTCGCGCTGCTGCTGCTGTTCAGCGGTACGCCTATGACCTTCAAGGGCAAGGACAGTTATATTTCCATGCAGGGGGATACCGTCCACGTCAGCCGAGGACCGGTAGCCGCGATGGTGGCCATAAAGCAACTGGGCACCAATGGCGGAGGGTTCTTCGGCGCCAACTCCGCGCAGCCGTTGGAGAATCCCGGTTACTTCACCAATATGGTGGAGAACATCAGCATCATTCTTATCCCGATTGCCATGGTCTTTGCGCTGGGGCACGTACTTCGTCGCAGACGATTCGCCTGGGTAATATTCGGCGTCATGACAGCGGGCTTCCTGTGTCTGCTGATCCCGGCATTGAACTATGAGACGAATGGCAACCCTGCCATCGGTCAGATGGGAGTCATTCAGCCGTCGGGCAGCATGGAGGGGAAGGAGGTGCGGTTCGGGCCGGCGGCCTCCGCCTATTGGGGGATAACGACGACGGTAACGTCCAACGGGTCGGTCAATGCCATGCACGATAGTTATACGCCTCTTACCGGCATGTTCGCCCTATGGGGAATGATGGTCAATTCCTTTTATGGCGGCGTAGGTGTCGGCTTTCTGAACTTTTATATTTTTATCATCATTGCGGTCTTTATCAGCGGACTGATGGTGGGACGAACACCCGAGTTCCTCGGGAAAAAGATCGAGGCGAAAGAGATGAAGATCGCTACGATCATTGCGCTGCTGCATACGTTGTTGATACTATCATTTACGGCGCTGTCTTCCTACCTTTTTGCGCACGATACGAAGACCTACGCCGGCTGGCTGAACAACCCCGGCTATCACGGCTTTTCCGAAATGCTGTATGAGTATACTTCTTCATCCGCTAATAATGGATCGGGCTTTGAGGGGCTGGGAGACGGCGTTCCGTTCTGGAATATCACCTGCGGCATCGTGATGCTGCTGTCCCGTTTTCTACCCATAATTGGGCCGGTGGCCATTGCAGGGATTCTTGCTAAAAAGAAATATGTCCCGGAGAGCGCGGGGACGCTGAAGACGGATACGGGCACATTTGGCCTCATGACCTTTGCCGTGATCATTATTGTGGCGGCCCTGTCATTCTTCCCGGCGCTTGCGTTGGGGCCGATAGCTGAGTTTTTCAGCATGAAGTAGTACATTTTTAAAACCGATCAAAATGACCAAATATAATAGCAGCAATAAATTATTTGAACCTAAACTAGTCAGGGAGGCGCTGAAACAGTCCTTTGTCAAGCTGAACCCGACTATACTGTTCCGCAACCCGGTGATGTTCACGGTGGAGATAGGGACGGTAATTATGTTAGGGGTCTGTCTCTGGATCATGGCCGGAGAAAAGAGTCAGGGAAACCTCGTTTACAATATCCTGATCTTTACGATCCTTTTCTTTACGCTCCTGTTTGCGAATTTTGCTGAAGCGATAGCGGAGGCAAGAGGAAAGGCACAGGCCGACAGTCTAAGAAAGACGAGGGAAGATACGCCTGCAAAAAAGATCTTTGCCGTAGGAGAGATCTTTGTCGGAGAAGTGAAGGTTGTTCCTTCTTCCCAGCTAAGAAAGGGGGACATCTTTTTGGCCGAGACAGGGGACATCATACCGATGGATGGGGAGATCATCGAAGGGCTGGCCACCATCGATGAGAGTGCGATCACCGGCGAATCTGCGCCTGTCATCCGGGAGGCCGGGGGAGACAAATCGTCTGTGACCGGTGGCACCAAGGTCCTCAGCGACCGGATTAAGGTAAAGGTCACTACCGAACCGGGGGAAAGCTTTCTGGACAAAATGATCGCACTGGTGGAAGGCGCCAGCAGACAGAAGACGCCCAATGAGATTGCGCTGACCATTTTACTGGCAGGCTTTACACTGATCTTCGTGATCGTATGTGTGACGCTGAAGCCTTTTGGTGACTATTCGAATACGCCTATCACTATAGCGGCTTTTATTTCATTGTTTGTTTGTCTCATTCCGACGACCATCGGCGGATTACTGAGCGCGATCGGGATCGCTGGTATGGACAGAGCACTTCGGGCGAATGTGATCACGAAGAGCGGTAAGGCTGTCGAGACGGCCGGGGACCTTGATACCCTCTTGCTGGATAAGACGGGTACTATTACTATCGGTAACAGAAAGGCCACCCATTTCTGGCCGGCCGAAGGTATCGAAGAAGCGGATTTTATCGAAGCCTGCGTGCTGGCATCGCTGGCTGATGAGACGCCGGAAGGCAAATCGATCGTCGAGCTGGCGAAGGCAAATCCGCATTCCTATGCATTGAAGGATGCCCGGTTCGTGGCTTTCACGGCTGAGACCAGGTGCAGTGGCATCGACCTCGACGGCGTAAAGCGAATCCGTAAAGGGGCAGCCGATGCGATAAAAAAGATCGTCATCCGGGAGGGGAATGTCTTTCCGGTGTCGATGGAAAATAAAGTAAAAGAGATCGCCTCCAATGGGGGGACCCCTCTGGCGGTAAGCAGTAACGGCCAGGCCCTTGGCGTTATCGAGCTCCAGGACATCATCAAGCCGGGTATCCAGGAGAGGTTTCAGCGGTTGCGCAAGATGGGTGTGAAGACCGTAATGGTCACCGGGGATAACCCGCTGACGGCGAAATACATTGCGGAGAAAGCCGGGGTAGATGATTACATCGCCGAGGCAAAGCCGGAGGACAAAATGAACTACATCCGCAAAGAGCAACAGGGTGGAAAGCTGGTGGCGATGATGGGAGATGGAACGAATGACGCTCCCGCCCTGGCGCAGGCTGACGTGGGTGTCGCTATGAACAGCGGGACGCAGGCTGCCAAGGAAGCCGGTAATATGGTGGACCTGGACAATGATCCGACCAAGCTGATCGAGATCGTGGAGATCGGAAAGCAGCTGCTGATGACGAGGGGAACGCTGACGACCTTCTCGATCGCCAATGACGTCGCCAAGTATTTCGCGATAGTCCCGGCGCTCTTCATCGCTTCTATCCCGGGCCTGAGGGCTTTGAATATAATGCAGCTGCACAGTCCTGAGAGCGCCATTCTTTCGGCTGTAATCTTCAATGCGATCATCATTCCCCTGTTAATCCCCCTGGCACTGAGGGGTATCGCCTACAAGCCGATCGGAGCAAGCGCCCTGCTACGGAGGAATTTGCTGATATATGGGTTTGGAGGTGTGATCGTACCGTTCATCGGGATAAAGCTGATCGATCTGGTGGTATCTATTTGGTTCTAAAAAAACAAATGTCTAGTCATGAAACAGCATATCATACCCGCACTTAGGCTGACAGCAGTCTGTGTGGTCTTTTTTTGTGGAATTTATACTCTGATCATCCTGGGGGCTGCACAGCTGGCCCCCGCAAAAGGGGAGGGCGAGAGGGTGTCCGTCAACGGGAAGGTAGTAGGCTACGCGCTGGAGGGGCAGTCCTTTACCAGGGATAACTATTTCTGGAGCCGTCCTTCCGCCGTGAACTATAATGCCGCGGGCAGCGGGGGCAGCAATAAGGGGCCTTCCAACCCGGACTATCTGAAGGATGTCCAGACACATATCGATAGCTTCCTGGTGCATAATCCGGGAGTGAAGAAGGAGGACATTCCGGCTGAGCTGGTGACCTATTCCGGGAGCGGTCTCGACCCCGATATTTCACCGGCGGGGGCCAAAGTGCAGGTCAAGAGGGTGGCGAAGGCCAGGAATATGAGTGAGGAACAACTAAACACATTGGTTGACCGTTATACAGAGAGACCCCTGCTTGGGATGTTTGGACCTGCGAAGGTCAATGTGCTAAAACTAAACGTTGCTCTGGATGGCCGATAAGGACGAAAGCGTACAACATTTTCTTGAGCTGATCCGCCAGTCGAGACGGGGTAAGTTCAAAATCTACATCGGCATGAGCGCCGGGGTGGGGAAAACATACCGTATGCTGCAGGAGGCGCAGACCCTGCTGCGCAATGGGGTGGACGTGAAGATCGGCTATGTGGAAACACACAACCGTAAGGAGACCGAGCTGATGCTGCAGGGTTTGCCCGTCCTTCCCCGGCGCAAGCTCTTTTACAAGGGTAAGGAGCTGGACGAGCTGGACGTGCAGGCGGTGATCAATCTGCACCCCGAGGTGGTGGTCATTGACGAGCTGGCGCATACGAATATCGAAGGGAGCAAGAATGAAAAGCGGTGGCAGGACGTCATGGACATACTCGACGCGGGGATCAACGTGATCAGCGCCATCAATATCCAGCATATCGAAAGCCTCAATGAGGAGATCCGGAATATCACGAGTATAGAAGTGGCGGAGCGGGTCCCGGACAGTGTGCTGAAGGAAGCGGACGAAGTCGTCAATATCGACCTGACGGCTGACGAGCTGGTGACGAGGCTGAAGGAGGGGAAGATCTATGCCGCCGACAAGATCGCCATAGCGCTTCAGAATTTCTTCCAGCCGGAAAAGATACTGCAGCTCCGGGAGCTGGCGCTGAAAGAGGTGGCCAGCCAGGTGGAAAGGAAGATCGAGAGCGAACTGCCGAGGGGGGCGCACCTGCGAACGGAACGGTTTCTGGCCTGTATCAGCAGTAATCATGAAGTCGCGAAGAAGGTGATCCGCAAGACGGCCCGGCTGGCGACCTATTACCATTCGCGCTGGTTCCTGCTCTATGTGCAGACGCCAAAAGAGGATGGGGACAAGATCGGACTGGCGGCGCAACGGCATTTAATTAATAACTTTAAGCTGGCGACCGAGCTGGGGGCCGAGGTGATAAAGGTAAAACAGTCGAATATTGCGAGGGGAATCATGGAAGTGGCTGAAAAGCACAATATCACCACCATCTGCATCGGGAAGCCGCATCTGACCCTGTATAATGTGATCGTGAGTACGGCGGTATTCAACCAGCTGCTGCAAAGACTGGCAGCTTCGGATATCGACGTCGTTATATTATCGTAGTATGAGCATTCGACTAAAAACGAAATTGACCGTAGGACTGGTCTTTCTATTCTCGGTGATCCTGCTCTTCGGTGTGCTGGGGCTGTTCTATATCAACCGGCTCAGCAACGAAGGCAGGCTGGTATTGCAGAACAATCACGAGTCGCTGGTCTATTGCAACAAGATGTTGCAGGCGCTGGAGGACCTTCCAATCGACAAGAACGCCCTTGCAGTCTTCCGGGAGAACCTGGGAAAACAGCAGAAGAACGTTACGGAAGTAGGGGAGAAGGAGGCCACGGACGACCTGACGCGCAACTTCGACGAGATGCTGGCTGATCCGTCGGATTCCAGCAATTATTCGGATATACGCCGGAGCATCAACAAGATCGTGGATCTGAACGAAATGGCGATCGTGCGGAAGAACGGCGTCGCCCAGCAGACGGCAGACAATGCGAAGAACGTCCTGACGGTGCTGTTCACGATCCTCACCCTGGTGTCCTTTACCTTTATCTTCAACCTACCCGGGATCATTTCCGGCCCGATCCGGAGTCTTTCAGAGGGTATACTGGCGATTGCGGAGAAGAACTACAAGAAGCGGATCTACCTGAAACAGGAAGATGAGTTCGGCGACCTGGCCAACGCCTTTAATACTATGGCGGAAAAGCTGGACGAATACGAGAACAGCAACCTGGCGCAGATGCAGTTCGAGAAGAGCCGGATCGAGACGATCATCAACCAGATGAAGGACGGGATCATCGGGCTGGACGAGAAGAAGAATATCCTGTTCCTTAACGCAGTTGCGGAAAAGCTGCTGGGGCTGAAGGAAGGAGATATAACGGGGAAGTACGCCCCGGACGTCGCGCTTACCAATGACCTGATGCGGACGCTGCTGCAGGCCGGCCCAGAGAAGAAAGAACTGAAGATATACGCTGACAATAAGGAAAGCTATTTTAACAAGGACGTGCTGGACGTGACCAATAAGGAGACGATCGTCGGCCAGGTGATCGTCCTGCGCAATATCACTCCTTTTCATGAGCTGAATGAGGCAAAAACTAATTTTATCGCTACGGTCAGCCATGAGCTGAAGACCCCTATTTCTTCGATCAAGATGAGCGCCCGGCTGCTTAAGGACAACCGGGTCGGTACCCTGAACGGCGAACAGCAGGAACTGATCCGCAGTATAACGGATGATTCGGACAGGCTTTTGAATATCACCGGGGAATTGCTGAATATGTCCCAGGTAGAGACAGGGAATATCCAGCTGAAGCTGCAGCCAGCCAGTCCACTGACCATTGTGGATCAGGCCGTACAGGCGGTGCAGTTCCAGGCCCAGCAGAAGCATATTCAGATACAGACCAGAATAGCCGACAACCTGCCCTTTATACAGGCCGATCTGGAAAAGACCTCGTGGGTATTGATCAATTTTCTGACCAATGCCATCAAGTACTCCCCGGAGGACTCGGGTATCGAGGTGACCGCATTCCGGGAGAGTAACAGGGTCGAGTTTATCGTAAAAGACCAGGGACGGGGTATCGACGAGAAGTATCTCCCCCGGATCTTCGACCGGTATTTCAAGGTTCCGGGGACCCATGACCGTAATGGGACGGGACTGGGGTTGTCGATATCCAAAGAGTTTATAGAGGCGCAGGGCGGGCATATCTGGGTCAGGAGCAGGGTCGGAGAGGGGAGTAGTTTTGGTTTCACTTTCAGTGTGGGGTAGTCGCAAAAAAAGAATGACCCCAGGGGCCAGACCCAGAAAAAAAGCCCGCGGGTTGACGGCGGCGGAATGGTCGGGGAAGCTGCCGGAAGGGGGGAGCCAGGGGGCAAAAAGACGGCGCCGGCCGGCGAATCAAAGTCTGCGGCCGGATTGCAGGGAATCTAATCGCGGCAAAGCGGGTCTTCAAAAGAAAATTATTGATAATGAATTATTTAGAGCACCATTTTTTAGATGGGGGTGAGTTAGGTTTAGTACTAAACTCTTAGTAAGGGTTTACCCTGGGGGTAACTTCTAGTTCTTTAAAAATGACCACAGAAGATTTTTGTTGGTGAATAGAAAAAGAAGTACATTCATGGTCTAATAGGATAAGGTTTAATGGTTATGGTATTTGATTAGTGCATCCCCGCCTCAAGCGGGGATTTTTTTATC
>DATJJA010000008.1:0-96014 GCA_035492595.1 Puia sp.
ACCCGGCTTTTTCAAAAGCCGCCTGCCAGTCATTGATACCGGCAATGAGGTAGGGGCGCCATTTTTTTGGCGTCGCAGGATCGATATAATAAACGATCTGTTTTTTAGGCTCTACCAGTTCTCCGCGTTTCCACTTCTCGATATCCTCGTCTTTTGGCTCGAGGCGCCAGTGGTGGATAAAACGGCTTTCTTCCACCCGCTGCTGATCATCTCCATAGATAGTATACTCGCTGGCAAAGAAACCTACGCGGGCATCGAACAGTCGTTTGCGCATGGGTGTCTTTGGCAGGAGAAGAAAGGAATTATTTAGTTCCAGTGACACCGCCCCGGTAATATCTGCAGCGGGCAGGCTGCCGGAGCCCCCGCGTCCACCGACATTGGGAGCAGCCGGTGCTGGCGAGGCGGAAAAGGTCTTCACCGTTCTGATCTCCGTATTGAGCGGATAGGTATGAATATTCTCTATATAGCTGCGGTCTGCGGCGATGCCAGCCAGGTTGAAACGTCTTTTGATACCTGGTGTCAGACTCACCGCCTGGTTATCGCCTTTAAAGAAATCGGTCACATCGATCACTACGGTGCCGGAAGAGGAATCTGCGCTCTTACCATAGGCTTTGATATCGAATGCGGCAGCTATCGGGTTCATATTCGAATTGGTCACGGCCTGTGCGATAGGCTGGCTGCTGTCGGTTGCTACGCTGACGATCGTCAGCACTTTCATGAACAGGGTGTGAGAGGGGCCTTTTACCCAGTTGATCGTCTGCAGGTTCACCTGTTCACCGCCGTAAAAGCCGCCACCGGCTGCTGTCTTGCTATAACGGGTGCTAACGAGGATGTCCCGGCCAAGAATGGAATCGGGGATCTCGAAATACCATTTGTCTTCGATCTTATGCACGGTGAACAGTCCGCTATGGGTGATCGCTTTGTCTGTGATAACTTCCTTGTAAGGTTTAGGCTGAGATGGGGCTGCCGCTGCTCCCGCACGTGCCGTTGCCGGGGCACCTGCCGGTGGTGTTTGAGTCGGGTTGCCGGGGCGTTGCTGCGCGACAGCAGCTGACATACCGGAAACCAGCGTCAGCGCGAGTAGAACTTTTCTCATAATAGTCAATAAACTTGGTTAATTAGGATTGGGAAGGCCCTTTCCGATGAGTAAAATAAAAATGCGGATGAAATTAACAAACCACCCGTAGTATGCGCAGAAAAAGTGACGAGTGGGAGAGCCTGGCATCTAAAGCCATAGACAAAATATGCTGATTAAGCCTTTTGGCTAGATATTTTTCAAAATCGGCGGATGATCGTAGTTAAATCGCTAAAAAACCGGCCGAAATATAAAATTATTTATTAAATCGCATCAGCGTTACAGTGGCGGCCTGCCATGCCTGTGCCCGGGCTGTTTTTGTAGCTATCATCAGCTCCCGGACCTGCCTGGTCGATCCCTTATCAAAGTACATTGCCAGCACCAGTGTGGCTATCCCATTCTTTGGTTCGAACAGGGTCCCTGCTTTATAGGCGGACTCGTTGTTCTGTGCTCTTTTTCTGTCGAAGTCCACTGTGCTATTGACAAATTCCCCATGTGTCTTTTGTCCGGTGACATAGGGCAACAGCCAGTCGACCGATCTTTTTATGGAAGAGCCCGTACGCGAGGTATAGTTGTAATAATTCACTCCGGTTGCGCGGGACAGTATGATAGCCAGCTTCAGCAGGGGTTCGAGGTCATATACGTGATAATGTAGTGCATCCCGCAAAGCAAAGTCGATGCTTGATCCGTCGGGATTTAAATTCTTCTCCAGCTGGGTCTTTAATTCCCGGATAGTATACCCCTGTAATGCTGTATCTCCGATTGCATATGCGATCTCGCCAACGATCTTCAGCCGGTGTGAATGCCAGTTATTATAAAAACCGGGCCGTCCAGGGCGATAATAGCGTCCGCGGAGCTCTGCCTTTGCTGTTTCTATCAGCCAGTCCCGGATAGAATCGCCAGCGGCTTTTGGCAGTTCTGTCTTCAACAGATCATATGCTTCGATGGCCCGATCCAGGTTGGTATCGTCGATGGGGTCGCCTCTGCCGTGATTGATACGGGCCCATGCCAGCAGGAATTTGGTAGCATGCTCAAGGTATCTCTTATCACCGCTAACCCGGTAGACCAGTGCCAGCGCATAAAGCTTATTCATGTCCTGTAAGGCCTGCTGTGTGGCTGTCTTCTTTGGATCTCCCGCCAGCAAACCTTCCGTCCGGATCGTATCGATGGGGTGGGGTGTTTCCGTCAGCGTACCGCTTGCTACTTTTTCTATCGAGTCATACAGGTTATCGTCGCTATGCGTCTTAGCCTTCATCTTTTTTATAGCCACGATCTCTTTTTGATCAAAGCTGACATACTGCGCGTGCAGCGGGGCCGAAAAACAGGCTGTTATAATCGATAGATAAAGCAGGCGACTCATATTGCAATATAGCTTCTCCCTGGTCATTCTCAAACCCTATCTCCGCAAACGATTTCGTACGTGCGTCTATTGTACCAGTGACAGCGCTTTGTCCAATTGCGGATCGTCTCCGGCAGCAAGGGCTGCGCTGCTGAACGCCACCGGGTAATCCGGTGAAAATCCTTTCCCTTCGTACATTTTTCCATCCAGGTATTTAAACGCTGTCGAAGAGGTCTCCACCGACATAAACCCCTGGACATCGAAGGCTCCGTCGTTGTATATGGCGTTTTCGGTGAGTGGGCCTGTGGCACCGAAAGTCGTCTCTCCGATGACCCGGCATTGGGGCAGGGTACGCAGCGCCATGGTCAGGATCTCCGCCATCGAGGCTGAATATCTGTCCGCCAGGATCAGGATAGGTAGTTTCACGGCCTGTGCCCCCGGCTGTGGCAACACAGAAGCGCTGATCCAGGGGGTATAGTCCAGTGTTCCATTCCCGCTTTTATACCGGGTATAGCCGAATGGGAGAGGGGCGTCGATAAATCGCCCCGCCAGGAAATTCAGGTCGCTGACGGCTCCCCCCTGGTTGTCTCTTATATCCAGTATGATAGCCTTCAGACCCGAAGTATTTTGCAAATGGTCGAATAAATAATTCAATGACGATTGAATACTGCCGCTGAGGGCCGAATGGAACGATGCGGAAAGCTCAAACTGGTTGCAGGCAAAAAATAATATATTTCCGTGAATAGTGCCGGAAAGGGTTATTAAAGGCTTACCCGGGGTGATCGTATTGTCATAGCCATATAAGTATCCTGCGTCGACGAAATGCTCATCGCTGGTGATAAAAGAATAAGGATTACGGAAAGAAGGGTCTTTGAGGAGATGGTCCACTGCGGGGTTGATGGTAGAATCTTTTAGCGATGGATTGGTGAAGGCGATACTATAGTGATGATCGATCAGGCCCTCTGTCATTTCCCGGAAATATCCGACCGACCGGGCGAGGTCTGCCGATTCATTGAGCTGTAGCTTGTCAAATACCGGTTTATACCGGCTGTACATGGCATTCCACTGCGTCGTATCGATATTCCAATAAAGATAATTGACATTCATTTTATTCCAGAAGTCGTCAAACACCTGGCTGAATGTTGTTACCGGTTGGTTGTTGATGGGATTGGAGATCTCCTTTTTACAGGCTGTCATCATGATGAGCAGGAGAAGGGCGATTGAACGACAGTACTTCATAAGCTTGTGTATTACTTATCCAGCGACCATAATCCACCGATGGAAAAGGTCCAGGTTCGGTTGTAGGCCGGTATGAGGCTGACAGCGTCCTTTTCCTGACTGGTTAAGGACTGATAATATTTGCCGGCAGCCGTGATCCAATATCTTCCGGTCAGATGATATTGAAGTCCAAGTCCGAGATGCCAGCCGAATTCCCAGCGCTTGTCTCTTTGGGAAAGAAAAGAATAAGACTCGTCGTAACTGCTGAGCTGAAATCGTTCAGTCGTCTGCCCGGCACTATTTGTGTTATCGGTGACCCCGAAGACATCGGCTACAGCGCCTTTCACTCTGCCAGCAAGCCAATAGCCGGCATAAAGACCCGGGTCCAGCGTACCACGGAGGCGTCGCCAGTCATATACCAGGCTGACTCCTGCTGGCAGCTGCAAAAAAGTATTGATGTGTCGGTCATACTCTCCGTATAATGAATCTGTCCGGTTCATGGAATACCCTTTCTGTACAATACCGGGAGCTGTCGTAACATATAACCAGGAATAGATCTTATATCGGAAAGGCAGGTCGGCGCTGAAGCCTGTGACGCCTTTTAACGTGGTTGCCGAGCGGTTGGTGATATTGGTATGATATGTATTATAACTAAGACCTCCCTCTACGCCGAAACTTGTCTGGGCAAAGAGGGAGGTCTTTTGCAGGAAAAGAAAGATCAGAATAAGAACAGGTCTGCTATCCATTAAATTGTTTAGAAGGTCTGGAAGAAATTCAGTGGCGAACCCAGATTCGTCTCCTGCACCCATACCAATTTTGTGCCGCCCTGGAAACAAACGATAGAACTCAGCCCGGCATTATTACCGGCAAAACTGATAATCTTGTCCCCGATATTAGAGGGACTGGTGTTCGGATTGGCATTCATAGGGTAAGAAAAGAAAGAGCCTTGCGGAACGGAATGGTTAAGTACTCCATTCTGGACAAAGATAACACTTGCATAGCCATTGACACCCGGACGATAACAAAGCAGGTTGGTTTGTGAACCACTCTGGCTCTCGTCATAGGCGATCATGCGATCCTGTGTCTGTGAAAGGTCAAAGGTAGGAAAACCCGACCGGGAAGTATAAAAGGCCGTCCAGGTCGTGCTATTTGCCTGATGACTAAGCGCCCAGACATAACCCAGACCGGGGCCGGGGCGATAGGCAACGAGGTTCATAGCTCCAGGGACATTATCTACGGCAATGAGCTGGTCATTGGCTCCTTTCATGTCGAAGCCGCCGATACCTGAGGAGCCCTTCACAACTCCGACCCAGGTACCGCCCTGATTTTGTATTGCCCAAACCTGACCACCACCCGGACGATAACAGATCAGCGAGTTCTTAAACCCGGATCCCAGGTCATAGGCAATGATCTTGTCCGAAGTGGATTTCAGATCATAACCGCCGATGCCCCCTGTTGAGTTTTGATATAGCGCATGCCAGGTGCCATTGCCGGTTTTCTCCAAAATAGCGATGTAACCGGTTCCCGGAGCATATACTACCAGGTGATCCATATGACCATTGCCGTAATAGTCGAGGGCAATGATATGATACCCGCCTATTTCATTGAAATTATTGCTTTGAATAATAGTATTGATGTTTACAGTACCTAGATTATCAACATTTAACCCCGAAGTGCTCCATACAGTAGCATTGTTCTGGATAAGAGCAACCTGGTTAGAGCTGACGTCATAACCCAGCAGGCAATTTAAGCCCGTACCATTGTCAAAGGCAATAAGTCTTGCAGTGCCGTTGGCGAGGGGAAAAGGATTAACACCCGGACCGCCGGGAAACCCTGTAGTAGAACCTTTTGTCTGTCCTGTAAGTCCAACCGAAGAGGGCTGAATATCTTTTTTACACCCTGCACTCAGAATAAGTACGAATACGACCAACGCGTGATAAAAATTGAGCTTCTTCATAACAAATAAGGTGATTTTTCGATGAAAAATGAAAATGGTTAAAAGAAAGGTCGGTAAGGAGTTGGGGGGATAGCAGCCTGAGTATTTTCCAGTAGGTTTTCATCGATCAGTAGGTCGCCAAAGGTATAAGACGCCACTGCGGCAATTGTACAGTGAAGAAAAGGTAAAAAATAAAAAACCCGGTCCATTGGACCGGGCTCACCAGTTTGCTAATCCTTCGTTGCTAATCCTTCACGAATTTCATCGTCTGCTGCTGTTTGTCCGTAGCTACGCCGATTAAATACATCCCCTGTGGCAGAGCCTCCAGTATGCCCGGATCAATGCTGTTATTTCCCTTTTGCAGGCTTAGATGCTTTTCCGCCATTTTTTTCCCGCTCATATCCGTCACCGTCAGCACCGCACCTGTCACCGCCGGCGAACCAACGGTCAGGGACAATGCCTGATGCGCAGGATTGGGTAGCACCCTGATCGTCAGAGCATCTACAGCCGATGTCAGCGCCACGATCCGGCTGTACGTGAACTTGCCGTCGATGTCGACCATTTTCAGCCGATACAGCGCATCCCCCGTCACAACATCAGTATAGTCGTATTGAACCGTCTGATTGCTGTTTCCAGAAGCCAGTACCTTACCAACGCTCACGAAACCTGCATTCGCCGCTGCTTCTCTTTCGACCTCGAAATAGGCGGTGTTCTCTTCTATCGAAGTAGTCCAGTACAGCTGATTGCCCGCCTTTGTTTCCTTACCCGAAAAATCAGTCAGTGTCAGGGGCAACGGAAGAATGCTGCTGCCCGACACAAAGAACCCGCTAAAGCCAGTAATGTCAAAGGTCACTTCCCACCGGCTGGCCGCCGCATTCCATATAATATTGTTATCATCCGGATCGATGTCGCCGCTGCCGCCGGCGTAGGTATCGGGGGTCGTTCCTGTACCGTGGAATTGTGTCACATGCAGATTGGCGATGCCTGCCGCGTCCGAAGAATTCATCGGCAAAGCGGGATTACTTCCCCTGGCTGCATTATAGGCATCAAAATCGCCCTGTGTAAAATAGAGGGTCACCGTTGCTGTAGAGGTGGCCCCGCCGCTGGAAGGCTCCATACTATAATGCCTGGGTACATAGGGGATACCTCCAAAAGTTTGTACACTGGCATCTACTGTCACGCAGTTTTGAATATTTCCGCTCACAGGGTTGGCTCCCGATGGCAGCAGCGCGGCCATTGGATCACAGGATCCGTCCGAATTCCTTGTCGTGAAGCCCGGGGCTGCATAAAGATTGCTGCACACCGATCCTCCGCCCGCCGTACCGGCTAAAGAGGATTGTAAAGGATTGACCGTGACGCTTGCGGAAGCCGTCAGTCTGCCGCAGCCGTTGAATACGTATGCTTCTACGGAAGCAGTGCCGGTAATATCAAAATGCTCCGGCAGGGATGTTTGCCCCCAGGTTAGAACGGTGTTGCCCCAATAGATCGAATCTTCACTATAGTCGCCTGCCAGCTTAAAAAGAACCGTTTGACCCGCACAGACACTGGTCGGCGGGTTGTCGAAAACAGGCTGGGGCGGAGGGGCCGTCGCAACATACAGCGTGGCGGGATCGGATACATTCGATCCGGACGCATTGGACAATGTCAGCCGGTACTGATAGTGTTCCATGTCCGGAGTGAGGTAATTTATATTCAGCCATGCGCCCCTTCCGCCGAGGCGAAAGTTTCCCGGAGCGTTTGTAATGATACTATACTGTGCATTTTCGGTAATTGTATTCCATGAAACACCGCCGTTTGCAGAGAATTCCCAGAGTGTTGAGGTGGCCTGCCCTCCGCCATAAGAAACAACGATAAACGTGGAGCTCCCTGCGCAACCCGGAAAGGGATTCAGTGCTTCCGGAAACGTTGGCGCCTGTGCTTTAGCTATATGAACCGTTGCTGCCAGCAGAATAAATAGTAAAAATCTCTTCATAAGTAAAGTTTTGATGGCCCAAAAATAAGGAACCCGGTCCATTGGACCGGGTTCCTTTTATAAATTCCAGATCTTTTAATCTTATCCTACCACATCCTTTCCATGGCAGTTCTTGTATTTCTTTCCGCTTCCGCAGGGGCAGGCATCATTCCGGCCGATCTTCGGCCCCACCTTTACAGGCTCCTGCCGAACGGGTTCGGACGGCTCATAATAATCATTGCCTCCTTCCTGGGCGATGCCGTTTGGCGGACCACCTGCATTTACGGGGTTGGCGGCCATCTCATCCTTCCGCACTTTCAGCTTGCTCATATCCGTTTTCTGCTCCCTTCCTTCCCGGATGGTATTGGATTCCTGGTTACCGGTCTGGATACCCGAATGGCAGAGGAAGCTGATGATATCCCTGTTAACGTCGCTGTCCATGCGCCGGAATAGCTCGAATGCTTCCACCTTATAGATGACCAGCGGATCCTTTTGTTCGAGGTAGGCTGTCTGTACGCTTTGTTTCAGATCGTCCATGCCCCGCAGGTGTTCCTTCCAGGCGTCATCGATAATGGACAGTGTGATCTGTCTTTCCACGGCATTCGTCAGTTCGCGTCCGTTGCTCTCCAAAGTCTTTTGCAGGTTGGCTACGACGTTAGTCCTTTTCTTTCCGTCGGTGAAGGGGACCACCACATTTTCCACGTGGCTGCCCTGTGTGGTGCGGATATTCTGGAAGACCGGGACGGCCTGCTTACGCAACTCGTCCAGCTTATGCTCATAATTGGAGATAGCTTCCTGGTAAAGCTTTTCTGCCAGCTCGTTGACATTACCTTTCAGAAAATCCTCCTTGTCTATAGATGTATCGATACCAAAGTTGACTATTGTCGACAGCTTAAAACCTTCGAAATCATCCTGTTCTCTGAAAGAGCTGATCAGACCTTCGGCAACAACATAAAATGCATTGTCCAGATCGAGGGCAAGCCTTTCACCGAACAGGGCGTGATTACGTTTCTTATAGACGACATTACGCTGTTTGTTCATGACGTCGTCATATTCCAGCAATCGTTTACGAATGCCGAAGTTGTTCTCTTCCACTTTCTTCTGGGCTCTTTCGATGCTCTTCGTCACCATGCTGTGCTGGATCACCTCTCCTTCTTTATAACCCATCTTATCCATCAGGGAGGCGATGCGATCACTGCCGAACATGCGCATCAGGTCGTCTTCCAGCGATACATAGAACTGAGTGCTGCCAGGGTCGCCCTGGCGTGCGGACCGGCCTCTCAGCTGGCGGTCTACGCGGCGGCTTTCATGTCTTTCCGTACCGATGATTGCCAGACCGCCGGCTTCTTTAACTCCAGGTCCCAGCTTGATATCCGTACCACGACCGGCCATATTGGTTGCGATCGTCACTGCACCGGCCATACCTGCTTCGGCAACGATCTGTGCTTCCTTCGAGTGTTGTTTGGCGTTCAATACATTGTGCGGTATTTTTTTGGCCTGCAGCATCTTGCCAAGCAGCTCGCTCACCGCCACATCAGTCGTACCAACAAGTGAAGGTCTTCCTTCAGCGCGGAGTCTTTCTATTTCATCGATGACGGCTTTATATTTTTCCCGTTTGGTCTTGAAAACCAGATCCTGATGATCCTTACGGATAGCCGGTACATTTGTGGGTATCGTCACCACGTCCAGCTTGTAGATATCCCATAATTCCGCTGCCTCGGTTTCGGCCGTTCCGGTCATACCGGCCAGCTTATGATACATACGGAAATAGTTCTGTAAAGTAACTGTTGCATAGGTTTGGGTGGCAGCCTCGATCTTCACATTTTCCTTGGCTTCTATCGCCTGGTGCAGCCCATCGCTATACCGTCTTCCATCGAGAATACGGCCTGTCTGCTCATCTACGATCTTCACCTGGCCTTCCATAACCACATACTCTACGTCCTTGTCGAATAAGGTATAGGCTTTCAGCAGCTGCTGAACGGTATGGATACGGTCTGCCTTGATCGAATATTCGTTCAGCAGGACTTCTTTACGCTGCAGTTTTTCTTCTGTGCTCAGCGGCTCTTTTTCAATGTCAGCAAGCTTGATGCCGATGTCGGGCAGGATGAAGAAATCAGGATCTTCTCCTTCCCGGGTGATCATTTGAATGCCTTTATCGGTGAGGTCGACGGAATTATTCTTTTCGTCAATATAAAAGAACAGCTCCGCGTCTACTTTTGGCATTTCCTTGGACTGGTCAGCGAGGTAATAGTTCTCGGTCTTCTGTAATCTTACCTTGATGCCCGGCTCGCTCATGAACTTTATCAGCGGACCGGATTTAGGAAGGCCCCGGTAGGCCCGCATCAATGCCAATCCTCCGTCTTTGGGATCGTCATTACCTTCGGCCATCTTCTTTTTGGCTTCTATAAGGAACTGATTGGTTACTTTCTTCTGGGCTTCGAACAGATTCAGTACCCTTCCTTTTAGTATGTGGTATTGCTGGTCGTCCCCTTTTGGAACAGGACCGGAAATGATCAATGGGGTACGCGCATCGTCGATGAGCACGCTATCCACTTCATCCACCATTGCGTAGTGGTGCTTGCGTTGTACCATCTCTTCCGGAGAATGCACCATGTTATCACGCAGGTAGTCAAAACCGAATTCGTTGTTGGTGCCATAAGTGATATCCGCCATGTAAGCCTTGCGGCGCGCTTCGCTGTTTGGCTCGTGCTTGTCGATACAATCGACGGTCAATCCCAGCCATTCGAAAATGGGGCCATTCCATTCGGAGTCACGACGGGCCAGGTAATCGTTGACCGTCACGATGTGTACTCCTTCGCCGGCCAGGGCATTCAGGTAAGCCGGTAAGGTCGAAACCAGTGTTTTACCTTCACCGGTAGCCATTTCGGCGATTTTCCCCTGGTGCAGTACTGTACCGCCGATGAGCTGAACATCATAATGTACCATGTTCCAGGTGATGGGGCTGCCGGCTGCCATCCAGGAATTCTTATAGATGGCTTTGTCATCTTCGATCCGGATATGCTCTTTCCTAACGCTCAGATTGCGATCCAGCTCCGTGGCCGTCGCCACCACTTCCGGGTTGTCCTTGAACCGGCGCGCTGCTTCCTTTACTACGGCAAATGCTTCGGGTAACAGTGTCTCCAGGACTTCCTCTATCTGCTCGTCACGCTCCTTTTTTAACTGGTCTATCTCCTGGTAAATGACATCTTTTCCGGTGATATCGCTAAAAGGCAGTTCTTCCGCCTTTTTATTCAGATCGTCGATCTTTGTGTCCAGCTTGCTCAAATGCTCTCTGATCCGGGCTTTGAATTCTACTGTTTTAGCACGCAATTGATCATTGGACAGGGACTGATAAGCGGCAAAGTGTTGATTCACTTGACCCACAAGGGGTTGGATGTGCTTTATATCCTTTTCCGACTTGTTCCCGCCGAATATTTTGGATAGAATACCTAACATAATTCCTTAAGTATTAGTGATTTTATTGGTTTCGGGTTCCCGTCAAAAAGCTCCGGGACCCATTTTCCCAGTCAAATTTGGTGCTATCCTGAAAGGAAGGTCAAATTGACAGGGAAGCAAATGTACAAAAAAGCTCCCATCCACCCCTTCCCGGCGGGGCATTTCCGTCGGCTAAACCATTGAATTCCGTACTTTTTCACCTTGCCGCACCTTTTCTGCGCTGCCTCATCGATCCTGCCAGAAACCTGCGCCGATCGATCTGTGTCCCCATCCACCGCAAACCGATTTCGCCGCCGAATAAAATTTTTTTTGTCCTGACAAAGAAGTTAGTATCTTAGTGCTAAATATATTAGCCCATGTCAATAGCAGGTCAAAATCTCAAATACCTCCGCAAGCTGCGGGGGTGGACACAAGAGGAGTTTGCTGCCCGCCTCGGCATCAAACGTTCTTTGCTCGGCGCCTACGAAGAAGAAAGGGCCGAACCCCGGCTGGAAGTGCTGGAAACCATTTCCGATATGTTTAAGCTTACTCTTGACGAATTGCTTCGTAAAGAGCTTAGCGATACGAAGGGCGGGAGTTATCTTTCCAAGCGGAGGGCGCAAAAGCTGGTGGCTGCATCCAATGACATCCAGCTGGTCCCTGTAAAAGCTGCTGCCGGTTACCTCGCTGGTTATGCCGACCCTGAATTTCTCGACGAGCTGAATACTTTTACGCTGCCTATGCTGGCTCCGGGCCATTATCGTGCGTTCGAGATCGTTGGCGATTCCATGCTGCCCACGCCGAGCGGGTCTGTTATTGTCGGCGAAAAAGTTGATGATATGGAAGAGGTAAAAAGCAACCAGACCTATATAGTGGTGTCCCGTAATGAAGGCATCGTCTACAAAAGGGTTATGAAAAACAATAAATCCAAGACCAAGCTCACCCTGGTCAGTGACAATACGGCATATCAGCCTTATAATGTAAATACTGACGACGTGCTTGAGGTATGGAAGGCTCAGATGGTCATCAGCAAAGCCAATACCCAGCACCGTTGGGACGTCAACCAGTTGGCCAACCTGGTATCGAATCTCCAGGATCAGGTCAGCTCGATGAAGAAGAAGATGAATTGACAGGTAGCATATAAAAAATGCGTTAAGCGTTTTGTATAGTATCGATGTGAAAACTATCGATAGTCCTTCTAAAACAGGAGTAGTTGAAGATGAGCTTATTGGATTTGCAGAATACTGCCAGGCCCCACGCCTGTGCCCGGTCTGGCGCCTATAGCTGCACCTGCGCCGTCTGAGCTCTTGCGGTGCGAACCGTTCTTGCCGTCCGAGCCGCTCCTGCCATCTGAAGCCTTCGCCCCACCCGGTTCCATGATCGACCTGCTTCGGCGATGAGCCTGCCATCCCTTTTCTCCGCCTGTCGGAGGCAATATGGCAAAGACATTGGCTTCCGGCATCGGGTCGATCGACACCGTACCGGTAAACCTGCCGAAAGCTGGTAACACAGCATATGCGCTCCCAAAATAGAAACAGGGGAACTGGAGGCTCTGCCTGCCCATACCCCTGATCCGTATACCCGGATGTATATGTCCCGAGAAAAAATATGGCTCTCCTTTGTCGGCCGGCGTAGCCCCACTCTCCATCACCTCGGCGCCCGTTGTCGCCAGATCTGTTCCACCCTCCGTCGTCGCGCCCGCACCGCCCTCTGTAATATCATGGATAAAAGCAAAAGGCCCAAGACGTAAGATCTCCCGGCTCACGTCGATCCCTGCCTCCTTATACCAGCTGGCATGCAGAATATCATGGTTGCCCACTATCAGCCGAATGCCCAGCTCCGGAAAATCCTCTCTCCATTTTAAAAAGAGAGCCAGCTCTTTGTTTTCCCGGCTATGAAAAAGGTCTCCAACCACCAGCAGCTGCCGCGGTTGAAAATATTGGATCTGACAAAGCAATCGCAGCAGATCCTCACGGTAAATGGATTGTGGCACTGCGATACCCGCCTTGCGAAAATGCCCGGTTTTGCCAAAATGGAGATCAGAAACGATGAGCGACCTCTCCTCCTCCCAATAGATACAACGGTCGGGCGAAAGCCATAACTGCTGGCCCTTAATACGATATGGAAATGCAGGATGCATAAATTAACTCCCTGCTGCAAATGTATTTACTATATCCAAATAGAAGCAGTCCTTCACATTAATTATATTTAATAGTTTTCATTGACAATCCTGAAAATTGTATTTACTTAGAGAGACAATACGAACACCATGACAGACGTCCAAAAAACTGCGGCTTCCGGGAGCTTCCTCGAAGAACCCAAAAAACGCCCGGAGACGCTCAATGTTATCTCCATCCTGACCTTTATCGGCAGCGGTATAACAATCCTCACGCAGTTTGTTAGTTTCTTCAGAGCTCAAAGCAACTACGATCAGATGGTCCAGAACCAGGACAAAATGGAGCAGGCGCCTGACTTCCTAAAAAGGCTAATGGGCCCTGATCCCGTAGGCATGGCCCGGAAGACACTGGAAAATCGCACACCCATGCTTATTCTGGGTATAGTAGGTGCCGTGCTCTGTATTTATGGAGCTGTGCAAATGCGGAAACTAAAGAAGATTGGCTTTCCGATCTATGTTATCGGCGAACTATTGCCTTTTGTTGTCAGCTTTATCTTTATTGGTCAGATGCCCATCTTTGGGCTGGTTTTCGCTTTGCTGATCAACGTAGCTTTTATCATCATGTATGCTACCCAGCTGAAGTACCTCTCCTAGGTGAGGGGCGGCCGTGGTCTAACGCAGCTGCGCCTGCATCTTTTTGACCCTGTCTTCGAGTTTCTCGGAAGACAGGTCTTCCCGCATACTGTCCACTTTAAGCGGGAAACAGAAAGGTGTCAGCTTCTTTGGCCATCGCAGCACGATCTTCCCGCGCGCGATCCGCTCCAGCATATTGCGTAACCGCTGCTCTTCCATCTGTTGATCCATGACCTCATTATAAGCCTGGCGTATAAGCAGGTTATGCGGATCATATTCACTGAATACATTGAAGAGCAATGACGCCGATGATTGCAGGTGCCGGGCCTTGGTATGTTCTCCTGGGTATCCCTGGAAGATAAGTCCTCCGATCACCGCGATATCCCTGAATTTCCGCCGGGCCATCTCTGCGCTGTTGACGCTGCGCTGTATGTCCGCCGTTAGGTTATCCGGGCTGAAGAGCTCATATGCATTCGTATCATCCAGCGGGATAGGCTGGTCGCTCAGCAGCTCAAAACCGTAATCATTCATCGCAAAAGAAAAGCTGATGGGCGTAGTCCGGCTGATCCGGTAAGCCAGCAGGGCAGCCATCGCCTCATGTACCAGTCGTCCCTCGAAAGGATACGCGAACAGGTGGAATCCATCCTTTGTCTCTATCTGTTCGACCAGCAACTCGTTCTCCCTCGGCATATATGATAATGACGCCTGTAATTCAAACAGTGGCCGCAGAACTTTCAGCTCTATATCGATCCCCGCCGCCTTTAAGACCTTCACTTCATGCTCTCTGCCGGTGTGCGCCACCGCAGGACTTTCTCCTGCCAGCATTCCCGATGCCTCATCCAGCTTTCTTCGCAACATCATCCCCAGGTTGGCCGATAGCGGCATACGTCCTCCATTCCAGCTCGGGACTTTTGACTTCTTTGCAGTCGACTTGCGCACCAGCGCCGTCATGTCTTTGATCATCACAAATTCCAGGTTCCTGCCAGCCAGCGTAAAGACATCCCCCGGTGACAGGCGCGAAATAAAATATTCCTCTATCACGCCCACATATCCCCCGGTCACAAATCGCACTTTCAGCATAGCATCGCTCACGATGGTTCCGATATGCAGCCGATGCCTCATGGCCACCCGCCGGCTATTGATCTTATAAAGTCCATCTTCCATTATCTCTACTTTCCTGAACTCATCGTATTGTTGTAATGCCACTCCGCCCTCGGTGATAAAATGAAGGATCTCCATCCACTCATCTTCCGTCATCTCGCTAAAACAATAGGTCGACTGCAGCTCGCGAAACAAATTCTCAGGATAAAAGCCATCCGAAATGGCCAGCGTGCCCAGGTATTGGATCAGCACGTCGAAGCACAACAACATCGGCTCCCTGTTCTCGATCAGTCCCTCCTGCATGGCCGACTTCAGCGCCGCGGCCTCCATCAGCTCCAGCGAGTGTGTCGGCAGGAACCAGATCTTGCTCACCTGCCCCGGCTGATGTCCGCTGCGTCCTGCCCGTTGCAGGAACCGGGCCACCCCCTTTGGACTTCCGACCTGTATCACGGTCTCCACGGGTCGGAAATCCACCCCCAGGTCCAGGCTGGCAGTACATACCACCGCTTTTAATTTTCCTTCGTGTAATGCATCTTCCACCCAGTTTCGCAGCGCCATATCGATAGACCCATGATGCAGGGCAATGACGCCGGCCAGATCGGGACAGGCCGTAAGCAGCGACTGATACCAGGTCTCGCTCATTCCGCGGGTATTGATAAAGATCAGTGTCGTCCTGCTCTGCTCCAGGATGGGGATCACTTTATGAATAAGCCTCAGCCCCAGGTGGCCCGCCCAGGGGTAATTTTCGATCTCATCCGGCAGTATCGACTCCACATCGATGGGTTTGTCCATTTGTGCCCGAACGATAAAATCATTATTTGCGCCCAGCGAGGCAAGCAATACCTCCTTCGCCTGTACGAGGTTCCCGATGGTCGCGCTGATCCCGATGATCGAACAGGCTCCGGCCCTTATACCCGTCAAACGTGACAACGCAAGCTCCACCTGTACTCCCCGCTTGCTGCCCAGCAGCTCATGCCATTCGTCCACCGCGACGAGTCTTAATACCTTAAACGTCTCCGCGTATCCCTTTTGCGCCAGCAGCAAATGCAAACTCTCCGGCGTGATGATCAGCACTTCCGGCATTCGCCGTTTCTGTCTTTGCCGTTCGCTCATCTCCGTATCCCCATTACGTGTGCCCACCTGCCAATTCATCTCCAGCGCGCGGATAACCTCTTCCATAGCCCGGCCGATGTCCTTTGCCAGCGCCCGGAGCGGCGAAACCCACAACAGCTGGAGGCCGCTGCCGCTTCGCGTACGGTAGTCACCGGGATGGCGATTGATAAAGTCGATCAGCGCACCGAGAAAAACCGAAAAGGTCTTCCCGCATCCCGTAGGCGCATTGACCAGACCCGACCGCCCATCGAGAATAAACTGCCAGGTCTCTTCCTGGAAAGCAAAAGGCGCACGTCCTTCTTTTGCCATCCAGCTTCGAATTACTTTATATCCAATAGTCTCTTGTAATTGCATAGTAAATCTCCATCCTTCATAATGTCTTCAGATATTCGATCACGGCCTTTCGCTCGTTGTCGCTCAGCTTGTCGCCGAATGTATGTCCATAATTGCCATAACCCGGTAATGTCGTATTATAGACTGCTGTACCGCGTGGTCCGGTTTCTTCTGTATACTTCCATCCGAGGTTTCCATAATCGTATTGAGGGTCTTTGAAATCCCTCGACCAGTAAGCGGGACGGATCTTGCTGTTCAGTACAGCCTCCAGCGTCGGTACCGAGCCGTTATGCAGGTAGGGCGCTGTGATCCAGATGCCATCGAGGGGCGGAGCTATATATCCATTAAAAGGTTCGAGCTTTGCGGGGTGATCGCCCTGAGCAAACCAGCTCTTGTTAAACCATTCGATGAATTGCGGGCTCTGGTAATTTGCCTTGAAAAGCAGGGAGTCCGTCCTGATGATAGACTCGGGTATCAGCAGGTTGGGATATTCGCCCTCAGCGCCATAACTCCCATGACATTTAGAACAGTTTTGTACGAACAGAACACCCCCTTGTTTGGCAAGAGAGCTATTTATCGGCTGCGGATATTTGGGGGGCTCGATGGAATAGATATAAGCAAGCACGTCATTGAAATGGCTATCCACTTCCCTGGCCTCCGAACTATCACTTACCGTAAGCAGGTTCGAGGCCATAAGAAACCGTCCGAAATCGCCTCTCCCGAAACCATTGTAGAACATGGCGTGTTTCTTCTTCAGCAGCCACCAGGGAGGTGTATCGGTGGGAATTACTTCACCTGCTACATCTATGACGGGTTCATTACTCCAACGTAAGGTCTGCGGGTCACGATGTGCGACCAGCAGATCGGCCAGCCTGTCAGCCGAATTAACTCCCCGCACCTCGGTATACAGGCCTCCGCTGATCGTCTTCATAGCCGTCAGGAAAGGCAGGGCGGCCACGTATTTTTTGGGGTCTCCGCGCTGTAGTATCGTCTGCGCCATAAGTGCCGCCCCGGGATTCAGTTTTTGCCGGTCGGTAAAATCGATCATGGAATTTCCCAGTCCCACATACAGTTTCTTTTCAAACACCTGTGCATGACATTGCAGGCAGTTCGGTGCGACGACCGTCTCTCCGTTTGGCGACCTGACGGCCGTATATTCATGACTGATCAGGGCATTGGGGCTGTCCCTGTTCAGGTAATTGGTGGTGGTTTTGCCAAATCCCAATAAAAAATAACTATAAGGAATACCGCTTTTCAAATAATCTCCTGTTGTCAGATAGCGATAACCCACAACGGCGTCTCCGTTACGCTGCGGGCTCGCGGGAATCGCTACGGGTTTTTCTTCCCGTGTATACCGTATCACCGTCGTAAAAGCTAAACCAGCCATCGCCAAAAAAACAAAAACCAAAAGCTTTTTCATGAACATAAATTTACTACTTCCCGTACAACTCCAGCATCTTCTTCAAACTCCCGATGGTATCGATCTCCTCCGGGCGTTTGTCTTTCCTCCAGCGGTTGATCCGTGGGAAACGTAAGGCCACTCCCGACTTGTGCCTCGCCGAAGCCGCGATCCCTTCGAAGGCGATCTCAAAGACCAGCTCCGGTTTTACCGTTCGCACCGGGCCAAACTTCTCCAATGAGTTCTTACGGACAAAAGCGTCAACTTCCTGCAGCTCCTTATCTGTCAAACCCGAATAAGCCTTGGTGAACGTCACCAGCTGATCACCCTGTCGCACTGCGAACGTATAATCGGTATATAGATTACTTCGCCGTCCATGCCCTTTCTGAGCATAGACCATAACTGCGTCGATGACCAGGGGATCGATCTTCCATTTCCACCAATCTCCGCGTCGGCGTCCCACCTGGTAAACGGAGCTCTTCTTTTTCAGCATGATCCCTTCGCTCCCTTTGTCTCTCGATACAGTCCTCATTGCTGCCAGCTGTTGCCAATCGTCAAATGAGATCACCGGAGAAAGCTGCAGCATTGGATGTGCCGCTGCTGTAGCCAGTTTTTCCAGTTGCGCCCTGCGCTGCTCCAGCGGCCGGTCTCGCCAGTCCTCCCCATTATATTCGAGCAGGTCATAAGCTATAAATCCGACCGGCACTTCGGTTAAATGTTTCTTTGTCACATTCTTTCTTCCGATCCTCGTCTGCAAAGCTGCAAATGGGAGCGGTAAAAATGAATTTTCATTTTTACCGATGCTCAATCCAATGATCTCCCCATCCAGTACCGTCCCATCCGGCAACAATTCCTTAAACTGCTGATACTCAGGAAGGCGATCCGTCATCAACTCTTCTCCCCGGCTCCAGACAAAAAACTGTCCCTGCCGTTTGATCACTTCTCCGCGAATCCCATCCCATTTCCATTCGGCCTGCCATTGCTCCGGGTTGCCCAGGGAAGAAAGGTCTTCCTCCAGCGCGTAAGCCAGGTAAAAAGGATAGGGGCGTGACAGGTCAGTGCCTGCACCCTCTTCACTCAAAAGTGCGGCAAAGGAGGTCGTCGCAGGATCCCAGTCGCCGCTGATCCTATGCGCGATGATGGAAGCTTCTACTCCAACCGTCTTTGCCAATGCGTTGACGATCATCTTCTGAGAGATCCCTATCCGAAACCCGCCCGTGATCAGCTTATTAAAGACAAAACGTTCTTCTTTATTCATACGCCTCCAGCAGGACAGCACGAACTCTTTTTTTATGGCTTCATCCTCCTTACCCAGCTGTATCAATCGCTGGAGATAAAAAGAGAGGTCGGCATCAGTTGCCGCTTCTTCCGCCTCCGGCAGCAACAATGCTATCGTTTCTGCCAGATCTCCCACCGTGTGATAACTCTCCTCGAACAACCAGGCCGGCAAACCCGTCCCCTCCATGCACCAGTCCTGTAACTGCGTGGAATTGACCGTCCGCCTGGGTCTCCGGCCACTGAACAGGGCGATGACCCAAACCTTATCTGCATCACCCGCTCCGGTGAAGTAATGGGTCAGCGCGTCGAGCTTGTCGTTGGTTTTTGTGCTTGTACCCAGTTTTACAACGAGGTCTGCGAAAAGCCGCATGCCGTTATTTATATGTAGGGTGGTGGTCATGTTAGTCTTCCTGTTCATAGTCTGGCTGTTCCGTACCGGCGCTTTCGGCGCCTGGCGGGGCCAATGAGGGGCCTCCGGCCTCTGCCCATATTCCCTTCTCATTCAAATATCTCGACAAAGTCGCCTGGAACCCGTGTGTTACATACACCCGCTCCGCTCCCGTCGCCGTCACAGCCGCCAGCAACCCCTTCCAGTCTGCATGGTCACTCAACGCAAATCCTGCATCCGCGTTTCGCCGCCGCACATTGCCCCGTACCTGCATCCATCCGCTGCAGATCCCTACAGCGTACGGACTGAAACGCCGCATCCATGGTGAGCCCTCCGCACTCGACGGCGCAATTACTACACGGCCGCGAAAAATATCTTTCGGCATATCCGGCAATATCCGCTCCACGGCAGGCAGCTGTACTCCCGCGTCCAGGAGGGCCTGATGGACATTCCAGACTGCACCGTGAACAAAGATCTTCTCTGTCACCGGCGCCAGACAGGACAACAGCCGCTGTGCCTTACCCAGGCTATAGGCTATAAGGATTGAAGTCTTAGCCTCTGCCTCGTTCCTGCTGACCCAGTCCTGAATAGTAGTAAATATTTCCGGTTGTGGCTTCCAGTTGTAGATAGGCAATCCAAAGGTGGACTCCGTTATAAAAACATGACATTTGAGGGCTTCAAAAGCTCCGCTCAATCCATCATCCTCCGTTTTATAATCTCCGCTTACCACCCATACTTCGCCTTCATATTCCACCCTCACCTGTGAGGACCCAATGATATGGCCTGCGGGATGAAGGCTGACCCGTACGCCGTTCAGGAAAACCGCTTCTCCCCATTCCAGGCTCTGATAGGGGTGGGGCCCGAGCCTCAATTCCAGGAGGGGTCGGGTCAGCCGGTGACAAAGATAGCTGCCGCTGCCCGCCCGGGCATGATCGCTATGGGCATGCGTGATAACTACCCTTGGTACCGGCCGCCAGGCGTCAATATAGAAATCCCCTTTCGGGCAATAGATCCCTTTCTCGGTAAATTCCAGTAAAGGCATAAGAATAGAACTCCTGCAAATAACAAGCCTGGCTGGCAAAAGTTGTGGGTCCGCGCAGCCCCAGGCCCACTGGCGCCGACCAGCGGGCGCAAATCCGCCTAATTCACACCTGTCACCACCCCGTCCGTCTTCCGGATAAAATAAAGCTTCTTATTCTCAAAATAATCCAATGTGGGCGTCTGCCGGTTGAGGAAGACAGGCACTATATCGAAATCATTGAAGATCCTGAACTTTTTCTCGCCAATACTGCCGCTGAGGTTCTTTCCGTACAGGAGCAGCAGCTTCCCGAACCGATAGGTCGACTCATAGCCGCGAAAAACCATGTCGCTCGGCCGCGAATAAAACTTAGTCCTGAAATTCTGATCCATCTGCTTAACCAGCGAATCCAGTGGATTGAGATAGAACGGCGTGGAGTAAATGATCTCTTCCCCTGCAAAAGCCGGCTGGGTAAAATCGGTATTGTCCCAGGTTGGCATCCCTATTATCGTCGTACGATAGGTTTTGTTGAGAAAAGCCAGCTGCTGACAGAGCCTTGTACCAAATACGTCGTCCAGGCTCCCTGAAATGCATATCGTCTGATTGGTACTGTCCAGGTAAGGCGTCAGCGTCGTTGCATCGAAATTATCGTCCAGCGTAATATATTTTATTTTCAATGCAACAGAGGCGGTGGTCTTGTCAACATCTGTAAAATAACCCTTCAGACGGTCTTCCTGTGTGCCTTTCTTCCGGAAGAATATTACCGGCTTTGTGGGATAGTTGCGCTGGATGAATCTATAAATACCTTCGCAATGTGTCTTCAGCGTGGAGTTGAGGATGACCAGGCTGGGGTTATTGGTGACTCCGCCGTCATTGGGAAAATTGATATTGATAAAGGGGATATGCAGACGTGCCGCTGCGGTGGCCAGTTGTTGAAGCTCGATGGCATTAGCGATCTGACCGATGATCAGCTCTGTATTTTGAAAAGCTGAATCGCTCAGCATCTGCTGGAGACTTGCAGTGACCGAACGCGTGTCATAGATCCGTACATCCAGCTGTGCCTTTTCTTTTTGCAGGGAATCCAGGGCCAGCTGCGCGCCTTCATAGAATTCGAGTCCCGGATTTATATATTTCGGGAAACTTTTATCATAGCGGTAATTGCCGGCAGCATCAAAGGCGGAATCCAGGTAAAGCGGTGCGAATATAGCCAGCTGATGACGACCCGTATCAGCATGACGGGTCGTATCCACGCGGTGGAGCGTATCGGCCTGCGCCTTCACACTGCCCACCGCTGCCAGCGCCAGCAACAATGTCAGAAAAGAATATCGGAATTTTTTATTCATAATTATTCCCACTCGATCGTCGCCGGCGGCTTGCTGCTGATATCATATACCACCCGGTTGATCCCCTTCACGCTGTTGATGATATCATTGGAGATGTCCGCCAGGAACGTATAGGGCAGATGTGCCCAGTCAGCCGTCATTCCATCGACGGAAGTCACTGCCCTTAATGCCACTGTAAACTCATAGGTCCGCTCGTCCCCCATCACCCCAACGCTTTTCACCGGAAGCAAGATGGCCCCGGCCTGCCATACAGCGGAGTAAAGGTGATGATCTTTTAGTCCTTTAGTATAGACATGATCTGCTTCCTGCAATAATCGCACCTTTTCCTCGGTTACTTCGCCGAGGATCCTTATCGCCAGGCCAGGTCCAGGGAAGGGATGACGCTGTAAAAGGTCTTCCGGGATCCCCAGTTCCGCACCTACGCGCCTTACTTCGTCTTTGAAGAGATAACGCAAAGGCTCTACCAGCTCCAGGTGCATTTTTTCCGGTAATCCTCCCACATTATGGTGGGATTTTATAGTCTGGGAAGGTCCGTGGACGGAAACGCTCTCGATCACATCCGGGTAGATAGTACCCTGTCCAAGTAATTCCACACCGGGTATTTTGACGGCTTCTTCCTGGAAAACGTCGATAAAAAGCCGACCGATCGTCTTGCGTTTGGCCTCCGGATCGACCTTCCCGGCTAATTCCTTATAAAAAGTGTTCTTTGCATCGATGCCTTTAACATTTAACCCAATTTGTTTATAGCTCTCCAGCACCTGTTCGAACTCGTTCTTTCTTAATACACCGTTGTCTACAAAGATCCCATGGAGCCTGTCGCCAATCGCCTTGTGAATAAGAGTAGCAGCCACAGTGGAATCGACACCACCACTCAGGGCCATAATGACCTTGCGGTTGCCGATCTGTTTGGACAATGCCGCCACCGTATCATTGACAAAATGGGCCGGAGTCCAGTCCTGCGTGCATTTACAGATGTCCACCAAAAAATTGCGGATGATCTTCTTCCCTTCGATGGAATGATATACTTCCGGATGGAATTGCAGGCAGTACAGGGGTTGTTCGCTGCCCGTCCCGGCGGCTGCGCCTGCCTTCCTGAAGGCTGCATAAGGGATATTCTCTGTCGTTCCCAGCACTTCAAAACCCGCGGGCAGATCCAGGATCGTATCTGCATGGCTCATCCAGACCTGCGACAGTTCCGTGACATCATTAAAAAGAATATTCTCTTTTTGTTTATGCAGAAGAGCGCGGCCATATTCACGTTTGTTGCTGTTGGCAACGCGTCCCCCAAACTGTTTGGCTGTCAACTGGGCGCCATAGCAGACCCCCAGCACCGGCAGCCGGCTGTGCAGCGCTGCAATGTCAATTTCCGGAGCGTTGGCATCGTTTACCGAAAAAGGGCTGCCAGAAAGAATAATGCCCTTCAGAGAAGGGTCAAAATCGAATGATTTGTGATAGGGAATGATCTCGCAGTATACATTAGCCTCACGTACAGCCCTGGCGATCAACTGAGTATACTGGGATCCAAAGTCCAGAATGAGTATCTTTTCCGTCATGGTGACGCGAAGGTAAAAAAAATCGGCCACACCCCCATCCCCCTAAAAAACATCTAACTCCAAATCTGGTTTTATTACATTTGTAACCAACCTAAAACAAGCGATTATGAAACATGCTGCACTCACCTTCCTGCGAAAAACAAGATCTATCTGGCTCGTGCTGGCTTTACCGGCCATAATGACCTCCTGTCACAACATTCTCGGTAAAAGAATAAGGGGTAACGGTAATATCAAAACAGAGGACCGCAGCGTTAGCGACTTTAAAAATGTCGACGTCAGCGGAGCGGCTAAGGTCCTTGTTTCGCAGGGCGATGCCCCCTCGGTCAAAATTGAAGGCGACGAAAATCTCCTTCAGTATATCGAAGTCCGGCAGGAAGGCGATCGTATCATCGTCCGGGATCGTCCGGGATTTCATCTGGTGCCCACCGGCGACCTGCGGATATATGTGTCGACAAAGGTTTACAACGAGATCAAGGCTTCCGGAGCCTGCGATATAATTGGCCAGACAAAGATCACCAATGCCGAAGACCTCTCTATGCATGTCAGCGGAGCTGGTGATATTAAAATGGAAGTGGACGCCCCCCGCCTGACCGCAGAGGTCTCCGGCAGCGGTTCTATTGATCTCAAAGGCCAGACCAAAGACGTCGACCTGGACCTCACTGGCGCCGGCCATGCGCATTGTTATGAACTGCTTGCCGAAAATACAAAAGTGGAGATATCCGGGGCGGGCTCTGCTGAAGTTTTTGCCAGCGTGAAACTGGATGCCGAAGTCAGCGGCGCCGGTTCTGTCAGTTATAAAGGCAATGCGACTACGGTCAACCAGCACGTCAGCGGCGCCGGTTCCGTACATAAAGCGGATTAAGCACACTTTTATCTTATCAGGCCCCCGAAGCGGGGGCTTTTCTTTTATAATCCCTTTAACATTCTTTTTGTGATCTTGTATTCATGACCAACAGGCTTTTTCTCCTCATCCTTTTACTGGCGGTAAAAATATCCGTAAAAGCGCAACCCATTATCCCCGAATCCTGGCCGCAACTCCCCAGTCCCGAAGCCTTTCTCAATGAGGTCTATCATACCGTCGTCGATTCCAGCTTCGATCACTACTATCTCATCACCGGCGCCGACACCTGCCGCTTCGTAAAATATGACTATGATGAATGGGAAAAATATTACCTCCGGGAGAACGTACCCTTTATTGCCCTCAATGAACTCTCCGAGAAAGCCTACCTCTCCCGTTATCCTTATTACTGGAAGCAGGATCGACTTGAAAAGGCGATCTGCATCACTCCGAAAAAGGCTGATTCACTTCTTTTCCCCGAAAGATATATTCCTATGGACAGTACACATCGCCGTCGAAAAATAAATACACCGTCAAAGGCGCCAGTCATGGAAAAACTGATCTTTAGCTTTTCTTTGCCTCAATTTACTGATGATGGTCATTATGCTGTCATCGACCTCAATTCCATATGCGGGGCAAACTGCGGTATCAGCTTTACCTGTCTGTTCAAACATAATTCCACGGGCTGGTCTCTTATTGGCCGGCATGTCAATTATTCTTCTACAAATTAACATACCGTACTCTTATCCACACATTCCTGTTCCTTCCCTTGTCATCTGTACACGAGATCTTCACAGGGCCTTCATCGGGGATAAAGAACTGTCTGCTCCTTGCTTCTCCAGCCCGGTAAAACTTATCATTGATATACCAGTACACTTTCCCCACATCATTGCTGACGCGGCACCGCAGCTGCAAAGGTTCCGGGTCCTTCCGGTTGATCAGGTACTCGCTGCCATTGGATGGTGAAGTCACCACCGGCGCCCCCTCATGAAAAACTTTTTCGCAGTTCGGATTATGCGGAGGGATGATCGGATAGGTAATGTGGTTAGTTTCGAAATACTCTTTCATCTCCGGCGGCACGACCAGATAAAGTTTTTTCCTGTAGCCGCCCGGCGGCAGACAGTTCCGGCAATAGGATATCTTTTCGTCGGCCGATACGAACACTTCCTGCCTGTTATCACATTTCCGAGCCGGCGACACCAACGGAATAAAATAATCCGTTACCAGATGCGTGCAAAAGTCGTTTGGCGGCAATCCCGTCTCCGTACATACCATCCGCACATCACAATCGGCCGGCTGACCAAACCAGGAGGCGTTGTCATCGTAATCTATTGTATTAAAAACAGTGAACAGCAACGGTGTCGCCACGTTAGCTCCGCTCAGCTCGGGGATGCCCAGCCCCGAGAAATTGCCGACCCAGATCCCCACCGTATACCGTCGGTTGTATCCGATACTCCAGGCGTCCCGGCGTCCATAGGATGTGCCCGTCTTCCAGGCTATTTTTGGAAGATGTACCGTACTCTCCCAGTTCAGTGGAAAGTCCGGCCGGTTTACTTTTGACAGGGTCTCATTGATCATAAAGGCCGCTGCGGGGCTCAAAATGGTCTTGCCCGTGGCCGAGGTTGCAGAGTCGCCTGAATCCCAGGTCAGCCGGGGCCGCACATATCTCCCTTCATTCGAAAAAATGGAATAAAGCCCCGTCAATTCCTCTAATGTCGCTCCACATCCTCCCAATATCATCGACAACCCTAACTTATTCTGATCGCGGCGGATCTGCTGAAAGTCGCATTCCGACAGCTTTCGTATCAGCTTATCCTTACCCAGTCTCTTCAGGCTCTTTACTGCAGGTATATTCAACGAATGCTCCAGCGCATATTCCATCGTTACATAACCGTTGAACTTGCGGTCATAATTCTCCGGCGCATACCCTTCATAGTTGACCGGTACATCGGTGATGGTCATTTTGGGTGTCAGCAGCCCAGCATCGATACAGAGGCCATACAACAGCGGTTTCAGGGTACTGCCCGGCTGGCGGATCGCTGCTGCGCCATTTACCTGGCCGCCATCCAGTGAATCGCGGAAATCCGCGCTCCCCACATAGGTGACGATGCGATGTGTTTGATTGTCCAGCACGATCACCGCTGCATTGCGGATATTCTTCAATGCCAGTGTACGCGAATAATCTTTTACCAGCTTTTCTATCTTCAGCTGTTTGTTCATCTCGATGGTCGTGTGGATGATCGGGTCGCCTTTTCTCTTCAGCTTCCAGGCCAGCTGAGGAATAAAAGCGGGCACGGCTCCCCGGCTTGCGGTCAGCGGCTCGGCCAGCGCATCGGATATCTCCTGCGGGGTAAAGACGCCCGTGGAAGCCCATCTTTTCAGCCATTTGTTGCGTTCTTCGATGATCCGGTCGTTATTCTTTCCCATTACCAGCGAAGAGGGCCGGTTGGGGATGATCGATAGGGCCGTTATCTCTGCAAGGGACAGGTGATCGGGGTTTTTGGAGAAATAAAGAATAGAAGCCGATTTTACGCCCTGAATATTGCCTCCATAGGGTACTTTGTTCAGATAAAGCTGTAAGATCTCGTCCTTGCTGTATTTCCATTCCAGCTGAAATGCCCGGAAGACTTCCACCAGCTTGTTCCAGTAGGAACGTTTCTTTGGCTCCAGCGAACGTGCCACCTGCATCGTGATCGTGGAGGCGCCGGAAGTACGTCGCATTCGAAAGATATTTTTGGCAAAAGCCCGGGCCATGGCCAGAGGATTGACGCCGGGATGACGATAGAAATACCTGTCCTCTTTTTCGACAATGGTCTTGCGCAGCAGGGGCGAGATCTCGTTCAGTTCGGTCTTCATCCGCCATTGCTGATCACGGGTCAGGAAGGCATGTACAACGGCGCCCTTGTTGTCTGTGACAATAGTCGAATATTCCACCTGGTCGGGTAGGGGGAACAGCCAGTTTAACAGGAGAAAAAGAATAAAGAGGCTTGTTAGGCTGATCACAGTGGTCTTCGTCCAGCGAAGAAGGGTCGGAGAGATCTTAACTCCCCGAAAAGGGATTTCCATGGTTTTCCGGTATTTCCGGCAATAAATGTAATTAACAAATTCTTATCATACGACCGCTTGCAAATAGGCTTTGGAGTTATGTAATTTCATCCTGGAATTTATTTCCATTATATGCCATCTTCACATCCTCCTTAGCTTCCCACTAATTTCCTACTTTCTTCAATTGCCGCAAGCAAACGAGATAGTTTTTTTATGGGCTTTTTGTATATTAACAGCGTTTATGAGCGCTGCGGGCCCTTTGGGTAAAAAAATGGACCCTGGCGCTCAATATCTAATCATGGGCCTTCGTCCAGCCTTCGCTGTGCTCGGCTCTAATTAACTCTTATCAGACCCCCTTATGCGTAAACTTTCCGGCGTCATTGCCTTATTGACGATCGCCTTTTCAACCCTGTTCCTTATATCCTGTAATCGCAGCATGGTTAGCCTGGATTACACCAATGCCCGCGATGAAGTACCAACTCTGGGCAACCTCTTCTTCCGGTTTGACCAGCCGCTGGTCAAGGACTCGCTGCTCGATCAGTGGGATTCTACTCAATATGTTACTTTCGAACCAAAGATCCCCGGCCGTTTTCGGTGGGAACATCCCGACGAGCTGGTATTCTCTCCTTCTCAGCCCTTGCCGCCTGCGACGACCTTTAAGGCAACGCTTAAAAGTGATATTCTTCAATTCAGCAAGTTTGGCCGCATAAAAAAAGGGGAGGACCTGATCTTTCATACTCCGGAGCTCAGGCTTGACAATACCAATGTAACCTGGATGCTGCAGGAGGAGAACAGCAGCACGGCCGTACCACAGATCGACCTGCAATTCAACTATGCGGTCAATCCCGGTTCTTTAAAGGACAAACTGGCGATCCAGATAGGCGGCCAGCCTGTTAACTATGTCTTTCAGACCCTTTCTGCATCGGATCGCATCTCCCTTCGTCTGCTCAATCTGAAGGCGGAAGACAAGACTCTTGATGCAAATATTTCCATCGACAAAGGCCTTTTACCCGAAGGAGGCACCAACGGGCTGAAGGATAAGATCTCAATGACTTCCTCTATCCCTTCTCCATTTGTGCTTACGATCAATGAAGTGACTACCGAACATGATGGAGAGACGGGATCTATTCATGTCCAGACCAGTCAGCAGGTCCCGGCGGGCGGGCTGGCTGCCAGTGTCTCTTTCACCCCCGCTGTGAAGTTCACCGTGGAGCCGGCAGATGATGGCTTTATTATCAAAAGCGACAACTTCGACCAGTCGAAAAGTTATGCCCTGACCCTGACGAAGGGCCTGCGTGGCCGTATTGGTGGGGTTTTACACGAGGAATATACAACAAATATCACGTTTGGCGAACTGGCTCCTTCCATCAGCTTTGCCAACAGCAAGGGCGTCTATCTTTCTGGCAAAGGGGCTCAGAACATTGAAGTGAAGATCATCAACGTGCCGCGCGTCAAAGTTATCGTCTCCAAGATCTACGAAAATAATCTGCTGATGGCGCAGCAATATACCTACTACCCGAGGGAAACCTCCACTTCCCGCACAACCCACAGCAGCGACGGGGATGGGGACGGTGAAGAAGGAAATAGCGGCGGGTACTATGCAGGCGACGACAATACCGGCGCCGTTCTAGGTGACGTGGTATACGAGCAGGAAGTGGATACCCGCAGCCTGCAAAAAAGTGGCAGCGGCAATGGCCGCTTACTGAACCTTAGTATTGCTGATAAGCTGCCGGAATTCAAAGGCATCTATCATGTCATGATCAGGTCCACCAAGGACTATTGGATCAGCGACAGGCGTTTCGTTTCTCTTTCCGATATTGGGCTCATCGCAAAGGAAGGAAAGGAAAAGATCCTTGTCTTCGCCAATTCCATCAAGACGGCTGCTGCCATGCCCGGGGTCACCATCATGGCATATGGCGCCAATAACCAGCTGCTGGGAACGGGTGCTACCAGTGCCGATGGCATTGCCGAGATTACTTATACACGTAAAGAATTCGCAGGCTTCCGGCCGGCGATGATCATTGCCAAATCCGCAGAAGACTTCAACTACCTGCCTTTTGGCACTACCCGTGTCAATACCTCCCGTTTCGAGGTGGGGGGCGCCCGAAGCAATACTTCCGGGCTCGACGCATTTATTTATCCGGAGCGGGATATCTACCGGCCGGGGGAGAAGGTCAACTTCTCCGTCATCGTTCGCGACCGGCAATGGAAATCCCCCGGAGAGCTGCCGGTCAAGCTAAAATTCCTTCTTCCCAATGGGAAAGAGTTGAAGACCTTCCGCAAAACGCTGAATGCGCAGGGGTCGCTGGAAGGGAATGTCGACCTCGCTGAGTCGGCCATCACGGGCACATATTCACTGGAAGTATATACTTCGAATGACGTTCTGCTCTCGACCCGGCCTTTCCGTATCGAGGAATTCGTCCCTGACAGGATCAAGGTCACGGCTAAGCTGGATAAGACTTCTCTCGAGGCGGGCGATATTTCCCATCTCAGCATTCATGCTGTCAACTTCTTCGGACCACCAGCGGCCAACAGGAATTACGAATGTGAGATCCAGGTCAAACGGAGGGCGTTCAGTCCAAAAAATTTCAAAGGCTTCGACTTTAGCCTTTCCGACAATAATGTCTCCTTTGACAAGGCGGATCGGGAGGGTAAGACCGATGACCAGGGCAATGCCGTCGAGAAATATGAGGTTCCCGAGCTGTATAAGAATATCGGTCTGTTGCAGGCTACCTTCTATGCTACTGTATTTGATGAGACCGGCCGACCTGTCAGCCGCAGCACCTCGGTCGATATCTTCACCCAGGCTGTCTTCTTTGGGGTGGCTGACGATGGGTTTTCCTACTATGCCCTCAACCAGGCCGTGCAGTTTCCCATCATCGCGCTGGATCGTAATCAGCGGGTGTTGAACGGCATTTCGGCAAGGGTGCAGGTCATCAAACATGAATACCGCACCGTGCTGACGAAGAGTGGCAACTATTTCCGCTATGAGTCCCAGAAAGAAGACAAGCTTCTCAATTCGGGGATCGTCAGCGTCAGCGGTGAGAATACGAGATATTCCTTTACACCCCGATCTCCCGGCGACTATGAACTGCGGGTGTCTGTACCCGGTTCGAACAGCTATGTGAGCAGAAGCTTTTATAGCTATGGCAGCTGGGGCGGGGACAACAATTCCTTTGACGTCAACAATGAGGGGCATATCGAAATTGAGCTGGATAAGTCCGGGTATTATACCGGCGAGAGTGTAAAGGCGCTGTTCAAAACGCCGTTCAGCGGGCGTATGCTGGTAACGATGGAGACTGACAAGGTCATCTCTTATCAATATGTCAACGTGGACAAACGGACGGCCTCGCTTGACCTGCCTCTTACGATCGATGCCATTCCCAATGTCTATATCACTGCAACCCTGATCAAACCTCATGAGCTCTCGGACATTCCTTTGACGGTCGCTCATGGATACCAGTCAGTGAAAGTGGAGGCAAAGGAAAGAAAGATCCCGGTGGAGATCACTGCCCAGACCTCTGTGCGGTCGCATACGCATCAAAAGGTGAGGGTGAAAGCTCTCCCTGGCAGCATGGTTACCCTGGCCGCAGTGGACAATGGCGTATTACAGGTATCCGACTTTGAAACTCCCGACCCGTATGACCATTTCTATGCAAAACGGGCTCTTGAGGTCAATGGATATGACCTTTATCCATTATTGCTGCCGGAGGTAAAGCCCAGCCTCAGCAGTACGGGTGGTGACGGAGAAAGTGACATGAAGAAGCGCGTCAACCCGATGCCGGCGAAACGCATAAAGATCGTCTCTTACTGGAGCGGCATAGCCCAGGCTAATGGCAGCGGGGAGGCGGAATTTGAATTCGATATTCCCCAGTTCTCCGGCCAGGTGCGGCTGATGGCGGTGGCCTATAAAAATGAAAGCTTTGGCTCGAAAGAAGCGGAGATGACGGTAGCCGATCCGATCGTGCTTAGCTCCGCGCTGCCCCGTTTTATGAGTCCGGGCGATACGGTGACCATGCCTGTGACCATTAGTAATACTACAGGTAATCCTGCCAGCGCTGCGGTGCGGCTGAAACTCGAGGGGGCGTTGAGAACCCCTGGAGATGACCAGCAAACCGTCACCATCGGGGCTAACAGTGAGGGTCGGGCGCTGTTTCAGCTGATTGCGCCACCCGCAATGGGGCTGGGTAAAGTTTCGGTAGAGGTCAATGCCATGGGCGAGCACTTTACGGATGAAACGGAAATAGGTATCCGGCCTTCTGCTCCTTTGCAGAAGATGACGGGCAGCGGATCGGTGATGGGAGGCAGCAACCAGCCGATCGACTGGAATGCGGCAGACTTCATTCCTTCCAGCGTCGATTACAAGCTGGTCGTCAGCCGTTCGCCGGCAGCTGAGCTGGGACAATACCTTAGCAGGCTGATAGCATATCCTTATGGCTGTACCGAGCAGACCGTCTCGACCGCATTCCCACAGCTCTATTTCGGCGACCTGGCGGCTCTTGTCAGGAAGACCAATGTCAATACGGCTCAGCGGGTGGCTGCCAACGGCAATATCCAGGAGGCGATAAGGAAGATCAAAATGCGGCAATTATATAATGGCGCTGTTACGCTTTGGGATAACAGCGAAGTAGAGGATTGGTGGGCTACAATTTATGCGGCGCACTTTCTTGTCGAGGCGCAGAAAGCCGGTTTTGATGTCGACAAGAACCTGATCGGTACGATGCTTGGATATATCAATAGCCGGTTGAAGAATCGTGAAACTGTTACTTATTACTATAATAGAGATCAGAATAAGAAGATCGTCCCGAAGGAAGTCATCTATGGGCTCTATGTTTTAGCGCTGGCCGGTCAGCCCAATGTCAGTGTGATGAACTATTATAAAGCCAGTCCAGCCCTATTGGCTCTGGACTGCAAGTATTTGCTGGCTGCGACTTATGCCCAGGCCGGGGACAAGAAGAGTTTCCGCGAATTCCTGCCTTCGCAGTTTGCAGGGGAGGAGTCGGTAGCCCAGACCGGCGGCAGCTATTACTCAGACATTCGCGATGAATCGCTGGCCCTCGATGTATTAGTGGATGTAGATCCCAATAACCCCCAGATCCCTGTAATGGCTCAGCATGTAAAGAATAAGCTGAAGACGCGTTACTGGTACTCCACCCAGGAACTGGCCTTTGGCTTTTTGGGTCTGGGCAAGCTTGCCCGGCAGGCAGCGGGCAGCACTGCGACGGCGGAAGTCCGTGTCGATGGTCGCAGCGTTGGTGTTATGGATGCAAATGGCAATCCTGTCAATCTGTCTACAAAAGAGCTGCGGGGTGCTGGTTCGGGCAGATCTGCGGGTTCCGGCGGCACATCGGGTTCCACCGGTTCCGGCGCCACCTTCCCGCGTGTCGAAATAGCGGCCAAAGGCAACGGCCGCCTCTATTATTTCTGGGAAGCAGAGGGCATCAGCGCTACCGGAGCCTATAAGGAAGAGGACAGCTATCTCAAAGTACGCAAACGCTTCTTTGACCGGTATGGACGTCCTATCAGCGGCAACACTTTCAAACAAAACGATCTTATCATCGTCCAGCTTTCTTTGGATAAAACTTTCAATACGGATATCAGCAACATTGTCATTACCGACATGCTGCCTGCCGGCTTTGAGATCGAAAATCCCCGGACCAAAGAACTGCCGGGCATGGACTGGATCAAGAGTGAAAGTACGCCTACTGCTCTCGACGTACGGGATGATCGGATCAACCTCTTCGTCAACTCCACGTCCCTGCACCAGACCTATTACTATTCTGTGCGGGCCGTCTCACCGGGGACCTATCATATGGGGCCAGTGAGTGCAGATGCAATGTATAACGGGGAATACCACTCCTATAATGGGGCAGGTACGGTAAAGGTGGTGCAATGATCCGGTGGCGATGAAGTGCCAGCGCCTCTTTTTAGGTGAAATCGTGATCGGTAATCCAGCATCAGGCTGGATTACCTTTTTAATCATTGGACCTGTCTTCTGCGCAAAAAGCTAACCAGCAGCGGATTGCAATCTGGCTTTTCGGAAAGCTTGCCTTTACGCTGCGGTGGAGGGATATAATCTCCCGCTTTGCTTTTAAAAAGCGTAAATTACAAGCATGAGTAAGATAGTCGGCTTAGCCGTTCCAGACAATCATCTCCAACTTTTTACCTATACAAGAGAGTATATTGACAAGGTTGGATTTGACAAATTCCTTCAAAAATCGAAGGATCAGTTCCGGAGTGAAGGGCATGAATCATTTACTCATTACTTTACGTTCCGTTTCGATGACTATAAAAGGAATATGGTCACTCTTGTATTTCTGGATAAGACAGTCAATGAAGTAATGAGCTTTACGGTGACGGCACCTGTCGGAGAAATGGAGGCGGCTGTTGGATGGGTAAAAGAACATAATCCTCATCTTATCTTCGGTGCCGATGGCGAAATGACCACGAGCTCTTATGATCTTTTGAGCAATAGGAGCACGGTGGTGTTGAATTTTACTAGAAAAACGTAGGAAACTCCATCAAAAACTCCCTTATCTCTTCCTCCGTTACCGACGGGTGTATAACCTCCAGTTTCACGACGCCCTCTTCCGTATCATAATATGCCGCATACCGATCATTCGCGACATGAAACTGATGCCTGGTCGTGTCCTGTTTCATACCATACTCCTGACTGAGCCTGTTGATGATAATTGCCGCCTGCTCCTGTCCTGTTACCGGAATACGTTTCACTTCTTTTGCCATGGCTAAATGACCGGCTAACCACCGCCGGCGGGTTTACAGGTTAATGATCAAAAGAGGCCTGCAAATCCCAGGCCCGGATGCCCCCTGGCAAAAAAGGTTTTAGCAATCTAGCAAATGAGTCGACTAAATGCCGTATCCAACTCTTAAAGGTCCGCGGGGCGATAGTCAGAAAGATTTCCGCCCGTTTAGCGTAAGGGGTTTCTTTTCCTGCCCCCTATGGGTAAAAAGCTATATACTCTATTTATTGTTAGGGAATGTTGTAGTAAAACTCTATTTTTATCTGGGGATTTTTTTGCACCGAAGATCATGGAGTAAATCTGGGTGATGTCAATTTTGCGAAATCAAGCAAAGAATCGGCAAAATGGTGGAAAATTAGTCGAACTTATTGTTAGATAATTAGAATATATAGTTTTTATCTTTGTAATTTTACCTCTTAAATCTATCGGCATGAAGCTTTTTGTTGCAGGTCTTCCTTATGATTTTGATGACGTAGACCTGAAAGAGATGTTCGAATTGTATGGCGCAGTGAATTTCGCGAAAGTTGTGATGGACAGGGAAACAGGGAAGAGTAAAGGCTTCGGTTTCGTAGACATGCCGGATGACACAGAAGCCCGCCAGGCTATCGAAACACTCGACAACGCTTCTATCCGTGGCAAGAAAATGGCCGTTAAAGAAGCCGACGAGCAGAACAGAGGCGGCGGTGGCGGCGGTCGTGGCCCAGGTGGTCGTGATGACAGAGGCGGCGGTCGTGATGGACGAGGTGGCGGTGGCGGTCGTGATGATCGTGGTGGTCGAGACGATCGTGGCGGTGGGGGCGGTTATCGCGGCGGCGGCGGTGGTGGCTATCGCCCAGGTGGCGGTGGCGGAGGTTATCGTCCTGGCGGCGGCGGTGGTGACAGAGGCGGTGATCGCGGCGGTGACAGAAGATTCTAGTAAATTTTACGATACTATAAAACGGGAGGCAGCCATGGCTGCCTCCCGTAATTCATTGCCGGTCAGTCGGCTTCCGTTCAATCGACCCGATACACCGGATAACGCAAATGTGCCGGTTCATACCAGGGTGAATGCTTATACACAAAGTCCAGCTGGGCTCCACCGCGTTGCGCAAATACGCTGTCTGACTTTTTCTTCTCTTCCAGCAAGGTCCTCACCTCCGGGTGTTGCGTAAGCCAGGGCCCGGCTACATCCTCCCACCGGTAAGCACTATATCCCTCTTTCTGTTGCAGGATGGCATCAAAGAAATTCCAGGCGAAATAGGAATCGTCCCCTGTCGGCTCCAGCATTTCTATGAGGAAACGTCTGGCAGGCTGACTGGTAGAGATCACATAATCCCCCCGCAGGAACTGTATTGGCTCCACATCGGTGGTTACCACTGTTCCAGTATTCTTATGATGTTTTTCATATGGTCTTGGAGATGACCGGTAATCCGCAATATGATACGTCGTCACCTTCACTACGGAATCTTTTGTCAGCCGGCGCATCCTGACTCCATTCAACGCGAGCAATTCGGTTACCGAATGCCAGCCCTGTGGAATGATGTAGGCAGCGGGCACCGTTGCAAAGAGATCTGCCTTAAAATAATTGTAAAACCTCACCGGTTTTTCAAATGGACGCGAATGATCATAATACAAACGCGGCATTCCCGTGACAGCGCTGGGTTTGTAATCAGCCTCATAACCCCTGAATGAAAGCATATCCCAGCGTGTCGTATCCACCTTCCAGTCCAGGCCAAGACGGGTGCTTTGCGCGTCACTGGCAAAGTCCTGCCTTCTTTTTTCCAGCACCTCGGCGCCATGCAAAGAAGCCTGTTCGATCATCGTAACCATCAGTGCGTAGGTCGATCGCACCCGATCCTTAAACGGCTTTAGCATATGTGTCTCCGGCATAAAAGCCATTGTATGGAACAAAGCGGCATACCCACTCGAATACCTTGGCTCGTCATAAAAACCTTCCCATCCTTTGCCTGGATTCCCCTGCTCAAAGTCCACATAAGGCGTCATACTCCATCCCTTTTTTTCCATACCCGCAAACAGGGCCGGTTGGAATACGTCGTGCAGAAAGGTTCCCAGCTCCCCGCCAAGCTTATTCCATTGAGAGCTCAGCAAGGTCATCGTATATTGATAATCGGCGCCATCGCTGACATGATTGTCAATCTGGATATCCGGGTTCACCCAATGAAAGATCCGGGCAAAAGACTGGGCATTCCGGCTGTCACATTTGGTAAAATCCCGGTTGAGATCGAGATTTTGCGCATTACCCCGGAAACCGAAGCTCTCGGGGCCATCCTGGTTGACACGGGAAAAAGAGGTCCGGTTCAGCGCGCCGCCAATATTATAGAGGGGGATCACCGCGAGGGCGACGTTGTCCGGCAGATGTATCTTTTTTATGACCAGGTCCCGCACCAGCATCATGCTGGCGTCTATGCCGTCTGGTTCTCCGGGATGGATGCCATTATTGATAAGGAATACCACCTTCCCCTTTTGATGCCATACAGCGGGATCTGTGACCCCGTCATTGGAATACAGCACCACATGATAGGGATATCCTGCGTCGCTCATGCCCATCTCCTTTATGGATAGCTGGGCAGACTGCTTATCCAGCTGTTTATAGAAATCGATACACTCTAACCAGGTGGCGGTGCGACGGCCTTCCGACTGTTCGAAAGGTGTTGGAAGGGACTGGGATTGCCCGGAGTCTGAAAAGGAACAAACCAGCAGCAGAAGAGCTAAATATTTTCTCATAAGGGCGCAAAATAAAAAAAGACTGTCCATGACAGTCCTTTTTTATCAAACTATTTTACAAATACATTCTAATCCCATACAGTCGCAAATGGATCAAGCGACGGCATATCGACTACTTGGCAGCAGCAGCCAACGCATTCACTTTTTTAGCCAGCTTGCTCTTCAGGTTTGCTGCCTTATTTTTGTGGATAACGCCCTTTTTAGCCAGTTTGTCGATCATAGAAGCTACTTCGGGCAGCTTTTCCCCTGCTTCCTTCTGCACCTTGATCGCTCTCAGATCACGGATCGCGTTACGGGTGGTTTTACCGTTGTAACGGTTACGATCTCTGCGCTTTTCAGCTTGCCTTACATCTTTTTCGGTTGCCTTATGATTTGCCATGAACTCGACATTTTTAGGACGGCAAAAGTAGAACGATTTGCGGGAATCACCAAATTTGAAATTGCTAAATTGAGGAAAATAGGTTAAAATCCTCAAATAAGCCCTAATCGTCCTCCTTTAGCCGGCTTTAGGGGGACCCTGCAAATACCCGCCCACCCTACTCATGTCGTTAAATATCAAATAAATGGTAAAATCCATCAAAATCCTCCCGTTCCTTGATTAATTTTGAGCGATATTTGTAGGCCATTTTCAACAGAACTTCTATGAAGGACTATTCTTTTATAACTAATTCTCATCCAGCCTATATCGAGGGACTCTACCAGGACTTTGTGAAGAACCCCGATGCTGTGGATCCCGAGTTTAGAAAATTTTTTGAAGGGTTTGATTTCGCAGTTACCCAAGGCAAATCACTGGTAATCAACGGTAATGGCAACGCAAGCGCCGCTACTGCCAACGGCGCCGCCGGGAGTGGCGCCAGCAAGGTTCTGACCACCTCAGATGGTGTTGACTGGAAGAAAGAGCTGGGCGCCTATCGCCTTATTCTTGGCTACCGGAACAAGGGGCACCTGCTCGCCAAAACCAATCCTATCCGTCCCCGGAAAGACCGCGGCGCCAATCTGGACCTCGCTTTCTACGGGTTTACGGAAGAGGACATGGACAAGAACTTCTTTGCCGGCAACCTCATCGGGCTGGGTACCACCACCCTCCGGCAAATACTCACTCATCTGCAAAAGACTTATGCCGACCACGTTGGCATAGAGTTCAAATATATCAGCGATCAAAAAAAGATCGACTGGCTCACCATGGAAATGGAGAAGAATTTCCTGAACCCTCTTCCCTTGGAGAAGAAACGCCGCATCCTGGAAAAACTCAACCAGGGCGTTATGTTCGAGAAATTCCTTCACACTAAATATATCGGGCAGAAGCGTTTTTCCCTGGAAGGGGGCGAAGCCACTATTCCTGCTCTCGACACCATCATCAATGTTGCCGCAGACCACAATGTGCAGGAGGTGGTCATCGGCATGGCACACCGCGGCCGGCTCAATGTCCTGGCCAATATCATGGGTAAAACCTACGAACAGATCTTCAGCGAGTTCGAAGGCACTGCCAAGATGGATCAGACCATGGGCAGCGGGGACGTAAAATATCACATGGGTTATGGTAGTGAAGTGCAGACCCCCGGCAGTAAAACCGTTCACCTGAAGCTGATGCCCAACCCCTCCCACCTCGAAGCGGTCAATCCGGTTGTGGTAGGTTTCGCACGCGCCAAAGCCGACGTGCTGTATGAAAGCGATTATGACAAGATCCTTCCTATCCTGATCCATGGCGACGCCTCTGTTGCAGGTCAGGGTATCGTATATGAAGTGCTGCAGATGAGCAAGCTGAAAGGATATTACACCGGAGGCACGATGCATTTCGTCATCAATAACCAGATCGGCTTCACTACCGACTTCGATGACGCCCGCAGCTCTGACTATTGCACCTCGCTGGCGGCTACTATCCAGGCCCCTGTATTACACGTCAATGGTGACGATGCAGAAGCCGTGGTGAAATGCGCCGAGATAGCCACCCGTTACCGGCAGGAGTTCAACGCGGATGTATTCATCGACCTGGTCTGCTACCGCCGTCATGGTCATAACGAAGGCGATGATCCGAAATTTACCCAGCCGCATCTTTACGCTCTCATCGATCAGCACCCCAATCCCCGGGAAATGTACCAGCAGTTCCTCACGCAGAATGGAGAGGCTGACGTGCTTGAACTGGCGAAAGAAATGGAAAAGAAATTCTGGGCGGACCTGCAGGAAAGACTCGATGACGTCAAGCAAAATCCGCTGCCTTATACTTATCAGAAACCGGACCTCTGGTGGCAGAGCCTCCGTAAGGCCGCGGGCGCCGACTTCGATCAGTCGCCGGTCACGGCTATCACTGAAGCGGATTTTAAAAAGATCTTCGACGCCATCATGATCTGGCCGGAGAGCTTCAAACCTCTTCGGAAAATAGAAAAACTACTCCAGGATAAGGTCAAGCTCTTCACCGAAGAAGGAAAGGTCGATTGGGCTACCGGTGAGCTGCTTGCTTATGGAAGCCTGCTGCTCGATGGAAAGGACGTCCGCATGAGCGGCCAGGACGTTCAGCGGGGAACCTTCTCCCATCGCCATGCCGTCCTGCGGGATGAGAACACCGACGAGCTGTACAATCGTCTCAGCCGTTTGCCAGATGCAAAAGGCCAGTTCCGGATCTACAACTCTTTGCTCAGCGAATATGCTGTACTGGGTTTTGAATATGGTTATGCCCTGGCAAACCCCAATGCCCTGGTCATGTGGGAAGCTCAGTTCGGGGATTTCAGCAATGGCGCACAAACCATTATCGACCAGTTTATCGTCGCAGCCGAACAAAAGTGGCAGCGTATGAACGGCGTCACCCTGCTGCTGCCCCATGGTTATGAAGGACAAGGTCCCGAGCATAGTTCCGCCCGCATGGAGCGCTTCCTGCAGATGTGTGCCGAATGGAATATCATCGTTACCGATGTCACCACTACGGCCAACCTCTTCCATGCCTTCCGCCGCCAGCTGGCCTGGCCCTTCCGTAAGCCCATGGTCAACTTCTCACCGAAGGCTAACCTGCGTCACCCCGGTACTTACTCGAAGATGGAAGAGTTCACTTCAGGAGCATTTAAGGAAGTGATCGACGATACTTTTGTAAATGATACCAACCAGGTGAAGAAGGTGCTCTTCTGCAGCGGCAAAGTCTATTTCGACCTGGCCGATCGCCAGCAGAAAGACAATCGCAATGACGTGGCCATTGTTCGTCTCGAGCAACTGTATCCGCTGCCTGTTCAACAGCTGGAAGCTTTGTACAAAAAGTACAGCCAGGCTTCCACCTGGTTCTGGGTACAGGAAGAACCTCTCAACATGGGGGCTGCTTCCTTCCTGCAAATGAACCTGAAGAGCATCAACTATGGTGTCATCAGCCGTCAGCCCAGCGCTGCTACAGCTACGGGATATTCGAAGGTTCATGCACAGGAGCAGGCAGAGATAATCGAAACGGCGTTTAGCATCTAATAATAAGATAAACATTTTTAATAAACACAACTCCCGCAGGGGAGAAGGAGGATTAAATGATCGATATAAAAGTTCCGGCAGTAGGCGAATCTATCAGCGAAGTAACGCTGGTAAAATGGCTCAAACAGGAAGGACAGTATGTTGAACGTGATGAAGTAATTGCAGAGCTGGAAAGCGAAAAAGCAACATTCGAGGTCAATGCGGAAAAAGCAGGCGTACTGAATACAGTAGGCAAAGAAGGTGATACGCTGAAGATCGGGGACGTCGTAGCCCGGATCGACGAGACTGCCGCCCGCCCCGAAGGCAGCAGCGCTCAGGCTTCCGCAGCCGCCCCGGCCGCCGCTCAGGCAGCCGCATCTTCTTCCAATGGTTCCGCAGCCCTTGCCGCGAAGGCCCCCGTTGCAACGGCCACCGCCGCTGCACAAGGTCCGGTAACTTCTATACCTAATGATATCAGGGCTACTCCAGTAGCAGCCGCTATCATATCCGATAAAAAGATCGACGCAGGCTCGATTACTCCTACCGGCACAGGCGGTAAGATCCTGAAGCACGACGTCCTCGAAGCGTTGGCCCATCCCGGCCGGACGCCTGGCGCAGCGTTGTTTACCCGTGCAGACCGCCGGGAAAAAATGAGCAACCTCCGCAAGACGGTATCCCGCCGTCTCGTGGAAGCCAAGAACACCACGGCCATGCTCACGACCTTCAACGAAGTGGACATGAGCGCCGTTATGGCACTCCGCGCGAAATACAAAGATAAATTCAAAGAAAAACACGGCGTCAACCTGGGCTTTATGAGCTTCTTCACAAAAGCTACCTGCTATGCCCTGCAGGAATGGCCCGCCGTCAACGCCTATATCGACGGTGATGAGCTCGTCTATCATGATTACTGCGATATCTCCATAGCCGTTTCCGCTCCCAAAGGACTTGTCGTTCCTATCATCCGCAATGCCGAAAGTCTCAGCATGGCCGATATCGAAAAGAAAGTCGTCGAGCTGGCAACCAAGGCCCGCGACAATAAGCTCAGCATGGAAGAAATGCAGGGTGGAACCTTCACTATCACCAATGGCGGCGTATTTGGGAGCCTGATGTCTACACCGATCATTAATATCCCCCAGTCTGCCATTCTCGGCATGCACAAGATCGAAGATCGAGCCGTTGTTGTAAACGGGCAGATAGTCGTTCGCCCTATGATGTACCTGGCGGTCAGCTATGACCACCGCATCATCGATGGCCGTGAATCTGTCAGCTTCCTCGTACGCATCAAGGAATTGCTGGAGAATCCCGATCAGCTGCTGTTTGGAAAAGATCCGGTGAAAGCATTGCTCGAGCTATAGTGAAATTCGATAACCAGCTTCGTTACGCGCTACAGATCATCGACACCTACCAGGGTGAGATGCCCCTATATGCCTGGCTGAAGAGCTATTTTCGCGACAACAAGCAAATGGGCTCCCGGGACCGCAGGCTGCTTGGTACCCTTGTCTATGGTTTCTACCGCCTTGGCCATGCTGTCAAGGAGCTGTCTGTCGGGGACCGGATACTCGCCGGTCTTTTTCTCTGCAATGATCAGCCATCAGAGTTCCTGCAATACTTCAGGCCGGAATATGACGAAAAAGCGGCTCTGCCTCTAGGCGAAAAGATAGCCTTTTTTCAAACGCAACCGGCCGGAGCCGGCTTTCGTGTGACGGACATTTTCCCCTGGAAGGAGGAACTTTCCGCCGGCATCGACCACGAAGCCTTCTGCCTGTCTTTCCTTCGCCAGCCCGATCTTTTCCTGCGTATCCGTCCCGGCCAGGAACAGGCCGTCCGCCAAAAGCTGGGTCTCGCGGGTGTCAAAGCTTCCGCGATCTTTATTCCTCCTTTTACTTTTCGCCTGTCCAATGGCTTTAATGTGGAAGAATACTTCACCCCTGACCAGGAAGTGGTCGTACAGGACTACAGTTCCCAGCGCATCGCCGGTTTTTTAGAGTTGCCGATAGGGCAGGCGGGATCGATCGCGCCCGAATTCTTCTGGGATGCCTGCGCCGCATCCGGCGGCAAGTCCATCCTGGTCCACGACCTCTACCCCGAGCTCAACATAACCGTATCGGATATTCGCGATTCTATCCTTCGCAATCTCCGAAGCCGATTCGCTAAAGCAGGCATTAAAAACTACCAGGCCTTCCTCACTGACCTGACCCGCAACTATCCTCCCGACGCAGCGGCCAATGCCGATCTCATCCTTGCTGACGTCCCATGCACCGGCAGCGGCACCTGGAGCCGTACCCCCGAAGAGCTGTGGTTCTTCAATCCTCAAAAGATCCTCCAGTATGCCGAGATACAAAAAAAGATCATGGGACACATCGCTCCCCGGCTGTTACCGGGTGCCTGGCTCGTATACAGCACCTGCTCCGTCTTTAAAAAGGAAAATGAAGAAATGGCCGCCCTTATCCGGGATACCACTCATGGCCTGAAACAAGATAAAATGGAGAATATAAAAGGATATGATGATCACGCCGATACCATGTTCGCGGCCCGCTTTACGCGATAGGGGCGCTATGGCTAATTATGATCGATCAATGTCATCGTCATCTCAAACCCGATCTTGTACCCGACCTGTGACCCATTCGGCGTGGGCGGCTGATACTCCCACATAGCTGTGTGCCGGTAAACCAGCCCTATATGTTTTGCATAAGTCTCGATCCAATACGTCTTTGAAGCAAATGATTTAGGGTCAACGATCGGCACATTGATCGAATCGCTTGCTTGCAGCACAGTCACTGTACTGTCGTATTTGGCAGCGCCGAGGGTATAAGGCTGCGCCACATCCTGATAGGTATAATTCCATGCGCCCATGCTCAGGTGCGAATCGTCACTAAAGTCGAAAAAATCCTGGAACGGCGCATATGGCAGCGCACTATTCCCCGGCCAGCTAAGTCCTTCGGTGACAGGGGAAGCCAATTTGAGATAGCGCAAATTATTCTCTGTTACCCACACCTGCCGGGTCGAAGGCGTCACGGTATAAGTCTGACTCGCCGTCCATGTAGATCCCGAAAGATCGCTCAAATAGCGGGTGACCAGCCAGGCCTGATTATTCGACCCGTCGGTAAAGGATTTTTCCACGGAATCCTTGGCCAGATAGCTTGTAGTCGTATCCAGCTGTCCATAAAAGTAAAAAGAGAGGGAATCCAGCCGGTAAGTAGCATACTTACCCACTTGCATAGGCAAGAAATAATCCACCGGATCACCCACAAAACCGGAAGTATTTTTATAATTAATGGTTTTCTTACAGCTGATCACGACCACAGCAACGATGAGCGTAAGAAGGAGACTTAGTCGATTTTTCATATCTGTAAAATAAAAATCCGGGAAGCACATAACTTCCCGGATTGTAACGTATCGGATACTTATTTATTGCTATGTCCGCTGTATAATACCCCCGCCGACCACTTCATCTCCCTCATAAAAGACAGCACTCTGACCCGGGGCGATGCTTTTAGCTTTTTCGTAGAACCGTACCCCTATTTTGTCTCCTTCCGGATAAAGGCTGCTCAGGCCACCGGCATCTTTATAGCGGATCCTGGTTATGACCTCCATTCCCGGCGTGATCGTATCATACTTCATCATATTGATCTTTCCGACCATCATCTCCTGCCGGTCGAGGTCGACCTCTTCTCCCAGTACGACCGTATTCGTTTCAGGCAGGATCCCGGTCACATATACAGGCTTGCCAAACGTAATATCCAGCCCCTTGCGCTGGCCGATCGTATAAAAAGGATAACCCTTATGCTGCCCGAGGATATTCCCATTCTTATCTACAAAATTGCCGCCCATTACCTTTTCTTCCAGTCCGTCTACGCGGCGGCGTAAGAATCCGCGGTAATCATTGTCCGGCACAAAACAGATCTCATAGCTCTCGGCCTTTTTTGCCAGCTCGGGATAACCGTAGTCCAGCGCCATTTGCCGGATCTCTGTCTTACGATACGGCCCCAGCGGCAACAATGTCCGGCTCAGCAGATCCTGCTGCAAGCCCCACAAGACATAACTCTGATCCTTTGTCTCGTCAATCCCTTTGGCAACAGTATACCGGCCATTCGTATGCTGACGGATCTGGCCGTAATGTCCCGTTGCGATAAACTCACAATCCATGGCATCGGCCCTCTTCAGCAGCGCCCGCCATTTGATATGCGTGTTGCAGAGGACACAGGGATTAGGAGTGCGGCCTGCCAGGTATTCGTCGACGAAATTATCAATGACAAATCCTCCAAACTCCTCCCGGATATCCAGTATGAAATGCGGAAAACCATGTTGCACCGCAGCCATACGGGCATCATTAAAGCTATCCACGTTACAACATCCTGTCTCTTTCTTTGATGCACCTGCGCTTGCATAATCCCATGTCTTCATGGTGATGCCTACTACTTCATAGCCCTCATCATGCAACATGAGAGCCGTAACGGTACTGTCAATACCGCCACTCATCGCTACCAGGACTTTTCCTTTACGGCTCATAATAATTTTTTTTTCGAACCGCAAATTTACACTAAATAATCTGGACCTGCAATGTCGGGCTCCTGACCAACGAAAAGGCCGCTTCAGGTCTGCTCACCCTCCGCGGCCATGGGAACCGAAACTCCGGGCTATGCCATAAAGCCCTGTTTCCAAGTCGTTTATTGTTTGCAGAACGCCTTTAGCACTCTTATTTCTCCATCCCGGACCGACAGATCCTTCCATTCCGTCTTATTTTCCACATGCACCACATACACATTATCCTCTCCCTCCTTCACTTCCTTTACCCAGCCGATGGAATAATCGTAATAGTTGCTTTTCACTTCTTTTCTTACCTCTGCCGGCAGATGATCTTCCTGGTAGGTCATCATCGAATACATCCAATATCCTTTCTGGTCATAAACATGCCTGCTTTCCACACCCTCTTCCTCAAACGTTGCCAGGTATCCTTTTGGCAGCTTGTACCAGGCCTCATTTTTTTTGTCTCCGACCCTGGCCCAAAGGTCCCTGGTTGCTTTTACCGCCGCACGATCGGCACCGATGGTGGAAGCATTCAGCAAAACAGCCTTATCCGAGGTCTGCGCGCTTGCAGAGTTGCCGACAGCGCTGAATAGAGCAGCCAGCAGCAAAACGATTATTTTGTTCATGGTAATCAATTTTAAACAAAGCTAATTCGCCATGAACCATCATCCGAGCCACAACCAGTACCTGGCAGAAAACAACCGGAATTATACTTTTTGGGTGAGTAGTTGGGAGACATCCTATGGTCTGTTTGGCTGCAGCTTCTTCAGCAATCCTTCCTTCCTGCTTCGCGAGACATTCACGGAAGAGCCATCGGACATCACGAGGTATCCTCCTTCGCCTTTGATGTATTTGACGATTTCATTCAGATTCACAACATTGGAATGATGCACACGGACAAAGGAATAATCTTCCAATAGCTCCTCGATCTCTTTCAGGGTGCGGGATGCGATAACCCGCTGCTGATCCTTTAGCGTCAGTATAGTGTAGTTGCTGTCGGATGTGCAGTGAATGATGCTATCCACAGATACCATTTGCAAGCCTTCCATCGTGGGAATGGCTATCTTGCTGAACAACTGTGCGGGGCTTTGTAATTTCTGGAAAAGAAGATCTATCTGCTGAGGCAGGGGAGACTGCAGCCTTTGCTCGACCTTCTGTATCGATCTTACCAGTTCCTCCCGGTCGATGGGCTTTAAGAGATAATCCAGCGCACTGAAACGAATCGCTTTTATGGCGTATTGATCATAGCTTGTTGTAAAGATCAGCTCGAATTGGAGGTCCTTGATCTTTTCCAGCAGCTCGAACCCATTCATTCGCGGCATCTCGATGTCGAGGAACAGTAATTGAGGTTTTTGCTCCCGGATGGCGCCGAGCGCATCGATTGCCGAATGATAGCTGCTGCTCACATTTACCTGCGGGCAATACCGTCCCAGCAGGATGGATAATGCTTCGCAACAATAAGGTTCGTCGTCTACGATAATGGCGTTGATCATAAATAGCTATATTTTGACCCGGCTCTAATTTATCTCTACCGGTTCCCCGGCCGGGCTATTGATCTTGATCGTCAGCACTACCTGAGTCCCCATCGCGTTCCCTTCGGCATCATACAGATCCTCGATCCGGAAGAAATGCCCCGCTTCGCCGGTGCCGGTCAGCAATGCGAGACGTTCTGCTGTGATCTGCAGGCCCATGGACTTATGTTTTTCAGCAGACTTGCTCTTTAGCTGGGCAGCGCGTTTGCGGCCTATTCCGTTGTCCCGGATGGTGCATAGAAGCGTATCGTCTTCCACGACCATGCTGATAGACAAAAGGCCCCTTTCTTCCTTATGCATCAGCCCATGCCAGATGGCGTTCTCTACGAATGGCTGCAGCAACAACGGGGGTATGTGTATATCGTCCGTATCGATGTCCTGGTCTATGGAGATCTGGTAGTCGAATGCGTTCTTAAATCGCAGAACTTCCATGCCCAGGTAGAGCTCCAGGATCTCCACTTCTTCGGCCAGGGTGATCAGCGAATGGCGGGAATGGTTCATGATCATTCGCATCAGGCGGGAGAATTTTGTCAGATAATCCGAGGCCACCTCCGTTTCGTGGCTTAAGATAAACCGGTTGATGGCATTGAGGCAATTGAAGATAAAATGCGGGTTCATCTGTGACCGCAACGCCTGGATCTCCAGCTCTTTTGCCCGCTGCTGCAGTGCCGCCTTTGCCCGTTCGCCTTCCAGCCTTTGGATCTCCAGCTCGTTCTCAGCCCGCTGCCGCAGGTGCGCCTCATTCTTTCTTTTCAGCCGGATATTCCAGACATAGATGAAACCAAGCAATGCAAGCACGATGACAGCGCCGATGAGAATATTTTTGGTCGTCATTTCCTGCTGCAGGCATACATCCTGCAGCTGTTTTTCCTGTTTCAGCCACTTGATCTTCTGCTCAAATCCATAGGACGCGAACTTGCCTTTTACCTGGTCATTGAGCACGCTGTCTTTTGTGGCGATGTAACGCTTGTAATAGAAGTATGCGCTGTCCGTCCTCCCCTCCTTGTTATAAAGCGTCGAAAGGACCTGGCTTGCATCCCGGATGACCTGCCGGGCGTCGGTCTCCTTAGCGGTAGCCAGACCTTCTCTTGCATACCGGAACGCCTCGGCATTTTGTCCCAGCTGCTCATATGTTCTGGACAGGTCCAGCAGACAACGCATTACCTGGTTGCGATCGTTCAGCTGGCGCTGATAAGAAAGGCTTTTGATAAAATAGGGTAGAGCAGTACTGTATTCTTTCCGGAAGTAATAATATTCGCCCTTACTTACAAGATAAGTACGCAACATTGCCGGTCCCAGACTGGCGCTATCCATAAGTGCATAATAATACAACGCACTATCGTATTTGCGCTCGTGTGTCAGCAGCTCTGAATAAACCAGCAGGCTCCAGGGGTCGGCCTTTTCAGGGCCGTCCGCACCCAATCCTATCCGGAAATATTTGTCTGCGGCGCCGTAGTCTTCTATTTGCATGAACAGTGCAGCCAGGGTCAGGTATTGTGCCTTTACCAGTTCCGGGTTATGAATGGCTTCGGCAAGCTGTACGCATTGTTGTAAAATATCAAAGGCTTTTTCATAATCCCCTCTCTCCCGGTAAGCCTCACCTGTCAGCGACAACATATAAATGTCCTCCAGGGAATTGCCTGTCCGGCGCGCATATTCCCGGCCCAGGTTGAAATAGTGGATAGCCTCATCAAAACGACTCTGTGCAAAAAGTGAGAACCCCAGTGTATAATGCGCCAATGTCATGTAACGTTTGTCGCTGGTTCGGTTAAACCAGTCCAGGGATTCCCGAGCCAGCTGTTCGCTTCGGGTAAAATCATTCACCTGTCTGTAGACGATGAATGACTGAAGAGCCAGAGCGACCCCAATGCCATGCGCATAACCTACACGCCTTGAGTCACTCAGGATCTCCGTGGCATAACAGCTCATCTCGTCGATTGCGGGGTCATCCTTTCTGTATGTGTGAAGAACGGCTTTTCTTTCAAGGCTATCCATCCGGATGCGGAAAGCCATCGTGTCTATTACTCCGGCCCAGGACCGCGTATTAGCCGCTAATATGACAAACAATAATATGGTGCAGCGTAATCTCATGTAAAAGAAGATTTCCGGCCCGGTTAAAGTTAATCAAACCGCCGGTCAATTCCATGCCGTAAATCCCCTGTCCGACCCACTCAAATATCCGACTTCCCTGTCAGCCGACTTAACCAGATCGAGCCTTTGACGGCTCCTGGCTGCCGTCGGGCGTTTCTGTTGAGCCGTTGGTAGTCGTCGCAGGGCCTGGCGAGTCACGATTTTAACGGGGAAAAATTCAGGAAAACTTTGCCTCCCCCCAATTTAGAAAATCCCGTAAATTGCCCTTTTACTCAAATTTACCATTATGATAAAGCTTCAAGTAATCGGCAACCTGGGAAAGGACTGTGTCACCAATACGGTGAATGGAAAGAACGTGATCAATTTCAACGTGGCCCACACTGAGAAATTCCGCGATGCACAGGGCAACCAGAAGGATAAAACGATATGGGTCGAATGTGCTTACTGGACCGATCGCACCGGCATTGCACCGTATCTCAAAAAAGGAACCCAAGTATACGCAGAAGGAACCCCGGAAGTAAGAACCTATCCCAAAAATGACGGGACCACGGGGATCTCCCTCACCTTGCGGGTACAGAGCGTACAATTGCTGGGCAGCAGAGGCGAAGGCGGCGGCTATTCCGGCGGGTCCGGATCGGAAGGAGGCTATGCTTCTCAGGCTGGTCCTTCAAGGGTCCCCTCGGCTGGCGAGATCAACGAGCCTATCGACGATCTTCCCTTCTAAGGACGCGGAAAATTACCATTCAACCCCGGCCAACCAGCCGGGGTTTTTTCATGCCCTGCCCGACTTCCCGGCGGGGGTTCTTATTTTTGTCTTATCAGCGCCTCCACCTCTTCCCGGCTCACCGGTCTGCGCTGGTCATCCAAATTAAGGACAAGCAGCCACCCCTTTCTACCCGGTGTGGACAGGAAGGCATTTACGAGTTCATTCTGCTCGCTTACCAGCAAATGACCGGTTGTAGGATTCCACAACTCTTTGGCGCACAGGCATCCCATGGTAGGTGTCAGGGGATAATATGGCTTTCCCTTAAAATATTCCGGGTCGATGGTCGTCCCATGTGCAATGATCGCGGTCCGCCCGACCCGTCCTGCTGCCCATGCCTCCATCATCGGGGAATATGACCTCCAGCCCGGCGGCAGGAGCTGCCGGTATAAGGCCAGCGAATCCATATTCATCTCATCCCTGGTCTCCGGGGTATGCACCATGATAGCGGCCACAGCTCCGGGGCTCACCAGCGAGCTATCGTGAAAATACTTCCCCCATTCACCCTCGAACGGCAGCAGCAATTGCAAATTTGGTGTCGGCCCGATAAAATTCGTCCTGGATACATCCGTGCCCTGGATGCTGTAAATACCTTGCGGCGTATTCCCATTCGTGATAAAATAGGGCAGATCCGGTCCCGATCTTGCCAGCTGCCGGAAAACCTGCAGACGCCCCTGCCTGTCCCGCACAAAACTGCCATCTGCATTCTGCACTATCGCCAGACCCGCATAATCCCTATCCCAGCGCTGGAAGGAATAAATCACCTTCTGCCCGTCACCCCGCCGATAACGGAATAGTTCTCCGACATCCGGAACCTTCCCCCGGCGAATCGCCGTATGATAGCTCAGCCAGGTCGAAAGCTCCTGCAAAACCGCCAGTGTATCGGCCGGGAACTTTTCCACCAGGCGTATCTTCAGCCGGTTGGCATTATCAGTACTCGTATCCTGCCGGTATAGATACACTGCACACAAGGCAAACAAATGCGCGTCCGTCTCCCGGTCCAGTACGCCGTTGATTTCGGAAACATACTGTCCGGGCGCGACTGCATACACTGCCTCCAGTAAAGCCTGCCGGGTATCGTAACTCAGCAAATCATATCCCGCGAAAAGATGTCCAAAGCCTTCCAGCACCTCCGGACCATCAAACAGGAATTGGGAGACGGCCCAGCAGCCCGACAAATATCCATCCTCTGAATTGCTGTCCAGCGGCATGGAAAAATGTTTGCCGATGATCCGTTCCCGCAGGTCCTTCTCCAGTGTTACCCGTCGGTTGTACAGCACAAAATCAGTATGTAAATCCTCCCTCCTTGTCTGTCCATGGACGGGAGCAGGTGGAAATAAGGCAGCCACGGGCAACAGCAATAACAGCAACAAATACTTCATATAGCTAAATTAACCCTAAAAGCTTTAGCCTACTTCGCCTCCTGAAAATGCCTTAATTTCAATGCTTTGACTAACAAAATCATCTGACATGAAAAAACTAGCCTACGCTTGCTTGTTTTGTTTTTCCGCGATCGCTATCATGAGCCTGTCCGGCTGCGGAGGACCTGGCGGCAACACGACGCCTTCCGACTCTACCACTAAGACCTCCGACTCTGCAGCAGCAGATGTTACCAAAGACTGGAAAATAGGCGTTCAACTATGGACGTTCCATACTGCTGGACCCTTCGTCACTTCCATCGAAAGGACAGACAGTGCAGGTCTGAAATATGTAGAAGCTTTCCCCGGACAACCGCTGGGCGGCGACATGAAGGACACTTTCGGAATACGGATGTCCGCTGAAAGCAAAGCAAAGATCAAACAGCTCCTGCAGGCCAAAGGGATCCAGATAGTGGCGATGGGCGTTATTACCCCTAAATCCCTGGACGAGTGGAAACAATACTTCGACCTCGCCAAAGAATTCGGCCTTAGCTATATTACCGCGGAACCATTGAAGAACCAATGGGATGGCATCGACAGCCTCGCCGGCATCTATGGGATCAATGTCGCCATCCACGATCACCCCCGACCAAATGCCTACTGGCATCCCGACTCAGTAGTGGCAGCCATCAAGGGCCATCCACATATCGGCTCCTGTGCGGACGTCGGTCACTGGACGCGCAACGGCCTGGACCCGGTGGAATGTCTGAAGAAGCTGGAAGGACATGTCTTCGGGGTACATCTGAAAGACGTCGACTCTGCCGGCAATACAGAGGCCAAAGACATGGTTGTCGGAACCGGCGTCATAAAATGGGCTCCTATCTTCCAGGAATTGAAACGGCAGCACTTTAAAGGCATGTTCTCTATCGAACGCGAGGAGAACTGGTATCACAATGTGCCCGATGTTATTGCGACAGTGAAATTTTATAATGACCAGGTAAGCAAGCTGCAATAACACAAATTCAAATGGCCGCCGTTGCGGTCGGGCTGAATAAGACATTAAGCCGTGGGCCCCGGGCTCCCGGCTTATTTTTTATTTCTCGTACCGGGTCAGATCACAGACCAGGCTGGGATCCCAATTGCCTGTTCTGGCTGCGGCCTTATATGTCGACCGCAAAAATTTAAGTAAGGCTGTCTCCGGGTGTTCCGAAGCCTGCACATCGGAATAATTCAGTAAAAACTCTCCCAGCTCCTGCTGAAAGAACGCTTCGGCCGGCTCAACAAGCTGTTTCCCAAAATCATCAGGTGTCGGATAACAATACGAATAAAAGGCGGGATGGGGGTAGTTGTCGCTGCCTCCCCAAAAACCGGCGCTGCTTACTTCATGTGAATAGGCCTCCTGCATCACATTCAGCGGCATATTGGGCGCGCCTCCCGGATGGAGTGGCGCTTCCCGGCCGGAAAACCGGCTAACAGCCAGATCGAAGGCTCCCCAGAACAAATGTACCGGACTGCATTTTCCAATAAATTCCGCCCTGAATTTTGTGAACACCGAGTCGATGTTGACCAGCGCCCGCCAGTATTTATTCATTTGCACCGGATCATAGGTCTTATGGAGGGTATCCTCTGCAAAAGGTATGGCATGCTCCAGCTCATTGGGTCTGGCGTAGATCTCCGCTTCAATGCCCATTTGCTCAAGCTTCTCAAACAGCACATAGTAAAAATCGGCTACACACAGCGATGAAAGACCGAACTCCGCGCGGCTGCCATTGCTGGCAGCCAACAGGAGCCGGTGATCGATGAAATCAAAATCGATCTGGAAACTGCCTTCTTCAAAGGGAATGCTGCCTGTAGTCAGTCCCCGCGCCGACACATATAAGGTCACATGCCAGCTATGATTTATCCAGGGTGTTCTCACCAGGCGTATCTTACCGATGATCTGCGCCCACAGTTGAACAGTCTTCAGTGTATCCTTCAGCTCTTCATAAACGAGCTGCGGCCATTTATTTGGGGTGATGGTTTTTGAAGTCATATTTCCTGATTTTATCGTAACTTTTATTTTATAAAGCTACCATATGAATCACGAAAGACCAGAAAAAAGATCGCGCAGAAATTTCCTTCAAAAGCTGGGAGGCGCGTCCTTTCTGCTTTCCACCGGAACGATCCCGTCCCTCCAGCCAGGGGACGGCCATCATCAACGTTTACTGGAGATACCCCATCGCATAAGCGTTAGCGACAACCTGCAGATCGGCTGCATCGGCATGGGCATCATGGGTTTCAATGACAGCGACACGGCCATACAGGTGCCAGGCGTAAAGCTCGTCGCTGCCTGCGACCTTTATACCGGGCGGCTTCAGCGTGCTAAAGAAGTATACGGCCAGGACCTGATCACGACCCGTGACTATCGCGAAATACTCGATCGCAAGGACATCGATGCTGTCATTATCGCTACCAATGACAGCTGGCATGCCCGCATCGCCACTGAAGCTCTCGGAAAGGGTAAGGCCGTCTATTGTGAAAAACCGATGGTCCACAAGGTCAGCGAAGGGCTTCCTCTTATCGCGGCTTACAGGCGCAGCGGCAAAGCGATGCAGATCGGCAGTCAGCGTGTAAGCAGTGTTGCATATGCGGCAGCTCGGGATCTATATAAAAAAGGGGAGATCGGTCAGCTTACCTGTATTGAAGCCTCATTCGACAGACAGAGTGCACTGGGAGCCTGGGAATATACCCAGCCTACCGACGGCTCGCCGTCGACAGTGGACTGGGACCGTTACATTGCCGGTAGTCCCCATCAGCCGTATGATCCCAAAAAATTCTTCTGGTGGCGCAACTATCGGGATTTTGGGACCGGAGTCGCGGGCGATCTCTTCGTTCATCTTCTGTCAGGCATTCATTTTATAACCGACTCGAAAGGCCCGGACAAAATAGTATCTTCCGGGCAGATCGCCTACTGGAAGGACGGTCGTGATGTCCCCGATGTTCTGACGGCTATTATGCATTACCCTGAAACTCCCGAGCATTCGGCCTTCCAGCTTATGCTCCGCGTCAATTTTATCAGTGGCCAGGGCGAAACCAGCACCGTCAAATTCATTGGCTCGGAAGGCGTTCTTGAAATGGGTTACAATGGCTTCACGATCCGTCATCGAAAAATGCCGCAGGCGCCGGGCATCGGCGGCTGGGATGCGCTGACGACCTATCCCAAAGCCATGCAGGAGCAGCTTACCAGCAGCTACAACCGGCGTTATCCTCCGGAGCAACGTGATTATATTACCCCAACTCCGACAGTCTACAATCTGCCTCAGGGATACGACGAACACCTCGATCATCTCACCCGCTTCTTTGACAGCGTGCGTACAGGCCATCCGATCGTCGAAGACCCGATATTCGGCTTTCGGGCCTCCGCCCCCTGCCTGCTGGCCAACCAAAGTTATTTCGATAACAGGATCATGCACTGGGACCCGGTTGCCATGCAGCTAAAAGCCTGATTGCGCCAGCAGCGGAGTGCTTCGCCGGAGCGGCGTTGCTTAAAAACTACGATATTTGCCTCTATGGTAATCCCTTACGAGCAATTATTACATTTCACTATCTCTGTCTTCCGCCAGATCGGCTGCCCTGAAAAAGATGCACAAACAGCCGCCATCGCTTTACTCAGTGCTGACCTCCGGGGCATCGACTCCCACGGCGTCGCGCGTCTTATCGGGTATGTCCGTCTCCAGGAAGCGGGGAGAGCCAACACAAAACCCAATATCCGCATCATACATGAAACTCCTTCTACTGCGGTAGTCGACGGAGATAGCGGGCTGGGTCTGGTCGTAGCCCCCTTTGCCATGCAGGTTGCTATCGAAAAAGCGGAAAAAGTTGGGACGGGCTGGGTCAGCGTACAGAATTCCAATCACTTCGGGATTGCCGGTTACCATGCCCTGCAAGCCGTACAACAGGATATGATCGGCATTGCCATGACCAATGCCAGCGCCCTCGTTGCACCGACTTTTTCTATCGAAAGACTACTAGGTACAAACCCGATCTGTGTGGCTGTTCCGGCAGGGGAGGAGCCTCCATTCGTCGCCGACCTGGCTACCACGACAGCAGCCAACGGCAAACTGGAGATACTCCAGCGAAAAAGCGAAGATGCGCCATTGGGCTGGATACAGGATAAAGACGGCAATGCCTCCACCAATCCACATGAACTAAAAACAGGCGGTGCGCTGCTTCCCCTCGGCGGTGACCGTGACCATGGCAGTCATAAGGGATATGCGCTGGGTGCAGTGGTAGACATCCTTTCCGCTGTATTGAGCGGCGCCAACTACGGTCCCTGGGTGCCCCCTTTTCCGGCCTATGTCCCCATGCCTACCGGTATGCCCGGAAAAGGCATCGGTCATTTTCTCGGAGCGATGCGTATCGATGCCTTCCGTCCTGCCGACGACTTTAAATACCATATGGATAAATGGATCGGCCGTTTCCGCAGCGCCACTCCCGCCGATGGTCACGACAAAGTCCTGATCCCCGGCGACCCCGAACGCGAAATGGAAGCCCAGCGCCAGGTCAGCGGGATCCCTCTCGTGTCATCTGTCGTAGAAGACCTGAAGACGCTGGCTGCCAAACTAAAGGTGGAGTTTCCTGCCCAGGCGGAATAACGGAACAATAACATCTTTTCATTTTAAATTGGGGCCGACATGAAAAAGGTCTTATTACTACTGGTCTTTTCCGTACTGACAATCTCTCTTCTTTTGATCCGTTCGCAGGGAGCCATTGCCCAGTCGCAGAACAATGTCCTGTCGGGATCTGTAAGGGATTCCGCCAGCGGTAATCCTCTGGCTGGCGTCAGTGTCTTCCTCAACAGCACCTCCAAAGGAACCGTCACCCGTGCTGACGGAACGTTTGTCCTTCCGGGTATTCCTCCGGGCAGGTACCAGATGGTTATCTCTGCCATTGGCTATGAAAGTATGGTCATCGAGATCAGCAGCCGCAATCTGCCGCCGGCATTAAAGATATCCCTCCGTGTAAAGGCTGCTGAGCTGGAAGCATTTACCGTAGAGCCTTATATGAAGGACGGATGGCAGCGTTTCGGAAAATTCTTTCTTGACAATTTCATCGGGACGACGGACAATGCCTCTTCATGCAGTATAAAGAACCGCAATGTGTTGCGCTTCCATTTTTATAAAAAAAGCAACAAAATGTCGGTCACGGCGACCGACCCTCTCATCATCGAGAACAAGGCGCTTGGATATGACCTCGAATACCGGCTGGAAAGGTTTGTCGTCGACTATAGCAGCAATATTGTTTCTTATTACGGTTATCCTCTTTTCAAGGAGATGACAGCAGACTTCAGCTCTACCCAGAAAAAATGGGAAGAGCGGCGGCGTCTGGCCTATTTGGGCTCTATGATGCACTTCATGCGTACCTTATATAAGAACGAGCTGCAGTCGGAAGGTTTTATCGTGGAACACGAGATAAATGTGCCGAATTTCGAAAAGCAACGGGTAAAAGCCATCTATCATCCCAATATTACAAAGACGGATAGTATACCTATCGACACTTTACATCATTATTGGGAAGTGCTGAGACAACCGGATTTTTTTACGCCCCGGGTTCGCAGTTATGAGGGCCTGCTCACCATTCATCCGGATGGAGCAAGGAGCCTGTATTTTACCGGCGACTGTACCGTAATATATGGAAATGGCCATCTTGGGATTGCCTATAAGGAATCGCAGTTGAGATTAATGGAGCCGGTGACAATCGACATCGGGGAGAACGGGAGCTATTATCCCTCGCAGGTGATCCTCACCTTAGGCAACTGGAGCAAGACCGAGACCATCGCTAACCTGTTACCGCGGGATTATGAGATGTATGGTCCGGCCTCACATTAACCAACCATTGCTCTGCATCCAATTGCGCATCCGGTCGGCCCACTGGTCCTTTGTCGTCGGATTATGCAGCCCAAACCCATGTCCGCCTTTTGGATAAATATGCAATTCTGCCGGCACCTTATTGTGTAATAACGATTCGTAAAAATGGATGCTATTGGCCACCGGCACCGTCTTATCGTCCTCGGCATGTACGATAAAGGTCGGCGGGGTCTGCGGTGTTACCTGCAGTTCGTTGGAATACTGCTGTATCAGTGAGGCTTCGGGGTTTGCCCCGATCAGTGCCTTTCGTGAACCGGTATGCCCGATGCTGTCCGAGAAGCTTATCACAGGATAGAGCAGGATCATAAAATCCGGGCGTACCGAAATATTATCTTTATTGTCAATGACGGCATTACCGAAATGTGTGCCAACGGTAGATGCCAGATGGCCACCTGCCGAAAAACCCATGATGCCCACCTGTCCAGGGTTTATAGCCCACTCGGCCGCCCGCTGGCGTACCAGCTGGATGGCCCGCTGTGCATCCTGTAAGGGTCCGATCGTCTTATCGATCATGGTTTCATCCGACGGCAGGCGGTACTTTAAAACAAAAGCAGTGACCCCCATTGTATTTAGCAGCCGGGCCACTTCCATGCCTTCATGCGCCATGGCGAGGTGCGTATACCCTCCGCCGGGACAGACGATCACGGCAGTTCCGTTGCCCTTTCCCTGAGGCGGCAGAAAGACGGTGAGGGTAGGGCGGCTCACCTTGCTAAGCGTATAGTAACCGGGACGGGAGCCTGAATCTATCTTTTCCTGGTTAGGGGCCGGTTTGGAATTGGGGATGGGATCCTTGCCGTACAAGGGTAATTCCTGTTGCGCTGTAGCCATAAGAAGGGGGGAAAGAAAGAGAATTAAAAGAGGTATTTTTCTCATATGTGTATCGTATGCGTAAATATAATAAAAAAACGCAGCTGATTCAAAGTGAATCGGCTGCGTTTGACCAGTATCATAAATAACTTATACAACCAGCATAGCATCTCCATAGCTGAAGAAGCGGTACTTGTCCTTGATCGCTTTTTTATAGGCTTCCATGGCCAGATCATAACCAGCAAAGGCACATACCATGATCAGCAGGCTGGTCTTTGGCAGGTGGAAGTTTGTCACCAGCGCATCCGCAATGTTGAACTGATATGGCGGATGGATAAAGGTGTTAGTCCAGCCTTCTGAAGGCTTTAACAGCTTCTCGGCGGTAAAGGAGGATTCAAGCGCACGCATCGTTGTCGTACCAATAGAGCAGATCCGGTGATTGCCAACGCGTGCCTTGTTGACGATCTTGCAGGCATCTTCTTCAATACGATAATACTCGGCGTCCATCTTGTGCTTGCTGAGATCTTCGACCTCGATCGGGCGGAAGGTACCGAGGCCCGTGTGCAGTGTGATCTCGGAAAAACGAATGCCTTTTATCTCAAGCCTTTTGATCAGCTCTTTGCTGAAGTGGAGACCCGCCGTCGGAGCGGCTACTGCACCTTCATGTTTGGCATATACAGTCTGGTAACGTTCTTTATCCTCTTCATCCGGCTTGCGTTTGATGTATTTGGGCAGGGGAGTCTCTCCCAGTACTTCCAATACCTGGCGGAATTCGTCATCGCTGCCATCCCACAGGAAACGGATAGTCCGTCCCCGGCTGGTGGTATTGTCGATGACTTCTGCTACCAGCTCGTCATTATCGCCAAAATACAGCTTATTCCCGACCCGGATCTTTCTGGCCGGGTCAACGATCACATCCCACAAACGATTGGGCTTGTTCAGCTCACGGAGCAGAAATACCTCTATCTTCGCTCCAGTCTTCTCTTTACGGCCATACATGCGGGCAGGGAATACTTTGGTATTGTTGACGACAAAAACGTCTTTATCGTCGAAGTAGTCGAGAATATCCCGGAAGTGTTTGTTTTCGATCAAGCCGGTCTTGCGATGCACTACCATCATTCGGCTGTCTTCTCTTTTTTTCGAAGGGTGCTGGGCGATAAGGTTTAGAGGGAGGTCAAACTTGAACTGTGAAAGCTTCATGTGCTATTAATTGTTTTATGGTTTTCGCCGGGGGCATTACCCCGACCGACGACTAAACGCACATGATACCAGCTGAGGTGGTAGTAGATTTATCGGAAGGTTTCCGGTACAAACCAGGTCTTACGGCACCCGATTTGATATCATGTTACGGCATGATTGAACTGGACATAGTCCAGCAATTTATTTCAAGCGGGCAAAGGTACGTATAAAACAAAAAATTATAAAATATAATTTTTTGACCATGAAACCCGTAATAATTGAGGGGCTTTGGTGCAAAATAATTTTCCTGAATTGACGTCTTTTACTCAACTTCATGTCAATGAAATCTACCCGGCTGCTGGTTATCCTATTTCTCCTTTTTCTGGCCTCGTCTCTGACAGCCCAACAAAAAACTGAAAGAAAATATCCGGCCTTGTTATGGGAGATCACGGGCAAAGGCCTTCAGAAGCCTTCCTACCTATTCGGGACCATGCATGTCAGCAGCAAGCTTGTCTTCCACCTTAGCGACTCTTTTTACCTGGGCATCAAAAGCGCCGATGTCGTAGCTCTCGAACTTGACCCGCAGCTCTGGCAGGATCAGATGTTCCGGTTTGAGAACCTTCAGTCCAACCTCCGTTTCTTCACGCAGGGCGCTCCGGGTGACTTTATCAATGAAAAGTCTTTCCAGCTGGAAAAGTATGACGATCGGCTAAAATCCGCTCTCAGCAATGAGCCCACCGTCATCAACGGCCTGCTCTATCGCACCTACCGCACGCGTGCCGACTTTGAAGAGGACACCTATCTCGACCTCTATATCTACCAGACGGGAAAGAAATTGGGTAAGCAGGCTACCGGTGTGGAGAACTTTTTTCAGACCGAACGCCTCATTATGGAAGCGGCCCAGGACATGCTGAAAGATAAAAAGAAAAAGGCGCCCGATACGGATGGGGAATCTTCTTACGACCTGGAACGCAAGACGCAGGAAGCCTATCGGAAAGGAGACCTTGATCTCCTCGACTCCCTGGAGAAACTGATGGAACCGTCCGAAGCCTACATGGAAAAATTCCTCTATCGCCGCAACGAGATCCAGGCTGCATCCATCGACAGCATTGTAAAAAAACATTCTTTGTTCGTAGGGGTAGGGGCTGCCCATCTTCCGGGGAAAAGAGGCGTGATCGAGCTTCTCCGGGCAAAAGGCTATACCCTCCGTCCCGTCATTATGCCTGACCGCGATGCCCTTCGCCGTGACGACATCGACAAGATCAAAGTGCCGGTTAGTTTCACCAGCTTTACTTCGGCGGATGGCGACTTTTCGGTTCAACTGCCGGGCAAGCTCTACCGACGGTCGGACAACCGGTCGGATGAATCCTGGCAATACGCCGACATGAGCAATGGCGCCTACTATATGATCAGCCGGGTAAAGACACACAGCGGCTTTTTTGGTCAGAAGCAAGAAGTGATCCTGAAAAAAGTAGACAGCCTCCTCTATGAAAATATCCCTGGAAAAATATTGAAGAAAACGGCCATTACCCGTAGCGGTTATAATGGTTTTGATATTACCGGACGTACCCGCCGTGGAGACATCCAGCGATATAATATCCTGGTTACTCCCTATGAAGTATGGGTGTTTAAGATCAGCGGCACCAATGGTTATGTCGACGGGCCCGAAGCCGACCAGTTCTTCAATTCCATTCATCTGCGCAGCAGCGCCCCTGCGGGCTGGACAGGCTTTACTCCCGTGCAGGGCGGCTTCCATATTACGTGGCCCGGTACTCCTGCGCAAAATAAAAATACATCTGCTGCCGATGGCATCACCCGTTGGGAATATGAAGCGACCGATTCTGCTACCGGCGACGCTTTTCTTCTCTGGAAAAAGACGGTCCAGAACTACCGTTTCCTCGAAGAGGACACGGCTGACCTCGCCCTGATGGAAGAAAGCTTCAGGCTGTCGGACTGGATCGATAAACCCCTGAGCCGTCATATCGGCAGTTCCAACGGATATCCCAGTCTCGACGTCGTTTACCAGGCAAAGGACGGGTCGTATATAAGAGCAAGATTCATTCTTAAAGGGCCCGACTACTATCTGCTGGCAGCGCATACCCGGACCAAAGACAAAACCTTCCCGGCCTTTTTCGATTCTTTTGGTTTTGTACGATATAATTACCCTTCCTTTATCAACTATGTCGATACTTTTGTCAGGATCAGCGTTACGACCCCGATCGTCCCGGATGTCGATGCGGGAATGCGGGGTATCATCGAGCGGGCTTCCAGCGAGGAGTTCCTGAATTCCATTCCAGACTATGACAGCTACTGGCCCCGCCCGAAAACCGCTCTCTTCGAAGACGACTCTACCGGTGAAGCAGTTTTTGTCTCGACGGAGTCTTTCCCCAAGTACTATTTTCCAAAAGATAGCGTCTCTTTCTGGCTCGAAGAGACCAGCGAAAAACGACTGCGGCGTGACCTTATTATCACGGCCAAGCGTCCGATCTACTCGAACGACAGTCTCCTGGTTTCTGCAGCCGATGCGGCTTCTTCTGTTACACCCGCCTGGCGCCCGGCTACGTGGCTGGCGGGGTATACCTATATCCTCTCCGACACCAATACTCTCCGCCACATCCGGATGAGCGTTTTTCTCAAGGACAACATATTGTTCCGGATCGTGTCCCTTGGCGACTCGCTGGAGACCGGGAGTGACTTTATCAATCGATTTTATTCTACGTTCCACCCTGTCACCCGTTCTATAGGATCCGGCTCTTCGGTCTTTTCTTCCAAGCTCGACCTGTTCTTCCATGACTTTTACAGTAAGGATTCCCTGCTCGCAAAGCGTGCCAAACTGGCTATCCCCAACATCTATTTCGGCCCGGCAGGTCTGACGGCCCTGTTGGCGGCTATCAATACCCTCCCCTATAACGGGAAAGACTATTTCGAGACAAAAACGAAGTTCATCAACGAACTTGGTTATATCAATGATTCCGCTGCCATCCAACCTGTTGTGGCCGGGCTTAAAAATATCTATGAAAAGGTGGGTGATACCAGCACCTTCCAGAATGCTGTTCTAAAAGCGCTGGCCCATCATAAGACCACCGCGGCATATATCCTTCTCAAAAAATTGATGATCCAGGACCCGCCGGTCTTCGACAACAATTCGGACTACAATTATTTGTTCCAGGACCTGGGCGACTCCCTTGCGCTGGCCCGAACCCTCTTTCCTGATCTTTTACAGCTGGCGACAGTGGATGACTACAAATCGAATATCCAGGCCCTGCTCGCCAGCCTCGTCGACAGCGGCTATCTCCATGCGTCAGACTATGAATCTTATTTCAGCCAGGTCTACTTCGACGCAAAGATCCAGTGGAAGAAACAGGAAGGAAAAGATGAGAAAAGACTGCAGAAGAAGGATGATGACAAGGATGATGATGCTGCCGACGGCGACAACGATGACAGCGGCAGCAATGGACTCGACGACTACGCTGTCCTGCTGGAGCCTTTCTACGATAAGAACCCTACCATCCCCCATTTTTTCGACCGGCTTCTGCGCAGCAAGGACCCCGGTCTGCGTCTCAATACGGCGGTCCTTTTGATACGTCACGACCGGCCGGTAGCAGACTCTATCATACAGGCATTGGCTGGCAGTGACGCCTTCCGCAGCCGGCTGCTTCGCAACCTGGTTGCCATCCACAAGGAAAATCGTTTCCCGAAGTCCGGTAAAACCCAGGAAGCCATTGCCCGCAGCCTGCTGGTCGCCAGCCATGGAGCCAGCGACTTCGCCGATATTCAGCTTGTCGACAAAAAGCCAGCCCAGTTCAAAGCGAACAGGGGATTCGTATACTACTTCAAATATAAGGTCAATAAGGATGACGAATGGCAGATGGGGCTCAGCGCCTTCCAGCCGCTCAATCACAAGGAGTTCAGTACGGACCCCGCGTGGGTAACTTTGACCGGCAAACGGCTTCGTACCGATAGTCCCGCGCAGGAACAGTTCGACCAGCAATGGAAACGTTTCCTTTTCTCCCGTCGCCGCAGCGCAGCCAATTTTTTTATGGATAGTGATTATTCTGGCGGACGCGCAGATGAGGACTGATACCGGCGCCGCGCGTTGGCGCCGACGTGCCGGGCCGCTTATGGCTTATATACCCTGCGGTATCGCCGCGATCAATCTTTTTGTATAGGAACTCTCCGGGTGGCTATAAACGGCTTCCGCTTCCCCGATCTCTTCGATCTTTCCCTTATTCATCACCATTATCCTGTCGCTGATATATCTTATCACGGCCAGGTCATGCGAAATAAATACAACCGTAAACCCAAACTCCTTTTTCAGGTCATTGAGCAGATTCAGCACCTGCGCCTGGACGCTGACATCCAGCGCCGAGACCGACTCATCACAAACGATAAAAGAAGGCCGCAGCGCGAGGGCCCTGGCAATTACGATCCGCTGTCTCTGTCCGCCCGAAAATTCATGCGGATACCTGTCGTAGTGCTCCGCCTTCAGGCTTACTTTTTCCAGCAAACTGACTACCTGTTCCCGTCGTTGGTTGTCCGTTGTGGCTTTCCCGTGTACTTTTAATGTTTCGGCGATCGCAGACCCGATCGTCATCCGTGGATTCAGCGACGAATAGGGGTCCTGAAAGATAAGTTGTATATGCGGTCTTAGTCTTTTCAAATCATCCGCTTGCAGGGTCGCCAGATCTGTTCCCCCGAAGAATATCCGCCCTTCTGTTGGTTCGGTCAGTCTCAATAATGCTCTTCCCAGTGTCGTCTTGCCGCAACCCGATTCTCCTACCAAACCCAATGTCTCGCCTTCATAAACGGCGAAGCTTACGTCGTCTACTGCTTTTGTATATTCCAGCACTTTTCCCAGAAAGGTTTTGCGTTTGGGGTACCATACTTTTAAATTTTCCACCTGCACCAGCACTTTGGGGTCTGTCCGCGCAGGCGCTTTGGGGTCTTCATGCGTGGTCTGGGTAGTTGCGAGTCGTCCAGCTACGGTCGCGGGCCGTTCCGTCGCGGTTGCGGTCGCCGTCCCCTCTATAAAATCGCTCACCATCGGCAACCTTTCCCCCTTTTTATGCAGCGCCGGTCTGCAGGCCAGCAAACCCTTTGTATATGGATGCTGCGGCCGGCGGAACAGACTTTCTACCGTCCCTTCCTCTACGACCTTTCCCCGGTACAAAACCAATGCCCGGTCCGCAATCTCCGCCACAACTCCCAGATCATGCGTAATAAAGATGACTCCCATATCTTCCGTCTGCTGTAAATGTCTTATCAGCTGCAGGATGGTATGCTGTACCGTGACATCCAATGCCGTCGTCGGCTCGTCGCAGATCAGCAGGGAAGGACGGCTGCTCATCGCCATAGCGATCATCACCCGCTGCTTCTGACCGCCGCTGAGCTGATGCGGCCATCGTGAAAAAATAGCTTCGGGCTCAGGCAGCTGCACCTTTCCGAACAAGGCGATGGCCTCCTGCCGGGCCTCGTCAGCAGAGATCTTCCGGTGTGCGCGGATCGCCTCCGTGACCTGATCTCCGCAGGTAAACACCGGATTTAAAGAAGTCATAGGCTCCTGGAAGATCATAGCGATCTCTGCTCCGCGAATGGCCTGAAGCTGCCGCGGCGTTTGCCGTAATAGATCGATCGTTTGAGCGTTCCTGCCTGTAAAAAGGATCTCACCGGAAAGATACCGGGTCGGCGGCTGAGGCAGCAGCTGAAGGATCGAAAGGGATGTAATGGATTTTCCGGAGCCCGACTCGCCTACCAGCGCGACGATCTCCCCTCTGCGAACCTCGAGATAGACATGCTCAACACCTGGCGCAATGTCTGTTCGCGTTTGAAAGCCAATGCTCAGGTCGCGGATAGATAATAGTGGGGTCAAAATCTTAAATGCCTTACAGTAAGGCCGCCGTTGATGAGTTGTTTTAAACTATCGATACCGATCCTGATATGGTTCTCGACATAATCAGTTGTTACTTTGAGATCGCTCTCCGCAGTTTTTACCCCTTCCGGGACCATCGGAGAATCGCTTACCAGTAACAGCGCGCCCGTAGGGATCTTATTGTAAAATCCGACCGAGAAAATAGTAGCAGTTTCCATATCGATGGCATACGCCCTTATCTTTTGCAGATATTCTTTGAATACCTCGTCGTGTTCCCACACCCGCCGGTTGGTGGTATAAACCGTTCCTGTCCAATAGTCAACGCCATAATCCCGGATCGTCGTGGAGATCGCCTTTTGAAGAGCAAAGGCCGGCAGGGCCGGTACTTCCGGCGGGAAATAGTCGTTGGAAGTACCTTCTCCCCGGATAGCCGCGATCGGCAGGATCAGGTCGCCGAGCTTATTACGCTTCTTCAGACCACCGCATTTTCCCAGGAACAACACGGCTTTCGGAGTTATTGCTGTCAGCAGGTCCATGACTGTAGCCGCACCCGGGCTGCCCATGCCGAAATTTATGATGGTGATATCTCCGGAAGTGGCGCATTGCATCGCCTTGTGCTCGCCGATCACTTCCACATTATGCCATTCGGCAAACAAATGCACATAATTGTAAAAGTTGGTCAGCAGGATATACTTGCCGAAATTCTCCAAATTTTCCCCCGTATACCTCGGGAGCCAATTGCTTACAATTTCTTCTTTACTCTTCATAATTGGGTTGATCGTTTAAGTTTGAGGCGTGATTCGTAAATTTAGCAAATAGTTTTCGCTAATGATCAAAATCTACTATCCGGCATACCCCTTTAAGATCAGAGAACCCGAACGAAAAAAAGAGGAGATCTGGGACGAACTTCGCAAACAATGGGTCCGCCTGACCCCGGAAGAGTGGGTTCGTCAGAATTTTATCCAATATCTCCTGCAGGTAAAGAATTACCCGGCTTCCTATATGGCCGTCGAACGCCGAATGAAACTGGGCGAGCTCAACAAACGCTTCGACCTCCTCATCTTTGATAAAGCCGCCCAGCCCTGGATGCTCGTCGAGTGCAAGGCCATGAGCGAACGGCTCGATAGCCGTGTACTCTGGCAGGTTCTACGCTATAATATGGCCATCCCGGTCAAATACATCGTCATTACCAATGGCGAAGAATGTCATGCCTTTATCAAGGGAGAAAGGGACTTTGAAGACCTCACCGCCCTGCCGGGGTATGACGAATAAGGGTTGTTTACGCACTGCCGTACCGACGGTCCTCATTCCGGTCTCAGCACCCCGCTGTACATCTTCGTATCATATCTCACCCTTACTTTCCCATTTACAGCATAGTGTGCAAACAATTTGTCCAAGGCCCGGATCATGGTCTCAAACCTTTCGCCTTCCTTCGGAATATAGGATGAAGACAACAGTCTCCCCTTTAATCCATCAAAATCAAAGTCCTGCCAGTTCAGGAACTGCTGCAGCATAAAATCCGCGGGGTTAAAGAATTCTCCGATCTGGCTGTCAGTGATATTCTTATGATTGATCGTCTTGTAATCGCCTGCGTACTGCAGGATCAGCTCTTCATACTCCTTTTCGAACGGTAATTCCATCAACCGTTCGTTCCAGATCAGCGCTGTGACAGCTCCCGGCCGGCTGATGCGCACAAACTCAGCCCTTGAGCTCACCGGATCGAACCAGTGGAACGCCTGTCCCGCTACGATCAGGTCAAAAGACCCGGCAGCCAGTCCAGTTGCCTCGGCCTTCCCGTTCACCGATACAAAACCCGGATAATGGGATAATAACTCTTCCGCTTTCGTCCGCATCGCTTCATTGGGTTCTACTGCATGGACACGGCAGCCTGCACGCAGGAACAGTTCCGTCGAAATGCCCGTACCCGATCCTATATCGGCCACCGCCCAGTCAGGGCTGACGTGTAAAGCAGAAAGAATGTCTTCAGGATAATCCGGCCGGTATTTGACATAATCGGCGACGCGATCACTAAAACGTTTCGTACTATCCATACTCTAAATTAAATAAAAAAAGCAGGCTCACTGATTAAAAGTCGAGCCTGCCTTTTAGCTTATAAGCGCAAATAATATTACGGGAAGATCCCGAGTTCTGCATACGAAGTTCCCACCTTATTGATGGCCACTACATAAGCAGCCGTCCGCATATCCGGGATACTGGGGTTCGCCTTCCAGGCATCCATGATCTCGCGGGTCGCTGCAATCATCGTCTCTTCCAGACCACTGTATACCAGGTCAACCTCATCGGCCCCGTGCATAATGAATTCTTTTTCCTTCTGGCTTACCTTCTTACCCGTCAGTCCTTCTATCTGGCTGAGGATATGTGTATTCATATTCTCGGTAAACCGTTTTTCCATCCTGCCGTAACGCACATGGCTGAGGTTTTTCAACCATTCGAAATAAGATACTGTTACACCGCCGGCGTTGAGGTACATATCCGGTATAACCAGGATCCCCTTTTTCACGAAGATCTCATCAGCTTCGGGTGTCAGTGGTCCATTGGCCGCTTCCCCGATGATCTTTGCTTTTATATTCGGTGCATTTGTTCCATTGATGACATTCTCCAGGGCCGCGGGGATCAGGATATCGCAATCAAGTTCCAGGGCATCACCCGAATTGGGAATATTGGTTGCGCCGGGGAAATTGAGGATGCTGCCTGTTTTCTTCCGGTGCTGGAAAACTTCTTCTTCATTCAGGCCATTGGGGTTCATTATCGCGCCTTCGAACTCTGCCAGGGCGATGACTTTTGCTCCGCCTTCCCGGAAGAATTTAGCGGCATGATAACCGACATTTCCCATTCCCTGTACAACGACTGTCTTTCCTTCCACACCGGGCTTTAATTTCAACTTTGCCATGATGTCTTCCATATGACAGACTTCCCGGATGCCGTAAAAGACGCCCAGACCTGTTGCTTCCCGACGACCACGAACTCCGCCCTGTGATACAGGTTTTCCTGTTACGCAAGCAAGAGCGTCGATCTCTCCGGGGCGCATGCTCATGTAGGTGTCGAGGATCCAGGCCATCTCGCGTTCCCCTGTACCATAGTCGGGAGCAGGTACATCCGTTCCCGGACCGATAAAGTTCTTTTTGATCAGCTCGGAAGTGTACCGCCGGGTGATCTTCTCCAGTTCATAAGGCGTATATTTCTTGGGATCGATACTGATCCCACCCTTTGCTCCTCCAAAGGGAACGTTGACGATCGCACACTTGAAGGTCATCAGTGCAGCCAGCGCCATCACCTCGTCCAGGTTCACCGAAAGAGCGAACCGGATACCGCCTTTACAGGGGGTCTTGTGTTGGGAATGCTGAACCCGATACGCCTTGATGACTTCGATCTTGTCTCCGATCTTAACGGGGAAGAACATGCGGTACACCGCGTTACATTGTTTGATCTGTTCCAGGATGCCGGGGTCCCAGCTGGTGTGAACTGCTGCCTTGTCGAAACTTTTTTCTACGGCTTCAAAAAACTTGTACTCAATTTGGCTTGCCATAATCGTTATTTATTAAAGTCTTTCTCTAACTTGTTTATCTTTTTATCCAGACGGGCTACGTATATGAACAATCCGAGTAATATTGTAACCAGTACGGCTATCACGACATAGATCTTTCCGTCAGCCCTGAACTTGTCGGCCATCTCGGCTTTTTTCGGGTCGCCGTTGGCCTGTGCCCATACAGAAACGGTCAGCAGGCTGCAGAACAACGTGGAAATGAGTGCGTATATTTTCTTATGCATTTGCGAATTTTGTTTTTGTGTTAGTCTTTTTCAGACGGATTGCTCGCTGCTCCGCTGCGGCTCTGCTTTTTCCTGACGTATTGCTCGCTGCTTGGCTGCGGCTCTGCTTTGCAGAGCCTAACCGGGGCTAATTTATTATCGCGCTGCGCGCGATCCACCACGCTCAGATTCGGCTAAGAGACTTAGCCGAATTCTGAGCGTGGTTATCCAGACCCCTAACAACGTCCATCCCGGCACAGCGCCCGGCCAAAAGACCACTCTCATCCGGCTATCGATATCATGTGTATCCAATGCAGGATTGCCCATACCCCCCGGATGAAGGCTTTCCACCATCCGCGGGATGATCCATATCGTCGGGAATAACATAGCAAACGCAAAAATGTTATAAACAGCACCGATCCTCGCTCGTTTATCCATGTCCGTCATAGAATTGCGCAATACCAGGTAGGCAAAATAGATCAGAAGGGCAATCACCGCCCCCAGCTGTTTGGGATCACTGCTCCAGAAGGCTCCCCAGGTCCACCGGGCCCAAATGGAACCCGTCAGCACTCCCAGTGTACCAAAGACGATCCCTCCTTTGGCATATTCCAGGGCATAGATATCGAATACATGATTGTTGGTCCGCAGATACTTAATGGAATAAACCAGGGAAATAATGAACAGGATCATCATCGAGAACCACATCGCCACGTGAAAATAGAGATTGCGGATCGTCTCATTGAGGATAGGCTTCGCGGGCACGGCTCCCAGGAATCCCGCTATAAATGTATAGACAAGCAAGACCACGCATACTATTTTCCACCAGCTCTGACGAATCATATGAATTTCTTTTAGAATATCGGCGCCTTCCCCCCTATTTGGGAGGCAAAGTTAATAGGATTCTTTAGTCCTTCCATAAAAATGGAAAAAGAATCAGCGCCAGCGCAACGATCATCACGTCCAAACCGGACAGCAATAAGATCATCCCTGCCAGCCCGCCCTGTATCACCTCCTCAAACGCTATATTTGATATTTTACTCAGCAGCAGCAGTTGTGGAATGACCAGTGGGAACCCTAAAATAGCCATCAGCGCAGCGCTTTGCTGAGCACGTGCAGCAATAGCTGCCAGGAAAGTAAATACCAGGCTCAGGCTCACTCCACCCAGGCAGCTGATCAGCACAAAAGAAAATGGATTTGGCATCGGGTCACCCAGCATCAGTACGAAAAGGCCCATACTGACGAGGCTCATCAGGAGCATCAGGAGGGCGTTGAACATCAATTTGGACAGGATAAAATCCCTGGGACCGGCTATCGTGTAGAAATAAAGCAACCGGCCTTTTCCTTCCTGAAGGAAGCTCTTGGCGACGGCATTGACGCAGATGAACAGCTGCATCATCCAGAACAACCCCTTCCATACCGTTCCTTCGGGTTCACCCATCGACAGATAAAGTACAAAAATGGTGGAGGCGACATATAATAAGACCCCGTAAAAGGTATATTGCTGTCGTACTTCCAGGAGAAGATCTTTTCGAAAAAGCGTTAGTATATGCCTGAATGAACCGATGGAAGTAAAATTTGGGGCCAAAAGTAAATCAATAAAACGTTAAAATTTACTCAAATAGCTGTCCCCAAATCTCCGGGCAGCGTCTTCCGGGCTGTAAATTTTGCGCAGATCGGGCTAGGGTAAGGTATAATAACAATGACGGCAACGTGGTTCGTAAGAGTCTTTTTCGCCCAGCAGGATCTGTCCGGATTGCGCCTTTTTGCGATAGGAATAGTTAGCAATGTTTCCACATTTCACACAAATGGCATGCAACTTGGTTATATACTCTGCTTTAGCGAGCAGGTTAGGCATCTGGCCAAACGGTTTGGCTGTGTAGTCCATATCCAAGCCGGCGACGATTACCCGGGATCCGCGAACAGCAAGCTGGTCGCAGACTTCCGGCAACTGATCATCGAAAAACTGGGCCTCGTCTATACCGATCACATCAACATCTCCGGCCATCAAAAGAATGGTCTGGGAGTTGTCAATAGGCGTCGATTGGATGGCATTTTCGTCATGTGATACTATTTGATGCTCATGATAGCGGGTATCCATGGCTGGCTTAAAGATCTCTACTTTCAGATTGGCAATTTTAGCACGTTTTAGCCTTCTGATCAGTTCTTCTGTTTTTCCAGAGAACATCGATCCGCAAATGACTTCGATCCAGCCGCGCTTTTCACCCTTAAGATGGGGTTCAATGAACATAGACTACTTATAAATTAGGTTCGGAATTTGTTATAACTTTATAGGACACTACACACAACCTGGATTACTAACCCAAAAGTGCTCTCAAACAGTGCTATGGAACGACTTAAAGAACTGATTACCCAATTGAAAGAGCAGTTTGACCACAAGGCCGAGCCTGCTCAGCTACTCGAGATTACCCTGCTTCTCGAAGCTGAAATCCGTTTGATGGCCAGTCAGCCTGCTGCCCCTGCAAGAGTAATGCCGACAAAAATAGCGGTTATGATGCCATCCTCCACGAAAATAGTTGCAGGGCAGTCAACTGTCTCAGCAGCAGCTGTTTCACCCGGTTCTGTCTCCAGCGCTGCGGCCACGGTGCAGTCCAGTGGTCCGGCTGTCGGGCAGTCCAGTGGTCCGGCTGTCGGGCAGTCAAATAGTCCGGTTGTGGGGCAGTCAAATAGTCCGGTTGTGTGGCAGTCCAATGGCCCGGTCGTCGGCCAGTCAAATAGCCCGGCGGCCGCTGTCGCCTCGACCGTGTCTGCTCCGGCGGCGATGGCACCAGTCTCTGGCGCTCAAGCCGCAGTTGCTCCGACCGCGGTCGTCAATGGCAACGGCACTGTGACCCTGAAAGCCAGTCCCGAGAGGGGGCAGTGGCCTTTCGATCCTCTTGCCGAGAAACCTACCGACCGCTTCACCCTTTCCCAGAAAGCACGTGAGGTTAATGACGTCATTGGCACAGCCAACAGCAGTTCCCTCAATGATAAGCTTCGGTCTGACGTGGTAGATCTCAAATCCACTCTGAACGACTCTCCTGTCCGCGACCTGAGAAAGGCCATTGGCCTAAATGATCGTTATCTCTTTATCAATCAGTTATTTAGAGGGGATGAAGTCATGTATGAACGGAGTCTTAAGACGATAAATGGATTTAGGATCCTGCCAGAAGCTGAATACTGGATGGAAAGAGAGCTAAAGGTCAAGCTTGGCTGGGATGAAAACCGCGAGACTACCCGTCATTTCTATCAACTGGTCAAAAGACGTTTTTCGTGACCAAACCGGGCGGAGCCCGGTTCAAGACATTAGCCGTTACGATGAAAAAATTTACTTTTCTAATAATTTTTTCATCGTGATATAATGGATGATCCGTTCGGTAGCGCCCTTCTTTGAATGTACATAGTTCCTGGATGCTTCACCTGCTTCCCTGCACTCCTGAGGGTCCTGCAAAAGACGATTGAACACCTTTTCGGCTTCCAGAGCGCTGTCAATGATCAGTCCTCCTCCACTCTCGGTCAGCTCCACCGCCTCGATATACTTTTCGATCACCGGTCCAAAAACAACGGGCTTGCCATACACCGCAGCCTCCAGCACATTGTGGACTCCGTCGCCGCCAAACCCGCCGCCTATGTAAGTTATTGTCGCATAGCGATATAGCCTGGATAACAGCCCGATATTGTCGATGATCAGCACGTTTGGCTCGGGCCATCCGACCGGGGGAGCGCCTGCTCCGGTCCCCGGTGCCAGGGAAGCCGTACCACTCCCGATCGCGCCATCGGCCGCTGCTGCATTCGCCAGTTTCGAATATCGCACTGCATGACGGAACAGCCCTTCCACTTCCCGCAGCCTTTCTTCCCCGATCTCATGCGGAGCAACTATGAAACGTAATTCGGGATGTGTATTTGCGTAATGATCCAGTTCCTCTTCATCTTCCTCCCAGGTGCTGCCAGCGACGATAACCGGCCGGTCTCCGCAAAAATCGGCTATCAGCGGAAGGGGAGCTCCACTTTCCGCAATCTCTATCACCCGATCGAATCTTGTATCCCCGCTCACGCTCACCTGCTCTTTTAATCGCAGCTTTTCCAGAAGGGCCTTTGACCCTTCGGTTTGAACAAAGAGATGTGTAAAACACTCCAGCATGTAACGATGCAGCCGGCCATACCAATGGAAAAAAGGCTGGTCGGGCCGGAAAATACCGGATATCAGCAATACAGGTATGTTCCTTTTTTTCAGCTCAGCAAGAAAATAATACCAGTAATCGTATTTGACCCATAACACCAGGTCCGGCTTTATCAAACTGACAAACTGCCGGGCATTCCTGGGACTGTCCAGCGGTAAATAAAAGATATGATCAGCTCCCTTGTAGTCTTTTTTTGTCTCATAACCCGAGGGCGAAAAGAAGGTCAGCACGATCCGGCATTCCGGAGATTCCTTACGCAGTCTTTCCAGTACCGGGCGGCCCTGTTCAAACTCTCCCAGTGATGAGCAATGCATCCAGATCACAGTCCCGCCCTGGCGGGTGCCGATATCTGCCCCTAAACGTTCAAAAAGGCCTTTTCTCCCCTCCAGCCACAACTTCGCCTTCTGGTTCCAGGGCGATATCAGCCGGATACCTATCTTATACAACCATAAAAAAACATGATAAAAAAGAATACTCAAAATCTCCTGTTTAAGTTCCTGAATAGTTTTCGCACCCCCTTAACTATGACTCCATCGCATTGGATAAACCACATTTTTGCAGTAGGTTTGTGCCCCCAACCACAACATTCAAATAAGGACAGAATATGCGGCCCATCCAAATGGTAGATCTTAAACGGCAATATACAAATATAAAGAGTGAAGTTGACTCGGCCATCCAGGACGTGCTGGATAATGCAGCCTTTATACAGGGCAAGGCTGTCACCGATCTCGCGGCGGGCCTGGCCGCTTATACCGGCTCGAAATACGTCATTCCCTGCGCCAATGGCACCGATGCCCTGCAGATAGCGATGATGGCCCTCGACCTTCAACCCGGCGATGAGGTCATCACCCCGTCCTTTACCTATGTGGCTACCACCGAGGTCGTCGCCCTGCTCCGGCTGACACCTGTCTTTGTCGAAGTCGATCCCAAAACCTTTTGCATCGACCCTGCCGCCATCGAACGGGCCATTACCCCCCGGACCAAAGCCATCGTCCCCGTCCACCTCTACGGTCAGGCCGCTCCGATGGAAGAGATCCTCCGGATAGCGCAAAAGCACAACCTTTATATCATAGAAGACAATGCCCAGGCGATCGGAAGCAGCTATACCTTTGCGGACGGCACCACAAAAAAGACGGGCGCCATGGGTATCATTGGCACAACATCCTTCTTCCCTTCAAAAAATTTGGGCTGTTATGGAGACGGGGGGGCAATATTTACAGATGACGAAACGTTAGCTAGCCGGTTGAAAATGATTGCGAACCATGGGCAGAGCCGACGTTATTATCACGACCTGGTAGGCTGCAACAGTCGCCTGGATTCCATTCAGGCAGCCGTGTTGAATGTGAAACTGAAAAAGCTGGACGAATATATCTCCGCCAGACGTACCGCCGCCGACTATTACGATAATGCCTTTAAAGCTCATCCTAAAATCTCAACGCCCTATCGGGCATCCTATAGCCACCATGTATTTCATCAGTACACGCTTACCCTGGAAGGTGTTGACCGCAACGGCCTCAACGAGTTTCTGGCCGGGAAGAATATACCATCGATGATCTACTACCCCGTACCCGCTCACCGTCAACAAATGTTTGCAGCATCTGGTGGTGGAAATTTTCACCTTGAAACAACAGACTGGCTAACGGAAAGGGTCATTTCACTTCCGATGCACACAGAACTTGATCATGAGCAGCTTGAAACTATAACGACAGCTGTCTTGGAATTTATTAACTAAAAATTGATTTCAAACTCTTAAAAAGGATCTTTTATGAAAATTGCTGTGATCGGCACGGGCTATGTAGGACTTGTTACGGGAACCTGTTTTGCAGAAACAGGTAATGACGTCATTTGCGTTGACATCGACACCACCAAGGTGCAAAAACTTTCTAACGGCCAGATTACTATCTATGAACCCGGCCTGGAAAAGCTTTTTTTGCGCAACCTGAAGGAGGACAGACTGAAATTCACTACCAATCTTGCCGACGGTATCAAGGATGCCCAGATCATTTTTTTGGCCCTTCCTACGCCTCCCGGGGAGGATGGCTCCGCCGATCTCAAATACATCCTCGGCGTCTCCGACCAGCTGGGCAAGCTGCTGAAAGATTATAAGGTCATTATAGATAAAAGCACCGTACCTGTCGGTACAGCCGAAAAAGTACATGCAGCCATCTCCAAAAATTATAAAGGAGAATTCGATGTCGTCTCAAACCCCGAATTCCTCCGGGAAGGTGTTGCTGTGGATGACTTCATGAAACCCGACCGCGTCGTTATCGGCACTTCATCGGATCGTGCCCGCAAAGTAATGGGAGAGCTGTATTCCCCCTTTGTCCGCCAGGGCAATCCCATCATATATATGGACGAACGCTCTGCCGAACTGACCAAATATGCCGCCAACTCTTTCCTTGCTACCAAGATCACCTTCATGAATGAAGTAGCCCTGCTTTGTGAAAAACTCGGCGCTGACGTGGACATGGTAAGAAGAGGCATTGGCAGCGACGAACGTATTGGCAAGCGATTCCTCTTTCCTGGTATCGGCTATGGCGGAAGCTGCTTCCCTAAAGACGTTCAGGCGCTGGTCAAATCTTCTCAGGAAGTAAGCTATGACTTCAGGATACTCAATGCTGTCATGGACGTCAATGAAAAGCAGAAGCTTCACCTGATGCCCAAGATAGACAGTTACTTTAAAGGCAATCTGAAAGGGAAGCACTTTGCTCTCTGGGGATTGGCCTTCAAACCCAATACAGATGACATCCGGGAAGCTCCGGCCCTGTATATGATCGACGCCCTGACCGCAGCAGGCGCCACTGTCAGCGCATTCGACCCGGAAGCCATGAACAATGTCAAAAATCTCATCGGCGATAAGATCACTTATGCGGAAAACCAATACGACGCCCTGGCAGGTGCAGACGCACTCATCATCGCCACAGAGTGGAACGAGTTCCGGACTCCCAACTTCCTGAAGATCGTCACTACCCTGAAAAATAAAGTCATATTCGATGGCCGTAACCTCTTTGACATTGCAGCCATCCGGGAGCTGGGATTTTACTATGAAAGCATTGGCAGAGCTCCTGCTAACCCTTCGGATAAAAAATAATCTATATAACTTACGCTATGAGCATGAGTAAAGAAAGAGTACTGATCACTGGTGCAGCTGGATTTCTTGGATCCCACCTTTGCGACCGCTTCATCAAAGAGGGCTATCATGTCATTGGGATGGACAATCTGATCACCGGTGATCTTAGGAATATTGACCACTTGTTCAAGCTGGAACAGTTTGAATTCTATCATCACGATGTGAGCAAGTTCATCCACGTTCCGGGCGATCTGAAATATATCCTCCATTTCGCTTCTCCGGCCAGTCCCATCGACTATCTTAAAATACCTATCCAGACACTCAAGGTCGGCTCCCTGGGCACCCACAACTGTCTGGGTCTTGCCAAATCCAAAAAGGCGAGGATGCTCATTGCCTCCACCTCGGAGATCTATGGCGACCCGCAGGTTCATCCGCAGACGGAAGAATATTGGGGTAATGTCAACCCCATCGGACCCCGTGGTGTTTACGATGAAGCGAAACGGTTTCAGGAAGCCATGACCATGGCCTATCATAACTTCCATGGTCTCGAAACACGTATCGTCCGGATCTTCAATACGTATGGCCCCCGGATGCGTCTAAATGACGGACGAGCCCTGCCTGCCTTTATCGGCCAGGCCCTGCGGGGAGAAGACCTTACCGTCTTTGGCGACGGCAGCCAGACCCGCAGCTTCTGTTATGTCGACGACCTCGTAGAAGGTATCTACCGCCTGTTGCTGAGTGACTACTATATGCCTGTCAACATCGGCAATCCTTCCGAGATCACGCTGAAACAATTTGCTGAAGAGGTCATTGCCCTCACCGGTACAAAACAAAAGATCGTCTACAAACCTCTGCCAGTCGACGACCCGAAACAGCGTCAGCCTGATATCACAAAAGCCAGGGAAGTACTTGGCTGGGAACCCCGTGTCGAACGCAAGGACGGATTGAAGACCACTTACGAATATTTTAAATCGCTGCCACCCGAAGAATGGGCCAAACAACCCAAAGAATTTGTCAGTAGAACCTAAACCTCAACGATGAACGAAGCGAAGATTTACGAAGACCTGATTGCAAAAAGAGCCAAACTAGCCGTCATCGGGCTCGGATATGTAGGATTGCCCATCGCATTGGAATTTGCCCGTAAAATTTCGGTCATCGGATTCGACATCAATGCCCGCCGCATCGAAATGATGCGGGCCAGTATCGACCCCAGTAAAGAAGTAGACGCAGGGGATTTCAAAGACCGCGACATAGTCTTTACCAACGACATAGAAGTGCTCCGGGAAGCCCGATTCTTCATCATAGCCGTGCCTACCCCCGTGGACAAATACAATGTTCCCGACCTCAAGCCCCTTATCGGCGCCTCTGGTACGGTGGGAAAGGTTCTGAAAAAGGGCGATTACGTTGTATATGAATCTACCACCTATCCGGGATGTACAGAGGAAGACTGCCTTCCTGTCCTGGAGAAGACATCAGACCTAAAGCTACTCAATGGCGACTTCAGTCTAGGGTACTCACCCGAACGTATCAACCCGGGCGATAAGAAGCATACCCTCCGTACAGTCGTAAAGGTCGTGTCCGGCAATACCAACCTATCCTTGAATGAAATAGCCAGAACCTATTCCCTGGTGGTAGATGCAGGCGTCCATCCTGCCCCTTCTATAAAAGTCGCCGAAGCCAGTAAAATAATCGAGAACACCCAGCGCGATCTCAACATCGCCCTGATGAACGAATTGTCCATTATATTCGACCGGATGGGCATTAATACTTATGATGTCATTGAAGCTGCCGGCACCAAATGGAATTTTTTGAAATTCCAGCCCGGCCTTGTCGGTGGTCACTGCATTGGCATCGATCCCTATTACCTTACCTATAAGGCGGCTGCGCTGGGCTATGAATCCAAGGTTATTGCTTCGTCAAGGTACATCAATGATGATATGGCCCGCTATGTTGCCCGAAAGATCATCACTCACGTACTGCGCATCTCTAATCAACCGAAAGTCCTTGTAAAGGGAGTGACGTTCAAAGAAAATGTCAGCGATATCCGGAATTCCCGTATTGTCGACACTGTAAAGGAATTACTTGCTTTCAATATCCATGTGGACGTCGAAGACCCCTATGCTATGGAAGAGGAAGTACACGAAGAATATGGCCTGCATCTTGCGCGGGAAGCTTCCGGGGATTATGATGCGGTCATTGTCACTGTACCCCACATTCAATACAAAGACCTCGACGACGCATACTTTACATCCATTACCCGGGAAGGCGCCCTGGTCGCTGACCTGAAAGGAACGTACAAAAATAAAATCTCTAACAGAAAATACTGGAGTTTATAGTGGCAAAGTATAAGAAAACTATTATGATCACCGGCGGCGCCGGTTTTATCGGATCACATGTTGTACGATTATTCGTTAAACAATATCCTGAGTATCATATTGTCAACCTCGATGCACTGACCTACGCCGGCAACCTGGCTAATCTGGAAGACATTCAGGATGCCCCTAACTATACTTTCGAAAAAGGCGATATCATCGATGAAGCGCGGATCAAGGCCCTCTTCGAACAATATAAGTTCGACGCCGTCATCCATCTTGCGGCTGAAAGCCATGTAGACCGCTCCATTATGGATCCCCTGGCTTTTGTCCGTACCAATGTAATGGGCACCGCCAATCTGCTTCACATCAGCCGTTCGTTCTGGAAGGACGACCTTAAAGGCAAGCTGTTCTACCACGTATCTACCGATGAAGTATACGGCTCTCTGGGCGCCGAAGGATTCTTTACCGAAGAAACGCCTTACGATCCCCGTTCCCCCTACTCTGCATCCAAGGCTTCCTCCGACCATTTTGTGATGGCCTGGTACCATACGTATGACATGCCCGTCATTTTATCCAACTGTTCCAACAACTATGGTTCCCATCATTTTCCTGAAAAGCTGATCCCCCTCATGATCAACAATATTCTCCATAACAAACCGCTGCCGGTCTACGGCAAAGGGGAGAATGTCCGCGACTGGTTATTTGTCGAAGATCACGCCCGGGCCATAGACACCATCTTCCATAGAGGTAAGGTGGGAGAAAAGTACAATATCGGGGGCTTCAATGAATGGAAGAACATCGATATCGTTCAGGTGCTGTGTGCCGTTATGGACAAAAAGCTGAACCGTCCCGCCGGCGAATCGGCTAAACTGATCACCTATGTCAAGGACCGGCCCGGACATGACCTTCGCTATGCCATTGACGCAACAAAACTCAATAAAGAGCTGGGCTGGAAACCATCCCTTCAGTTCGAAGAAGGATTGGAAAAAACAGTAGACTGGTATCTTGCTCACCAGGACTGGGTAAAGGCGGTCACCTCCGGTGACTACCAGAAATACTATACCGAACAGTATAACAAAAGATAGTTTGCACATGCCTTTTATCACTACCGAATTTCCCGGGGTCATTATCTTTGAGCCTGCTGTCTTTAAAGACGACAGGGGGTATTTTTTTGAATCCTATAATGAACAGACCTGGGAGAAACAGGGAGTTACAACCCGCTTTGTCCAGGACAATCAATCCTTTTCCAACTATGGTGTCATTCGCGGACTCCACTACCAGCTCGATCCTTATGCGCAGACCAAGCTCATCCGCGTGTTGGCAGGCCGGATCCTGGATATAGCCGTCGACCTTCGTAAAGGCTCACCCACCTTTGGCAAATACATGGCTATCGAGCTCTCGGCGGAAAATAAGAAACAATTCCTGATCCCTGCCGGGTTTGCACATGGGTTTTCGGTATTGAGCGAAACGGCGGAGGTATCATATAAATGCGATGCCTTTTACCATAAGGAAGGCGAAGGCGGCATCCGTTATGATGATCCGTCTTTGAATATCGACTGGCTAGTGCCATCCGAAAAAGCCATCGTCTCCGGAAAAGACCTGGAGCTACCCAACTTCGCCGAGTGCCGTAACAATTTTCAATTCAAAGGCTAAGTCAACCATTAAATTTGCCTATGCAAAAGATCATCGTCACCGGAGCCGGCGGCCAGCTGGGCCAGGAATTACAAGTTCTGGCCGGGGCCTTCCCTTCATTTGACTTTACCTTTGCAGACCGCAGCGAGCTGCCCGTCAATGACCCGGCCCGCGTAACAGCTTTTTTCAACGAATACCGGCCCGACTGGTGTATCAATTGCGCGGCCTACACTGCAGTCGATAAAGCCGAGTCAGAGAAAGAAGCCGCCTTTGGGATCAACGGCGACGCTGCGGGTTACCTGGCCAGCGCCTGCCGAAATACCGGCGCCCGGCTTGTTCATATCTCTACCGACTATGTTTTTGATGGCAATTCTGCCACTCCGCTGAAGGAAGACGATAGAACTGACCCTGTCAATATATATGGCGCCTCCAAGCTGGAAGGAGAAAAACAAGCCCTCCGGATCCATCCCGATGGCACTGTGATCATTCGTACCTCCTGGGTCTATTCCGAATTTGGCAACAATTTCGTCAAAACCATGATCCGGCTTATGACCGAAAGGTCCGCGATCAATGTCGTCAACGACCAGATCGGCTCCCCCACTTACGCCGCTGATCTGGCTGCCGCGATCCTTCATATTATCAATTCCTCTCATTTCGTCCCGGGCATATATAATTATAGTAATGAGGGCGAGATCAGCTGGTACGACTTCGCTCTCGCCATCCACAAGCTCATTGGCAGCAGCTGCATTGTAGGCCCCATCGCCAGCGTCAACTATCCCACTCCTGCCCGCCGGCCGCATTACTCTCTCCTTGACAAAAGCCTGATCAAAAAGACCTATGGCATTCATATACCTGACTGGCATGCAAGTCTGGCTATCTGTATCAGACGGCTCATCCCTAACCCTTAAGATCAAATAAATATTTCCTTTAATGTGGAAAACTTAAAGACCTAGAGCTTTACGGGCATATTTGTTTACAATAATATGTAATTGATTAAAAAGACGAGGCAATCCTTCTGCATATCTCTTAATTGTCCTTTGTAATAACCCTCTTGATTTTTATAAGGATTGTATGAACAACTAAGATTTCTTAGCTTGCACCCGTGAAAGATTAAACCGACGGGTTAACCCCGCTGGCAAATCGGCCACCTTAATCCATACTTATGAAACCTGTTTACACATTCAGGGTTCTTCCCGGGCTGTTCAGGCGTGCTTTAGGTACGAGGAATATAGCCCCCCTGCTTATCCTTGTCAACCTCTGCTGCCTGCTTGGCCCGTCGCATGTCGAGGCAGAAGGTTCCAAACAGGTGAGTCCCTCCAATGGAAACAACGCTACGGGTCTCATCGTTTCTACTACGTCTGGTTTTCCGCTTGGTAATGTGGGGAGCTATCTGGGAGCCCCTGTTGATCAGCGCCTATATATTCGCATCAAGGATTATACTACCGAAAAGATCTATTACGGATTCAACTGGGAGGCATTGTCGCCCAGCAGTTCCGGTGTTCCCTATACGAATGTGTATATGAAGATCTTTGATCCGACCGGTGTACAGGTTGGAACTCCCATTCTCCTGCCGACCACCGGCGCGGGGTTTATTACCTCTGCCAGCCAGGCTGCCCAACCATGGTTGGCCGGTCCTCTTACAAGTGGTTATCAACCTCTGATCTTTGACCCCAGTCTGATCGCCAAGAAGAATGGTGACTATTATGTTTCCTTTTATCAGAGCAATGACAGGGGCGCTACCGATGCCGGAGAATCGATGTTGGCTAAATGGTTTGATCTTACCGTCATAGCCAATGGTAGTACAAAGATTGCCGGCCGCGTCCACTGCAACGAATGGGCCTTCTCTGTCTATAATACCACCAATGATCTTCAGGATCCTGCGGTCTCGACTTTTGCGCAGTTCTATGGATATACGCCGGATTCGGTGACTATCAAGGTTAGTTTCCCCAGCGTTGGATTTCAGCCGCTTTCCTATATCGTAGCCTTCAATAATTTTGGAGTGGCCGACAGCGGCAACTGGGTCCAGAACCGCCGGTCCATCGTGCTGCCCAAGCTTGTTGCCCCTTATTTGCAAGGGGGATATCCTACCTTTCTTAACCCGCCCGATCCGACGGTCTATCCTGCCTGCGTCATTCCGGCCAGGCCCGTACTCCTGGCCCCTGTCATCGCGGGTTGTCCGCCCGGGCCTTATAATGTCCGTTTCGAAGCTCCGCAGGATGGCGACTATTATATGTTGTTTGACCTGGATGGTAATCCTGGTTTTCAGAACCATACGGCTGACCTTTTTGTAGAGTTGCCCGCGCAGAAAAAAGGCGTCATCACTTTTGTCTGGAACGGTAGAGACGGCCTTGGCAATATTGTGCCTGCCAATACGACCTTCCCCATCATCTTCTCTTTCCGTAAGGGGCGTATCAATATTCCCTTTTATGATGTGGAGCTGAATATCAATGGTTTCGAGGTCGATGGCGTTTCCCCTGTTCTTCCTGCCAAGGATAGTTCCAATAATACCAGACTGTATTGGGACGATACGAAACTCTACAACCGGGGAACCGATTGTTCGGATAACAACAACAACACGACCGGCACAGGTTATGATAATTCTGTGGTGGGGGTCAAGCCCGTATGGTCCTTTAATAATCCCAATAATCTGCCATTGGTAGGCCGTGCCTGGAGTGGCAATGGCAATCCCACCAATGTCACCCCCGCACCGGCAGTTGGCGGCAATGCCACGGACGGATCGCAGTGTAATGACTTTGGCAACGCGCGTCTGCTCAATACCTGGGCCTGGGGTGTTGTATTGGATTCGACCCAGACCGTCACTCTCTCCTGTATCACGGTGTCGGGTACTGTATGGGACGACGCCAATGGCAGTGCGAATGGGGATACTACCAATATTTTTACTGCCGGCGAAGCCGGCGTCAATGCCGGCGGGACCATCTATGCCAACCTGGTCGACCCTATCACCATGAATGTGCTATACTCTGCGCCCGTCAACTCCAATGGCACTTATACGTTGCTCAACTGTCCCGTCAATGCAGCCGGGATGCTGATCTATATAACGACGACGCAGGTTGCCAATGGCAGCCAGGTTCCTGCTGCGGCTGTCAGCACCGGATGGATCAACACTTCTCCGCTGATCCGGGTCTTCAATTCGCATAATTATGCCATTACAGGACAGGACTTTGGTATCGAACAAGTGCCCAATTCCGCTGATCAGAACTATACCATCGCCATGCCGGCGTCTGGTGCCGTGATCAACCTCAATGGTGCTGGCACCATTGCCAGTCCTGGCCCTCTTTATGGGTCGGACCCCGAAGACGGGGCCCTGGGCAGTAACAAGACTGTTGTCATTACATCGGTTCCGGCTAACGAACAGCTTCTTTATAATAATATCCCGGTGACCAATAACTATAAGATCACCAATTACAACCCGAGCCTGCTGCAGATGCAATTCACAACTGTCAACAGCATAGTCGTGACTTCCTTTACCTATGCTTATGTCGATGCCGCAGGCAAACAGGACCCCACTCCGGCAACCTATACCATCAATATGTCTACCGTGCTGGCTACAACGCTGGGCAGCTTTACCGGCAGAAGCTCGGACTATGGCAATGTACTCAACTGGACCTCTTATGACGAGACGCCGTATGTACATTTCACTGTCCAGCGTTCCGTCGACGGTACAAACTTTATGTCTATAGGCACTGTTGCCGGAACCGGCAATGGTACTACAGTCAACCATGTATATACGGACAATAGTCCCTCCCCTAATACCCCTACTTATTACCGTTTGGAATGGACAGATGGCAGTGGAAATATTGCCTACAGCAATGTGGTAACGATTGCCGCTTCTGCAAGCAGCGCTGTGCTGGATGTTTCACCTAACCCTTTCAGTTCGCAGGTGACAGTCCGGTTAAATCTTGCCCGCGCAGAACGCATTGTTATCCGCTTGCTTGACAGCAAAGGTATGCTGCTGAAACAGGCCCAATACCAGGGTGTGAAAGGAACCAATTCACTCCTGGTAAATGACCTTTCATCGCTGCCTCCTTCTGTCTACTTTGTACAGATCGTGCTTGCAGATCAAGTGTTTGTGAAAAAGGTTTTTAATCAGTAATGTCCGCGCTGCGCGCGGGGCGATTCAAATCCAAGCCGGTATGAAAATCCTATTTCCTGCCATTCTTCTCACGATTACGTGGGGGGAAAGCACCTATGCGCAAACCAATGAATCGGTTTCTTCTTCGGAAGTAACCGGGATCCTGGCGGGGAATTACAACCCTGTTCTCTACCGGGCTTCAACGATCATTACTGACCCGGATGTCATCTCGGCGGGTCTGATGAATAACATCTCGGCCGATTCCCTGAAAGCGGACCTTATCACTCTTGCGAATTTTAAGAACAGAAACACCTTTTCAGATACCATCTCCAACACAAAAGGTATCGGCGCCGCCCGTCGCTGGGTCTTTAGTAAGTTTCTCCAATACAGCGCAGCTAACGAAGGCCGGTTGAAACCTGCTTATCTGTGGTTCCAATACAAACCGTCTTCCGCTGGCTGCTCGTCTACTTCTTCCATAGGGCTGCATTCTGATGTGGTAGCCGTATTACCCGGCAGCCAGGTCACCAACCCCTCTCTGATCATTGTCGAAGGGCATATGGACAGTCGCAACGACGACAACTGTGATGTCACTGGCAGCGCCCCGGGGATCGGCGACAATGCCACCGGCAGCGCGTTGGTCATGGAGCTGGCCCGCGTTCTCAGCAAATACACTTTTCGTAGTACCATTGTTTTTGTGGTGCTTACCGGCGAAGAACAGGGACTTATCGGCTCGACAGCGCTGGCAAATTTTCTCGATAGCGCAAATGTTCGTATCAAAGCTGTCAACAACAATGACGTCTCCGGAGGCGTATTCTGTGGTCATACCTCTTCGGCCCCCAGCTGTCCTTTTTATGGCAATATCGATAGCACCGACCTGCGGATCTTTTCGCTTGGCAGCATCAACTCTGCCTATAAGCAATGGGCCCGTTATGTCAAGCTGGAATATAAAGAGCAGCTTATCAGCCAGGTCAGCGTGCCTATGGATATCAATATCATGCAGGATGAAGACCGGACAGGAAGGGGCGGAGACCACCAGGCCTTTAGTAAGATCGGCTACACCGCCGTACGTTTTACACAGGCTAATGAAGATGGAAATGCAAGTAATAGTTCAGGCTATTCGGACCGTCAGCATAATATCCGCGACAGCCTGGGCCGCGATAAGAATGGCGACGGCACGGTCGACTCCCTGTATATCAATGTAAACTATCTTGCGCGCAATACGCTGATCAATGGAAATTCCCTGGCGATGGTGGCACTGGGTCCGGATACCGTTGCCTTTAAGCCCAGCCTTATTACAGCCAACAGGGTCCGTGTAAAGTTTAGTCCACCTACGGGCGTCGTCAATCCCGCATACCGCGTTGCCATTCGTTCCAATTCCAACGATTGGGATTCCGTATACACCATTACCGGCAAAACGGTCGACACTGTTGTCGTACCCTATCCGACGAACACGCTTTTTTACATCAGCGCCGCTGCTGTCGATGCCAACAACACCGAAAGTCAGTTCGCTACCGAATATACTTTGTCGACCCAGCAGGTCATACTCAACCTGCCGAACGACACGTCGCAGTCGGTGTCCCCGGACGCCAGCTATTATGGCATCAGACTGATGCCTAACCGCCCCAACCCTTTCGACGAATCGACCCTGATCACGATCACCTCGGGTACTGATATTTTTGCGGAGCGCACCTGGCTCCAGGTTATCACCCTCGATGGCCGGGTCGTCAACCGCATGCAGGTGCCACTGAAAAAAGGGCTTAACCAGATACCGTTCAGTCACGGGTTTACCGCGGCCGGAACCTATATCTGTTCACTCCTTATCGACGGCCTGCCTGCCCAAAGCACAAAAATGATCTTTAGAAAGAATTGACAACGCTTTACCTTTCCTGTTATACCACGCTCAAGTAAGTCGCACGTCGCCGCCGGTTCTCCGGCTGGCGACGCGGCTTTTTCAGACCTCCGGCGGAGCCGCCACCAAAACAAAAAGCCGGGCTTAGCTTCCCGCTTTGCCCGGCCTTACTGTTCTTCAACTGTAAACCGTCCATGGTCTATTACAAGGTTCGTACCCTATTCTCTGTTGGTTCCACAAAGGTACTTCCGCCGCCAATTTGGGTCAATACAACTAAGTGGTAGTTTTTTATGTGTCAATAATTCGTTATTTCTTTCATTCTGCTTTTACAAACAGGAAATACTGCTGATTTTTACCTCCGATGAAAATCCTGCCTTTCCTGTTGATCCTCTTTTGTTCTATAAAAACGGCTGGACAGTCGTTTAGCTTGTCCGGCACCGTTGTCGACGCAGTTTCCCGCGAACCGCTGAGAAATGCCAGCATCTATAATAAGGTGGATAAAAAAGGTTCCCGGACAGATTCCCTGGGAAGATTTGTAATACCGGGGACGGGGAAACCCCCTTTAGTCATTTCCATGATCGGTTATACCCCAAGGACGATCTCCTCTTATTCCAGTGACAGCAATGGTTTAGTCATAGCCCTAACCCCTGAGGCCAAAAAGCTGGACGAAGTCGTCGTCACCAATAAGAGAGAGGGTAAATATCGCAATAAGAACAACCCGGCGGTGGAGCTCATTAAAAAGGTAATTGCCAATAAGGAATCCAATCGCCCGGAGGCCTTCGACTATGCGAGCTTTGAAGAATATGATAAAGTGGAGTTAAGCCTTCGAGACCTGGATCGGAAAAAGCTGGACAAGCGGATGTTCAGACCCTATAAGTTCCTGTTCGACCACCCCGATACGCTGGCCGGAGATACCGCCTTGTTATATCCCGTCTATATGGAGGAAAAACTGTCGGAGAATTACCTGCAAAAAAAGCCGGCCAGCTCCAGGCAGACCGTCATCGCGGAAAAAAAAGTGGACTATGGGGACCTCATCGATACGAAGGGTGTCAGCACATATATGAATACTCTTTTGTCGGATATTGATATCTATGATAATAATATCATGCTTTTTACCAATCAATTCCTCAGCCCAATTGCGGGAGTCTCACCTACTTTTTATGAATTTTATCTTGGAGATACGGTTGTCAATAATGGAGAAAAACTGGTGAGGCTGAATTTTATTCCGCGCAATCCGGACGACCTTCTGTTCAGGGGAATGTTATACGTAACGCTGGATGGCAACTATGCCGTGGAAAAGGTGTCGATGACGATCAGTAAAAAGAGTAATATCAACTTTATAAAGAACCTGCATATCCGACAGGAATTTGAGAAGACGCCCAGCGGGCATTATTACAGAGTGATCTCGGATGCGTCGGCTGATTTTTCTTTTTCGGCAAAAGGCAGAGGGATACATGGACGTAAATTTGTTTCCTATAGCCATCTGGTGACCGGGCAGGCCAGCCAGGCTGGGGCGCCTTTGTCCACTGGAGCGGGTTCGACTGCTGGAACCAGCTCCGCTGCGGCAAGCTCTTCCACGGACACGGCTCTATCAAGGCCGGATTCCTTCTGGGAACAGCACCGGCACGAACCATTGACCGCTGGCGAGACCCGGGTATATGCCAACATCGACAGTCTTCGGCATCTGCGGTCCTTTATACGGACCAAGGACCTGATCAACGTCTTTGTGGCAGGATACAAGAGTGCGGGAATGTTCGAGATCGGGCCTGCCAATACGTTCTACAGCTTCAATCCGGTAGAGGGATTGCGTCTAAGGTTCGGCGGGAGAAGTACGCCTGCCTTTAGCAAAAGGATCTGGCTGGATGGTTATGGGGCCTATGGGTTTAACGATCGTCGGTGGAAATATGAAGCTGGTGTCGCTTATTCTTTTAATAAGTTATCCGATTACGGGTACCCTCTCCACTATATAAAAGCCAGTTTTCTGCACGATGTAAAGATCCCGGGCCAGGAACTTCAGTTTGTACAGGATAATAGTTTCCTTTTGTCGCTAACCCGGGGGAAAAACGACAAATGGCTTTATAATGACATCTTTCGGATGGACTATGTCCAGGAGTTACCTAACCATTTCTCCTATAATTTCGGTTTCAAATACTGGGACCAGCAACCAGCCGGGAATATCCATTATATCCAGGCCAAGAACTTTACCGTCGATACGGTGTCAAGTATCATTACCTCACAGCTGACGGCCGGATTCCGCTGGGCTCCGCATGAAAAATTCTACCAGGGCAGGGTATACCGGGTGCCGTTTCCCAACCAGTACCCCATCTTTGCGGTTCAATACACGGCAGGGGTTAAAGGCTTGTTCGGCGGTAACTATACTTACCAGAATGTCAACTTCAACGTCTTCAAACGTTTCTATCTGTCCGCTTTTGGCTATACGGATGTTACACTTTCCGGATCCTGGATCAGTGGAAAGCTGCCTTTTCCCCTGTTGAGCATAATCCCTGCCAATCAAACGTATATCTATCAGCCTAACTCTTACAACCTGATGAATTTTCTTGAATTTGTCAGCGATCATTATGCAGGAGTGGATATAGAGCACCATTTCAATGGTTTTATCTTCAATAAGATCCCTTACCTGAAGAGGTTGAAATGGCGGGAGATCCTTACCGCGAAGGTCTTATACGGAGGATTGAGGGATGAAAATAATCCGGCAAAAGACCCGGCACTGATAAAATTTCCCCTTTTGGACGGGCAGGCCAGCACCTTTGCATTGGGCAACCAGCCGTATATCGAAGCAGGTTTTGCTATCGGTAATATCTTCAAATTTCTGCGTGTCGATGCTATAGAACGTTTCTCCTATTTGCAGCACCCAATGGCGCCGCGTTATGGTATCCGGTTTCAGCTGAAGTTTGATTATTAGGCTGGCAGTCGTCACCTGCTTATCTGCCGCCGCCCTTAAAAGCAAAACCCCTGGCGGTTACCAGGGGTCTTCTGTTGCCCAACAAGGGCTCGAACCTCGACATACAGATCCAGAATCTGCCGTACTACCATTATACTATTGGGCAATAGTGGGCTGCAAATCTACGGATTTTTCTTTTATTCACCAGAACAATTTGGGATTTCCCTATTTATTTGATTGTCAATTATCTTCTTTCATCATATACCCCAAACTCCGCAATCGCCGGCGGCGTCTCAAACCCTTCCATCACTATCCTGACCCGATCTCCCCATACCCGATCAAAACGATGGATCTTGACCCTTCCCTTTTTCTCGCCACTAAACAATGTTTTCCATCGCCCCGCACTCCAGTATTCCAGCCGATACCGGCTTACATTCGCAGCCTCCTCTGTGATCACTACCGCATTGAACGACTGGTCGCGCGGGAATGTCACCTCATACCATGGTTGTTTCACGGTGGGGTTCGACTGCCAGGAGGAGTGAAAATTATCGTCATTGCCAAAATCCATAATATTCATATCATCACTCCAGCTGGCGTTGGCCGGCTTGCGTTTCGCTATATTCGATGCGATAATGGGAGCTTCCGTCGGCGGCAGCACTGCTACCCGGCCGTCATTTTTCCAGCTGCGTCCTATCTCAGCTAATGCCGCCAGCGCATTGTCGTCTATCAGTCCGTCGCGGTTTGGCGCCACATTCAAAATGAAATTGTCATAGATCTTGTTATAGGGGACGATGTCTTCATTCACCAGCATCTTTGGGTCCTTTACCGGCGTCGTCGGAAAATCCGTTTTCCAGAACCAGGCTGAATTCAGCGGCAGGCAGGATAAAGCCGGCAGCTTGTTGGTAGCTGTGGATATCTTCTGGCCGGCCCCCTGTTCATAAGACTTGATATCCGTGTAGAACAGGGCCTCCGGAGGATATTTGGCGGAATTGAGGTCCATCACCACACAATTTGGCTGCAGCGACTTGATCAGCCGGTAAATATCTTCAAAGGGAACATCGTCATAAGAGATGCGTGACCAGGGCGCATCCCAGCCGTCGATGATCAGCGCCGTTATCTCCCCGTAATTTGTCAGCAGCTCCGTCAGCTGCGCCTTTATCATTTCGATATGCTGTTTGGTAATAAACCCCGGCCGCAGCTTGTGATGGGTGTCGAGTATAGAATAATAAAGACAGGTCTTCAGCCCCTGTGCGCGAAATGCATCCACGTATTCCCGAACCACGTCCCGTTTCAATGGGCTGTGCATCACATTGTAGTCCGTCGTCTTTGTATCCCAGATACAAAATCCGCTATGGTGTTTGGTCGTCAGACAGCCATAGGACATATGAGCCGACTTTGCCGCGCGGGCCCACTGACTGCAGTCCAGTTTACCGGGATTAAAAAGAGCCGGCGATGCCTCCGGATCGGCCCAGTCCTGGTTCATGAATGTTGGGATATTAAAGTGGATAAACATCCCGAACCGGAGATCTACAAATTTTTGCTGCAGCTCGTGCAGGTCGACAGCCGCCGTAGCTGCCGGAGATTTTGCGCCTGATCCAGCCACAGCGCCGCCATTCGTCTGTGCCTCTGCAATTCGAAAAACGAATAAAAATGCTAAACTCAGAAAATATTTTAGTCTCATGATTTATAATTCAATATTGATTCAAAAGTCGCAAAAAAATGCCGTTGTGGGAGAATATTTCATCACCCTCACAACGGCTTTAAAGGAAACACAGGCCGGATCAGATCATCGGTCTCAGACCTCCTGTCATTAGCCCAGGCTCATTCCTAATAATACTGTATCACTCTCCATTCGCTCATCTGGAATAAGGCATCCCCATTATTCGCTGTCACATTCACGCGGTAGTAGGTATAGGGAGTATTGTTGTTAAAAGTGTAGGTTACGGTCAGCTCCCGGGTGGCGAAGGTCTCACCGGTCCTTGTATCCAGTGTGGTCCACGTTGTTCCGTCATTGGAGCCTTGAAGATTCCAATCTTTTGGGTCGCGTTCGGGCGAGTCATTTCCGGAGGTAAAGGTATATTCGTTGACTACCTGTGCTGTGGGGAACTGAAGCTGGAACCAGAAATTCGGATTATAGTTTTGCGATAGATACTTGGTCGTAATATCATTGTCTACCAGGTGTGGAGAGCCTTCGGCTGAAGATGCTCCATAGGTATTCTCATCGCTCACCGCCAGCTTTCCCTGTGCGGTAATGTCTTTTTTCCGGATATAGATGGAATCAACCATGAAATACGCGATCTGCAGGGCTGAATCGAATTTCCCTGAAGAAATACTGGTCATCTTCACGGGAAGCATATATTTTGTTCCCATGGTCAGCTGTTTGGCCAGTATCGACAGCGATATTGCCGAAGAACCGGTCTGGCCGGATTTTATCACTGCGGCGAGATTGCCAAGCGTATAACTTTTTTCCGGTAATACCTGGTAAGATGTTCCGTGTGCAGCATTATAAGTAGTGATCAGGGTTGTGTCAAGCGCAAAACTTACGTTGATATCTTTGGAAGGCGTTCCCAGACCGCCATAGGCAGCACCAAAATAATAATTCTGAACGGAGTCGATCAGATAAACGGTCAGAGTACTCCGGGTACCGAAGGCCTGGGGTACGTAGACGGTTCCTTCCTGGGCTATACTTATCAGTTGGGGTTTGTTACAGGAGCCAAGCGCCAGGCTCAGCGCCGCCACCAGAAAGCAAACAAATAGATTTCGCATATAAAGAGTTTTTTGATGTTAATGAGTTTACCAGCCGGGGTTTTGTACCATCAGGTTATCCTTGAGAACTTCGCTGTTCGGGATCGGGAAAAAATAATCCCTCTGCTGGAAGATCCTTGTTTCGACCAGTGTCTTTTTATAAAAATCGCTTCCGTTGACGTACATATTCATCCCATAGAATGGACCGGCATCTGTCTGGGGGGCGATCTTCCATCGACGGGTGTCGAAATAGCGGACGTTTTCGAAGGCGAGTTCTACGCGGCGCTCTTTCCGGATGGCCGTGCGCATGTCAGCCTGGGTCGCAGGAACAGGGATCCCGCCTTGTACGGGAAGGCCGGTGGTATCATTAATATACAAACTTGATGTCACACCATATTGAGGTACACCTGCGTGCGCTCTGATCTTGTTGAGATAAATGAGGATATCCGGATTGGAGGGATCATATTCGTTGAGAGCCTCAGCATAATCGAGATATATGTTGGAGAGCCGCAGCAGCAAGGCTCCCCTGGTCCCATCACTGGATGCGCAATTCTTGCGGACGGCGTAACCCGTCGGGGTAACATCCGATGTACTCTGCGACCTGCCTGAATTCCCATTGTACTGAAAAGCTGTGATAATGTCCGGATTGCCGGGGTCCTGGTAAAGCCAATAGCTGCTATCGTAAGTAACCCCTACATAAAACCGTGGTTCCCTGTTAACCCATTGGTTAAAGGTGCTGTGGGCTCCCTGGATGGTTAGTTTAGGAGAGGCATCCGAAGGCGACTGATACATGGAGAAACCGGCGCTGACATATTTTGATTTCGGGTCATCGATGCTTAGGCCGTTTTTCATAAAATAGGCGTCAACCATGGTTTGCGTGACTCCCATGGCCGCTGCTCCGGACTGATCCGAGGGTGACCCTACGTGTTTTGGTGTCTTGTCATAGCGCATATAGCTGCCGGAGTTGGATCTGGCAAAGATCCACTCGCTATTCCAGTTGTCGAGCATCACGTCCTTGCAATTGATGTAGGCGGCCAGTGTCGAGTCGGCAGGAGCGTTGGGGCTGATATACAATTTGTATGCGGGAAACTCATCCATAAAAGCTTTCGCTGCATCGGCAGCCAGCTTCCATTTGTTCTGATCATAAGTCTGATTGATCAGATGGGTGCCATCAGCGTTCTTGAAATTCGCATAATCGGTGTTTCCGTTGTACAATGGACTTGCCGCGAGCATCAGCATCTGCTCTTTGTAAGCTTTTACGACCCCTTTATTCAGCCTGCCCTGTGTTGTGGCGGCGGAGCTGACGGGAAGATCCAGGTAGGCAGAGTCCAGCTGTGTCGTGACAAAGGTCACGCAGTTGTCAAAGGGCGTGCGGGGAAGTCTTACGGATTCGGTCGATGCGTCGGCCGAGATCAGCTGGTCACCAAGCAATACTACCGGGCCATAGGTGCGAAGCAGGAAAAAGTAATACAACGATCTCAGGCCACGGGCTTCTGCTTTGTATTCTTTTTTCAGGTCTGCCGTCAGGTCGGCCGCGGTGGCGGCATCGATGCGGTTCATGAAATCGGTAGCGTTCCTTATGGCCTGGTAATAGCTATCCCAGTAATTTTTTACGTTGTCATCGGTATTGCTCCAGACACTGAGGTTCATCTGGTTGGCATATACAAAATCCCAGTTGAACTTGGCTTCGTCCGAGGCCCCTTCCCAGACTCCCGAATTCTGGTTGCCGGCAAAGCGCTGTTGCAATTCATTCGGAAGGGCGGAATAAATATTCGCCATATATTGATCCACATTGGCCCTTGAAGTATAAATATCATTTACCGTGAGAATATCGTCCGGTACTGTGTTGAGGTATTTTTTACAGGAAGCTGTCATCAGCAAAACCCCTGCAAGAAAAAGATATGTTAGTTTACGCATGATCGGTCTTTTTGAAATTAGAAATTAGCCTGAAAACCAAGGGTTACGTTGCGGGTATTGGGGTATTTGGTTCCGTTCGAGGTACCACCATTGGCGCTCAATTCAGGATCCCACAGTTTGAACTTGCTCCAGTAAAGCAGGTTGACTCCCTGTACATAAAATCTTCCGGTCCTCAACCCGATGCTCTTTAGTGTTCCGCGCGGAAGTGTATAACCAAAGTCTATCGTCTTCAGGCGGATGAAATCGATATTTTCTTCCCACCAGGTGCTGGAAACAGTGTTGTTGCTGTTCTCTGCCGCTCCATAGGCGAGGCGGGGATAAAATGGATGTGTTTTGGGATTGTCGGGAGTCCACCTGTCTTCCGCTACGGAGAACAGATTACTTCTTTCCGCACCCGTGCTGTTGGAGAAAGGGAAGATGCCATCTCCGCCCAGCTGTTTCTGAGCGCCAACAATGCCCTGGAAGAATGCACCGAAATTCCATTGTTTCCATTGCACATTGAAACCTGCTCCCAGCGTCCAGTTGGGGACATCTCCATTACCGATGCGCTTTTCGTCATTAGCGTCGATCTTTCCGTCGCCATTGAGATCTTTATACTTGATATCGCCTACCCTTACATTTCCAAGAGGCGCCTGAGTGGCATGAGTGGCAATCTCCTGTTCGCTCTGGAACAGACCTTCCGCGACATAACCGAACTGAGAGTTGTAATTCACTCCTCTGTGTTCCATATATGGAAAGGGTTGTACAGGATCGTCATTCTGGATCACCTTATCCCTGTTGTAAGAGAAGGTGCCTCTGAATGTCCAGGAGGTTGCTCCTGCGTGGATCGATTCCGTTTCGATGGTTCCGTCAAAACCTTTGTTGTTGATAACACCCAGGTTGGCCCAGGGATTGTTGATAAACCCGGCATAGTCTGCCAGGCTGGCTCTTTGCAAGAAGACGCCGGTACGTTGTTCATCAAAGTAGTCGAGGGTTACTGACAATTTCGAATCCAGGGTCTTGAACTCGACACCCAGATCCTGTTTGTGAGAGCGGGACCATTTGACATCTGTACCATAGTCGGTGATCGAAATGCCACCTTGAGCGTTGTTAGAAACTCCGTCGCCGTATGTGTAACCGGTGCTTTGGTTGGATACAAGCGTCAGATATCCGAACCGGCGCTGGCCGTTGGTATTTGTGGCACCGCCCGAACCAACAACCCCATTCGAATAACGCACTTTCAGGAACTGGAAGATGTCTTTTGCAGGTTCGAACCATTTTTCTCTGGAGATGACCCAGCCCGCTCCAAAAGAGGGGAAGAAGCCATAACGATTGCCGGGCGCAAAATTCTCGCTGCCATTGTATCCAAAGTTGAATTCGGCAAAATAACGATCATCCCAGCCATAGGTAGCCCTGCCTGCAAGACCCTGGCTCTTGAAAGGAAGAGAGGCGGTCAGGCTGGTCGGGAAGGCATTGGTAAAGGATTTTTGATTACCAAGGATCAGGGCCGTGATATGACTTTTCGAGCCGAAGTTCCTATCGAAGTTGATCGCCGCTTCGACATAGTTCTGACGGGACTGGGAGTTGTAGTTGGCAAAACCCAGGTTGTCCGAACCGGAATAGATCAGGTCCAGGTTTGGTGTTCCGTCCGCGTTATAGGGTGTGCTCTTATCGATCAGATAAAGGCTTCTGCTGCGTGTCCGTACGACTGTCTGGCCATTGGAGATATCGAAAGAATACATGGCATAGGCCGACAGCCCTTTTAAGAGGGGGCTAAGGTCCTGGGTCAGCCGTGCGTTGGTATACAACTGGTTGCCGAAGGTATTCTGATACCCGGTTTGTGTCAGGTCGACATAAGGATTGGGCTGTGCTCCCTGGTTGCTGACCCCGGGAGAAAGATTGCCGGGATACATCTTTGGATATAAAACGGGATTGGTCTGCATGACCTCTGAATATATAGCCTGCGGTGCATTGGGTCCAGCGGTCACATTTCCCGGATCTATGGGCGCTGCAGGGACGCCCGGGAAATTGGTGTTGGATATATAGCCCTGGATACCCAGCTCGAACTTCGTGGTCTTAGTCCAATTCATGTCTACGTTCGATGTGAAGTTATACCTTCTGAAACGGGTATCGGAATTGTAGCTCTCCTTGTCGGTCTTCATCATGCTTTTTTCATCATAATAGGCGACAGACACATAATAAGTGGCGCTTTCCGATCCGCCTCTGGCGCTGAAATTCGCCCTCCGGCTTTCCGATGTGGTGTTGAAAAGCTCTTTCATCCAGTCGACATTTGGATACAGATAAGGCTGGTGGCCGGCTGCCGTGCTGTCGATGTAAGCGGGTGAATAGTCCGGTGTAAAACCCGAGGCCACCTCGGCTTCATTGCGAAGGGTCATATACTGGACTCCGTTCGTAAGCTTTGGTGTTTTGGTAAAGGAATTGATACCCTGGTTGTAATTGAACATCAGGGTGGGTTTGCCCTGTTTTCCTTTCTTGGTGGTGATAAGGATTACTCCGTTGGCGCCGGCGACCCCATATACGGCGGTGGCCGATGCATCTTTCAGGATGGTAAAGGAGGAGATATCTTCCGGGTCGAAGGCATTGATATCCCTGCCCTGTACTCCGTCCACGATGACCAGCGGACCGGCGTCGTTGCCGCTGTTGGTGAAGGTGGAGATACCCCTGATATACAGATCGGCTCCATTACTGCCCGGCAGCCCCGTCCGCTGTACCCCGACCACACCCGCCAGCCGGCCGGCGAGTACCGCGCTGAGATTGGCCACCGGCTGTTTGAGATCTTCTACGTTGACAGAAGACTGAGCGCCTACGAGGCTCACTTTTTTCTGCTTACCATACCCTACGAAGACTACCTCCTCCATACTCCCCTCGACTGCATCCAGCAGGATCTCCAGCGTGAGACTGTTGTTGATAGTCGTTATGAAGGGCTTGTATCCCACGCGCGAAAATCGCAATTGCTGTTTGGGGTTGTCGATGACGATGGCGAACCTGCCGAGGGAGTCGGTTGAGGCGCCCCGCTGCGTGCCTATCAGCGAAACACTGACTGCATCGATCGGTTTGTTGAGCTTGTCTTTTACGACGCCTGTAATTCTAACGGAATTTTGTGCGAATAAGGTTCCTCCATAACTCAGCAGGAGGAAAAGGAAGGAAAATAGCTTCCCGTATGCTGCTGGCGCAGCATTTGTCATTTTTTGTGACATGATTTACAGTTTTGTTTTGGTTATCTTATCTGGATGGTCTTCTTTTCTATTTTGTCTACTTATACGTCAGAGAGAGAGCAGGACCCGCACCATATTCCTTCCATAATTCCTCCACCGGTTTCCCTGTCAGCTTCACCCAAAGGTCCGGCTTGTATGTCCCATCGCGCAGCGCAGCGTCCAGCTTATCAACTACTTTTTTATTCTTTGTCTTCTCTACCCATACCAGGAACCTTGCCGTTACCCGGTATGCGTTCTGATAACTCTGGCTCGCCTTATAGTTTGGCAGCGTCCACCTGCTT
>DATJJA010000009.1:0-13021 GCA_035492595.1 Puia sp.
ATGGATATAGCCGACCACGGGGTCCATGAAGCGGCCGAACATTTTCGGAAACCAGTGATAGATGCCCGCGAACATGCCGAAAACGGCGGAGACGCCCATGACCAGGTGGAAATGGGCAATCACAAAATAGGTATCGTGCAGTTGGATGTCGAGGGTGGAATTGCCGAGGAAGATACCTGTCAGTCCTCCGGAGATGAACGTGCTGACAAACCCGATAGCAAAAAGCATGGCGGGGGTAAACCGGATATTGCCCCGCCAGAGCGTCGCCAGCCAGTTGAAGACCTTTACGGCGGATGGAACGGCGATCAGCAGCGTGAACAATACGAAGACAGAGCCGAGAAAGGGGTTCAGTCCGGACACGAACATATGGTGGGCCCAGACCATAAAGGAAAGGGTCAGGATGGCGAACATCGAATATACCATGGCCGTATAGCCGAAGATTGGTTTCCGGGAATTGACGCTCATGACTTCAGAGACGATACCGAATGCCGGGAAGATGACGATATAGACTTCTGGGTGGCCGAGGAACCAGAAGAGGTGCTGATAGAGGATGGCGCTTCCGCCTTCGTAGGGCAGGGCGCGGGCGGTCGAGGTCATGAAAACATCCGAGAGATAAAAACTGGTCCCTGCGTTGCGGTCGAACAGCAGCAGTATAAAGGCAGCAAGCAATACGGGGAAGGACAGCAGGCCCATGATGGCAGTGAACAGCAGTCCCCAGACGCTCAGCGGGAGCCGGGTCATGGACATCCCTTTTGTACGCATATTGAGTACTGTGGAAATATAGTTAATCCCGCCCATCAGTGTCGAGACGATAAAGAAGGCGAGGCTTGTAATCCATAGGTCGAGGCCGATGCCTGAGCCCGAGTCCGCGTCTTTCAGCGCGCTGAGGGGGGCGTAGGCGGTCCATCCGACTCCCGAGGGGCCGCCGTGTACAAAGAAGGAGGCGATCATAAGGACGCTCGCCACGAAGAAGGCCCAGTAAGACAGCATGTTGACGAAGGGAGAGGCCATGTCTCTGGCTCCAATCTGGAGGGGGATGAGGAAATTGGCAAATGTTCCGCTGAGTCCGGCCGTGAGGACGAAGAAGATCATGATCGTACCGTGCATTGTCATCAGCTGGTAGTAGGTCTCCGGCTGGATCTTGCCGCCGACAAAAAGGTGGCCGGCCAGTTCTTTCAGGATGGTGTGGGAGGAGTTGGGGAAACCCAGCTGCAATCGCATCAGGACCGAGAAAAAACCTCCTGCCAGTGCCCATAAAATACCAGTGATGAGAAACTGTTTGGCAATTATTTTGTGATCGGTGCTGAAGACGTATTTTGTAAGAAAGGATTCCTTTTCCATGACGACAGGTTGAACTCAATTATTATGCCTTCGGGCGGCGGTGTGCGTTGCCGGTCAACGCCTGTTTCGAAATCGGACAGTTGTGGGTGTCGATCCCTGATGAAATCATTGGTTCTTAGCGGGATAACTGATTGGCATGCCCTGTGCTCCTAATCCATTAGTTTTGACTAAAACGGGCTTATGCTAAAGAATTACTTTAAGATCGCCGTCCGCAATCTTTGGAGGCACAGGGGTTTTTCGCTGCTCAATATTGCCGGGCTTGCCGTCGGCATGTCGGCATTTTTTCTGATCTGCCAGTACGTCCGGTTTGAAACGAGCTATGACAATTTTCATTCGAAGTCGGCCCGTATCTACCGGTTGGTGACCGATCTTGAGTCGACGGCCGCGACCCAGCACAGCGCCAGCACTTCCATGCCGATGGCCATCAATCTGAAGGCCGACTATCCCGAGGTAGAGGATGTGGTCCGGCTGAACCGGCATGGCACGCTTATAAGAAGGGGCGACGTTCGATTCCAGGAGCAGGCCACTGTGTTTGCCGACTCGTCGTTGTTCTCGATCTTCGATATTCCGCTGGTTGACGGCAATCCCGGGACGGCGTTGAAGGCTCCTTTCAGCGTCGTGCTGTCGCAGTCTACGGCAAGGAAATATTTTGGAGGCAGCGACCCGATGGGGAAGACCCTTCTGTTCTCGGACAGCGGGTTTAGCGCCACTGTTACGGGTGTCATGAAAGACCTTCCGGAGAACTCTTCGGTAAGAGCGGACCTGTTCGTGTCGATGTCGACGCGGAAAAGGTTTCGGGACAGTCTGGACTACCACTGGGGTAGTTTTGGCGTGATCTCTTTTGTGCTGCTCCGGCCGGGCGCGAATCCGGATGCCTTGCAGGCCAGGCTTCGGCCTTTTATTCAAAGACATATCGGTGAAAAGTTAAAGGAGCAAAAACAGAACTATGCCCTGTTCCTCGAAAAACTGAAGGACGTCTACTGGTCGTCGCGGGGAGGGTTTATTTCCGGCAGCAGGAACAATGTCTATATCTTTTCGGTCATCGGGTTGTTCATACTCCTGATCGCCTGTATCAATTTTGTCAACCTTACGACAGCCAGGGCTGCGGAGCGTGCGAAGGAGGTCGGTATCCGGAAGGTGATCGGCGCGGAGCGGTTCCAGCTGGCGGGTCAGTTTCTCGGCGAGTCTGTAGTGCTCTGCTGTATCGCCTTTATCGTGTCGATCGGACTTTGTGGTCTGGCGCTGCCGCTGTTCAATCAACTGGCCGGCAAGATCATCAGTGCAGGCATCTACAGCAAGCCCATGGATATGCTGACCCTGCTGGGTATTGCGCTTGTCATCGGGTTGCTGGCCGGCGTCTATCCGGCGCTTGTCCTTTCTTCCTTTAAGCCAATCGCCTCGCTGAAAGGGCGTTTTACAACCAGCAGGAAGGGGCTTGTCCTCCGGAAAGGGCTGGTTATCGTTCAGTTCACCATCTCCATCAGCCTGATCATCGGCACTGTTGTCGTGTACACAGAGCTCGGCTATATGCGCAGCCGCGACCTTGGGTTCGACAAAGATCGGCTACTGGTGGTAGATACCCATAACGATCCGCACAAGCTGGTGTTCGCGCAGGATGTTTCGGGTCTGTCCGGGGTGGAGTCCGCCTCGTTCTCGGGCAGTGTTCCCGGCGAGGGTACGTGGAGCGCCTATAGCCAGGTCGAGAACAGCCACGGGGAGATGCAGATCGCCAATCTCGATCTGACCTATGTCGATTTCGGCTATCTGGAGCAGTATCAGATGAAACTGCTGGCGGGCCGTTTCTTCCGCCGCGATATTCCTACGGATACTATGCAGGCGATGATCCTCAACGAGAAAGCCGCGAAGCTTTTTGGCTATGCTTCCCCTGCCGCGGCGGTTGGCCGCAGGTTTAGCCAGTGGGGCAAAAAAGGACAGATCGTGGGGGTAATCAGGGACTATAATTTTAACGGCCTTCAGCAGGAGATCACGCCGCTGAGCATTTGTCTGGATTTCAGCGACTGCAGCTATCTCTCCTTAAAGGTAGCGGGGAAGCGTCTGCCCGGGACCATCGCCGCACTGAAGAAAAAATGGGACCTGCTGGGAACGCCTTTGCCGCTGGACTATTTCTTCCTCGACGAGGCCTTTAACGAACAATATAAGTCGGAGGCGAAGTTTGGAAATCTCTTTATCAATTTTGCCGTACTCGCCATTTTTATATCCTGTCTGGGTTTGCTGGGGCTTTCTTCCTACAGTACTGTACAGCGTACGAAGGAAGTTGGCGTCCGCCGGGTAATGGGCGCAAGCATCATCGGCATCGTCCGGCTGTTGTCTACGGACTTTCTGCGTCTGGTGCTTATCGCATTTGTGATTGCCGTCCCGCTGGCCTGGTATCTGATGGACAGATGGCTGCGGGATTTTGCCTACCGGATCAATATTTCATGGTGGATCTTTCTGGAGTCGGGTATGGCAGCGCTGCTCATCGCCTTTCTCACCATTTGTTATCAGGCTATAAAGGCAGCGGTTGCTTCGCCTGTAAAAAGCCTGAGGACCGAATAGGAAAAAGTCCGGGGACGGACCAGGAAAAAATTTATCTTGTGCAGATGGAAATCATAAGAAGCATCCAAAACAGGATCTACGAGATCAGGGGAGAAAGGGTGATGCTGGACAGGGACCTGGCAGCACTCTATGAGACTGAAACTAAGGCACTTAACCTCGCTGTGAAGCGAAATATCAAGCGTTTTCCCGCGGATTTTATGTTTCAGTTGACAAAGGAGGAATTTGAGGAAATAAGATCTCAGGTCGAAACGCTGGAAAAGGATGGTTTAAGGTTGCAATCTGAAACCTTAAAAAAGGGGGAGTCTCTAAGGTTGCAAAATGAAACCTTAAAAGGAGGCAGGGGGCGGCACACGAAATATATGCCTTATGCCTTTACAGAACAGGGGGTTGCGATGCTCAGCGGTATCCTGAACTCGGACAAGGCGATCAATATGAATATTGCGATCATGCGGGCCTTTGTGGAAATAAGGAGGATCGTGCTTCAGCAGAGTGACCTGAAGGAGCAATTGAGGGAGATAAAGGCGAGGTTGGGCGAACATGACACTCAATTGAACCATATTTATGATGCGATGGAGAACCTGCTCGACGAGAAGGCTGCGCAGCGTAAATGGGAAGACCGGGAAAGGATCGGGTTCAGGAACAGGTAAGGCGACGGCGAGTTATGTCAACAATTCGTTATTTCCCCCCTTACGACTTTGACAGACCGAAAATGGTGTAGAATTTTGCACCCGATGAAAATCCTCCTATTCCTGGGAATAACCTTTTGTTCACTTCAAGTTCCGGGACAGACCCGCTGGTTGTCGGGCACTATAACCGACGCCACTACTCACGAACCGCTGCGAAATGCCAGCGTCACCAGCAAGCCGGAAAATAAGGGTGTCAGGACAGATTCACTGGGAAGGTTTCGCCTGCCGGTTGGCGAGGGGAAATTTACGCTGGTAGTTTCTATGATCGGGTACGCGCCGAAGACCGTTGGTTCCGGTTCGGTCAGTACGATAGAGCTTGTTCCTGATGCGAAGCGGCTGGATGCCGTCGTTGTTACCAATAAAAGGGGGAAGTACAGGAATAAGGATAATCCTGCGGTCGAACTGATCAGGAAGGTCATTGCGGAGAAGGAGAACAACCGGCCTGAGTCTTTTGACAATGTTTCGTATGAGGAGTATGACAAGGTAGAGATCAGTCTTCGCGATATCGACAAAAAGAAGATGAACAGAAAGCTCCTCAGGCCCTACAGTTACCTTTTCGACCATCCGGACACGCTGACGGGAGAGGATACTTCTCTGTTGTATCCGGTATATCTGGAAGAAAAAATATCGAACAATTATCTGCAAAAAAAACCTTCCCGAAGCAAACAGGTCATTATCGGAGACAAGAAGGTGGATTTTGGTGATCTTATCGACGCGAAGGGGATGAGCGACTATGTGAATACGTTGCTGGCTGACGTAGACATCTATGATAATAATATCCTGCTGTTCACCAATCAGTTCCTAAGCCCTTTATCCAACGCCGCGCCGACTTTCTATGAGTTTTATCTGGGGGATACGGTTACAGACAACGGAGAAAGGCTGGTCCGGCTGAATTTTATTCCCCGCAATCCGGACGATCTTTTGTTCAGGGGGATGTTCTATATAACGCTTGACGGGAAATACGCAGTGGCTAAGGTGGCTTTGACCATCAGTAAGAAGGCCAATCTGAATTTTATCCGGAACGTTCATATCAGGCAGGAATTTATAAAGACTGCCGACGGACATTATTACAGGGTCAGGTCGGATGCGTCGGCCGATTGTTCCTTTTCGGCTAAGCGCAAGGGGATACACGGGCGGAAATTTGTTTCCTATAGCAAACTGGTCACTAATGAGGCTATTCCCGGGAGCGTGTTTACGGAGGGAGTCAGTGATTCTTTGGCCGCCGTGGCCCTCGCGCGGCCGGATTCCTTCTGGACCAGCCGCCGTCATGAGACCCTAAGTCCGGGAGAGTCCCGGGTCTATGGGAATATAGATAGTCTTCGGCATCTGCGTTCGTTCGTACGCACCAAGGATCTGATCAACCTTTTTGTTGCGGGTTATAAGAGCGCAGGCAGCAAATTCGAGATAGGGCCGGCGAATACTTTTTATAGTTTTAACCCGGTCGAGGGATTGCGTCTCCGGCTGGGAGGGCGGACGACCCCTGGATTCAGCAAGCGGGTTTGGCTGGACGGATATGGCGCTTATGGGTTCAGTGACCGGCGCTGGAAATATGACGCCGGGGTAGCCTATTCTTTTAATAAGTTGTCCGACTACGGCTATCCGCTGCATTATATTAAGGCGGCTTTTGTGCACGACGTCAAGATCCCGGGGCAGGAATTGCAGTTCGTACAGGACAACAGCTTTCTTTTGTCCTTTAACAGGGGGAAGAACGATAAATGGCTATACAATGATATTTTCCGGCTGGACTATGTCCAAGAGCTGCCGAACCATTTTTCGTATGGATTTGGGTTCAAATACTGGGCTCAGCAGCCGGCGGGCAGCATTCAATATATTCAGGTCAAGAGCTCGGGGCTGGACACTGTCAGTAATATATCCACCTCTCAGTTGTCGGCGCAGGTCCGTTGGGCGCCACATGAAAAATTCTATCAGGGGAGGGTGTATCGAATCCCATACCCCAATAAATATCCCATTATTTCGCTGCAGTATATTGCGGGTATCAGGGGACTTTTTGGGGGAGGGTATTCTTACCAGAACATCAACCTGAGCGTGTTCAAGCGCTGCTATCTGTCGGCATTTGGATATACCGATATCAATCTGACCGGTACATATATCAGCGGGAAGCTGCCTTTTCCTTTGCTGGGGATCGTCCCTGCGAACCAGGGCTATATCTACCAGGCCAATTCCTATAACCTGATGAATTTTCTGGAATTTGTCAGTGACCACTATGCGGGGGTGGATGTGGAGCACCATTTCAACGGGTTTATACTTAATAAGGTGCCTTTCCTGAAGAGGCTTAAGTTGAGGGAGATGCTTACTGCCAAGGTACTGTATGGAGGGCTGCGGACGGAGAACGATCCGGCGAAGGATCCCCAGCTGGTGAAATTTCCGTTGCTGGATGGGCAGATGAGTACGTTTGGCCTGGGCAACCAGCCGTATGTCGAGGCGGGTTTCGCTATCGGCAATATCTTCAAGTTTCTGCGGGTCGATGCGATCGAGCGGTTCTCCTATCCCGATCATCCGATGGTACCCAGGTATGGGGTCCGTTTTCAGCTGAAGTTCGATTATTAGGAGATTAGGTAATTCGATTTTTTTTAATCTATTTTTTTTGCCGGCGCTGCAAAAGACCAATACTCTTAATATTGTAAATTATGTTTATTTGATTGGCGGAATTATCTGTCTTTTGAAGACGGCATTGCAACCGTTTTCATTTTCCTGCGAAATTTTAGCAAGTGGCGAAGGGTGGTACGGCACCTTTAAAAAAAAGTTATCTATAAGTGTTGAATAGTAATTAATTAAAAATTATACTTAACTGCAATAGTGCCTATTTTTAACGTGACGTAGCATTGCCGTACCGTGTTTGTTGGAAAAACTTTAGCACCACGTCTATTTTAGCGGTTGTTAACAGATTCATAATTCTTCAACCAACTGCTTGTTGTATGAAAGCAAAATTACTGCTGCATCTACGTGCACTATTGTTCTTTCAAATTCTCTTTTTTACGGCTACGGCCCAAAATCGTACCATTACGGGTACAGTTTCATCAAAAGCAAATGGTCAATCTCTGGGGGGAGCTACGGTCTCTGCCAGGGGATCCAAAATAGCGACGACGACGGATAACTCCGGGAATTTTACGCTCAGCGTCCCGGCGACTGTCAGGGTGCTTGTCGTCTCCTATATTGGTATGACCAGTCAGGAAGTTTCGGTTCCGGCGTCGGGGTCGATTTCTGTCCAGCTCGAGCAGTCGACCACGAGCAAGCTGGATGAGGTGGTCGTCGTCGGTTATGGAACGCAGAAAAAAAGCGTTGTTACCGGCGCTATCTCGAGCGTGCGGGCGGCAGACCTCGAGGAGCAGCCTGTTGTCCGGGTCGAGCAGTCACTGCAGGGTCGTACTTCGGGTTTGACCATCGCTTCGCAGTCGGGTCAGCCGGGTGCGGCTGCTACGGTCCGGCTGAGGGGTTTCACCACATTTGGTGATGTGGGTAAGAACGATCCGCTTTGGGTAATCGACGGTGTGATCGTCGACGCTGGTGGAATCGGCTATCTGAACCAGGACGATATCGAGTCCATGGAAGTATTGAAGGATGGTGCTTCGGCGGCTATCTATGGAACCCGGGCTGCTGCGGGAGTTATCCTGATCACGACCAAAAAGGGTAAGCCGGGTCAGCTGCGGATCAACTACAATGGCTGGTATGGAACGCAGCAACCGATGAAGAAGCTGAATATTGCGAATGCCTCCCAGTACGCTCTGCTGAGGGATTCCGCTTTGTCGGCTGCCGGCAAGCCGCTGGCTTTTCCAAATCCGTCTTCGTATGGGACCGGAACCGACTGGCAGAAGGCAATCTTCAACTACGGCGCTCCCAAGACCAATCATGAGATCAGCATCAGCGGGGGAAGTGACAAATCCACTTTCTTTACTTCTTTTGGCTACACCAATCTGACGGGTGTTGTTGCTTCCGACATCTCGAAGTATCAGCGGATGAACTACCGGATCAACACCAATTTCAAGCCGGCGAAATTTATCAGCTTTGGCGAGAACCTGGGTTTTGAGCATGGTAAGAGCAGTGGTGTCGGGGAAACCAACCGGGAGTTTGGCGGTGTGGTCAGCTCGGCGCTGAACCTCGATCCGATCACGCCGGGTATCGTGTATGATACAGTGAAATATGCTGCGTTCATTCCGTCGAATCCGGCGCAGTGGTCGGCTGCTACGAGGACTGGTTCCGGTCAGTATTATGGTATCTCTCCGTATGTTGGTCAGGAGATGAAGAATCCGCTGCAGTATATCCAGAATCATCTGGGCAACTACAACTGGGACAATAACCTCGTGGGCAACGCCTATGTAGATATTTCGCCCGTCAAGGGGCTGGTGATCCACTCGACGTTTGGTACGAAGATGGCGTGGTACGGCTATGAGTCCTTTACTCCGGTTGCCTACTATAACACCTCTACTTCGATCAACGTGTCGAATCTTACCAGGAACGATGCATGGCTGATCAACTGGAACGTGGAGAATACGATCTCTTACAATCATTCGTTCGGCAGCCATAATGTGACGTTGCTGGGCGGCTGGGGAGAATACAAGGACAATAACGCCAGGACTGCTACGGTTGTATACAACAATACTCCGGCAAGGACCTTTGATCAGGCTACTTTTAATACCGATGTCTACAGTGCGTTGCCGGCCGACAGGCAAAACAGCAGCGCCACGGATGGTACGGACCACCGCGTCAACTCGCTGTTCGGTCGTTTGCAATACAACTATCAGGAGAAATACCTGCTGCAGGCGCTGGTCAGAAGGGATGGATCTTCGAGGTTCGGCAGCAACAAGAAATTCGGCTATTTCCCTTCGGTGTCCGTGGGCTGGGTACCGACGATGGAGAATTTCTTTCCGCAGAACGATGTGCTCAACAATCTGAAGGTCCGGGCGAGCTATGGGGTGACTGGTCAGGATCTGATCAAGCCCGATTTTGCTTTTGTACCTGTGGTTGGTGCGGGCGGACAAAGGAATTATACCTTTGGTACGAGCGATAATGTAAATATCGGCTATGCCCCCACTGCTCCTGCAAATCCGGACCTGCACTGGGAACAGACGAAGACGACCGATATCGGTTTGGACGCTATTCTGTTCAATGCGCTGACCTTTAGTTTCGATGCCTACAAAAAGACGACGACCGGTATTCTGGAAAAGCCTCCTATCCCTGGGTATGCAGGATACGGCAGCTTTGCCCAGAATCTTGGCGAAATGGAGAATAAGGGGTTAGAGTTTGAGCTGGGGTACAGGAAGAAGCTGGGCGATGTGACGGTGGGTGTCAACGGCAATATCTCCTTCTACCAGAACAAGCTTACGAAAGGTCTTCCCGGGCAGACTTATCTGGATGACAACAGTGCTACGTTCCAGAACCTTGGCGGTATAGCACGGACGCTAATAGGCGGAGCCTACAATCAATTCTTCGGATACAAATACGCGGGTATTTTCCAGACCCAGTCAGAGGTCGACAACTATGTAAGCAAGGCTGGCGTTAAGCTGCAGCCCAAGGCAAGACCCGGCGATCTGAAGATCTCCAACCTGCAGGATGACGATATCATCGACGCCAACGACCGTACTTATATCGGCAATCCGAATCCGACCATGAGCTATGGTCTGACTATCAACCTGGCCTATAAGAATTTCGATTTTATCGCCTTCGGCAGCGGCTCGGGCGGGAATCAGATATTCCAGGGGCTGCGGCGACTGGATATCGGCACTGCGAATTATCTGACCAAATATCTGAATGCCTGGACGCCGACAAATACAGGTGCAAAGCTGCCCCGCATCATCGACGGCGATCCCGGTCAGAGCTACTCGAGGTTTACCGATCTTTATCTGGAGAGCGGCAATTACTTCAAGATGCGCACGCTTCAGATCGGCTACAGCCTGCCCAAGAGCCTGATCAGCAAGTGGGGCTGTCAGCGTCTGCGGGCTTATTTCCTGGTCGAGAATCCGTTCACCATTACCAAATATGACGGATACGATCCCGAGATCGGCATCAGCCCTGATTCGGGCGGTGGATCCATGTATGGTGTCGACAGGGGTACGTATGTTCCTTCCCGGTCATTCCTGTTCGGTCTGAATGTTGGTTTTTAATCTTAATTCCTCAAACTATTCGCAATATGAAAAAGAATCTTGTATATATCGCGGCGATAGCCCTGGGAACACAGCTGTTAGGCTCCTGTAAAAAGGAGTTGAACGTCAATGACCAGGGACGCCAGACTACTGACACGTATTATAAAACGCCGGCTGATGCTTTTGCGGCTCTGGTAGCGGTCTATGACCGTTTTGGCTTCCAGACGGGCGGTCTTTATGACAAGGTGGCCATCAATGACGTTGCAGGCGGCGACCAGGTAGCCGGGGGAGGAAGCGCCACGGATATCAACGACCTTCAGGTGATGCAGACCTGGACGCTTAGTTCGACCTCGGGTCCCGAGGGCTATGTCTGGAACAGGAGCTATACCGGCATCTACCGGGCGAATATCCTGCTTTCGAAGATCGACGGCTGCGGACTGGATGCTGCTACCAGGACCCGTTATATCGCCGAGCTTAAGGCGATGCGCGGGGCGTTCTACTTCGACCTCGTCTGGTATTTTAAGAATGTGCCGCTGCTGACGGGCGTGCTGCCGATCGACAGTCTGTACAGTGTGGTTCAGGCTCCTCCGGCGGATGTATATGCCTATGCGGAGGCCGATCTGCAGGCGGCTATTCCCAATCTGCCCCAGACGGTCAATATTGCTTCGGAAGGCGGCCGGCTAACGCAGGGCGGCGCCAAGGCGATACTCGGCAAAATGTTTCTGTATGAGAAGAAGTGGCAGCAGGCAGCGGATATGCTGAAAGACGTCAATGGAACCAATCCGGGCGTGTCTCCTTCGGTCTATGGATATTCTCTGCTGCCGAAGTTCGCCGATCTGTGGAAGTCATCCAACAAATACAATTCAGAGTCTGTGGTGGAGTTCGCTCATACCACGAAGTCCAATGGCGGCTGGAGCGATGCGGGCGCCAGCGATGGCAATCTGCTCTGCATCATTACGGGTCCGCGCGGATACTCGGTCGTGAAAGACTCCGTCGCTCCGGACTATTACTCCGGCTATAGCTTCCTGATGTTCACCAAAGACTTCGCGAACGCTATGTACGGCGACCCCCGCTATGCTGCGACTGTTGCCAATATGGATAGTCTGGTGGCCGTCAACCACGCCAAGTACAATGGCGCGGCTGCCTATGGCAATACGGGTTTTTATCTGAACAAGTTCATGGGGCATGCGTCTGATGTGGCGAATGTGTCCAGCACGAAAGAGTTGAACTTCGGTCAGGATGAGTATGAGATCCGTCTGGGTGATACCTATCTTCAGGAGGCAGAGGCGCTGATGAATGCCGGTGCGGACGTTACTGCGGGCAGCAGGGCGTATCAGCTGTTCAACGCGGTGAGGGCTCGTGTAGGGCTTAATGCGATAGCCGTTACCCAGGCGAATATCGAGCACGAAAGGTGGATGGAGCTGGCCGGTGAAGGTCAGCGTTATCCCGATCTGGTGCGCTGGGGCAAGGCGGCTACAGTGCTTGCCGGCCGTGGGTTTGTTGCCGGAAGGCATGAGATATTCCCGATACCTCAGTCGGAGCTGAACAATACCAAGCTTCAGCAGAGCAAGGAATGGGGTGGTACAAAATAGTTTATGATGAATACAGATCAGAAGGCCCGGCGCCTTCTGATCTTTTTTTTGCTTTGCCATGAAGTACCTTATTACAGGATTGCTGATCGGATTGGCGGTCCTTTTTTCCCGGTGTTTACAGTCGGGCAGACCTGGTGACCCGCGCGGAGAGGCATATGCGGGCGCTGCGGCCTGTGGGCGTTGTCATGCGGGCATCGCCGACAGTTATCTGCACACCCACCATTATCAAACTTCGTCGGTCGCTGCCGAAGATGGCCTGAAGGCGCTGACCGGTCTGCATATGGGTCGGGATGCCGGCCCGACCGACCGGGTCTATTTTGCCGATTCCAGCTATGTCCGTGTCGAAGAAGATCCCGGCTCTTTTTTCCAGTCTTATTTCAGGGGCAGTCAGAGGAACAGGTCGGAGCGGTTCGATATCGCTTTTGGCTCCGGTGAAAAGGCCCAGACCTATGCTTACTGGAAGGATGATCAATTGTTCGAGCTACCCCTGACCTGGTATGCCAGCCAGAAGACCTGGTCCAACAGTCCCGGCTTTTCTATCCGGCGTGCCCACTACGAACGTGTTATCACGAGCCGTTGTTTTGAATGTCATGCTTCCTATATCAGCAGGGAAATGGTTCAGTCGGGCCCGTTATCTATGACAGAGCGGCTGGACAGGGGCACTGTCTTGTTCGGTATCGACTGTGAGCGTTGTCATGGACCGACGGCGCGGCATGTCAGATACCAGACGGAGAATCCGCATGAAAAG
>DATJJA010000010.1:0-19040 GCA_035492595.1 Puia sp.
CGACCTGCTGGTCATCGACGGCGATCCCTCCCAAAATATCCAAAACATCCGCAAGATCACGCTGGTGTTCAAGCAGGGCGTGGGCTTCAATTCTCAGAAGATCTTCAGTTCCGTGAAAGGGGAGGTTGGGAAGTATTAAAGTCCCCGGCCGTCGGCCGGGCACTGGGTGATTACGCGGGGTTTTGCAATTCCCTTTCCAGATCATCCCTGAGCGTCGTAAAGTATACATCGAATAAAAAGATCCATTTGGGACGGTCAGCCTCGAGATGGGTCAAACTCATTCGATACCGGTAAATGTAAAATAATTGCCCTGCAATTTATACAACAAACGTTGTCTCGTAACTCGTCCATTGTCTTTTACCAGAGGAATCCGTATAACTTTTTCCTTTTCATTATAAGTGATCAGTGCAAGCGGCCGCTCCGGCCTATCCACTACGCTTAAAAAGTCGAAATTCACATCGATGGCGTTCAGTAATTGCTTTTTTGTTTTGAACAACCTGGCCGTATCTGTCAGTTCGCGATCGCGAATAGTCAATACCGAAACCGACTGCGAGGCATCTTTGTTTGAATAGGTCCCGTTTGAAATGGGTAGATAATAGACTACACCCTTTATCGTTACAGTAAAGATAGCGGAACAGAAGACGCCGGCATCCCCTTCGGCATAATTTGGGATTTTTGTAAAAACAACGCCCTTATTCCTGTACTGGATAATTTGGTTATAAAAATGCATGGAACCGCCTGTCCATGTATCCCAGCTGTATATCCTCAGATTGCCATCGGAGGAAGTGATAATATTACAATAGTTGCTATCGGCCAGCCTTTTGAAAGGATAATCCAGAGAGGCAGGGGTGGCAGTGATATACCTTTTCAACTCCCTCCCGAATTTGTCTGCATAATAAGTCGTGCTGTCATTGTTTCCCAGTCTGGCCATCGCCGCGGAATACAATGTGATCAACTTATGCTCCTCCTGCTGGATGCTGACCTGCTGAGCATAAGAGCAATTGCAAATGCACATCAAAAGGAGGGCTAATGAATAGAAGAGCTTTCTGCAGATCATTTTGTCTGAGATAAAGGGTTGCCTGGCATAATGTTTTTTACATCAATCAAGTGTTTACTTACAAATCCGAGATCGGGGAATTTCTCTGCATTCCTGCTTTTTTCAGTTCTTATTGGAAGTTCCTGCATGTAATAAAGTCTCAGCTCAATTTCCGTGTCATGATAGTGGTAAGAACCTTTTATTATTTGAGGGATTAAAGTCAGACTTCCTGCCAGGATAAAGTCGGCATTATTGTCGACATATTTACATTTGACCATACATCTGTCCGTAGCATATTCAATTTCCTCGGTGGAACCAAATCTGGTTCCAAAAAATCTACCATTTTCAAAGTCCCGTATAGAGGGAGAAGTATCCAGAAGAAAATCAGTAAGCGTTAAATCGTAAAATGCATTGAATTTTTCTGAAACAATCGCTCCGATATATTTCCCGTCCAGAAACCTGATCGCAAGACAGTCGCCAATTCTGTATTTGACCAGTTTGCCATTGACTTTGTCAGGGGATGTCTGTCTGATTTTGTTCGAGGGCATACGAAGAGTAATATAAATAAAATAATGCGAAAAAGGAAAAACCCGGCCGGGTCTAACCCCTGCCATTACTCCGGAGCAACAGTCCTTGCCTCGATTACATGGATTTATTCTTTATCAAATTATCAATAGGCACATACCAGATATTGGTATTCCCATTAAACCACAGGCTTTGCTCCAGCATCTTCGCGGTACTCTCCCTAGTATTTGGATAACTGATCGTCGGAGCATAGCCGCTGGAAAAATACAAGGTCCTGAGGTCCGGGCTCAGCCTCGCCTCTACATTGGACGCCCCGCGGTTGATCGTATCACTGAGCAGGAGAGGAACGCCCCATTTTCCATCCGTCTGATGGACGATAAACAGTTGGTTCCGGGCGGCCGGCGGCCGGTTCGAACTAAAAACTAAAAATGATTCATCAGGCGCTACCGCCGGATCCACGTCTCCAAAATTACCCGGCGCGCTGAAAGCTACCAATTCCGGCGCCGCGTATCGTCCGTCGCGCCACGCCGCCCGGTAGATATGGAACCTTCCTGTATCGGCCAGGGGACGCATGAAATAGAGGCTGCCATCGGCCGCGATCGCCGGAGAAAAGATCGATGAGCCGCCATTGATGATATCCGGAAGCCGGTAAGGTTCTCCGAACTGCCCGTTTTTAAGGTCCACCCGCCACAGATTTCCGCCACTGCGGGGATAGGCCTGGCTCGACCAGAATCCATCCAACGGTTTTCCCCCCGCCATTGCCGGACGATTGGAGGAAAAGATCAGGTAAGACCCATCCGGCGACATTGCCGGCTCGATATCTGACCATTCCCCCGACCACGGAGCGATCTCCGGTTTCGACCACCCGCTTTTCACCAGGTGAGAGACCAGAATTGTCCCCTGAACGGCCCCGCCCGCGCAATGATAATAAACAGTCTTTCCGTCGGGTGTAAACGCCGGAGCCGCTTCATGCAGCGGCCCGGAAATGATCCCTGGAGCAAAAATTTCGGGACGACTGGACTGCGCCAGGCCAGCTATAGGCCCGAGCACTATTTGCGCGCAGACCAGCAACAACATGTACCGTGAAAGAGGTTGTGTATGCATGGATAAATATAACCCCCTCCGGCGCCGAAGAAAGGGAAATTCAACCGTTGCCGGGCTGGCTTCAACAGATCATCAACAACCTCGCCAGTCCGGATTTTTCCCTTGGCGCCCGGTGAATGCAGGGAAGCACCCGACTTTCAGGATGATCAACCGCCAGCCTCCATAGATGGCCAACCCCCAAACTGATGGGCCGTGCTCCAGCTTCAGCCTGATAGTGCAGATCGAAGAAATGTTCGCTTAAGAATGCTTCAAATCCCTCATCCGCACCGGGATATAATTTTCTGAGTTCCTCCCGTATCTCCGGAATATCTATTTTCAATTTGCCCTGGGAATTCGGCAATATTTCGCTCGAATCGCCATAGTAAGTGCATAAAAAGGTATCGGTTGGGATAGGGGAGCGGTCTACATGAAAAGAATAGACATCGGTTGGAAAAAAAGGGTAGTCATCATCCTGGTCATAGTGTTTGATCACATTCAGGACCGGCGATGCACCATGGGCGGTCAATAACTCGAGGTCAGTTAAAAGAATTTCACGGGCAAGCTGCCCTTGCTCACTCAACCGGAGTTCGCAAAGTTCCTCCCGTCCGATCGTCGTTATATTCCCGCCTGGCGCTACCTTTTCGACAATCTCGGAGAAATCACCCTGTAGTTGACGAGTCCAGCAAATCGCATTAACAACTCCACTAAATGGGGTGGAGGCAAGGTCCTGAAAATTCGTGACATAGCGGATTTGATTCTCTGCGGGAGGTATATCGATCGTCATAGCTAATACAAATATAAGATCAGTCGTCAATATGTGACATAGGTCACGTCGCGGGGCGGGATTTCCTGCCGAGCTTTACGACCAAAATAGCAACAAAATGAAAACGCCTGAGAATTCGATCCATATGCCCGTGCTGGGGTTCGGCACGCTGATTCCGGACCCGACCGATACGTTTAATGCCGTCAGGCATGCGCTCGAAGCCGGATTCCGGCATTTTGACTGTGCGGAACGATACCGCAACGAAAGCGAAGTGGGCGAGGCGCTGCAGACCGGACTGGCGGCAGGCGGCATTTCCCGCGAAGAGATCTTTGTTACCACGAAAGTCTGGAACACGAACCACCGGCCCGAGCGCGTCGGACCGGCATTTGAGGCGAGTCTCAGGAGACTCCGCATCGACTATCTCGACCTGTACCTGATTCACACTCCGTATGCATTTTTACCTGGCGATGACCACGACCCTCGGGATCCCGACGGCAATCCCATCTACGACAACGGCGTAAGTTTGGCCGATACATGGCAGGCAATGGAGCGTCTCGTGGACGGAGGCAAATGCCGGGCCATCGGACTGGCTGACGTCACGCTGGACAAACTCAGGGCCATTTACGAATTGGCGCGGATCAAGCCGGCCGTAGTCCAGGTCGAGGCGCATCCCTACCTGCCGGAAAACGAGCTTTTGGAATTCTGCAAAGAGAAGGGAATTATCCTTCTGGCCTTTGCGCCGTTGGGTCATGGGATCCGGCCCGGGCCGCTCGAAGACCCGTCCGTTCTGGCGATCGCCGCACGCGTGGGAAAGACACCTGCTCAGGTATTATTGGCCTGGGCGATTCAGCGTGGCACGGCGGTACTTACCACCGCAAAAACAGCCGCCCGCCTGCGCGAAAATTTTGACATCGATCCCCTGCCCGACGACGCGTTCGAGGAGATCAATCGCATTCAGACAAGGCAAAGATTCAATAACGTGGTACATACAGGGGTTCCGGGTTTTATCCCCTCCACTAAATAAATCCCAATCCTTCCTCGCCGGCGCAACCGGCTGCACTTGAGGTCGATTCCGGTCAGGCAATACCTTTGTGGTTCAAAAAAATGTAATATATTGTTACCCGTTATTTTATGGGGACAATTCGCAATTTCATATTGGCATTTTTTGGACTTTTCCTTTTGACACAGTGCAACACCAAACGAGAGTTGACCGGCGAATGGAAATATACCAACAGCATTTGGTATTCTTCAGAGTTGACACTGCAGGACAATGGAACTTTTCAATTTCACGACCAGGGCTGCAATGCGCAAAAGTTTTCTCGGGGAAAATGGACAAATGCTAATGGAATTATTCAGTTGACCAGCTTCGACGCCTTTAAGCCAAAAGAACAGATTGACGCAGTCGACTCGTTTCCTGTTTTCCCCGGGCCCAATGACACCGTACGGGTTTATCTGGACAAAATTCAATTGCAGCTAAAAAACGATACTTTGTATTGTATAAGCTCTAATAAGTTGCCGGAGGAAGCAAAGTTTCATCGACCTGCCAAACGATGAAGAGAGTAGACTGCCGGAAACGCATTATATTTATCAACAACAACCATTATGCAGGAAGAACTTGCAAAACACACCAAAAAGATATATAAGACCTTGACAAAGCCCGGACATACGATGATCGAAAAATTAAAAGAGGTAGCCGTCGAGATCTTTATCATCGTTTTTGCCGTCACCCTTTCCATTTGGCTGCACAGCTGGTCCGATCACCGGCACGAGCAAAAAGAGGTGGGGGAATTTTTGAAGGGCCTTCAGGAAGATCTTGGCAAAGATATCGCTATGCTGGAGCGCAAGAGAAACGATATAAGCCAGCTCGACTCCGGCTACCAGGTTCTTCTGAAGACAGCCAACCAGCCCTCCGCCATAAATCCAGGCCTCCTCTACTTCAACGTAAGCGTCATCCGCCCTGCCATCGGACGTTATGAAGGATTCAAATCCAGTGGAAAGATCGGGCTCATCGAAAATGATAGTCTCAAACAACTGCTACTGGTCTATTATGAACAGACCATACCCGATCTTGTCTACGGCGAAGGCTTTGTCAATTCCCTCCAGGTCAAGCTGCTGGATGCCCAGGCCGGCAAAGACGAAAAGGTATCCCGCGAGGCCAATATCCGCTCGGGTAAGATTTTGGGGTTACTGGAGATAAGCGATAACAATTTCCGGAACAATATACGTGCCTACGACGACATGCTAAGGCAGGCAAAAAAGATCGTCGCCATGATCGGAACTATTGAGGACTAAAAGAGTGCCTCTAAGCCCCGACCGCCACCGCACTATAACCCGCCTTCTCGATCGCCGCCGCCACAAGGATCGTATGGCCGGGATCGGCAACATGTACCGTCAGTATCTTTTCCGGATCATCCATATCAACATCCCACCGGTGAAGACCGATGACTGAATCCAGATAGGGCGTTATAGTCACGATACACTCCTGTCCCCTAAGATTGGTCTTGAATTTGAATTCGATTTCTTCCATTTTAGTCAGCTTTTTATGTGCAACCAATAGGTACATAGGCCTCCGGATAGTCTTTCAAAGTTCGCACTATTGCGCAGAATAATTTTCAATTACCTTGATAGATTCTGCGTCCGCCGGTGGGTAATTGCCGGTGCCGGCAGGTGCCGAAGCATCATCGGACAGATGCGTGTCGATCACGATCTCTCCCTTTAATAGCCTTGCCACCGGACAATTTACCGCCACCCACAACAGCCTTTCCTTTTGCTCATCGGTCACCGGCTGACCAAACATGACCGTCCTGAAGATCGACGTCTTGAAGGGCTCCATCTCCTGCACCATATTCACCGAACAATGTATATCCGTGATATCCCACCCTTTTCTTTTGATATACATCCGTAACGTGGTCAGCGTACACCCGACCAGGCCCGACAATACGGTTGTAAACGGGTCCGGCCCGATATCTTTGCCCCCATTGAACGTCGGCTCGTCCAGCACCAGCTGCCCCGCTCTCCAGTTGATCACAACCTCCTGACGGTCTTTTACCAGGTCACCGGTGATATCTTTTGCAAAAAGACGCAATGTCTCCTTTTTTCGTATCATGTTATTTATTTTGCCCCTACGGACGAACACGGATGATTGTCTTTCCCTTTGCGCGCGTAGCCGGATTGAAAGCGGCGATGGTAGCGTCGAGGCTAACGATAGTACCGATATTAGGCCGCAGCCGGCCCTCCCGGACACGCCTGACGATTTCAGTCAATTGAGCGCTATTCGGTTCGACGACGAAGTCGATCGTCTGTCCGCCCGAAGCCCCCGCCTCGGTTGGGCCCGCAATGGTTACCAAAGTTCCACCGGCGCGGAGCAGCGCCGCGGATTGCTTTACTACGTCACCGCCGAGTACATCAAAAACCAGATCGACAGGGCCAACATTTTTCAGGCCGTCGTTATCGGGATCGACGAACTCGTTTGCACCAAAATCGAGCGCCGTCTGACGACCGGAACCCCGCCCGGTGCCGATTACATAGGCGCCCGCTTCGCGCGCCAGCTGCACCGCCATCGATCCGACGATGCCCGCCGCGCCAGTCACAAGGACACTCTGTCCGGCACGAAGGCGACCGTGATCGAACAGTCCTTGCCAGGCAGTTAGCCCGGACATCACAAGCGACGCACCCACCGTGAAGTCGACGTCGGCCGGCAACGGCGCCAGATTTCGCGCCTCGACGGCGATATACTCCGCCAGCGCACCGTCGCGATACCAGTCCGTAAGACCGAACACCCGCTGCCCGATAGACAGCCCCGTGGTACCATAGCCCAGAGCGGTAACCACTCCGGCCAGTTCACGACCCGGTATCGACGGCGTCCGGTTACGGCCGGCACGATCGGTCCACGTCGCAGGCCACGTTAGTTCATCGCCCGTGAAACTCGCCGAGTGAACCCGAACGACGACGTCATTGATCGCCGCCTTCGGTTCCGGCCGCTCCGCTAATTTCATCCCGGCTGCCCCTGCAGCCTCATCTGTTGCAACTATCGCTTTCATAACCTACCTCCTGTTTTTGTTTTATTGTTTTTAAGAGTCAATTCTGCTCAGTAGACACCACAAAATTATGAACCGATTTGGTTACCTTAGTGGGCCAATTTTAAAATAGATAGGGGTCCAATTATGATCACGCAATTTCTCGGGATTTCCTTTAAAAAGGGCGACCAGTACAGCCCTCTTTACCTCCAACTGGAATCGGAGATCATTCAGTTGATCTGTCGCGGCGTCCTCAAGCCGGGGCAGGCCCTTCCACCTTCACGCGAGCTGGCCCAGAGCCTCCGCATCAATCGCAAGACCGTGGTAGCGACCTATGGGGAACTGGACGCGCAGGGTTGGGTCGAGATCAGGGACAGAAGCGGCGTCTATGTCTCCAGCGACCTCCCCGATACCCCGGCCAGTGCAGTTAAGCAAAACAGCAAAAAGCCGGCCCGAAGCCGCCAACCCGCCTATTCGTTGATAAAACGGCTATATCCCGACGCGCCCACCATGAACGAGCAATATTTGGAAACTGCCGCCATGGCCACGGCCCAGCCTCTATACAAGATCGATGACGGTTTTCCCGATCCCAGAATTGCACCGATTGACCAGCTGGTGCGGGAATACAGAAGACTGGGGAAGAGCCGGCTGGCAAACCAATTGCTCATGTATGGCCCGGAGAAGGGTTCTTATCGTCTCAGGGTAGAACTGGCCGGTTTCTTAAACCGGACCCGGGGCATGCAGGTGAGCGAAAAAGAGATCCTGGTAACAAAAGGGACGCAGATGGCCCTCTATTTAACCACCCAGCTGCTTATCCGTCCAGGCGACACCGTTTTCGTGCCTGAACCAGGCTATAGAGACGCGAATCATACCTTTATACAGGCCGGTGCTAAACTCGAATATATTCCGGTGGACGCCGAGGGGATGGACGTCGACCGGATCGAGCAATTATGCAAAAAAAGGAGGCCGCCCAGGCTGATCTATATTATCCCGCATCACCACCGGCCGACCACTGTTACCCTGAGTGCCGAGCGGCGTATGCGACTGATGAACCTGGCCCCGAAATACGGCTTTGCACTGCTGGAAGACGACTTTGATTTCGACTACCACTTTGCCAGCAACCCCCTTTTGCCCCTGGCAAGCCGCGATAGCGGAGGCCATATTATTTATGTAGGCTCCTTTTGCAAGAGCATTGCGCCCGGCATCCGGATCGGCTTTATGGTGGCCCCGCAGGCGGTGATCGACGAAGCCGCCGCTATTCGCAAAATAATAGACCGTCAGGGCGAACAGTTGCTGGAAGAGGCGGTCGCCGAACTCATGAGCACCGGCGAGATTGCCCGCCACCTCAAGAAGTCACACAAGATCTATCGGGGACGTATGGAAAATACCTGTCGGCTGCTCCGCGAGCGCATCGGCGACTATCTGACGTTTGAGCAGCCCGGCGGCGGACTGGCGATCTGGGCGGCCTACAGAAAGAACATAAGCGCCAAAGCCGTCTCCGCCAACGCGGCAAAACTGGGTCTCAGGATCAATGACGGCCGGGGCTATTTCTTTAAACCCAATACTTCAACCCCACACGACTACATCCGCATAGGCTTCTGTTCCCTGGACGAAAAAGAAATGGCCGGCGCCACTGATATATGGAAACAGGCCCTGGCTCCATTTCGATGAGCCGGTCGTGCCGGATCAAGGTTTACCGTAATGCAATCAATAATTTCAGTTTACACCCCTGAGTGCAGCCGCATGGTCGATCGCAAATTGTCTGAACGACGTCGGTACCAGGCCGAAGAGGTGATGGACGCTGTTATCAACGATCGCCACCGGATTCCGCACCCTTTCGGCAGCTTGATCGGCCAATGCATCGATAAAATAGCCTGGCATGCCCATTTTGACCAGCAAACCCTTTCGTTCATTCCATGGGACCGGCACATATCGGATGGGAATGCCCGTGACCTCGGCCAATACACCTGCGATTTCGCCCAAAAACAGCGCTTCGGGGCCGGTCATCCGAAGGGATCTTCCCTCCTGTCCGCCGTCCGTTAATAAGCGCGCAGCCACTTTCGCGACGTCCCGCAGATCGACCGGAGACATTTGGATCTTTTCCAATGGTAACCTCAATTCCCCCGATAGTCGCATAGCCACAGCCTCACGCAGGTAGACCTGCATGAACTGGCTGGGACGTAAATGGGTCCATTGCAGGCCCGAGCGTTCCAGATAATCTTCTATCTGCTCATGTTCGCGGGTATAACGGAATCGCTGCGGATCGTAGCCTCGCTGACTCTCTTCCCCTGAAAATTTGATAACATGACGCACGCCGGCAGTTTTACAGGCATCGATGAACGTGCACTGGGTTTCTACCATTCGATCATTGGCAGACGAGATCAATATCGCGCGCTCGACGCCGTTTAGCGCGGAATCTACACTGTTCTTGACCAGCATATCAGCTTCGAAAATCTCTATGCCGGGAAGGCAGGCAAGATCATTGGCCTTTGCGCGATCTCTGACCAGGGCCCGAACCGGCTGTTGCGTCGCCGCCAGCGCCTGAACGATCAACCTTCCGCTTAGACCCGCGGCGCCACTTACCAGGATACTTTTATTTTTCATAAGGACAAAATTAGAAAGCGGTCTCATCCCGTACGGGGTGCACATATAGCAATCTTAGGGGTTGTTTGTACAATTTTGAGCGACTACCTTCACATGATGAAAAAGGTCGTTTTTTTGATCGCCAATGGAACGCTGAAGCCAAGCAGCCTCTTTAACGCAATAGAAATATTTGAGAAAGCCAACGAGTTTCACCGGTTGAACAAAGGCAGGGATTTTTACGACATTAGAGTGGCTGGGCGCAGTCTGAAACAACCCATACGAAACGGGACTTTCACGTTGCAGGTGGAAGCTTTGAAGCCAACGGATACAGCCGATCTGATCATCCTGCCGGGGTTTGCCGAACAGGGCGATTTTGCCATCCGTGGCAGCGGTGAGGCACTGGAGTGGGTAGTTGATCAATACCACTCCGGCGCGGAAGTGGCAAGCTTCTGTACCGGGACGTTCCTGTTGGCGGCTACAGGCCTTTTGAACGGCAAACCCTGCGCCACCCACTGGAAAGCCGCGGCTAATTTTCGCCGTCTGTTTCCCGATTTGGACCTTCATACCAACAAGATCCTCACCGACCAGCAGGGAGTATATACGGCTGGGGGTGCCATATCCAGCCTGAATCTCGCCCTCTACATCATTGAGAAATACAATGGGAGGGAGGCCGCTCTGTATTGCGCCAAAGTCCTGCAGATCGATATTGACCGGAACTCGCAATCGCCATTTATCTTGTTTGAAGGCCTGAAAGATCATCATGATGAGACGATCAGGGAAGTTCAGCATTTTATCGAACAGCATGTGAGCGACCGGATCACGGTGGATCAGTTGGCATCCAGGTGCGCTATGGACCGCATCAATTTTTCCCGCCGGTTCAAAAAGGCTACCCAGCTGTCACCCGCCAACTATGTGCAGCGCATCAAAGTCGAGGGGGCGAAACGGCTTTTTGAATCGACCGCTATGCAGATTAACGAAGTAATGTATGAAGTCGGTTACGGAGACGTCAAAGCATTTCGCCAGACCTTCAAAAAGGTGGCGGGTATGACCCCGGCAGACTACCGCAGCAAGTTCCAAAGACTATACAACTGAACACAAAGTGTTCGGAACCGGACAACCGATAAGATCGTTCAAATCGCAACTGGTTGATTGTTAGGACGAAAGAATATAGGTACTTTTCTAGCTACTGTTCTTTTATATTCTTAAGCTAAGAACATGTTCAGAAACTATCTCCTCCTCGCCCTCCGCCAGCTGCGTAAGGGCCGCAGCTACACCGTGATCAACATTGCAGGCCTCGCAATAGGCATGGCCGTGGCCCTCGTTATCGGCATCTGGATCACTGGTGAACTCGCCGTGGATAGATCCTATCCCGACCGCTCCCGCATCGTGGAGATCATGCAGGACCAACGCCCGAACGGCACCCCACCGGGTTCACCCATCACCTATAGAGGAATGACCGTCTCCTCGGCCCTCGAGCCCTATCTGCAAAAGAACTATAAAGACGTCTTCGCTGAAACGGCGTTGTTCCAATGGCCTGGCGATGGCCTGTTGGTCAACGGTGACAAAACCATATCCAGGCAGGGATCGTGGGCCGAATACACCTTCCCAAGGATCTTCGGCTATCGGTTTCTTAGTGGGAACGCGGAGTCGCTGCGCGACCCTTCCACGGCCCTCCTCTCCAGATCTGCCGCAATCGCCCTCTACGGAACGGAAAATGCACTGGGCAGAACATTTAAATACAACAACCAGCTGACATTCACCGTCAGAGGCATCTACGCTGATCTCCCCCTGACTTCCTCCTTTCATGACATCGATTTTTTCATACCGGTCACGCACCAACGTATGGACTGGCTCACCCATAACACGGATTTCAATAATCATAGCTGCCGCATCTTCGCCCGCCTCGCCGGCAATACGACCGCCGGGGCAGCTGCAGCCCGCATAAAGGACCTCTGCACCCCCTTTGTAAAATACAATATCGAGACCTATAGCGTGATTCCTTTTGATCAGCTGTACCTGCACTACGACTCCGACAGCGTCACCGGAAGCGGGCGCATCGGCTTCGTCCGGCTCATTGGGATCATTGGGGTCTTCGTCCTGTTGCTGGCCTGCATCAATTTCATGAACCTCTCCACGGCCCGAAGTGAAAAACGGGCAAGGGAGGTCGGTATCCGCAAAACGCTAGGCTCGCAGAAGCACCAGCTGATCTCACAATTCCTGGGCGAATCCCTTCTTGTCGCCGCCTTTGCCTTTATCCTCGCCATCGGTCTGACCGAGTTAAGTCTTCCGGCATTTAGCCAACTAGCTGGCAAACGCATGGCGCTCCCCTGGGCCGACCCGGTCTTCTGGGCACTTTCTGTCGGCGTCACGGCGATCACGGGACTGCTGGCCGGCAGTTACCCGGCGTTCTATCTGAGTGGGTTCCGACCGGTAAAAGTCCTGAAAGGCGCTTTCAGGGCGGGCAGAGGCGCGAGCCTTCCGCGGAAGGTACTCGTGGTAGCCCAGTTCTCTATTTCGGTAAGCCTGATCATTGGCACCCTCGTCGTCTTCCGCCAGATTCAGTATGCGCAGGACCGACCCGTCGGATATGACCGCGCCGGGCTGATCAATATTCCTGTCAACACAGATTCGCTGGACCGGCACTTTGAGTCCCTCAGGACCAGCCTCCTCAATACCGGGATGGTGGCCAATGTGGCGAATGCTTCCACACTGCTGACGGCGTTTTACCAGAATAATTTTATGGAATGGGAGGGTATGACCGAAGAACAGAAAAGCATATCCTTCCGGGACATAGACGTCAACGCCGATTTCGGTCCCACTATCGGCTGGACAGTACTCCAGGGCCGGGATTTCTCGCGTGCCCGGCGGACGGACAGTACAGCCGCCATCGTCAACGAGGAGGGCGCGCGGGCCCTCGGCTTTAAAGATCCGATCGGCAAAACCTTCCGGTATAATAACAAGGACTGGACGATCATAGGAGTAACAAAGGACATGATCTCAAACAGTCCTTATGACAAGGTTCAACCCGCCGTCTTTTTCGGCCGCGGCGGGCACTCCGTCAACATTGTCCGCATCAAACCAGGCACTCCCATCCGTACCGCGCTGTCTGCGATCGGGGCAGTGTACAAACAATACAACCCCGCCAGTCCCTTTATCTATCATTTTAACGACGACGATTATGCACAAAAATTTGTCACCGATACCCGGATCGGCAGCCTGACCTCCGTATTCACCGGTCTGGCCATTCTGATCTCGTGTCTGGGCCTCTTCGGTCTCGCCTCTTTTGTCGCGGAACAACGCACGAAGGAGATTGGAGTCCGCAAAGTACTCGGCGCCGGCGTCGCCAACCTCTGGGCGCTGCTGTCGGGCGACTTCCTGAAACTCATCGTCCTCGCGATGGCGGTCGCCATGCCGCTGATCGGGCTGGCCATGGCCAAATGGCTGCAGTCCTACCCGCTGCATACATCCCTCTCGCCATGGATCTTCGTTGTGGCCGGCGCCGGAATGCTTTTCATCACTTTATGCACCGTGAGCTTCCAGGCCCTCAAAGCCGCGCTCACAAATCCCGTTAAAAGTCTGCGGACAGAATGATTGTGTTTTAATCCTGATACAGATGGATGGGTTCCGTATCCTTCAGGTCTTCGATCCAATGCTCAATATATTTGGAGAGGTCTTTTTGTTCCGGATTTTTCTTCAATTCGCCAGCTGAGGAAAAAACAGCAAGGCCCAGCAGAATGCAGTAGGCGACTTCGAGCCGCATTAGCAGCCCAAGGCTATAGCCGGCAATAAAATTCTGCCGGGCTTCCTGAGCCGCTTCTGCACTAAGATCGCCGTGTTTTCGCGTAAGCATGAACTGCTGCTCGTTGGAAAAAAATATGACGTCATCGGCTGACCATATCAGGAGGTGCGCCAGATTCAGGGTCCTGAACATGGAAAAATAATTCTTTTTCCGGTCTGAGACGGACTGTTTTGTGACAGAAGCGTCGTCGTCCACGCCATTCAGCGCCATCCACAATTTGACCGCTTCATTTTCGTCCAGGGCCAGCGTGACCTTGCCATGTTTTGAAAAATCGCTGATGATGTCAATCGCCTCGTCCACTTCGTAGCCGTGTTTGCCCTCCGGGTTGCCGAGGTAAAATATGAATTCCAGATCGGTTTTATTCAGGGGCTTGATAACACTGGTCAACAAACCATCCCACAAGGCAGAGGCGCCGCGCAGCGTTGCCCAGTCATCAAAAGCGACGGTATGACATTTTTGGAAAAGAGACCGCAGCTCTTCGATAACCGCGTCGTTATTAAAAAAAGCTCGCGCCTGTTCTTCAATTTGCCCGGCCGGAAGGGTAGGACTGAGCCTCGACAGTGCCCCAAAATCATGGGCAGCGCTCAGCGTCAGACTGCGGATCCCCAAAATGTTCAATGCTTCCGGCAATTGTGATTCCCTGACACCCAATGAAGCCAACGATGAACCTGTCGTACTCACAAACACATTATCTGCGCCCTGAAAATTGCGTATTTTGGCTAACAGGTCCGCTAGCATTGCACCCGTATCTTTGACCTCCACATTAAACATCATGGTATATATTTTTAAGGATGTTCTCAAAGTTAACACTTTATTGCATTTGCCGCAGGTCGCCGGAAACCTCAGGATTGCCTTCACTGTTGTCGCAAATGGCCCTTTAATTGTCGTGTTTCCGAGTTTTTAAAGGGCACAAACAGGCTTAGCTTTGTTTGCGCGAAAAATAGCGAAGGGCCGGATGCATTTGTCGCGATTCTCAATGATTTCCTTGCTGCTCATTAACTTTATCAGACAAACCTTAAAGAAATATGGAAAAGATCATCTCAACTGATATTCGTTACCAGGATTTGGCGGAAAAGCGATTCAACAAGCGCTTTACCGGGAAGCCCGAATACATCTGGATTCCACGTTCTACTGAAGACGTAGTGGATGCGGTGCAGGACGCGGTCAGCAGTAACCGGAGGCTAGCGGTACGCAGCGGCGGTCACTGCCTGGAAGGCTTCGTTTCAGATCCTGACGTACAGGTACTCGTCGATATGTCGCTCATGGCAAATATTTACTATGACGCGGAAAAGTCGGCGATTGCTATTGAAGCAGGCGTTACCGTCGGAGAAATGTATCGCAAGCTCTTCCTGAGCTGGGGAGTGGTTCTTCCGGCTGGCGAGCATCCCGATATTGGGATCGGCGGCCATGTGCTTGGCGGGGCTTTTGGCTTTCTTTGCAGGGAATATGGATTGGCTGCTGATCATCTCTATGGCATCGAATTAGTTGCAGTGGATGCTTCGGGCAGGGCGCACAGTGTCATTGCCACCCGGGAAGAAAATGATCCTAACCGCGACCTTTGGTGGGCGCATACTGGCGGTGGCGGCGGAAATTTCGGCATTGTTACGCGGTACTGGCTGAGATCCCCGGGAAGCGACGGCTCCGACCCATTCACCACTCTTCCAAAAGCACCAAAGTCCATTACGACTTTTAGGGTGTCATGGGACTGGAATAATTTCGACGAGGCACTATTTTCACGGCTGGTTCGAAATTTTGGTGCCTGGGCGCAAAACAATAGTGGCCCGGAATCTCCAGCTAGGCAGTTATTCAGTTTGCTCTTTCTGAATCACCGCAACCTGGCCAAACTTGAGATGAAAGGCGTTACCACAGCTGGTCCAAAGGCAATGCAGCTCATTGATGAGCATCTGGCGTCGGTTGCCGATCCCTTAGGCTTGAAATATGAACGACAGACGGAAGAATCTGCATGGCTGCAATTTGCTCTCAATCCCTTTTCCGAACTTTTTCAGCCGGGGTATGACAAGGTAAACGCAAAGGTCAAGGACGCAATGCTTCGCCGCCCTTTTTCGGATGGCCAGATTGCGACGATATATAAATACCTGACAAGTAGCGACGCCATAGGCGGAGGATTGGGAATGGCAACCTATGGGGGCCAGGTAAATGCTGCAGAGCCGGGAGCGACGGCGTCGGCCCAGCGGGACTGCATCCTGGATATTGCGTGCAATACGGGCTGGGCAGGCCCCGAAAGCGAGGCCCCAAGCCTTGACTGGGTTCGCAATTTTTATAAAGACCTGTTTGCAGCCTCCGGCGGCGTCCCGGTACCGGATGAACAGAATGGTGGTTGCATGATCAACCATCCCGATACAGACCTGGCCGACCCAAAATGGAACAGTTCGGGCATCCCCTGGCAAACCCTGTACTACGGGGATAACTATCCGCGTCTGCAGCGGGTAAAAGAACGATGGGACCCCACCAACGTGTTCCATCACGCCTTGTCGATCTGGGCGCCATGCAATTTCGTCAAACGGAGCTCCTGAATGGCCTTCATCCCATTTTTCAATAAGTAAGATCAGCAGCTCGATAGTATCCGGACCGTACCTCTTTTAGCGAATATTCTGTCGATGCTTAGTCTCCCAGGCCCCGATAAAAGCAAGCAGAAATAACCCAACAGATATAATGCAGCGGATTCACCCCCTCCAAAAATATCCCCTTGCTTTATTTTAAACAGAGCGACTGACATTGTAATGATCAAAGGAACCGTTGCAACTCTTGTAAACAGTCCGGGAATAATGAACATTGGGCAGAACAACTCTGCAATCATCGCCAGGGCTAGCGAAACAGAACTGCCTAAGCCAAGAAAATCCAGAAAATCACTTTTCATCTTTTCGAAGTGCGACAGCTTTTGATATCCGTGATGCATTGTCAGTATTCCGATAACTACTCTTAGTATGAACACCGCGAGGCTGTTTCGGCTTTCTGCACGGAGCAATGTCGGAATTTTCCTCATGATCATTCGCTTATGCCGGTCAATTTCTCTTTTCCTTTGAGGGCCCATTCCGCCTTTACTTTTTCAAAGTCATTACGGAATTTTTCATTTTGGAAGAGCTTATCTGCTATTTGCCTGGCTAAAATCCTTGACCCTTCAATGTCGCTGGGGAAGTGAACGCCTATAATTTCTCTTGAATGTGCCATCTTGTATGCGTCGGCAATGAAAACATCGGTAAATTCAGGTGCTAATTTCTGATAAATATAGGCTAGCAGATAAGCATCCGTTGCTGTCCCCGTGGGATAAGAGGGTGCATCTGCTTTTTCCAGATTATGTAGCCTGGGCTCCAGGATATACGGTCTGATCCGCGCGTATTTATATTTAAAAGCCCAAATAAAATAATTTGCATCCTGCCAGACATTTGCCATGAGATCCGCGGTCAAAGGAAGGGATTTTGCAGTAAACCAGGTTCCTACGGAATGTCCAATGTAGAATAAATTGGCCCTATTGTCGTCATATAAGGAATCGCCCTTATGGATTTTAAGATCGTAGTAGATTTCTGATAGAAAATGGCTCTCTTTAATGTCTTCATCTGTTCTGTTTTTCTCCAATTCAAACATATATCGCAGTTCCGCTTGAGTTTGAAGAGAACTATTCGCGGGCGGGGAAGGGATTTTAAATTCAGATAATGAGGTGTCTGAAAGGTAAAACGGCATAAGACTCAGTCTTTTTTTTACTGAAGCCGGATCGGAGATATAACTTAGTGAATCTGTTTTTTCCGCAGGTGACTTTGCGGCCGGGCTGAAACCCTGTAACAGCTTATAGTGTCCCCGTGGAGGCGTTAGCTTTTCGTTGACTGCTGATTCCTGTCGCTTATTTGCCTGCATCTGGCTATAAACCACACTAGTCCGAAGGCAAAAGAAAGTAAAAATCAATAATGATACCTTTATTGTGTAAATGATTGGATTTTTGAATGTTTTCATATATCATCAATATTTTTAGCTAAAATTAGGATGGTCCGTAAATGAAAACGTGTAAAAAATGACTAACTTTTGATATTATGAAGCATTGGCATGGTTCGAACACTTATCCCTGTTATTATTGGTACAATAAAGCGGCCCTGTTTTATTCGTCTAACACGACTACTATGCATTGTCACAATACAATGCAGATAGTTTTCGATATTCAACGTAACTTCCGGTGCAGGTTGAAAAACGGCGATTGGAAAAGTTGTAACAGTGTAATAATTAAGGAAAATGTACTCCACCAGTTGAATGCAAACAATAGCGTTCAGCTGATCATTTATCTTGATTCGAATACTGAGACCGCAAAGACTATTAAGGACCGTTATCTGGGCGGAAATGATATGTGTTGCCCTGATTTGGGCATATTTCAAATTACAAACACCGTCGAATTGCAGAAGTCGATTATTAGCCCTCAACCTTTCGTGTTAGAGAAATTGGTGTCCAAAATATTGACTTATTTATCGGGAAAATTCCGGCATAGCCAGATAGATCAGCGAGTCGCGCTGGTAGAACAGACCATAGCATTATCCCATCCGGATGATTTCACTCCGAAAAACCTGGCTGAAAAGGTTTATCTATCAGAAAGCAGGTTGCGTTCTTTATTTAAGGAGGTGACAGGGATTTCGTTGCATCGTTACTACCTATCCAGTAAAATCCGGATTGCAATTAATCACATCATGATGGGCAACTCAATCAAGGACGCCGCAATCCGGGCAGGATTTACAGACGCAAGTCACTTGCAGAAGATGATGCTGAAGCACTATGGGATAAGCCCATCCGGTTTTATTAAAGAAAAATTGATGAGTGCGGACCTGATTTTAGACGCCAGGCCGCTTTGGCTTGAAACAACGGTATCCTAAAAGCGGCCTTTGTTCCGATGCTCGAACCCCCGCCTGTAATACCATTCAACTCGGGGACCCAATCTGGTCCTACTCCAGATATGATAACGAAGCCATCTGAAAGCACACAAAAAGCAATTTATGTGCCGTCATTAAAATAGCAAACAATGAATACAAAAACATATATTGCGATTTTTCTCACATTAACAATGTGCTCGGCCCTCGTATACAAAATATATTTAGAACAAAAAATAAAAAACCCGGACAAACCTTCTTCTCTACTTTCAATTTTGGCATTTCGTAGATATGGGATGATGTCACTTTTACCAATGTCCATTGTCTGCTCTGACAAGGCAGAAAAAAGACTTCGGCTGAAAGCAAACAGGGC
>DATJJA010000011.1:0-21482 GCA_035492595.1 Puia sp.
TTATTCGCCTTCTTACTCGCAGCGATCACTTTTACCCCAACCTTCGCACAACGCGGCGGTCGTGGAGGCGGAGGCGGTGGCTTTCGGGGAGGTGGTGGAGGCAGCAGCTTTCGGGGCGGCAGCAGCTTCGGCGGCGGTGCCCGTGGAGGTAGCAGCTTCCGCGGTGGCAGCAGCTTCGGCGGCGGAGTCCGCAGCAGCTCCGGCTTTCGCAGCGGAGCCAGCGTAGGCGGCAGCTATCGTGCCGGCGCCGGCATTCGCAGCAACGGCTACTATGGCGGCAGAGGTTACGTCGGTAGCAGAGGTTATGTAGGCGGAGCTTACGGACACGGCTACTATGGCGGCTACCGCGGTGGATATTATGGTCGCGGCTACTATGGTCGCGGTTACTACGGCGGTCGCTACTGGGGTGGCGGCTATTGGGGCGGCGGTTTCGGATTAGGACTCGGAATCGGTCTGGGCTTTGGCTATCCCTGGTATGGCTATGGTTACCCCTACGGCTATGGTTACGGCTATCCTTATGGCTACGGACCCTACGGCTACGGACCTGCCTACGCCCCAGCCCCCTACTATGATCAGGACTATGACGATCCATCCGACCCATATGGCGATGGCACTCCCTCACAACGTCCTCAGCGTCCCAGCCAGAACAACGACTACGAAGACAATTACAATGGCAACAGCGGCAGCGGCAATTACAACGACAACAATAGCCGAAATAACAACAACTACGGGACACCCAACAACAATAACAACAACTCCAACCCCGACAGCCTATCCAACAGACCAGGCACCAACAACATGCCTTCGTCAAATGACAATGGATCCGGACGCTCTACAGAAAAAGTCTGGGTAAAAGCACACTGGAAGAACACCAGCAGCGGCTGGGTATGGATAGACGGTTACTGGAAACCCAAATACAGCACCAACTACAATTAAAAAGGTAAAAGATACGTTGAAGATGGGCCGCCTAAAATAAAAAGTAGGCGGCCCATCTTTTTTCATCATGTCCGACAAAATAATTTTGCCGGGGACGTGCCTCCCAAAATGGGAGGCCCTTTGTTTTTTTATAAACTTTATTGTCTAATATTGCCTTTGCTAAACAACAGCTAAAGCAAAGGCCAGCTAAAGCAGATAACCAGCAAAAATTAAATTCAATATGTGTGGCATCGTAGCTTACATCGGTCCGCGGGAAGCCTATCCCATCATCCTCAAAGGGCTCAAACGCCTTGAGTATAGAGGGTATGACAGCTCAGGCGTAGCCCTCCTCAACAACGACCTCCGTGTTTACAAAAAGAAAGGGAAAGTAGCCGAACTCGAAGAAAGCCTCGTAGGCAAAGACCTCCACGCCCACGCCGGCATGGGGCACACCCGCTGGGCCACACACGGCGAACCCAACGACCGCAATGCACACCCCCACAGCAGCGCCAGCGGCCGCCTCGCCATGATCCACAACGGCATCATCGAAAACTATACCCAGCTGAAGAACGAACTCCTCCGCAAAGGCTATCAGTTCAAAAGCGACACCGACACAGAAGTCCTGCTCAACTTCATCGAAGACATCCAAAAAAACAACAGCTGCGGACTGGAAGAAGCCGTCCGCATCGCCCTCAAAAGAGTCGTCGGCGCCTATGTTATTATATTATTGGACAAAGATTCCCCCGATACCATCATCGCCGCCCGCAAAGGCAGCCCCCTGGTCATCGGTATCGGCAAAGGCGAACACTTCCTCGCCTCCGACGCCAGCCCCATCATCGAATACACCAAAGAAGTAGTATATGTCAACGACTATGAACTCGCCATCCTGAAAGCCGACGAACTCATCCTCAAAAATCTCGGCAACGAGAAACTCACCCCATATGTCCAAAAGCTGGACCTGGAACTGGCAGCCATCGAAAAAGGCGGTTACGACCACTTCATGCTAAAGGAGATCTTCGAACAACCCGATACCATCTTCGACTGCCTCAGAGGCCGCCTCGACGCCGCAAAAGGTACCATCACCATGGCCGGCATCCAACAGAATATCGAAAGACTGAGCAAGGCCGATCGCATCATCATAATAGCCTGCGGAACCAGCTGGCACGCCGGCCTGGTCGCCGAATACATCTTCGAAGAACTCTGCCGCACTCCCGTAGAAGTAGAATATGCTTCTGAATTTCGCTATCGCAATCCCGTCATACATCCGGGTGACGTCATCATCGCCATCTCCCAGAGCGGAGAGACTGCCGACACCATCGTCGCTATCGAAAAAGCCAAACAGAGCGGCGCCTTTATCATGGGAGTCGTCAACGTAGTAGGCTCTTCCATCGCCCGGATCTCCGACGCAGGCGCCTACACACATGCCGGCCCCGAAATAGGCGTGGCAAGCACCAAGGCCTTCACAGCCCAGCTCACCGTCCTGACCATGATCGCCCTCAAGGTAGCAAGGGAAAAAGGCACCATCGATACCACCCGCTATATGCAGCTGCTGAACGAACTGCATACCGTACCCGAAAAAGTAAAGGAAGTCCTCAAACTCAGCGAACCCATAAAAAAGCTCGCAAAAAAATACAGCGGAGCCAAAGACGCCCTCTACCTCGGCCGGGGTTACAACTTCCCCGTCGCTCTCGAAGGCGCGCTAAAACTGAAAGAGATCAGCTACATCCACGCAGAAGGATACCCCGCCGCCGAAATGAAACACGGCCCCATCGCCCTCGTGGACGAACACCTGCCGGTTGTCTTCGTAGCTACAAAAGACTCCTATTACGAAAAGATCGTCAGCAATATCCAGGAAATAAAGGCTCGGAAAGGCAAGGTCATTGCCGTCATCAGCCAGGGCGACGACATCATCCAAAAGATGGCCGACGACTGTATGATCGTCCCCGAAGCAGACGAGATCATCGCACCTATCCTGAGCGTCATCCCTATGCAGCTATTCGCCTATTATATAGGCGTCGCAAAAGGATATGACGTCGACAAGCCCCGTAACCTGGCCAAAAGTGTAACGGTGGAATAAGACCCGACCAACGCATCATCGCCAGCAGGCGCTGCATCAACATAACCAACGCAGCAACGTACCGGCCCAGCATCAACGTAACCATCGCAGCATCGCCAGCAGGCGCTGCATCAACGCAATTCTGACATGAACGAGATCAAAAAAAGCCCGATCAATTCCCTGGGTTATCAATTCATCGATAACCAATACCTTCCAAAAGGAAAAGACGAATACTACCTGCGCAATACGCAGAATCGCAGCGGCATCGGCTACCGCCAGCTCACAGCCTACGAGCTCGAAGTGCTGGTGCGAAACCGCAATACCTCCGCCAACTGGAACGACGTTCTCGTCTCCGATGCATTCACACCCGAGCTGGTACAGAACTGCAAATTCTTTGGTCTCGTACGCATCGGCAGACTCGATCCCCTTTTCCTTGAGTTTCACAACCTGCGCCGCCCCGTCGGTCTCTACAACAGCACCATCATCAGCTGTGACTTCGGAGACAACGTATGCATCGATAATACCAACTACCTGTCACATTATATTATTGGCAACGAGGTCATGATCGTCAACACGAACGAAATGGCCACCACCGCCATCTCCAAATTCGGCAACGGTATCCTGAAGGAAGGCGAAGATGAATCCATCCGTATCTGGCTGGAAGTATGTAACGAGAACGGTGGCCGCAGTATCATTCCCTTCAATGGCATGTTACCCGGCGACGCCTGGCTTTGGAGCCGCTACCGCGATGACGGGACCCTCCAGGAAAAACTAAAAGAATTCACCGCTTCTGCATTTGACAACCGCAGAGGCTACTACGGCAAGGTCGGCGACCGCACCGTCATAAAGAACTGTAAGATCATAAAGGACGTATGGATCGGCAGCGACGCCTATCTCAAAGGCGCCAACAAGCTAAAGAACGTCACCATCAATTCATCGCCGCAGGCCATGTCCCAGATCGGTGAAGGATGCGAAATGGTCAACGGCATCGTGGGCTTCGGCTGCAAGGCCTTTTATGGCGTAAAGGCCGTCCGTTTTGTCATGGCCTCCCATTCACAGCTGAAATATGGCGCCCGTCTGATCAACTCTTACCTGGGGAACAACGCCACCATTTCCTGTTGCGAAGTGCTCAACTCACTCATCTTCCCCGCACACGAACAACATCACAACAACTCCTTTCTGTGCGCAGCCCTCGTCATGGGACAAAGTAATATGGCAGCCGGCGCCACCATCGGCTCCAATCATAATTCGCGTAGCCCGGACGGTGAGATCATCGGCGGCCGGGGCTTCTGGCCAGGCCTTTGCGTCAGCCTGAAACACAACTCCCGCTTCGCCTCTTTCTGCATTCTTGCCAAAGGCGATTATCCGGCTGAGCTGGACATCCCGATCCCTTTCGCCCTCATCAGCAACGACGTCAGCAAGGACGAGCTCGTCGTAATGCCGGCCTACTGGTTCCTTCACAACATGTACGCGCTGGCCCGCAACTCCCGGAAATACATCGACCGGGACCTTCGTATCGACAAGACCCAAACGCTGGAATTCAACTTCCTGGCTCCCGACACGATAAATGAAATGCTGCTGGCCCTGACCCTCTTCGAAAAATTCACCGGTCAGGCCCTCGCCCGCCAGGAAGGAAAAACAAAAAAATATTCCGAAGAAGAGCTCATCCAAATGGGCGCCGACCTGCTCTCCGCCAACCCCGACAAAGTGGGCGACCTCGAGATCCTTGCCGAAGGCTGGGAAAACACCGACCGGAAAGTAAGACTCATAAAAGTACACCAGGCCTGGACCCTGTTCCGGGAACTGATCGTCCATCACGCTGTCAATCAGGTCCTGAGTCTCGCAAAAAACAGCGAGCTCCGCGACCTTGCAGAAATACAGCAGGCCTTACCCGCTACCCTGACCCTGGCCCGCTGGATCAATGCAGGCGGTCAGCTCATCCGGGAGACCGAACTCCAAAAGCTGATCAGCCAGATCCATAACGGAAAAGTAAAAAGCTGGGAACAGATCCACCAATTCTATCAAAAGCAGGGGGAACAATACGAGGCAGACAAACTGCAGCACGCTCTGGCGGCGCTGAAACAGATCACCGGTCTATCCCTGCGAAAAGCAAAAAAAGAAGCCTTCGGCAAAATACTACAGCAAAGCCTGGCCACAAAAGAATGGATGACAAAGGAGATCTACACGTCAAGAGCAAAAGACTATACCAATCCTTTTCGTCAGATGGTCTATGAATCTACAGAAGAGAGAGACGCCGTCGTCGGCCGGCTGCAGGACAACTCGTTTATAAAACAGGAGAAAGAAGCGCTAAAAAAATACCGGCGCCAGATCGAAGAAATAGGTTCCCAACCATAGGCTGGGAACCAACGAAATTTACATTTTCTTAGTCGTGTCTGTAGCAGCAGAATCCTTCTTCATCGAAGATGAATCAGATGATACCTTAACAGAATCGGGAGCCATTTTGGTCGCAGAATCTGCAGACGCGGTGGGAGAAGCAGAAGCATCTGCACCACTATTGTTACAGGCGGCCATAGCAACAGCTACAGCAATGACGGCTAATACTTTCTTGCAAACTTTCATAATTGATTTTTTTTAAAACTAACCTTTTTCTACTTTTTTCGAAAGAAAAGTCGAACCGGGACGCCCTTGAAATTAAAGTTTTCCCTTAGCTTGTTCTCCAGATAATTCTTATACGGCGTCTTGACGTCGTCAGGATAGTTACAAAAGAAGGCGAACGACGGCACATGCGTCGGCAGTTGGGTGATGTATTTTATCTTCAGCGGATGGCCTCTCACAACCGGCGGATGATAGGCTTCCACCGCCTTCAGCATCACTTCATTAAGCTCGGAAGTAGTGATCTTGCGCTGCTTGTTCTCATAGACCTCCAGCGCTGCTTCGACAGCCTTGAATATACGCGTCTTCTCGACGACGGAAATAAAGAGTATCGGCAGATCTGTAAAAGGAGCAAAACGCTCTTTCAGTTGTTTCTCATACTCCTTGGCCGTATTGGTCTCCTTCGCTACCAGGTCCCATTTATTGACCAGCACAACGATCCCCTTCCCCTTCTTCACCGCAAGGCTGAAAATATTCAGATCCTGCGCGGTGATCCCTTTCGAGGCATCCAGCATCAGCAGACAGACATCCGCCTCATCCATAGCCTTGATAGCCCGGATGACCGAATAAAATTCCAGGTCTTCATGAACCTTGGTCTTCCGCCGTATCCCCGCAGTGTCGATCAGGATAAAGTCTTTTTGAAATAAATTGTAACGGGTATGAATCGTATCCCGGGTAGTCCCGGCAATATCACTGACGATCGTTCTCTCCTGTCCCACAAGGGCGTTCAGCAAAGAAGACTTGCCGGTATTGGGCTGGCCGATGATCGCGAACTTCGGCACGCCATCCTCGTCAGACATCTCCTGGTCCTCTGTGATCAGGGCAGTGACGGCATCCAGCAGTTCACCCGTTCCGCTGCCGCTCATAGAAGACAGAAAAAATATCTCTTCAAAACCCAGACTATAAAACTCAGCGCCTTCCAGCAGCCTGTCGCTATTGTCAACCTTATTGACGGCCAGGAAAACGGGTTTGGTAGACCGGCGAAGCACATCCGCCATCGCCTCATCCAACGTGGTAATGCCCGTAGACGCATCGACCATAAAGATCAGCGCATTCGCTTCTTCAAGAGCGATCAGCACCTGTTTTTTTATCTCGATCTCAAAAACATCCTCACTCTCAGGAACAAACCCCCCCGTATCGATCAGGTTAAAACTTTTCCCGATCCATTCGGCCACACCATACTGCCGGTCACGCGTCACACCACTCACGTCATCTACAATAGCCTTGCGCTGTTCGAGCAAACGATTGAAAAATGTACTTTTCCCTACATTGGGCCGGCCTACAATGGCCACTGTAAATCCGCTCATATACTAATTAATTATACCCGTATTCCTTCAAAAAAATATCTCTCACCCCTCCCTTAACTATACCCATACTCCTTCAAAAAGATATCCGTATCCCTCCACTTCGGCCTCACCTTCACAAACAATTCCAGGAAAACCTTCCGGCCAATGAACTCCTCTATATCCTTCCGCGCTTCCGAACCCAAACGCTTGATCATCTTCCCACCCTCACCTAAAATAATACCCTTCTGCGTTTCCCGGGACACGATAATATCAGCCCTCACCTTCGTCAGCGTACTCTTTTCCTGGAATTCCTGTACCAGCACCGTCGCCTGGTAAGGGATCTCATCGCCATACAGCAAAAAGATCTTCTCCCTGATCATCTCACCCACAAAGAACTTCACCGGCAGATCGGTCAGATCATCCCCCTCAAAAAATGGCTGTCCCTCCGGCAGACGCGCCAGGACCGTGTCCAGCAACAACGGCACATTCGTCTTCTTCAGTGCGGAGATGGCGACCACCTCTTTACAATAAGGTTTGTCCGAAAAGAAAGCACGGGCCTCCGTAACCTTCTCAGCAGCCATCCCATCGATCTTATTAAGGACAACGATAGCAGGCCCCTTCAGCTTCAACACCTGGAACAGTTGATCGTTCTCTTCCCAATTGTCCCGGATATCCAGTAATAATAAGGCCAGATCAGCATCCTCCAAAGAATTCTTCACAGCCTGCATCATCTTCTCGTGGAGTTTGTACTTCGGCTCAATGATCCCCGGCGTATCTGAAAATATGACCTGGTAATCCTTTTCCGTCAGGATCCCCTTGATCCGATGCCGCGTCGTTTGCACTTTGGGAGAAACAATAGCCAGCTTTTCTCCCATCAGGGCGTTCAGCAGGGTGCTCTTCCCCGCATTAGGCTTACCAAATATGCTTACAAATCCGACTTTCATAATACTGCTACTAATATAGAATATCTTTCTTTTTGGGGCTGCGAGTCCCTATAAACAAAAAAGACCTCAGTCGAGGTATTCTCTTTTATCCGGCCGCGAAGGTAACACTATTAAACGGGTTAAGTTTTGTTCTTGCTTTTAAAAGCGCAGAAATTACATAATAATTTGATTATCAACAAATACTCCCTGATCATCACGGTCCGGCTTTTGGAAGCCCCTCACCGTCCGGGCCGAATAAGCCCTATTGTTTCAGAAAGGTCAGGGGTGGCCCTACCACTTCGAAACCATGATCCTTCCTGAACCGGGCGTTCTGTTCGGAGGTCATGCCTTTTGTGGCACCCTTGCTCATAGCCGTGAAAAAAGCCTCCATCTTCCCGGCAGGATTGAAAAGCATCAGCATTTTAGCTTCCCCTTCGCCGACCTTTGCGAAACAATGAGGCACCTTCCGGGGGCCGAAGACGCTGTCTCCTGCCTGCACATCATAGACCTGATCGCCGACCTTTATCATGAACTTTCCCTGAAGTATATACCACCATTCATCCTGGTCATAGTGTACATGAAGCGGTGGTCCACCAGGCTTAATACGGCTAGATTCAAATACATATAGGAACCCGTCAGTGTCGCCCGTAGATACCTTCGAGTAAAAGGTATCGCCCTCAAAAAGGACCAGCGGGGCATCAGCACGATCTTTACCGGCAGCAACAAAGAAGCCTTTTCCGAGCCGACGCAGGACGGAAGCAGCGCTGGCAATCACCGGCGTGGCCAGCGCTCCCAGCGCTCCCAATGCGGAAAGGGATACTTTTAGAAATGATTTACGTTTCATTGGATGAACATAGCCGTTTTTATGAAACGAAATGCTCTTATTTAGTCGTTGGCAGATACAACTGAGCAAATGCCATTTTAGAGCCTGGGGTCGGCGTCCACCCTTATCCGCCATTCGCTCAATTGTTTCCGCTCACCGCTAGATTAACGATCAAAAGATCCCCGCAAAATTGGACCTTACGGCAATGAAAAGCACCCTCGTACTGATTATCCTGGCCAGTTTCTTCGGCACTTCAACCTTTGCCCAAAACGACGAGTTCAAACAGCTGTTAGCCTATTCGGCGCCCGGCAAAAACCACGCGCTCATAGGCACCCTTTCAGGCAGCTGGACATTCCAGGATCAGCAACGCTCCTTTGTTAAAGGCACGGTCCTGAGAAAAGCCATGTACGAAGGACGATTTTATACGGTAGAGGTCACAGGCGGCAAACTACAAATCCCCGTTGCCGATGGAAAAATGAAAGAGGCGAATTACCAGGGTATGCAGATCGAGGGGTATGACAATGCAAAAATGAGATTCGTAACCATCTCCCTCAATAATCACATCGGCAGCGATCTGGAGATGCAGATGGGGACGTATGATTCCACGACCAGAACATTTACCTACGAAGGGGAAACGGAATTGCTCCCGGGAACTATCACGAAAAACCGCCGGACCTTAAAGATCATCGACAATGATCACTACACGGAAGAATACTTCGAGCTGAAAAATGACGTCGCCACAAAGACAAGAGAATTGAGGTATACCCGGGCGAAAGAATAACCGAACAGGCTGAAAGGCCAGCTACTTATTTTTGTTCCCATCAAAAGTTTCGCGAGCAAACGGCGAGCAGCGGAATTGACATACAACGCTGGTGCGAATCGCATCACGACCCGCTGCGGCAAGTCCCCATGAAAAAAAGCCTTACGCTAAGTTCGTCTTTTAAAAGTGCGCCGCCGGAATTTCCCAGCCCGGGGCGGCGGGTGCCTTTCGCGGCTGATTAGCGTCCTGATTTCCGGGGCGGCTGCTTTGTACCGGTGCCTTTTCCGGTTGATTATCGTACCGATTCCCGGGCGGCGGGTGCCTTTTCCGGCTGATTGATCACTGATTCCGGGCGGCGGGTGCCTTTCGCGGCTGATTGATCACTGATTCCGGGGCGGCGGGTGCCTTTCGCGGCTGATTAGCGTCTAATTCGCAAGATGGCTGCTTTGTACCGATACCTTCGGTATCTGGCAGGGCTAATTATTGGCCTCTTCGAGGCCGCGCAACAGAAAAGACCTCGACCAAGCCCCCTATAAATGCAAAAGACCTCATGTCGAGGTCTTTTTCTGTTGCGAAGGGTGGGATCGAACCACCGACCTTCGGGTTATGAGCCCGACGAGCTACCGCTGCTCTACTTCGCGATGTGGACGGCAAAGGTACGGGCATTTGATTCCCCCACCAAAAAAATACAAACTCTTTTTCCCTCCGCCGCAAAAAACAATTCCTAACCACAACAAAACCAATCCATTCCCTCAATCCATTCCCCCCATCGCCGCCGCCTACAACTCAGCTCCACCCCCTGCACCAATCATCCCCCCAAAAATTCCGTCCATCGCAACCCATTTTCCTCATCCCGTAAATCATTCTCCCCCCAAACTCTTCTTTTTGCAAAATGAAAAGACTCATTGCTGTCCTGGCAGCCGGCGCGCTGACCTCGACAGGGATTAATGCCCAACAACTGCAACCCTACCGGACTCCAGCCCAAAAACTGATCCTCACCAGCGAAGACTCGCTAAATAACAATACCGCAAAGAACAAGACGGTTATTTCCGGATACGGCAGCGCGTTCTATCAAAGAGACTTCAAAGAACATCAGGCCACCATCACCCTCGACCGCCTCGTCCTGTTCGTCGGTCACAGCTTCAACGAGAAGATCAGCCTCTTCACCGAGCTGGAAGTCGAAAACGCCATCGTAGCCGGCGCGGGTAGCGACGAACCCACCAGCGGCCGCGGCAGCGTAGCCATGGAACAGGCATTTCTAAAATTCAATCTCAACGCCCGCCAATACCTCGTGGCCGGCCTCTTCACCCCACGGATCGGCATCACCAACGAAAACCACCTTCCCGTCAACTTCAACGGCGTTGAAAGACCCATCGTAGAGCAGCTCATCATCCCCACCACCTGGCGGGAAATAGGCGTCGGACTCTATGGCACCCTCGATCGTCTCCCACTTAATTATAGTATCGCCATAATGAATGGCCTCAACAGCGCCAACTTCCACCACGACTCCGGCCTCGGAGAAGGCTTAGGTCTCGGCAGCAATGCCAGCGCCAACAACCTGGCCATCACCGCCTCGGTACAATATCGTATCAGCGATATTAAATTCCAGCTCGCCGGCTACATGGGCGGCACCGTCGGTTTAAGCAAAAGAAGCGCCGACTCCCTCAACGTCGGCCTCCAGACCGGAGCCTTCGGCACACCATTATATCTCGGCGAATTCGACGTTCAATACGCAAAAAATGGCTTCTCGGCAAAGGCGCTCGGCACCTACATCGCCTACCCCGACGCCGACAAGATCTACCGGGCCTACGCAAAAAGCATTGGCTCAGGAATGTATGGCGCCTACCTCGAGCTGGCCTATGACTGGCTCCATCACCTCGGCACACCCAAACAATTCATCACCTTCGCCCGCGCCGAAATGCTGGACCTCAACAGCCAGCTGCCTTCCCTGCAAAAGAACGAAGACCAGTATGACGGCACCCTCAAACAAAGACATATCATCGCCGGTATCAGCTACTTCCCGATCCCCAATGTCGTGGTCAAAGCAGACGTACGACTGATGCATACCGGCAGCCAGAACCCGGCCCTGGTCATCAATCCACCACCCAACGCCCTGCCCTATCAGCAAAACCAGCAATTCCTGAACATCGGTTTGGGTTACTCTTTCTGATCGCAATGAGAAAGACAAAATCGCAAACACAAAACCTGATCCCAAAGAAAATTCCACTATAAAGACAAACCAAAAAATGCAACGCAGAGACTTCATAAGATCTTCCTGTACCACCTGCCTGCTCGCAGCAACCGGCTGGATGCTGCCCGCGATCGCCCTCACCGGATGCGGCCCCGCCGCTTACCAGGTCTTCAATACTGAAGAAAGGGAAGATCAGCTCGAAGTACCCGCAGACGCCTTTGCAAAAGGACCGCTTGTACTGGTCAGACCAAAAGGCTGGTTCTACTCCATAGCGCTTCGCAAACACGAAGACAATACTTATTCGGCGCTGCTGCTCAAATGCACGCATCAGGACAACCAGCTGACAGCCTCCTCGGACGGCTACAGCTGCAGCCTCCATGGCAGCGCCTACAACAGGGAAGGACGGGTGACCAAAGGCCCGGCCGAACGCCCCCTGAAGACCTTCCCCGTCACCACCAACGCAAATCAATTGATCATCCATACAAAAGCATAGCACCATGAACCGTTTAGTCCTTTCCTCCATTGCACTATACTGCCTGGCCATCACCGCCTGCAGCAAATCCTCCGACTCCGGCAACAGCACGCAAACATTCGCCCAGACTGAATCAGACGTGATCAACCAGTTCGTCAGCAAGACGGCCCTGCCCCAATACGATAACCTGGTAACCGCCGGCACCTCGCTGGACGCCAACATCCAAATCCTGAAAACGACTACGACAGACGCCAACCTCCAGACGGCCCAAACGTCCTGGAGAACAATGCGCCAGGTCTGGGAACGCTGCGAAGGCTTCCTCATCGGCCCCGTTGAATCCAACGACTACGACCCCAACTCCGATACCTGGCCCACCGACTATAAACAAATGGACTCCCTGCTCGCCAGCAACAATCCTCTTGAATTTGCCGACATTCAGAACCTCCCCCAGACACTCAGAGGCTATCACCCCATCGAATACCTCATCTTCGGCGAAGGCGGCAGCCGCAGGGCCAGCGAGCTCGATGCCCGCAAAATGAAATACCTCACCAGCCTCTCACTCGACCTGAAAGGCACCGTCACCGATCTCTACAACGACTGGACCGGCGGATCGGTCAACTATGCCGTCCAGATCACGAACATCAGCTCCTCCAACCCCGTCTATCCCACCCGCCAGTCCTTCTTCCTCGACATCGCAGGCGACAACGGCATGGCAGGCATCTGTAATGAAGTAGGACAGCCCAACGAAGATGGCAAAATGTACAACCCTTATATCAAACCCGATTCCACACTCGCCGAGTCACCCTACTCCGGAAATAGCCTCACCGACTTCAAAAACAATATCATCGGCGCTCAGCAGGTATACCTCGGCCTCAATGGCGGTAAGGGCGTCAAAGACCTCGTAGCCGCAAAGAACAAAGACCTCGACAACAAGATCCAGGCAGCCTTCACCAGCGCTATCAGTTCCTTTGACAATATCAGCGGCTCAGATAACATGCGTTTCGAAGTAGCCATCTACAAACGCCGCACCCAGGTCGCGACTACCATGACACAGCTCAACACCCTCCAGGCCCTGCTGGAAAATGACCTGCTCAATTTTATAAAAACATACGTGAAAGATTGAAAAAGCTTTATATCATATTGACATTGGGCGTGCTGGTCTACTCCTTCAGCCGATGCAACAAGGCCGGCGTCTTTGCTGACGACGGCTACGACGACCGCCTCAGTGGCGGCTCTTTCACCACCTTAGACGCCTCCACACAGGCCTTCAAACAGGCCATCGACGGACTGGACGCCCGGCAGGAAAAAGTCCACGCCATCGGTGACGGCACCTTCGACCAGGTATTCGTGGCCGCACCAGCTCCCCACTTCGGCGGACTCGGTCCCGTCTTTAACAATATCTCCTGTATCAACTGTCATCGCAACGATGGCAGCGGCTACCCCACCACCGGTTCTTCCAATTCAGGCATGCTGATGCGCATCAGTATCCCCGGCACAGATCAGCACGGCGGACCGCTGGCCGCACCCGGCTTTGGCCTGCAGGTACAGGACCAGGCCCTACTGGGTACAGCACCCGAAGCCACCACCAGCATCAGCTATGTCGATACTCCCGTGCGCTACCCCGACGGTAATGCGCTCTTCCTCCGCCGGCCGGTCTATACCCTTCAAAATCCCTACATCCCTTTACCCGCCGGATATATGACCTCCCCCCGGCTCGCACCCCGCCTCATCGGCATGGGACTGCTGGAGAACATACCCGAAAGCACGATCCTTTCCTTTGTAGATGCAGGAGATAAAAATGGGGATGGCATCAGCGGGAAAGCCAATTACATATATGACAGCTATACAAAAAAGACAGAGCTCGGACGTTTTGGCGTAAAAGCCAATACTTCCACGCTGCTGATGCAGGTGGCCACGGCCTACCAGCAGGATATGGGTGTCACCAGCTTTGCACAGCCTGTGGAAAGCGTCTACGGCCAGACCCAGGCGGTTTCAATAGGAAAAGATGACCCGGCGATCGAACTGGTCGACAGCCTGCTCAACTACGTTACCTTCTATGTACAGACCCTTGCTGTTCCGGCCCGCCGGGATGTGCTGGACAGCGTGAATAAAAAAGGCGCGACCCTCTTCACCCAGGTGAATTGCGCCGGCTGCCATCGTACGACCATGATGACGGGCGTCAATCCCTCGATCAATCTGAGCAGTCAGCGTATCCATCCCTACACCGACCTTCTGGTGCACGACATGGGCGCAGGGCTCGCAGACAACCGGCCCGACTACCTGGCCACCGGCAGAGAATGGCGCACGGCTCCTTTATGGGGGATCGGCCTGCTCGTCAGAACCAATGGCAACAGCGCTTTCTACCTTCATGACGGCAGGGCGCGAACCATCGAGGAAGCCATCTTGTGGCACGACGGCGAAGCCGCAAGATCAAAACAACAATTCATGCAATTGAACCAGGCTGACCGCTCGGCCCTGCTCCAATTCCTGTCCTCCTTATAATTTCTACCCCTCTTTATATCTAAAAGGCCCCGTCAGGGGCCTTTACTAACTCTTTTTGATCGTACTCGCCCCGCTCGACCGGGACTCCGAGATCACCGCCTCCCCTTTATAATACACACTGCTGGCTCCCGAAGCATCGGCCTTCAAATCCTTATTCACCGTGATCCGGATATCAGAGGCGCCGGACGCATGCGCCTCACAGCTCTCCACAGTCAGATCATATCCCTTCACATCACTGGCGCCCGACAACCGGATCACTGCCAACCCCGCAACCACACCCGTAACATGCGCGTCGGAAGCCCCGCTCTGATCCAGCTGCAGCTCCCCAACCCGGATAGCCCCCTTAAAATCACTCGCCCCTGAAAGATTCAGCATTAGCTTATTACCGGAGATCACCCCATCGACATAGATATTACTGGCGCCTGAAGCCGTCAGTCTATCCAGGGTCGTAAACGAAACATAGGCTTTCAACTTATTATTCCCCGTCGAAAAATGACCTTTCTCTATTCTTATCTTCAAAATGCCGTCCACTACTTCTGTAATGATCCGGTCCCGCCATCTCTCATCCCTCGCGCTCACGACAACAGTCTCTTCATCACCCTGACTCAGGTAAAGATCGATAGCGCTGCCAACCTCGATACCATGATACCCCTTTACCGCACGAACCTGCGCATTCGGATCATGGACGATCGTCTTTTGCGCCTGGCTGCTCAACACCAGCAGACTCCCCAATAATATCAAGTATAATTTTCTCATAGTTGAAACAGATTAATCTTTCCTCGAAATGCTGCCCGAACCACTGGCATGTGATTCACGAACTACACCACTGCCCCTGTAATGGACATCACTGCCGCCGCTGGCGCTTGCAGTAAGCTCTTTGTTGACAGTAAGAAAAGCATCGCTCCCACCGCTGACCTCAACCTTGCAATTGTCCGCGGCAAGATCATAACCATGATAATCGCTCCCACCACTGGCATGTACAAAAAGCCGGTTGGCCGAACCGCTGACATGAGAATCGGACCCTCCGGACTGGTAGATAGACAGCTCCCCGATAACCAGCTTCCCGTTCAGATCACTTCCCCCGGATAGATCCAGCTTCAGGTTATCCCCCTTTATCACCCCCTGCAGATACACGTCACTCCCACCCGAAGCATTCAGATACGTCAGCATCTTACACGCCACATAGGCCTTCATATGGCTGTTCGACATATTGCCCCAGTGAAAACCCTTGTTATCCAAATAAATACGTAAAACCCCATTCGAAACCTCCGTGCGGATCCTGTCCCGGACCTCCGGATCACTGGCACTCACTACAACCGCTTCCTCGCCACCCTGGGTCAGATAAAGATCGACTCCGCCGGAGATCTCCACATCATGAAAACCACGGACATCCCGCTTTTGAGCATTCTTATCGTTTATGACCTTAGTATCCTGTGCAGTGGCAAAAAGACAAACAACCGTAAAAACCGATAGAAAGAAAAAATTTTTCATAAATAGCTTTTTTAAAAGACAAGACCCCGTCGGCAATGTTGCTTGCCAACCTCCCCAACCCACTCCCACCACCCAAACTTCGGCAATATCTCTCACACTTCCACCTCCTTACCCACCAACATAACCCCAACTCTCTCCCCAAAACCCAATCCCCGCCACCACGCCGCCCCAACTATCAACTCACCCATCCCAACCCCCAAACCTTCCCAACCACGCCGCCCCAACAATCAACTCACCCATCCCAACCCCCAAACCGCCTCCCACCACCGGCTGCCGCAACAACCGACCCACCCTAATTGGAACGCCCATATTCAACCAAAAGTTACAAACACCTATAAAAATGACCTATCTTTGCACCCTGCCCGGTAGCCAGACCACATCTGTCCTCCGGGCCGTCTCAGATTCCTCGGGGTGCTTTCCCGCCGAAAGGCGGAGGCTGAGAAATACCCGTAGAACCTGATCAGGGTAATGCCTGCGCAGGGAAGGTGATCCAAATCTATTTTGCTACTCTCCTTCGCAGTATTCCCTTCATTTTATTGTACGACAACTGAACTAACATAACATGAAGAAGTCTACTACTATGTCTCTGCAAACCCCTGGCATGCAAACCACCTGGCGCCGCAACGCCGGCACCCAAACTACCCGGTCCCACAACCTCAAGGCACGGGCCTCCTTCCTGCTCTGCCTCCTCGCCGCAACTTTCTGCCTGACCGCGCCCGCCGCAGTCGCGCAGACACAAAAGCAAACCCAAACCCCAGCAAAACTCCCGTCCCCGCAGGCACCACCTCCCGACTCTCTAAAGCTTTTCTTACAACCCGTCGAGGTAAGAGCCCTGCGCGCCGGAGAAAAAGCCCCTTTTACAAAAACCGACATCACAAAAAAACAAATAGAACAATCCAACCTCGGTCAGGACCTGCCCTTCATCCTCAACCAAACCCCTTCGGTCATCGTCAACTCCGACGCCGGCAACGGGGTCGGATATACGGGTATCCATATCCGTGGCACCGATGCTACCCGCATCAACATGACCCTGAACGGCATCCCTTACAATGACGCCGAATCACAGGGCATCTACTTCGTCGACCTGCCCGACCTCGCCTCCTCCGTCAACAGCATCCAGATCCAGCGCGGTGTCGGAACTTCCTCCAACGGAGCCGGCGCTTTCGGAGCGACCATCAACTTTTCCACCAATGAATTCAACGAAAAACCATACGCTGAGATCAACAACAGCTTCGGATCATTCACCACCTGGAAGAACACGGTAAAAGCCGGATCGGGCCTGATCGACGGACACTTCACCATCGACGCCCGCCTGTCCCGTATCAGCAGCGACGGATATATCGATCGCGCCACCAGCAACCTCAAATCATTCTATCTTTCCGCCGCCTGGCTCGACGAACACTCCTCCATCCGGTTCAATATCATCCAGGGCACAGAAAAGACCTATCAGGCATGGAACGGCATCCCGGGAGCCAAACTCTTCGGCGACAAATCCGCCCTCGATCAGCACTACGCCGACAACGCCGGCCCCGGCAGCGAAGGATATCTATATGCATCCACAGCCGATTCCCTGAATCTTTACAACTCCAACAAACGTACCTACAACTACTTCACCTATCCGAACCAGACGGACAACTACCTGCAAAATCACTACCAGCTGTTCTTTAACCACGAGCTCAGCAAAGCCTTGTCCTTCAATACTGCGGCATTCCTAACGCGCGGGAAAGGCTACTACGAGGAATTCAAGGAACAGGACAGCTACGCCAACTACGGACTCACGGGTCCGGTAACAGGGACCGACACCACTCAAACAACCGACCTGGTCCGTCAGCAATGGCTGGATAACTATTTTTACGGCGGCATCTTCTCCCTGCAATACAAACAGCACGAGACACAGCTGACCCTTGGCGGCGGCTGGGACAAATACGACGGGAAACACTATGCCGACGTTATTTGGACCCAGAACGGCGGTGTACCCAAAGACTACCAATACTACAATATCCCCGCCCATAAGACCGACTTCAATGTCTACGGGAAATGGCAACAGCAATGGACCCCACACCTGTCGACCTTTGCAGATATGCAATACCGTCACATCGGATATGACCTCGAAGGATTCCAGGACAACCCAACCCTGCTCATCAACAAACACTATGACTTCTTCAACCCCAAAGCCGGGGTCACCTATACAGGACACGAATGGCAGGCCTATCTCTCTTACTCCCGGGCCAGTCACGAGCCTAACCGCGACGACTTCGAGGCCGGCATGGACCAGCAGCCAAAACCAGAAACACTCAACGACTTCGAGCTGGGCTTCGAAAAAAAGAACCTCCGCCATTCTTTCGGCGCCACCGTCTTTTATATGCAGTATACAGACCAGCTGGCACTCACAGGCAGGATCAACAACGTAGGCGCATACACGAGAAGCAATATCCCCAATAGCTATCGCCTGGGTATCGAGCTCCAGGGCAGCTCAAAAGTCACAGACTGGTTCACGATCTCCGGCAACCTGGCCCTCAGCCGCAATAAGGTAAAGAACTACACCGAATACGTCGACGACTATGACAACGGAGGTCAAAAAACGTATTTTCACCCGCATCCCGACATCGCCTTTTCCCCCGCAATAGTGGGTGGTGCGATCCTGCAGTTCTTCCCTTTCCCGCACTACGAGATCAGCCTGCCCGCCAAATATGTCAGCAAGGAATACATGGACAATACCCAGAACGAAGCCCGCAGGCTCGACGACTACTATGTGCAGGACCTGCGTATGATCTATACCCTGAAACTACCCTCCATCCGGCAGATAGACCTCGTCTTCCAGCTGAACAATGTCTTTAACAGAAAATACGAACCCAACGGTTATACCTATAGCTCTTTCTATGGCGGGAACCTGGTAACCGAAAACTTCTATTTCCCGATGGCAGGCACTAATTTTATGTTTGCCGTAAACATAAAGTTGTAAGGCCTGAACATAAGATTGTAAGGCCGCTCATATAAAACTCTGCATCGGTAAACATAAAACTGCACGGCGCTAAATATAAAATTGTAAATTGGAGTGTAAATACACACTCCAATTTCTTTTCATGTTACGACCAATACTGCTGTCAACTTCCATGCTGGCCATCGGCCTGACCATCCAAACCCAATTTGCCAAAGCCCAATCGGCCAGGTCCGCAAGCCAGCCCGCAGCGCAATCATCCGCGCAACTAACCCTGCCAGCGCAGTCCGCCCAATCGGCCCAACCCCTCGCTGGCGCATCGGCCCAACCCGCCGCAACCAACCCAGCCACCACAGCCAGCGCCGCAGCGCCAACGAAGCGCCCCATCCGGCCCGGCGACATCTATCGTCTCCCCGCCATCAGCGACCCGCAGCCCTCCCCCGATGGAAAATGGATCTCCTACACCCTCTCTGCCATTGACTCTGTCAAGGACAACCGCAACTCCGATATCTGGATGGTCAATATAGAAGGGACGCAGGACATCCAGCTCACCAATAGCCCCGACGGAGAATCCCGCGCCCGCTGGAGTCCCGACGGCAAATACATCTCTTTCCTATCTTCCCGCCAGCCGGGCGATCCAACGGCAAAGCCTACCGGCAGCCAGGTCTGGCTGCTCGATCGCCGCGGCGGAGAAGGCCGGCGACTCACCGACCGCAAAGGCGGCATCAGCGACTATGCCTGGAGCCCCGACTCAAAGACACTGCTGCTCACCATGACAGACCCCGACCCAGAGGACAGCAGCAAAATAAAAACGACCAAACCCTATGTCATCGACCGCTATCACTATAAACAGGACGTCGAAGGCTACCGCTATAAAAAGACACATACGCATCTTTATCTGTTCGACATAACCACAAAAAAGCTCGACACCCTCACGCGCGGCAACTATGACGAGGGCTCGGCAGTCTGGAGTCCCGACGGATCAGCCATCGCCTTTGTCAGCAACCGGACCGCGGACCCCGACAAGAACGAGAACAGTGACATCTATACGATCCCGGCCCAACCCGGCGCAGCCATGCACCAGCTCACCGATTGGAAAGGCTCCGACAACAATCCCCGCTGGAGCCCCGATGGTAAAACCATTGCCTACACCCGCTCCGTCTCTGACGAGGATTATCATATGTATGACGAACCCGTGTTATGTATCATCCCCGCAACCGGCGGCGCTCCAAAATTGCTGACCCGGGAACTCGATCGTCCTGTCGGCAATCCCAAATGGGATAAGGACGGCACAGCCGTCACGGCCCTGGTGACAGACGACCGCCAGCAATACATAGCCTCCTTCTCCATAACAGATGGTAAAATGACAAAGGTCGCCGACGGCCAGCGCGTCTTCAGCGCACTCGAACCCATCCCAGCCGCCGGCGCCAGCTCAAGCTGGACTACCCTCCTCAGCACCCCATCCACCCCTGCCGAACTATATGCCCTCGAAAACGGAGCAACCCGTCAGCTCACTCACCACACGGACTCCTTCCTGGCCCCGTTAACGCTGGCCACTGCCGAAGGCTTCCAGTCAAGAAGCGCCGACGGTACTCTCGTCTCCGGAATCATCTACCATCCTGCCGGTGCCACAGCAGACAAGAAACTGCCCCTGATCCTGTTCATACACGGCGGTCCCGTCGGCCAGGACGCCTTTGACTTCGATCTCTCCCGGCAGATGCTCGCCGGAGGCGGCTACCTCGTAGCAGCCGTCAACTATCGCGGCAGCAACGGCCGCGGACTTCAGTTCAGTAAAGTCATTTCAGGGGACTGGGGCAATAAGGAAGTCATCGACCTGCACGGAGCCGTAGACTATCTGGTAAAGAAAGGACTCGTGGACAGCAGTAAAATGGGCGTAGCCGGGTGGAGTTATGGCGGGATCCTGACAGACTATCTCATCGCCTCCGACACCCGATTCAAAGCCGCCAGCAGCGGGGCCGGAACAGGCTTCACGCTGTCCCTTTACGGCGTCGATCAATATATCTCTCAATACAATAATGAGATCGGTACGCCATGGACAAGCATCGATCGCTATATCAAAATATCTTACCCCCTGCTAAAAGCCAACCGGATAAAGACACCCACCCTGTTCATGAGCGGCGAAAAGGACTTCAACGTCCCCACCGCTGGCAGCGAGCAGATGTACCAGGCACTTCGAACACTCGGCATCCCCAGCGAACTGATCATCTATCCAGGGCAATTTCATGGAATAACCGTCCCGTCCTATCAAAAGGACCGGTTCGATCGCTGGCTGGAATGGTTTGGGAAATACCTTCACTAGTGACTATGGTGCTGGCGGTCGTGCGTCGGTGAGGCTTTTCTTGCGACGCTTCGTTCGAGGGCAACAAGTCTGTTCATCTATCATTTTGCCAAAAATCCAATTTGTATATACAAATTCAAATTTTCCAAAAACATATATACTTCTCCTGCGAATGATTCCAGGGCCCAGCGTTTATCACAGTCAATTTCTCGT
>DATJJA010000012.1:0-16891 GCA_035492595.1 Puia sp.
AAACAAGAGGCGCTAAAAGGAAATAGGCGCTTACTTCAATTTGTTCTTCCGAAGCGAATACTTATAAAAGTCTTCTACCTTGGTTCTGGCCCATGGAGTCTTGCGCAGGAATTTTAAGCTGGATTGCACGGAGGGGTTGCTTGTAAAACACTTGATCCTGATATGCTGGCCTAAAGCCTCCCATCCATAACTTTCCATCAGGTGTGTTACAATCCTTTCGAGGGTCAATCCATGAAGAGGGTCATTAGAAGGCATAGGCGCCTGATCTTTTTCGCTCATTATTTCTGTTTAATTCCGCTGAAATTCCGGCTCGTCGAAATCATTTTTCTTGCCACGAATGTTAGGGTCTCGCTTTATGTTTGCAGGCAACGATGAAATATTAAAGATGCCCACCGTAAATTATGAGTATCAAAGCCATCGTCCTCCATCTGACTAAAAATGCCAATTAGGCGATTCAAATCCCATTGCACAAAGAATATGTTTTATTTCTTAAATCTATTGCTTCAGTGAAAGCATGTCGGATTTCACCGCTTGCCATGAAACACCGTTGATTGACATCTCACTCAATTTATCAAGCGACCTATCCAATGCTTCAAGCATTAAATTTTTCCTCGTTCCAATGTCCGAATTCAAAAATAACGGATAATCGAGGGGCATTCTGATGTCCGTAGATCTATTTTTCTTGCTATACTTGAAAGTCTCCTTGCCGCCCTCTTCCGTGATGATAAATATAATATCCCATTCAGCAATTCCGTTGCCATAATTATTAGTCAGCAATTTTCCGTTTACCAATTGCTCAACTTCAAGCATGGCATGCCGGAAATAATCACCAACATACGAGTCCACCTCGCCGCTTATCCAAAGTTTCATTTGGCGCATACTTTTCTTTGTCCCAAACTTTACGCTTGCTTCGCAAAAAATTCAAAATATTCTTTCAACGCCTTAGCCAATGCGACACTCAAGGTTACGTCATCGTACCGAATGGCAATGAATTTTTCTATCGGCGAAGTTATAACGACCGTTATTTTGTTATTTGCCCGCAAACCGTCATTCTTGAAAATCACAATGTCGCCGTTGGCCGCCACCTGGTCAAATGCCTGCAGAATCAAACCGTCGTCCAGGAGGCCATTATTATTAATCACATTTTTAATCTGATCCATTATTTTACTACTATTTACGAGTAATTTGTTTACGCAGGCGATAGCTAGTTACCCCGATACTCCTTCACAACAAAGCCCTTCACAAAATTCGCTTGCATTATTTTCCTGAAAATCTGTTGTTCAGTACTGATAAAGTCAATATTCAAATGACCGGATATTCTTATAATAGCCGGCAACTGACTATGCGAGATATCCAGGTCGCGATAAAACATACCTTTTCTCCCCGGTAGAACGTATGGATATGACACCAAATCCTCAGAGTATCCTATTAATTCAGGGACAGAAAAAATTACCGCGCCTGTAAACGTATTCAAGATATTATTCTGTTTGAACAATGCTCTCAAATCTGGCAAATTATCATATTCGTTCGGAAACCAAGGTAAATTTTTGAAGTCGTGCGTTACGATCCATGATGAGTCACTATCGAATTCGGAAATCAAATCCCTGAACAGGGGCTCATAAATTTCGAGGTACTGTTGAAAACTGGCATCTTCTTGATCGGTAATTTCGGCCACCTGAAATGACACTCCGTACCATTTTACAGACGTCCGACTTCCGGACTGATAACTCATGTAGCCTTTTCTATTGTATGGCAGTATTTTCTCTATATTCCTTTGAAATTCTATCATTTTTAATTTTTAATTCTGGCATAGCTAACAATCCCGATCCAGGAACTTTATACGAGAATAGCGATTGTCAAAAATAGCACTATATGGAATATTCCTCAAATACGTAGTTATCTTCGCCTTGTAGTCGCCTAAGGGTGGATAAGGAAAAGCATAAAACTGAACACAGAGTGTGCGGAACCGAACAACTATCAAATCAAACGAATCGTAAATAATTGATTATCAGTTAGTAAAAAACGGGTACTATTCTGGCTACGGTTCTGCTGTATTCTAAAACCAGGACCATGTTCAAAAACTATCTCCTCGTTGCCATCCGCCAGCTCCGCAAGAACCGCGGTTATTCCTTTATCAACATCTTCGGCCTGGGCACCGGCATGGCGATCGCCCTTGTCATCGGCATCTGGACGACCGGCGAACGGTCCGTCGACAAGTCCTATCCCGACCACAGCCGCATCGTGGAGATCATGCAAGCCCAACGCCCGAAAGGCTCAGGCCCGGGATCGCCCAGCACCTACGTGGGAACCACGGTCTCGTCCGCCCTAAAGCCCTATTTGCAGAAAGGCTACAAGGATGTCTTCGCCGGGACGGCGATGTTCACCTGGCCCGACAATGGCCTCCTGGTCAACGGTGACAAAAGCATCTCCCGCCAGGGCTCCTGGGTGGAACATGAGTTTCCTGCGATCTTCGGTTATCATTTCCTCAGCGGGAATGCCGAATCCCTGCGTGATCCGTCTACGGCCCTGATCTCCCGGTCCGCGGCAATCGCACTGTTCGGCAGCGAGAACGTAGTCGGCAGAACCTTTAAATACAACAACAAACTCCCGTTGACCATCGGAGGAGTCTATGCCGATCAGCCTCAGACCTCCTCCTTTCATGATATCGATTTCTTCCTCCCTATGTCACACCAATGGATGAACTGGCTCACCACCAACACCGATTTCGACAACCACAGCTGCCGTATCTTCGCCCGCCTCGCAGGCAAGACCACCGCCGAACAGGCCACGGCCCGGATAAAGGATATCTGCACACCATTCGTTAAACACAGCATCGAGACCTATACCGTACTTCCTTTCGAAGATCTATACCTGCACTATGACGAGTCCCGCGGCGGCACCGGTGAAGGACGCATCGGCTTCGTCCGGCTCATCGGGATCATCGGCGTCTTCGTCCTTTTGCTCGCCTGCATCAACTTTATGAACCTGTCCACGGCCCGCAGCGAACAACGCGCAAGAGAAGTCGGCATTCGTAAAACACTGGGCTCGCTCCGGGTACAACTCATAGGGCAATTCCTTGGCGAATCGATCCTCGTCGCATTGCTCGCCTTCGTCATCGCCATCGGGCTTACCGCGCTGAGCCTGCCCTGGTTCAGTTCACTTTCCGGAAGGTCCATGACGCCGCCCTGGACAAGTCCAATCTTTTGGGCCATCTCCCTTGGTTTAACAATAGTCACAGGGCTCCTCGCCGGCAGCTATCCTGCCTTTTACCTCTCCGGTTTCCGCCCGGTGAAAGTTCTGAAAGGCGCATTCAAAGCCGGCAGGGGTGCAACCAGTCCGCGCAAAATCCTCGTCGTCGCCCAGTTCTCCATTTCGCTCGCCCTGATCATCGGCACCACCACGATCTTCCGCCAAATCCAGTTCGCCAAAGACCGGCCGGTCGGTTATGACCGCGCCGGCCTCATCAATGTCCCGATCAATACAGACTCTCTCGACAAACACTATGAGTCCCTCCGAACCGCCCTGCTGAACACCGGTGTGGTCGCGAACATGGCGTCTTCCTCGAAGACTTTGACCTCATTCGATCAGAACAATTGGCTGGAATGGGCGGGGATGCAGGAAGAACAAAAAAATATTTCCTTCCGCGATATCTGGGTAAACGCCGACTTCGGCCCCACCGTGGGTTGGTCGGTCCTGCAAGGCCGGGATTTCTCCCGCGCCTACGGCACCGACAGCAGTTCCGCCATCGTAAATGAAGAAGGCGCCCGCATCCTCGGGTTCAAAGATCCCATCGGCAAGACCGTAAAACACTGGGGCAAAACCTATACTATAATCGGCGTGACAAAGGACATGCTCGTTAACGATCCCTACGGTAAGATCCAACCCGCCATCTTCATGGGCGAAGGCGGTCACTACACCCATATCATCCGCATCAAACCCGGCACGCCTGTCCGCACGGCCCTGGCCGCAATAGAATCCGTCTACAAAAAGTTCAACCCCGCGAGTCCCTTCCTTTATCATTTCAACGACGAAGGCTATGAGCGAAAATTTGTCACCGAAACCCGGATCGGCAACCTTGCGAGCGTCTTTTCCGGTCTGGCGATCTTCATCTCCTGCCTTGGCCTCTTCGGTCTGGCTTCCTTCGTGTCGGAGCAACGCACAAAAGAGATCGGCGTCCGCAAGGTCCTCGGCGCCCGCGTCGTCAATCTCTGGGCGCTGCTCTCCGGCGACTTCGTGAAATTGGTGATCCTCTCCTGTCTTGTCTCCATGCCGCTATCGTATTTCTTTATGAGCAAGTGGCTGCAAAACTATCCCCTTCACACCTCCCTACCGCTATGGATATTCGTCGCCGCCGGCGCTGGTATCCTCTCGATCACCCTCGCCACCGTCAGCTATCAGGCACTCAAAGCAGCTCTGATGAATCCTGTCAAAAGTCTCCGTACCGAATGACCGGCTAATAACCCTTCGAATATAGCGTTCCGACGTCTATATACATAGAATTGGGAAGAGCCTTTGCCCGCTGGTTTTTGAATAGCGTACTGTCTGCGAACTGGGTTACCTGTATGTTTTCAGCAATAGCCCGGGAACCGGTTCTCTCAAGAATAATTTGCTTCACCAGCGGCTCTGGCGTCCAGTCCCGGTAAGTGGAGGGAAGACCCAATTCGTCATTGTACTGGTTGATCCCATACTTTTTATGAAATAGATTTTCAGGGGGCCTCAAAAAGTAAACCGTATGTACACCCGTGTCGTACTTCCGGTCGAAATAGTTGTGTATTACTCCGTATTCCTCTCCAAGAGGAGCGATATAGTTAATATGAAAGTTGAAGGTCGCAACGACCACAAAGCAAACGACTGCAAGACCTGTGACAGCGGGCATATATTCTTTGAGCTTGCCGCTGTAACCCGTTATCATATCGAATAAGATCAATACCGCCGTAAGGTTTAGCGCGAACATGGTCCTGTAAGATGAAAAATCTTCTTTGGCGACAAGTACAGGAACATAAGTGAACAGACCCAGGACGAGGAATATGGCAATCGTTGTTAATGCTCTCCCCGGATTCCCGCCGTCCCGCTTCCAGGTAGAAACTACCCACAACACCATCATTACAATAGGAAAGGCCTGAGAAACGACGCTATGCATATTGTACAGAAAATTGAAGCTGAATGCCCGGGCCAGGGGGACGCCGAGGAAGAAAGCCAGCCTTCCGAAAACGTCAAATGAAAGGGCCGTCCTGGTACTGGGCTGGACGGAGGCGTACTTTAGCGTGAAGATGAACAGGAGATAATATAGCACCGATATAATCACATAGCCCGCTGCAAAAAACTTCAACAGGCGAAATGAACCGGCCCTGTTCTTTATAAAATAGAATACGAACGGCAGAAAAAAGCAGGAAAAAGCTATTTGGTATATAAATAGCGAAGCAATCCCCAAAAGGACGGCCAACGAAATAGTAATAAGAGACGGTTTTCTTTTATTGGTCAAAATACAGAAAAATAAATGACCACTCCAAAGTCCCAGTATACTGGCTATGCCACAGACAAAACAGGAAGCCCATCCTATGTATACAGCAAGCGAAGGGCTGCAGGCAATATATATCCCTCCCGCCAGTAGCAGGATACCGTCAAACCCTATGGCGGTCTGCCATTTCCTTCCCAGCCGGAAAAACTCCCCCAGAAAGGCGGCCCAGGAAAGAAATGAAATGATCCGCGCAAGTTTTAGGTCGGCGATCACCGATAAATGTGAGAACACCTGGCTGAACAGTTTACCCGACAACCACCTGCCCTGAACGAAAAAATAGGTAAAATCCGAACCGTCGTGATTATGCCATAACTGATAGGCCTCATCGAGATATACAAAATTACCGGTGAATAAAGGAAAAAAGACGACCGTGAGTACAGCGAGGGAGAGACCAAACCCGACGGCAGGGTTTTTTAGCTTAAAATTTATCAACTATATAAGGTGTTAGTAATTAACTGATACGCTCAGGTGATAATAAAAATTGCAGTCAAAACTACAAAATAAATCAAACGGCCGAAGATTAATGCCATCTGACTTCCGTAAACACGCGCATTGCTCAAAATAACACGACTAACGGCCAATTCTGCACGCTGATCAGAACAATTTGCCCGGACAATTTTATCTGTTATTTTGCAGAAAATCCTTCCATGCGATTAGCTGCTTTAACCACATTAATAACCCCTTCCATGAAAAGAATTCTATTTGCTTTTGGAATGGCGGCAGTCAGCCCCATTCTTGTAAATGCGCAATATCCCGATCTTAGTCAATTTACCATAGCTCCGGCCGCCACCACTACTTTTCCTGATAATTGTGAAGTTCCACCATGGATAATACCTGGCGGAGGAACTTCCCGGTCCTATTTCCTGGTCAATGGCATTGGCAGTAAAGTCTTCTCTGCCGATGGGTCCCCTATAACCGCCAGTGCCCTGACGCCTACGACGTACCCCACCCAGGCCACGTCTCCCGTGGGGGAAAGCTGCCCCTGGACCCATTTTTCAACGCTTGAAGTGAAAACTCCTTCCAGTGGGGTCAGAGATGCGTCGGATAGGATCACCCTGTCCGACGGCTTTTCAGCTGATGCAAATACCACCGGCGAATTTGTCGCCGAGATCGCCGCAGGGTATCCTTCCGGTCAGGACTGGAGAAGGACTTACTACGGCATTTACAGCGCTCAATCAATTAATCACCCGACGCAGGGGACCATATCGCTCGGATTTATCCATTCCGAGAACAGGACGGCCTGCTACAACAACCATATTTGCGACAATACGATCAACACGCTGCAGCTTGCGACATTTTGTCCTTCCAGCAGTGAAAATGATTGGGAACGCTACAATGGTTTTGTCTGTGCGTCCTGGGTCCCCAACGTCCAGTCCACCAATTGGGGGCAACAGTATTTCGATAATGACATCGGCCCCATTGTGTGGCCGGCCACCGGGTACCTGCAACCGAATAATGTCAAATGGACCTGCGGCGCACGCCACCCCTCCTCAATTATTTATAACGGGTATATTTATGTCTTCTTTCTTGACTGCGGGTCATACGGGGGCCAAAATCAGCCCCCCTTCTATCCACCCTATGAAGGGGAAGGCAGACAGGGAGGGATCAAGGTTGCAAGAGTGCCGATAAGCGACGCCCTCAACCCGAGAGCTTATACGGTATTTTATCGGGACCCTAACGGAGTCGAGACCTGGAATCCTTCGCTCCCCGCAGGTTTCACAAAAGAGACAATGGCTTCATTCTTGAATGTGCCCGGTCCCAAGTCGACCGATATTATGGATATGCCGCCCAATTTGTCAGGGCCGCAGCGATTTTGTGTGGCTGCGGTCAGGAATACCGGCTATTTTATCGGCGTTGAAACCTATCAGGACGAGACTGATATAAATCCTGTTACCAATTTCGCCAGATGGAAAGTGGCCCTGCGATACTCGTCTGACCTGGTCCACTGGACCACCCGCCAGCGGATCGTCACGACGGCGGACGACTGGAGCATATTTAACCTGAGTTATGCCGCTTTGCTCGGGTCCGACGGCTGGTCCAATAACGTTGTAGATGCAAATGATTTTTATGTTGTAGGCTCCCCCACCAACATGAGTAGCTGGTTTAGCAAGGTTCATATCTACCTGCCCCAGTCATCACTGCAGTTCAGGCTTTCAAAGTCTCAGCCGGCGTCGGCATTTGTTATTGACAGCATACCAAATTCCGGCACCAGTCTCTATCCCAATCCTACCAACGGGGTCTTTCATCTGAGCTATTCGCTTAACAGCAGTGCGGCAGTACAGATAAACGTGCTGGACGTCACCGGTAAAGCTTACCGAACAGGTTCTACTGTGTCGAGGTCTCCCGGATCCTACTCGGAGGATATCGATATCTCGGGTTATGCGAAGGGTGTCTATCTGGTGGAACTACGGATAAATGACACCAGACAAACCTTCAAGCTCATTTATCAAAATTAGGTTCGAAATCCGTCCCTTCCTCCCCAAAAATGATTTGACGGCCCCGGCTTTGCCGGGGCATTTTTTATCTGCCCTAGTGACAGCGAAGGCCGCAATTTTTTAATTATAAGCTGCAATAATAACCCTTTTACCGCTCGCCAATTGCTCATAGGCATCGGCCGGAGGAGTTATCACCCTGGTATGCTTAAACCCCACCGATTTCAGTAGCCATATCAACCCAGGCAATGAAGGCACTATCGAAATAGGATTAACATTTGCTTCGGGATTGTCGTGTTGTAGCTCCGAAGTTTCATCTATGATAGCAAGGCATCCAACGATCTCTTTGGTAAATTTATAGGATCCCCAATCCGTTATGCCGGTCATGTTAGGTACGATTTGTGTTTCAATAAGACATACCTTTTCGGTTATGCTCCTGGCAAAACGCAAAGCCCCCATCAGATTTTCAACATGATATAAAATTCCGAACAATAGTGTAAAGTCAAACTTGCCAACTTCGTTCATCTCCAGCCTTTGAATATCACCAACCTGAAAGCGTAGGTTTTCATGGGCATACACCTGACGAATAAGATTAGCATGCTCAATATGATCCTGTCTGGCATCGATGCCCACCACTTCTTTTACTCCCTTAAGAATAAGATGATGTGAGAAAAAGCCTTCATGACAGGCAAGATCAACGCATCGCAAATCCTTAATATTTTCGCCAAATTCCTCATCCAGAAACTGACTCATCATTTGTTGCCGGGTTGTATGAATAGGGAGTGCGTATTCAGGCAGGTAACTTTCGGTAACGCTTCCCCCAGGCAATTGAAATTGATAAAACCATTTCCGGTCTAGAATCTTCGCTTCCAGTTGTTGTACATCCTTCATACCTAGTTAAATAGTTTAATATTATAAGATTTAATCAGACCCTTTGTGCTTTCCGGCTAAAGATAGGAAAAAATGGAATTAAACTGCGGCCAGGAATTCGATCCCAAAGGCGCATCAGTAGCCCCCTTCAGCACCGGCGAATGTTGAGATAAAAGGCCTGTTTGTTGAATCGTTTTTACGGCGCACGGTTCGAACGACAAAAACGGTTTATTTTTGCTCCATCCATGTTAGGCAATCCTTTTACCGGCAAACGACGATTGATCTGGCTGCACTGTCTGGTGTGGACGGCCATTCTCGTTATCAGTTTCTTCTCGATGCTTCCGGCGGACGGCGCGGGTCGCTCCCTGTTGTCGGCTGGTAACAGCTGCCTCTGGTATGCTTTTGTAATATATGGCAATATCAGCTGGCTGTATCCGCGCTTCTATCAAAAGAAGCAATACGGCCTTTACATACTATTTGCCGCGATCCTTTTGCTGATCGGGGGGCTCGGCCGCGGCTATCTTTCTGTATGTCTGCGGAACCCGTCATTCGCCGCGGCGCCGCACTGGCTGGATACCCGGTCCAATACAGGCTTTCTGCTTCCGGTTACCACCGTCTTTATTCTCAGCTACATCTTCCGGCTGGCAATGGCCTATTTTGTAGTCAAACAACAATCGGAAGAGATCCTGCTCCAGCGCAGTCAGTTCGAACTGCGGCTGCTCAAGGCACAGGTCCAGCCCCACTTCCTCTTCAATACCCTCAACACGATTTATTACGAAGCCTATATGGAGGCGCCGCGGGCGGCCCTGCTGATCGGGAGACTGTCGGCGATCATGCGTTACTTTATCGACCACAGTTCAAAAGAATGGGTCAGTCTGTCTACCGAGATCGAATTTCTCGAAAACTATATCGCCCTGGAAAAAATACGGATCAATCCCGAGCCCAGCATCGAATTTTCCCGTAACATCGACGCCGACCGGGACGTGCCTCCGATGCTGCTGATGCCGTTCGTCGAGAACATCTTCAAGCACGGTATCGACAAGATCACCGGCGTCAACCGGATCTGGCTATCCCTTGACGAAGATGACCACTACCTGATCTTTCGGACGGGAAATTCCATCAACCGTCATGCCGACCCCCGCCGGACAGAAGGCCTGGGTCTGACTAACCTGCGTCAGCGCCTGCAACTACTCTATGGAAATGACTTTGAAATGCATACCACAACGGGCGGAACGGATTTTATCGCCAGCCTCAAATTTCCATTAGTATGACTATACGCTGTATGATAGTGGATGATGAACCCGGAGCCATCAGTCTCCTGGAAGTGCTGATCGCGCAAACTACCGGCTGGCAGTTGGTGTCCCGCTGCTATAATGCCCTCCAGGCGATTGCGTTCCTGAAAGAAAACGAAGTCGATCTCCTTTTCCTGGACATCAATATGCCACTGATCAACGGAATGGAGCTGGCCTCACTCCTGCCGCCCAAAGTGGGGATCGTATTTACAACCGCACATAGCGAATATGCCGCCGAAAGCTATACCTACAATGCCATAGACTATTTGCTGAAGCCTATCACCCACCGACGCTTCCTGGCCTCCGTCGCGAAAATAGAAGATCACTTCAAAGCCCCGGACGCCAGGGCTCAAAAAGCTGACGGCGCTGACGACGGGTACTTTTTTATAAAGTCCGGAACCGAACACCGAAAGATCCATCTTGACGATATCCTCTATTTCGAGAGCCGGAAGGAATACGTCCGGGTGGTGACAGAAACCTTCGAGATCCTCACCTACCGCAGGCTCAAGGATGTCGAAGCTCAGCTGCCGCCGTCCTTTATACGGGTCCATCAAAGCTTCATCGTCAATTTGCGGCGACTGACCACGCTCCGCGACAACCATATCCATATCGGAGAAACCCGCATACCGATCGGGGACAAATTCCGGGAAAGCCTTATGGAGATCATCCGCAGCCGCACCTTCTGACCCCAGGGCTGGTCGACCGTCATCTGTGCAAATTCAGCCGTGCGCTGAGCGAAACGGTTCGTTGGTTGAATAGAGTTGATGTTCTCCAAAGCACCCCGGAGATTTGTGGGATAATCACTCAAAAAACTGATCTCCACATGACAGGTAATTTCAAAATCTGGCTGTTGCCGATTGCAATACTAGTGTTTTCCCTGCACGCTATGGCCCAATCCAATCCTCTTATCGGTTCCTGGCGCCTGATCGCGGCCGACAAGATCTTTCCCGACGGACGACAGGTGCCTGACTATGGATCGGCGCCTGCCGGGATCGCCATGTTCACATCGGATAACCATTACGTGGTGGAAATTTTCAAGTCGGAACGCCTGAAATTTGCGTCAGGCAATCGTTCGATAGGGACAACCGAGGAATACAAAGATGCCGTCCTGAGCACGAGCTGCCATTTTGGTACATATGTGGTGGATGCGGCGAATAGCACTATCAGTTTTAGAATCGAAAGGTCCTCATTTGCGAATTACGACGGGACGACGCGGACAAATCCTTTTTCGATCAGGGGAGATACGCTGAGCTGGCGGGTTCCCGCGAGGCCTGATGGGGTCGTGCCTGTATCGACCTTTGTTCGCATCCAATAACCAGATCTATCCGTGCTGAACGCTGGTCAGGTCACACTCCATGTCCCGCTTCCAATTGCCGGCAACCGCGGCGGCGGTGAAGGTCGACTGTAAAAAGCTCAGCAGCAAGGCGTCAGGGTCCGCGGCCTGCTGCACGACGTGATAAGGGAGGACATATTCTCCAAGCTCATGGCTGAAAAAGGCGTTCCGTGGCTCGACGGGCTGTTTGTCAAACTCTTCGGTCCGAGGGTAACAATATGAATAAAACATAGGGTAAGGAAACGCCTCGCTGCCAGGCCAGAAGCCGCAGCTGCTTACTTCATGCGAATATGCTTCCTGCATTACTGCGTCTGGAATATTTGGGCTGCCGCCAGGATATAGAGGAGCTTTCCTGCCGGAAAACCGGGTCACTGCCAGGTCGAAAGAACCCCAGAAAAAATGTACCGGACTTACCTTGCCGTTGAACATGGCCCGAAACCGGGTGAACAGGACATGCGCCCTTATCAGGGCCTGCCAGAATTTCATCATTTGATCGGGGTCATAGACCCGCTGCGCATGGTCTTCGTCAAAAGGGGTGGTAGCCGCCATTTCATTGGGCTTTGGATAGATCTCAACCGGAATGTCCAACTGCGCAAACTTCAGCATCAACTCCTTATAGAAGGACGCTACCGACCGCGGATATAGATCCACAGTCACCATCTGCGCCTCACTGGTATTGACCACTACAAGGTTTCGGATGATATCGATATCGATCTGGAATATTCCGCGTGCATAGGGAATGCTTCCTGTGTTCAGGCCGCTGGAACTGACATACAGCGTGACATGCCAGGAATGGTTGATCCAGGGCATTTGCCGAAGCCGGATCTTTCCAATGATCTGCGTCCATAAATGCATCGTTTCCAGTGTAGGCTTCAGCTGATAAAAGTCCAATTCTGGCCAGGGGATCATAATGAAGGCGTTTTTGAATAAATAATTTCGGCACAAACAGTGCCAGGATCGGCCGTTTCGGGTAGTATTGCCGCTAAGCACGAGTTGCTCGTGCTTAGCGGGCGGGAATCGTATTTCTGCGTATTATTTGTGCTCGGGAACAAGGAACGGTTTCCCTTTGTCTCCAACAAAAAACGCAACCAATTTAGCCGGTTTGTCCTTGCTCATATTTCTTGTTCCGGCATGCAGACCGTTTGGTCTCTCATAAAAAGCGTCACCGGCTTTATAATGATAAACCTTGCCATCAAAGGTCGATTCCAACTCGCCCTCCAAAACATAGCCAAAGGTTGGTATGGGATGCCGGTGCGGATCAGAAACCTCGCCAGGAGCAAAATTGACAATAACTACTTTTACCTCCTGCTCTTTAAGGCCTGAGGATTCGATAGTTTGTGTAAGGATAACGCGTGGTGGGATACCGGCAACAGCTGGTTTGCCGGTATGTTGTGCTTTTACATTTAATGTGCAGGCAACGCAAAGGGTTGCAAGAGCAATCACTGATCTTTTCATTTTGGTAGTGTTGATTTAGAATTGATATTTTGAGTGATAGATTGAGTGATAGATTGAGAAAGTTCGGTTGCAGCCAAACCCGGCGAAAGGGACTCCAGCGTAAACCTGATTGCTGTTGATGTTGATTAACAACAAGCGTGCCGTGCCATAGACGATTAGCTTTCAACAGTTTGACTTCTTTTGGCGAAATAAAAATATTGGTATATCACCAGATGTTGAAGAAGTTCGTGAATGGAACCCTGAATATCCTGATTATAACCATAATTGGACCCCTATATATTTTGAAATTGGCCCACCAGGGTAACCGAATCGGTCCATAATTTTGTATAGTCAAATGACCAGTAAGAACTCTAAAATAGTGCGAAAGCAGAACGACTATCCGCAGGCGTATGTACCTATTGGTTGCACATAAAAAATTGACTAAAATGAAAGGAATCGAATTTAAATTCAAGACGAATCTCAAGGGTCAGGAATGTATAGTTACGATCACTCCCTATCTCGACGCCGTCATCGGTCTTCACCGCTGGGATGTTGACATGGAAGATCCTGACAAGATACTTACGGTGCATGTCGCCGATCCCGGCCACACAATCCTTGTGGCGGCGGCTATCGAGAAGGCGGGGTATAGTGCGGTGCCGGTATTAAGTTCCAAACCCTGAAAATTTTCGGGCACATACGAGACGAGCCGGCGTAAGTGAAAACGGGTAAGTGCATTTGAGGTGTATCGTCTAAAGCGGTCCATGCAAAAAATAATAATCAGGGCCCAGCGTTACAATCCCCAAACACCAATATCCATGAAAAAAGGGCTACTCGTATTTATTCCGGCTGCTTTAATGTGCTTTCATTTAACGGCGCAAAAGGTCCAGGTCGACTGGAGCGATATGGATAAGAAATCCGTTTGGGCCCCGTACCTGTCCAGTGTCGTAAATGGCCGGGGCGACGAATTTGTCACTCTCCATCATAAAGGAGGGCAGGGAGTCGACTCAAAGTCTACGGCTATCTTTACCCGGTATGACCGCCATTTCAATCCCGTGCTGGAAAAAGAGCTGTTCGACGGCAAGCAAAAAGTGCACGTACACAGTCTGAAAAATATCAATGGCAACCTGTTGTTGTTCACCCAGCAGTTCGAAACCCATGGCCTGTCCTTAGTGTCTCAGACCTTGCAGTGTATTCCGGTGAACCCTTTGACACTGGAAGCCGGCACTACGAAGGACCTATCGAATTTCGATTATCGTGGAAAAAGGTTTGCACCCCGTGTTTCGGTGGAAACGTCGGCAAACAACAGCAACGTATTCGTATTTGCCACAGAGGCCTATAATAAAGACGAAGATAAACGGTATTATATGGGTGTATGGGATGACCAACTGGACAAACAATGGGAACGGATAGTATCCCTTCCCTACTCCCATCAATTCATCGAACTTTGCGGCCATCAACTGTCCAACGACGGGGATGTATACCTGCTTTGCAGGCAATATGAGAAAGAGGTGAAACCTCTTCCATTTGACGGGATCGTGGAAAATACTTCCCCGTATGCCTACAAAATTTTTGTCTATTCAAAGAATGACAGCCTGCCCCGCGAATATACGGTGGATATGAAGGGGAAGTTTGTGCATCAGGCTATCCTGAATATCGATAAGAACGGCAAAGTAAGGGTATTGGGACTGTACAAGAACAGCTATTCCGGAAGGATTAGCGGCAGTTTCATAGCAGTACTCGATAAAGGCGCCGCACAGGCGGTCGTAAAGAGAACCGATGCATTCCCGACTGACCAACTGCTTTCCCGTATAGCTGCCGACGGCTGCGGCGGCGCCGATCCTGTCAACCCTGGCCTGGACCCCGAATTTAAGCTGGTAGGCTCTGACGAGCGTGCCGACGGCAGCATCGATCTGCTGGCGGAATACACCACCCAGTCGCATCATTCGAGCGTAAATCTTATGGCGAGTTCGATGGTCGACGAGACAACGTACAAGACTTACGATGTCGTGGTGACATCCTTTAAAAAAGACGGAAGGATCGTCTATACGCATCTGCCCAAGAAGCAGGAGGAATCCCCGTTCTGGTCGCATATCTCGGTCAGATACCTGACGCATGACAATGATCTCGTCGTGGTTTACAACGATAACAAGAAGAATGTATCCGGTGAATTCCCGCAACAAGCTATCGACAGCCTGGGTAATTCGGTGTTTGTCATGGCTACGATAAATGAAGCCGGCAGTGTCCAGCGCCAGGTGGTCTTTAGCAATGACGACCCGGAGATGATGGCGGACATGTGGCACTGCGACCCGGTGGGTAAAGATGCGATGTTCTTATATGTATATAAAACACGTAAGCTGGCGAGGTCAAAATATCAGTATGGGTTGCTGACGGTGAAGTAGATTATTGAAGCCGGCCCGGTAACGGTTGAATTTACTTTTCATCAAGGACAAAGGGAGCTATATTTAGCCGTTATGATCACACAAGCTTATCCGCGTTTTGCGCCGTTGCTGGTCTGTGTCCAGTTAGTGTTCTGCCACCCCGCCCGGTCCCAGACCGTCCGTCCGGAAATTTTTGCTCCGGGGGTCATTTCGGGGCCGCTGCATGAAGCGGCGCCGGCGTTCACTCCCGATGGAAAGACTGTCTACTATCATTGCGCCGGCGGGTCCCTCCAGGGGACCATTCTTGTGGCTCACCTGCAAAAAGGCGGGTGGTCGAAACCGGAGATCGCCCCGTGGTCCGGGGAATGGTCGGATATCGAGCCGGCTATGTCGCCGGATGGGTCTTATCTGATCTTTTCCTCCAATCGTCCGGCAATGCCGGGGGGAAAACCGCTGGATGGATACTGGTCGGGCCAGGCCTATCCCCATAGCGGCGGAAACCTCTGGCGGGTGGATATGAAAAATGGGCAGTTCGGAGTGCCTTACCGGCTTCCGGATATCATCAACGGCGGTTCGTCGATCTTTTCTCCGGCGATCGCGGCCGATGGCAGCCTCTACTTCATGCGGCCCCTTGGCGACACCGGGAGGTTCCATATTTTCCGGGCGGCATGGCGCGATGGTCAGTACGGGCAGCCCGAACTTGTCCCCTTCAGCTCTCCGGGGAATTTTGGGGACGTGGATCCTGCGGTTGCTCCGGATGAATCTTTTCTGGTTTTCAGTTCTAACCGGCCGCCGGCCGCCAAAAACCAGCTGTTCATCGTTTACAGGAAGGATGGAAAATGGGGGGATCCTCTCCTGCTCAGCGATACGATCAACCGGCCGCCGGCGTCCAATGTTGAAGCCAGGCTGAGCCCGGACCTGCGGACCCTTTACTTTTCCAGCGGCTATGCCCCGCCGGTCACCTATCCCGGTAGCCGGGACAATAGCAGGAAGATGCTGGAACAAAGCCTGTGGTATAATGGGAATACCAATATATGGTTTGTGCCGATTGAGAGTTTGATAAGGAAATAATGCTTTAGGGGTGGGTTGACGCACTTCCCACTATCATAAAACAGAAATTGACCTGAGAAATTATTATACTGAAGAGCTTCCAATAAGAATTGAAAAAAGCAGGAATGCTCAGAAATTTCCCGATCTTGGCTTTGTAAGCAAACACCTGATTGATGTAAAAGCCATAACTTCTGATAATCTTTGACGCAAGGAATGATCCGGGAGAGAGCTGCAAACAGCCTGACCATTTGCAGCCCCGCGAATCATCAATATTTCCCAACCTCTCCTTTTACGGAACTGAATATCTTTTGAGAATTGAAACCCACGCCGTGCTTAAACACATGGGTGACCTTCCTGATGTTCCTGATATCCTTAGAGATATCGCCGTCAATGACTACCAGGTCGGCGGCCTTGCCGACTTCAATGGAGCCGATCTTGTTTTCAAGTCCAAGCGCCTTTGCGCCGTTCCAGGTCGCGATGCGTATAGCCTCTATGGGGGTGAAGCCGGCCTGGGTCAGGAGTTCGATGGACTGCTGAGAGCCGTATCCGGCGAGGGTGGCGCCGTTGCCGGTTGGGTCGGTGCC
>DATJJA010000013.1:0-23586 GCA_035492595.1 Puia sp.
TCGGTGACGGTCAGCTCGTCTCCTTATGTCTGTGCGGGTAATGTAGCGGTGTTCACAGCTTCGACTGTCGATGGGGGTACAACTCCGTTATACCAGTGGAAGCTGAATGGCGGGAATGTCAGTACAGGGGTTGGGTCAGGCGATACGACATTAACTATTACGGCGCCGGCCAGCACAGATGTGGTCAGTTGTGTGATGACGAGCAATGCCGCATGTGTGATAAACCCGGTAGCTGTTTCCAACAACCTGTCGGTGCCGGTTATTCCCATTCCTGTTACGGGGGTCGACATCGCTGTTTCGGCGGATCATGTCTGTGCCGACAGCCTGGTCAGCTTTACGGCTTTACCTTTCAATGGGGGAGCCACACCTTTTTTTGAATGGATGGTAAATGGAGTAGTGGTGGATAGCACGGGACCGTTCTATGCGACGCGTCTGCTGGCGGATGGGGATATAGTTTCCTGTGTGATGACGGGAGGTCTCACCTGTAGTCCGCCGGTGGTGGCTCCTGAGATGATACAAATGACGGTGTATCCGTTGCCGACGATCCTGCTGACGCCGGACACGATCATTGCCGGGGGGACCGGCATACAGCTGGCTCCGGTGCTTAGCGGGGATATAACTCAATATCAGTGGAGTCCTGTGGTTGGGCTGAATGATCCGACTGTGGCCGGGCCATTGGCAAGGCCGGTCTCGACCACGACATATCAGCTGGAAGTGGTGACGGCGGAGGGATGCCGGGCCAGGGGCGCAGAAAAGATAAGCGTCTATTACGATGTGCAGATGCCGGGGGCTTTCTCTCCGAATGGGGATGGGCACAACGATCTATTCCGGGTGCCCCCTTCGATACCGGTGAATGTGCGCCGGCTGGCTGTATATAACCGGCAGGGGGCAATGGTTTTTGAGACGGCTGATGTGAGCAGGGGATGGGATGGACGTCTTGGCGGGAATACGCAGCCGGCAGGGGTATATGTGTGGTTGATCGAATATGATAATCCGCTGACGAAGCGGGTGGAGATGAAAAAGGGGACGGTGATACTGGTACGTTAAAACCTGTTCAACATATGAAACTCAGAACGTTTATTGTCTGTTGTCTGCTGCTCTCGTGCTTTTGTCCCTTTGCTCAAAGCGATGTATTGCAGGTGCCGTCGGGCATCAACCTGCCGACCGATTCGGTGACAAGAACCGAACTGCGGGCCTGCTGTACGGTGCTGGCGAAGCAGAAGGACGGCAGATTTTATTTTTCCTCGCCGTTACAGGAGCGTACGGCGGGGTGGAAGATCACGCAGATCGGCAATTGTGTATTCCATTATAAAGTGGCGATCAATCGACTATTATTGTTGCGATAATTTTATAGAGGCAACGCGACTGTTGGGTGCTATGGATCGGTCAAGGGGATGACGGTGGAGCAGCTGGATTTTTTACTGGACGACAAGGCGAATACCATTGGCGCGCTGCTTTATCATCTTGCTGCAACCGATGCCTTTTATCATGAACATACTTTTAAGGGCGTGAAATGGGATAGTTGGGATGAGGCCGTAAAAAAGAAATTCGGAATTGCCATGGAGCTGGGTGATGAAGGGCGGAAAACGATAAAGGGGCGCAATATAGATTTCTACCTTGATCATTTGAAAGAAACAAGGGAAAGCACGCTGGCGGAGTTTAAGAAGCGCGACGATACTGGCTGATGGCTGTGGACGCCAAATGGTATTGGGGACCGACCAACAACTATTGCAAATGGTTCCATGTGTGCGAGCATGAGTCGCACCATTTAGGGCAGATCGCTTTTTTAAAGAGCCGGTTGCCCGGGGCGAAGGGATAGATACTGGTTTTGCAATTTTTCTATTTCCATCAGGAATCTATAAGATGAAAGGATGTCGGCAGCGAAGGAGAGCTGGCTCTCCGACAGATTGCTGGCTTTACCCTGGAGGGCCTGCTGTGCATTGATGGCAAGCTGCTCGTTTGTCATCGCTTCGCCCAATGAATTATAATACCGCATCTGCTGCTGCAAGTCTTTTTTCAGGGAGGCAGCGACTTTGAGCGCAAGGGCATTATCTCCTGCTCCGTAACAATCTTCGAGGAACCAGAGCGATGTCTGGTTGTCGGCATTGCCGAGGTTGGTGGTCATTCCATAAGGGAAATTGGCATCGCTGACATTCGCGTCGTAATGCTGCAATACTTTGCGGGCTTCTTCCTTTCGGCCGGCATTGAGAAGGCTTGCTGCCAGCTCGACGTGGGCCATCCTGATCGCGTTGAGCCGGCGCCGGTTCTCTTCGTCGAAGTAGACGCCCGGCGCAGAGGCGTTGCCGTATTTGAACTTGTGCATGATGGTCTGGTAGGCAACTGTATTGTCTACGCGCTGATCGGCTACAGGTACCAGCTGGTAGGCCATGCCCCTGCTGCGGGCGTATCTGCCGAGACCGAGGCGATCGATCTCCTGGGTGGAGGTAAAGCAAATCGGGCGCTGCCATTTATTGGCGGCGATAAGGCCCAGCACGACCAGTTCGCCTTTGTCGAGGTAGCGTTTGTCCGGGTTGATATCCAGCTGCAGCTGGTGGAGGACGGGATCGCCCGGGTGGACGGTGCCGTTGGCAAGGACCCTGGCGGTATCGACGGGCAGGGAAAATTTGCGGGTAGGCAATGAATTTAACGGGTCGCCGCTTTCCGACTGGACCATGAAACGAGGATCGTCGTTTGCCAGGACCGTTTTAAACGTGTCGTAAAGGTCGTAATATTTATTCTTGTCATAAGCGGCGTTGTCGACGAAAAAGGCGGCGCCTTTCTTATCGCCCATGAACTGTTCGTGGGTGAAGAGGGGGTCGAAGGGAGCGCTGTTGTTGATCTTATACCGCAGTTGGTCGGTGTACCAGTCCGACCCTATCAGGGTATTGACTATTACCCGTACGTCGGGGCGGATGCCTTCGACTTCCTGTGCGTACCAGAGTGGGTAAGTGTCGTTGTCTTCGAAGGAGATGAGCAGGGCGTTGGGCGGGCAGCTTTCGAGGTAGTCGACTGCGAGGTCGCGGGCGAGGGTCTTTTTGCTGCGGTCGTGGTCGTCCCATTCCTGGTTCATCATTAATACGGGCACAGCGACGAAGCAAATTGCTGCGGCGGCATAGGGGGCAAAGGCACGGCGGCCAAACATTTTTTGTACTCCAATAACGCCGAGGCCGATCCAGATTGCAAAAACGTAAAAGGAGCCGGCGAAGGCATAATCTCTTTCGCGAGGCTGGATTCCGGATTGGTTGAGATAGATGACGATGGCCAGCCCGGTGAAGAAAAAGAGCAGGCTTGTCACGAGCAGATCGCTGCGACGGGCTTTCCATTGAACTAGCAGCCCCAGCATGCCCAGGAGAAGCGGGAGCATATACATCCGGTTATAGGACTTGTTGGCCATATGGATGCTGTCAGGCAGCCTGGACTGATTGCCATAGAGCAGGTGATCGACGGCTGGGATCCCGCTGATCCAGTTGCTGTCGCGGGGGTTGCCGAAACCCTGGAGGTCGTTCTGCTTCCCGGCGAAGTTCCACATAAAATAGCGCATGTACATCCAGCCTGCCTGGTAGCGCAGGAAGTATTTGACATTGTCGGCCATGGTGGGCTGGTCGCCATCGTCCAGGCCGGAGAAACGGCGATAGGTAGTGATCTCATCCCGCTGGTTGGTGCTGTTGTACATCCGGGGGAAGAAGTGGGACGAAGGGGTGTTGCTCCAATCCTGCGCATACTTCTTTCCGGCTATCTCGTAGCGATCGTCGCCTTTTACATACAGATCACCTGCTTCTACTGTCGGGGCCGGATCGGTAAAATCAGGACCATATAAAATGGGCCAGTCTCCGTATTGTTCGCGGCTGAGGTAGCCTGCGAGGTTGACCGGATTATCCACATTGAACATATCGACGGCTGTGTCGGCATTGCTTCGGATGAGGGTGGTGAAGTATGTGGAATAACCCAATAACATAAAGGAGGCGCACCACAGGCCGATCTTTAGAAAATAATATCCTTTTTTTACTGCCCAGCGGATCAGCAGAACGATAATGGCGGTAAGCAGTACGAAGAAGGTTCCGAAACCGGAGAAGAAAGGCAGATGAAGCTGGTTTACAAAATAGATATCGAAAGCGCCGGCGCCTTTGATCGTCGACTGGATGATAAACTTTTGTACTACGCCGGTGATGACGCAGCCGATGAGCAGGGCGAGTATTGTGCCTTTGAGGGTTGATTTATAGCGCCGGAAGTAATAGACCATCACGATGGCGGGGATGGTTAGGAGGTTTAGAAGATGGACGCCGATCGAAAGTCCCATCATAAAGAAAATAAAGACGAGCCATTTGTCGGAGCCTTTTTCGTCGGCCTGCTGCTCCCATTTGAGGATGGCCCAGAAGACGAGGGCGGTGAAGAAGGCGGAAGAGGCGTAGACCTCTCCTTCGACGGCGCTGTACCAGAAGGAATCGCAGAAGGTGTATGCCAGTGCGCCAATGACACCCGCGCTGAGGATGGTGAAAATATTTAAAGTTAGTTTACGGGCGAAATGGGTGATGGTCCAGAACAAAAAGAGGATGGACAGGCCGCTGGCGATGGCGCTCATGAAATTGACGGCGCGGGCGGCGGTATGCGGATTGTCACCAAAGAGAATGATAAAGAAACGGCCAAGCAGGATAAACAGCGGGGCGCCGGGCGGATGAGGGATCTGCAATTTATAGCAGCTGGAGATGAACTCGCCGCAGTCCCAGAAACTGCCGGTGGGCTCCATGGTCATGATATAAACGGTGCAGGCGATGCCACCTACGATCCAGCCAATTATCAGATTGAGGCGTTGGAAGCGGCCCTGTTCGATATTTGCTTGCATGTGTAGTGATGTTTATTCTGACTTTAGTGTTTCCGATGGATTTTTGCTGCCGACACGGAGGGCATGGAAGCTAACCGTGAAAAAAGCAAGGACGATGCCCGCTGCACCGGCCAGCAGGAAGACCCAGGGCTGAACGGAGACCCGGTAGGCAAAACTTTCGAGCCAGCGGGAGGCCGCGAGCCATGCAAGGGGAGTGGCTATCAGCAGCGCCAGACCGACGAGCAGGATAAAATTCCTGGCCATCAGCAGGGTGATGTTGAGCAGGCTGGCGCCCAGCACTTTTCGGATGCCGATCTCTTTTGTACGCTGGATGGCAGTGATGGCGGACAGGCCGAACAGTCCGAGGCAGGCCAGCAGGATGGCCAGGGAGGAGAAAAGGGTAAAGACGCTGGCTGTACGTGTCTCGACGGTATAGAGGCGGTTGTAGTCCTCATCGAGGAAATGATAATCAAAAGCCTGGTCGGGTACATAGGTCTTCCAGGTGGCCTGAAGGGCGGGAAGTACCCGGGACAGCTGGCTGCCATTGACACGGACAAGCATATTCCGCACCCATTGGGTATCTGCAAAAAGCATCAGTGGTCCGATCTCCTTGTGCATGGAGGCAAAATGAAAATCTTTTACGACGCCTTTTATGATGCCGCGATCGCCCTTGTCGACTATTTTGCCGATGGCCTCCTGTGGTGTCCAGCCGATCCTGCGGACGGCTGTTTCGTTCAGGATATAACGGAGACGGGGAGTCGTGGTATCGCCTTTTGGGGCGGTGTTCTCCGGGAGGTCTGCCGTTGTGAAGTCGGAGCCTGCTATCAGCTGCATATTCATCGTCGCCAGGTAGTTGAGATCTGCCGGTATGCAGGTAATGGAAAAGCGTACTTTCTCATGGCCATTGTCGGCTACCAGGCCATCTCCCCAGGTGGCGGAGATAGGAAGATGATAGGAGCCGGAAATATTTTCCACGCCTGGCAGGGCCTTCATGGATCTTTTCATCGCGTCATACCGATCGAGGAGATGGTAGTCTACAGGTACGACCAGTACGTGATCGCGATCCAGGCCAAGCCTGGTATTCCGGATAAAGCTCATTTGCTGGAGGATCACGATCGTGGTGATGATCAGGAAGAATGAAATGACGAACTGCCCGATGATGAGGGTCCGGCGCAGGCCGGCATTACCGCCGGTGATGCGAAAGCCTGATTTGAGGATATTGATCAGGCGTGTATTCGCCAGGACGAGGGCGGGATAGGCTCCGGCCAGCAGCCCGATGAAGGTGCCGACGACAAGAAGGGCAAAAAGGGGTCGGAACTGCAGCAGGTCGGTAGCGTGGAGGTGTTTGCCCGTCAGATCGTTGTACAGGGGCAGCAGCTGGGTGCTGATGGCGATGGAAAGGATCAGCGCGATGAAGGTAATCAGGAGGGACTCGCCGGTGAACTGTGTGAAGAGCTGGCTTTTGGCGGCACCCAGGACTTTGCGGATGCCTATCTCCCCGGTCCGGCTGGCGGATTGGGCGATGGCAAGATTGGTGTAATTGAAACAGGCGATGATAAGGATCAGGCAGGCGATGGCGATCAGGACATATATGTAGGTAATGCTAAAGTTAGGCGTGAAACCATCGAGGTCCGAATACAGGTGGACCTTTGTCAATGGCTGAAGGTCATAACGGAGATAGTCACCTGGCTCGAGCCCCGCCTCTGTGCGGACCCTCGGGGTTTGCATATAATTGTTGATCCTTTGCTGTAAAGCGGCGGTGTTGGCCCCGTCTTTCAGGAGGAGATAGGTGATGTAATTAGCCGTGAACCAGATCTCGTATTTGGAGGAATTGAGGTTGTTGAAGCTGGTGACGAACTCGAACTGGACCTGCGAATTGGAGGGCGGGTCTGCCAGGACGGCGCTGATCCGGAAGTCCTGGTCGTCGAACTGTAATATTTTCCCCAGGACGTCGGTGGTGCCGAAGTATTTTTTGGCGGCCGATGCGGTCAGGAGTATGTTTTCTTTTTGTGAGAGGGAACCTGCGTCACCGCTGAGGACGGGGAAGGTGAAAAGTTTCAGGAAGGAGGCGTCTGCGTACAGCAGCTGGTTCTCGCTGAAGCGGGTTGTGCCTGTGCTGATGATGGCGCGGCTGATCAGGGTGCGGGTATAGTCTTCGACTTCGGGGAAGGTCCTTTTAAACTGGGGGCCCACTTTTGTGCCGGTGGTGGCAAAGCGGTTGGGAATCGAGCCTTTTTTGAACTCCATGGTCACGCGGACGATGTGGCCGGCTTTTTTGTGGAAGGTATCGAAGCTGAGCTCGTCGGTGATGAACAGACCGATCAGGATGCAGCTGGTCAGTCCCACGGTCAGACCGAAAATGTTAATAAAAGAAAAAACTTTTTTCCGTGCCAGGTGACGGATGGCGAGCTTGAAATAGTTTTTGAACATTCAGATCCAGTTTTTCTATTTGCTCCAATGCGTGTGCCAGACTGTAATTTGTTTTTTGTTAGTGTGTTAGGAAGACCTTTACGCGCAACTGTTCGGAAACGGACAGTTTTTTGTACGGATTTGGACGCGTAGATTTGTAGGATGAAAGCAATAATACTAAAAGAATTTGGCGGGGTCGATCAGTTGCAGCTGGCCGAGGTGCCGACCCCAGGGATAAAGGAGGGGGAAGTATTGATAGAAGTAAAGGCCATCAGCATCAACCCGGTGGATGTAAAGACCCGGCAGGGAAAGGGTAGGGCTGGCCTGTTTAAGGAGGTCGACCCAAAGATCCTGGGCTGGGATGTCTCTGGGATCGTAAAAGAATCGAGGTCTCCCCAGTTCGAGGAGGGGGATGAGGTCTTTGGTATGGTCAATTTCCCCGGAGTCGGTGCAGTATATGCGCAATATGTGGCTGCGCCGGCGGACCAGCTGGCGATGAAGCCGGCGGGTGTCGGTCATCCGGAGGCGGCGGCCGGGTGTCTGGCGGCTTTGACGGCGTGGCAGGCGTTTGCGGACTATGGGAAACTAAAATCGGGTCAGCGGGTCCTGATCCATGCTGCTGCCGGCGGGGTCGGTCATTTTGCAGTGCAGATCGCGAAATATATCGGGGCCTATGTCATTGGTACGGCTTCTGCGGAGAACCGGGAATTTGTTTTAGGGCTGGGTGCGGATCAGCATATCGACTATAGATCGGAGGATGTATCGGCGGTTGTGCGGGGTGTTGACTTTGTGCTGGATACAATTGGCGGAGAGAATATCGACCAGTCGCTGAAGACGATGAAGAAGGGGGGGACGATCGTGAGCATTCCAACGGGAGCCAATGAAAAAGTAGCGGAAAAGGCGGCGGCGGCGGGTATGAAGGGATTGACCATGTCGGTGCAGTCGAGCGGGGAAGACATGGAGCATATTGCGCAGATGCTCGGGGATGGGACTTTAAAGGCGGTGGTGTCGAATGTTTTTCCGTTCGAGAAAATGGGGGAGGCGCATTTGCAGGTAGAGACGCATAAGACGAGGGGGAAGACGGTGGTGACCGTGTAAATAAAAGAAAGAGCCCACAGACAACCTGAGGGCTTTTTTATAGCTGATGGATTTTTTTACAGCGCTTCGATGGATAGGCGGGTCTGTTTTTCTTTTTTGTTGTATTCCGAGACCATTACGTGCCCTTCTTTTGCAGGGAAAACGTAGAACAGGCTGTTGCCGTCCTTGTGGGGAATGGTGCGAGCTATTTTCTTCTGATTGGTGTTGTAAATATAGATGTTCTTTGTGTCATCGATGACCACATAATCTGTCTTTGTATCTGAATTGGTCACGGTATAATAGCTGCGCTGATCACAGGTATAAGTCAGGGTGCGGGGGTAGACCTTTTCTGTTTTTGATGCGGGGATGGTATTCTCCAGCGATAAGGCGCCTTTTGCATCCTGTTTGACCACCATAATATTCCTGCTCTGATAATATTTGATCCGCATGACGGACATCCCGGTTGTCATAAAAAGGAATAGCGGGCTAATGGCAGTTCCAAAGATAGCTCCGGGTCTTATGCCCATGTGATAACCGGAACCGACGAACCAGGTATTGCCCTGGAAGTCCCGGAAGGAATTTTTGGGATAGAGGAAGGCGCCGGCTGACGCGCAGTATCCTTCCTCGTCGAAAAGGCCTCCTTTGGCGGCGTCTGCCCAATACGTAAAGACGGGCTGAATATCTTTTCGGGTATGACCGTTGAGGCTGATATTGAAAACGCCCAGGTAGTTACGATGTGCAAGTCCTGTAACGGTGTTGGCTGTTTTCCGTGTCCCTTTCACCGGATCGATGACCAGGCCGGACACGAAAGGTTTGCCGGTCACAGGATCGTTGTCGAAGGCCAGCACTTTCAGGGAATTGCCTTTTTTGTCCTTGAGCAGGAACTTTGGATAAGTTGTCGAGTCCTGGGTGTTGTAGCTGTTGATCTCGAAACCGCCCTCCTCAGGTTTCCCTTTTTTCTTTAAAAGCAGGTCGACCTCTGTTCCGGATGTGAGCATGGTAAAGTCGCTGGCGTCTTCGTTGATGACCTTTTTCCAGGTAAGCTTGCCGGCTGTATTAAAGACGAGGAGATTGTTCTTTGTATCGTCGCCATAAAAGCAGGCAAAACCTTTGCCGGGGATATTGTGAAGCTGGATCTTATGTTTGAGGACACCGTTGCCGACCACTTTCCTGCTGGCGTATTCCTGCTGGGCGTCGGGTTTTATGTCCATTTTTACGGTATTGGTCCCGAGTATTTTGCCGCTGAGGTTGACGAACTGGGTGAACAGCTCTGCTTTTGCGGCGTCTTTTTCCCGCCGGAACTCTTTGTTGCTGCGAAACTCCTTGTCGACGAAGTTGCTTCTGACATAGGCGAGACAGAGTACATCCTGGTCGAATGAAACGCCTTTCAGAAAGAGTTTTTCTTCTTTGAAGTTGACGGCGCCTATGTCATTGAGGTTCTCGTCCATGATAGACAATTTGTAATTGAAGGAGTCTGCGCTGATCTTTTCGAGCTGGTTGAAAGAAAGATAACCGACCAGGTTGCCGTCCTGGATGATCAGCTCCAGCTGGGAGGACATATCCTGGGCTACTTCTTTAAAAACCTTTGTTTGGGCCTGAGATGGCGATGCGGCGAGCAAAAGCACTGGCAGCGCCAGGAGCATGAGGGTGTAGGGTTGGAAGAGTTTTGACATTGGATCCTGGTTTATCAGAGGTGGTAGTTAGTATGCTATTTGTCGAAGCTTTTAGCGAACTCGTTGTACATGCTTGTGGAATTAGCGGCTATGAATACGCGGGCGGCGCGGGCCTTGTTCTTGTCCGAGTTGTCCGGATCGAGGGCCAGGGTCTGGAGCAGGGTGCGCAGGTCTTTCTCAGCGGGCGGGAGGGTCTGCCAGAAGGCTTGTTCCTGCATGACCTGGCAATACTGTTTCAGATTGTCGCGGGGGATTTGTTCCAGCAGCGTTTGCAGGGAATAATAGTCTTTTGAAATATATTCTTTGGGGACTACTCCGATGGCGTTGAAGCGGGCGAGTTCGCGATCCGCGTAATACAGCCCCGAGAAGATATTGCTGATCATGAAATCGTACCAGGGGTCTGTATACCCTTTGTCTTTCAGGAGCAGGATGCGGTACAGGCATTCGGTGAGATCGGTAGATGAATACAGGTTCCAGACGAGCATTTTATTGACCTTCTCAAGTATTGATGCCGGGATGGGTGTCCATCGGGCGTTGGGCGTGGTCAGATTTTTTGTCTTGTCATAACGCACTATGCAATCCGGGTGTGTTTTGAGCGAATCTTCCAGTGAGGTGGTATCCGAGAAAGAATAGGTGCGGGAGGACAGTCCTTTTGAGCGTCGCTGCGCCCAGCTTTCCTCATAGGGAACATGGTAACCCACGAAATAATCTTTCAGGGGGTGGCGGAGGGGCTGTTTCAGGATCATATCCGAGCTGTCGAGGCGCAGGAAGTACCTGGCGTTAAAGGCGATGTTACTCTTTTTCAACAGGATCACCGCCAGCGAATCTGCTTCGGTCTCGTGGGAGCGATCGTGCCGGCTGCGGCTGAAGCTGAAACCCTGCATGACCTTATGCAGGCGGGAATAGCGTTCGTATTTGGAATCCAGGACGGCGTTGAGCGACTTTTTGTATTCATCGGAGCCGAGCCATTGGGCCGAGAGGTACATGGATGTTTCCACGTGGTGCAGGATATTATGAGACAGCTCGTGTGCGAGGATCAGGGCCAGCTCTTCGCGGGAGGTGGCGAAGGCTATGATGCCAACGTTGATGGCGAGGACATTTCCGCCGGTGGAATAGGCGTTGATCGCCGGACTGCGGTCTATCAGCAGCAGGGGGCTTACCGGCACCAGTTGTTTGTTGGCTTCGATGAGCTGGTGGAGGATGTCGTCTATATAGTTATATACTTCCTTGTCATGGACATAGTCGTTGTTGGTAAGGGCGCCGACAACTGCCTCGGTGCGTCGGTCCCAGATCTCCCTGTATTTGCGCTGGGCCTCTCTTTCTTTGAAGGTGTCGGGGCAGACCCAGGCTTTTTTCAGCGAGTCTTTTTGTTTTTCGTAATAGAAATGGGAAAGATCCTGATAGGCATACAGGTTTTTGACCTGTGCGTGGGCGCTGATGCAGAGGACGACCAGGGCGAGAGGCATTAGCTTTTTGAAAGGCATTTGTTCGATCAGGTTATGCGGGTTTACATTTAGGTTATTAGCAATAACGAAAAAACCAGTTGAATATTGAGGCCTGTGGGTAAGTGATGAGGCGTTGATTTTCAATTGGAAAGTTTTCCACGTAGTAGTTTTAGCGTAGTCGCAGATTTGGCGGCAAGCTCATTTTGCGGCAAATTGCTCACGCCGGGAGAGGCGATCTTTGAGAGCCGATCTTTGAACGGTGATCTTTGAGCGCAGGCCCCGGCAGGTAATTAAATCTTATCACTAAACAATGTTTGCTTATGAAACCGAGCACTTCACGCTACGGCACCCTAAAGGGGTTGCGGCGAGGTTCGATCCGGGCCGTTCTTTGCCTGGGAATGTTCTCCCTGTTGATGGTCAGTGTCTTCTCCTGTAAAAAAAATGTGAAACCTACGGCCGGCGCCGACGGTCCTGCGGGGACGGCGCCGAGGGCGGTGACGTATCAGCTGGTCTGGTCTGATGAGTTCAATGGGACGAGCGTCAACACCGGCAACTGGAACCTTGACAACGGAAATCCGAATGTCAACAATGAGAAAGAGTATTACCAGGCGGCTAATGCGACCGTTACGGGTGGCAACCTGGTGATCACCGCCCGACAGCAGAGCATGGGTGGTCAGCCTTACACTTCTTCCAAGCTGAACAGCTATGGAAAATTTTCGATGACCTATGGGCGGATCGAGGCCCGGATCAAGCTGCCGATGGTGCAGGGGACCTGGCCTGCTTTCTGGATGCTGGGGAACAGCATTAACCAGGGGACGCCGTGGCCCGACTGCGGGGAAATTGACATCATGGAGCATGTCAATACCACGAATACTATTCTTGGAACGATGCACTGGAACGGGGGAAGCGGTCATGTTCAATATGGCAGCAGCACCACGACCACGCCGGGGGACTTTCATGTGTATGCGGTGGAATGGGATAACCAGGGGATCCGCTGGTATGTAGACAACACCCTCTATGTCAACGGTAATATTTCCAATAATATCAACAATACGGGGGCATTTCACAACCCGTTCTATATCATCCTGAACCTGGCTATTGGCGGGGACCTGCCGGGCAATACCATCGACAATGGCTCTCTCCCGACGACGATGATGGTAGACTATGTGCGGGTGTATAACATAATCAACTCAGGCGGATCGGGTGCGCCTATCGGGCAGACGATAACGCTGAAGGGCAACAATGGTCTTTATGTAAGCGGCGAGGACGGCACGCAGGCTATGAACTGCAACCGGCCGACGGCGCAGGCCTGGGAGCAATTCCTGGTAGTGGATGCCGGCAATGGCAAGGTCGCGTTGCAGAGTATGGGGCAGTATGTTTCCTCTGAGAATGGGACTAAGGCTATTACCTGTAACAGGCCGACTTTTGGTGGATGGGAGACGTTTACCTGGGTCAACAATGCGGATGGGACCATCTCGCTGCAGGGGAATAATGGGGACTTTGTCTCCTCTGAGAATGGGGCGCAGCCGATGACCTGTACCCGGACGACGGCGCAGGCGTGGGAAGAATTCAGAGTAAATCAATAGATATGATGCAGGTATTACATCCGGCGGCTTGCTGCCGGATGTTTTTTGTTTTTTTGGTATTGCGCAGCGTTGCGGCGCTGGGGCAGGAACCTGTCGCAGCGCCGGGGCAGGAACGGGTGTCGGGACGCACTGTCGCGCCGGGCCAGGGGCGGGTGTTGGGGCGCGTTGCTTCGCCGGGCCAGGACCGGGTACAGGTGCAGGTTTTGGGGGGATACCAGCAGGAGAATTTACGGTGGTCCATCGCCGGGAACAGCGCAGGGCGGAATCCGAATGTCTATTCGGAGCTGAAGTGGCATGGGGTGGATGGACTGTCTTCCGGGGTTGCCTTGTCGTGGGAAGTCTGGCGACGTCTGCTTGTGCTTGCCGAGGGGAGCCGGATGTTCACGTCGTCGGGGACCGTTTCCGATACGGACTATGGCGGGGATGACCGGACGGACCGGATATACGGGAGGAGTTTTGAAAGTCATAAAGGATATGCCTATGCGAATTTTTTAGGGTTGGGATATCGGCTGGCGGTCGGGCCGCGATTGCAGCTGACGCCTGCTGTCGGGTATCAGTGGAGCGGGCAGCGGCTAACGATCGAAGATGCGGCCGAGTTGTTGAACAGCGTTTACCGGACCTGGTGGAAGGGGTTGGTGGTCAGGGGTATGGGGGAGCTGAAGCTGGATGGAAAATGGGGGTTGTTGTTTGCGGGGGCTTATCATCAGGCGAATTATCGGGCGGATGCGGATTGGAATCTGATCCAGTCGTTCGATCATCCGGTCAGTTTTAGTCACCGGGCGGATGGATATGGGTTGGAGGGGACGCTGGGGGTGAAGTATGCAGCGGGAAGGCATGTGGCGGTTGTGGTGGCGGGGGATTATTTTAACTGGAGTACGGGGAAGGGGGTGGATGAGTTGTATCTGACGTCGGGGCAGACGAGCCAGACGCAGCTGAATGAGGTGGTGATGGAGGGGTTTGGGGTGAATATGGGGGTGAGATTAAACTTTTAGGGGTAAGGGGCGTCAAACCCGCGCGGGAGGCCTTTTAGATATGAAAATGATAATAGTATTGATTGCGGCGCTGGTTGCGGGGAATGTTTCGGCGCAGATGCGATTCCCTTACCGGCAGGCCGGGTTGACGGAGCGGCAGGCGGCGGCGCATCTGTTGAGCCGGTTTACGTATGGGGCTGGCCCGGGGCAGGTGGATGTTGTAGTAAAGATGGGGCTGGAGAAATGGTTTGCGCAGCAACTGGAGGGCAATCTCCCGGATGATTCGCTTGAGCAGGTCTTGGATCGCTATGATGCCCTGAAATTAACGAACGAAGAAATTGTCAATACTTATCCTCGTGCCGCGCAGGTGCTCCGGATGGCGATCCGGGACGGTGTGATCAGCAAGGATTCCGTGAAAGTCGACAGGAAGGAATACAGGGAGGCGCTGCAAGCCTATATGCTGCAGAAGGGGTATAAGAAGGAGCAGGATCTGTTCCGGCAGTTTGTAAACCAAAAGGTCCTCAGGGCCGCCTATTCGCAGAATCAATTGCGGGAGGTGCTGACCGATTTTTGGTTCAACCATTTTAATGTTTCCATTACAAAGAATGACTGTGCTGCATTTATTCCGGCGTATGAGCGGGATGTGATACGTCCTGCGGCATTGGGGAATTTTAGCCAATTGTTGCTGGGGACGGCCAGGTCGCCGGCCATGTCGTATTACCTGGATAATTTTAGCAGCAGTGCGCCATTGCCGGAGGGGGACCTGGATAAGGTGTATGCCAGGGCAAAGGTGGAGAGGGTGGAAATGGCCGATCTGCCCAAGCGGAGTGAGGGTGATTCGGGTAGCCGGGGTTTGGGGGATGCGGCTATGCAGCAGAATGCGGTAGCGGCGCCGGTGCGAGTGGATGAGGCGCCAGCGAGAGTCGATGCGGTGCCGGTGCAGCAGAGGAAAAATCGCGGTCTCAATGAGAACTATGCCAGGGAAGTAATGGAGCTGCATACGCTGGGAGTGGATGGAGGGTATACTCAGCAGGATGTGACACAGGCGGCGAGGGTCCTGACGGGTTGGGGTGTATATCCGATGAATGAGAACGGGAAGGGCATCATCGGGCGTTTCAGCGAGGATCAGCTGGCGAGGCGTGGATTTGTGCATGAGGGTGACTTCTTCTTTAATGCCAACCGGCATGACAAGGGTGAGAAAAAGGTATTGGGGCAGACGTTTGCGGCGGGCGGTGGATATGAAGAAGGGGTGCGGTTGCTGGAGATGCTGGCGCATCATCCTTCTACGGCGGCCTTTATCACGCGGAAGATAGCGGTGAGATTTGTCAGCGACGATCCGCCGCAGTCGCTGCTGGATAAGATGGCAAAGACATTCCGGGATACGAATGGAGATATCAAACAGGTGCTGATCACGATGGCGGAGGCGCCGGAATTCTGGTGTGCGGATGTGGTGAGGGAGAAGACAAAATCACCTTTTGAACTGGCTATTGGTGCTGTGCGAAGTTTGCGCGGGACGATAGAACAACCCTATCCACTATATACCTGGGTGACGCGGATGGGAGAGAAAAAATATTATTACCAGGCGCCGACTGGTTTTCCCGACAAGGGCGCCTATTGGATCAATACCGGTTCGTTGCTGAACCGGATGAATTTTGGGCTGGCGCTGGCATCGGGGCGGATCCCGGGAGTGCGTATCGACCTGGTGGCCCTGAATAACGGGCATGAGCCTGAGAGCTCGCAGGCGGCACTGATCACTTATGGGAAGATCATTTTACCGGAGCGGGATCTGGATGCGACGATGAAGCGGTTGATGCCGATGCTGAATGATCCGGCGCTGGCGCAGAAGGTGGATGAGGCGAGTGCGAAAGCGTGGTTGCCGGCGGGGCAAGACGAGCCAGGGCGCGGTAACCGGGGAGCGGAGATGAGTGCGACGGCGACGGGTAGTCCCATGCTGGCGCAGGTGGTGGGGATAATCATCGGATCGCCGGAGTATCAGAGGCGATAGTCGGCTATACCGGAAGCTGGCGGACGATAATCTTAAAAAATACAATCATGGTATCGAGAAGAGGTTTCCTGAAAGGTGGTGGTCTGGCCTTGTTTGGGGTAGGGCTGATGGGAGGTATCCCGGCCTTTATGGCGGAAGCCGCCGCCAGTGACAAGCTCCATTCGCCATACAAACGGAAGAAGGTGCTGGTATGTATCTTCCAGCGTGGGGCGATGGATGGGCTGATGGCGGTGACGCCGTTCACCGATACGTATCTGCGGTCGGCGCGGCCGGGTCTGTCCCTGTCTGCGGTCAGCGGGGGAAAGGGAAATCCACTGATCGATCTGGATGGCAGGTGGGGGCTTCATCCTGGCATGAAGGCTTTCGAGCCGTTATACCGGGAGGGCCGGCTTGGGATCGTACATGGTATCGGGTCGCCCAACAACACCCGTTCTCACTTTGATGCGCAGGACTATATGGAATCGGGTACACCGTTCAATAAGGGAACGGCCAGCGGCTGGCTGAACAGAGCGGTGGGGTTATTGGGTCATGAAGCGTTGACCCCTTTTACTGCGGTGAGTCTTACCACTGCGTTGCCAAGATCGTTCTATGGGGATCATCCTTCGGTGGCGATAAGCAATCTGCAGGATTTCGCTATCCAGCTCAGGGGTAATCCTGCTGCGGCGAATACTGCAGCGAGAAGCTTTGAAGACCTTTATGATCAAACTTCGTCGGGTTTGTTACATGAGACCGGCAAGGAGAGCTTCGAAGCGATGAAGATGCTGCAGCAGGCGGATATCCGTAATTACCAGCCTGCGGGCGGGGCTATCTATCCAAATACTCCGTTGGGAAATTCTTTGAGGCAGGTGGCGCAGCTGATCAAGATGGATGTTGGGCTGGAAGTGGCGTTCACCGAATCCAATGGTTGGGATACTCATTTCAATCAGGGTACTGACAATGGCGTTTTTGCACGGAATGTCAGCGACCTCAGTAACAGCATTGCTGCTTTCTGGACAGATCTTGGAACTTACCAGGACGATGTAACGGTGATGACGATGACGGAGTTTGGGCGTACGGTACATCAGAATGGGACAGGTGGGACGGATCACGGGCGGGGCAGCTGTAATTTTATCCTTGGCAATAATGTGGCTGGGGGTAAGGTTCATGGGAATGTGGGAGAGCTGGCGGCGGAGAACCTGGAGGATGGCAGGGACCTGCCGGTGACAACGGATTTCCGGAGTGTGTTCAGCGCGGTGGCGGATGCGCACTTGAAGATATCGGACGATAAGGCTTTGTTCCCGGACTGGAATGGGAAGAGGGCCGAAGTTATGAAGGGGTAGTGTTTACCCCAGGCTGCGCCGAGGCAGGGTGAAGGTGCTGTTGTTTTCAATATAGAGCATCTCTGTGCCTGTTTTTGCCGAAAAGACAATGTCCGCAAATTGTTTGATCTTTGCAGGCTAATCAGCGGGAATAATAGTATGGAAGACACCAAAGTAGTGCCCGCGGGGGCGGCAGGCAACCGGACCGGCGTCCTATCGATCCTGGCAGACAATTTCACCATTCTTCGCAACAGGGATATCCGGGTCTATCTTTCCGGGAATGCGGTGAGTCTTATCGGGGACTGGATGCAGCAGACGGCGCAGGCCTGGGTCGTCTGGGAGTTGACGCATAGTACGGCGGCGCTGGGTATTGTTGCATTTTTTTCACAGATTCCTTTTTTTCTTTTTGGTCCCTGGGTGGGAGTCATCTCGGACCGGTATGACCGGCGAAAGATCCTGCTGTTGACGCAGACGCTGATCATGTTGTTTGCGTTTGTCCTGGCGGCCCTGGTGCAGTGGCATCTGCTGCATTTGTGGCATGTGTATGTGCTGGCTTTTTTGCTGGGCATCGTGACGGCTTTTGACGTGACGGCCGAGCAGGCTTTTATGGGGGATATTGCGGGACCGGGTAATATCCGCAAGGCGGTGGCGGTGAATAATTCGCTTACTCAACTGACGCGTCTGGCGGGGCCATCCATTGCAGGCTTGCTGATCTCGAGGGTGGGTATCGCGCCCTCTTTCTGGATAAACGGACTCACTATCGTGATCACCATACTATGTATAGTATCGGTACATACGCGCCATGAGGCGAAGAAGGAAGCAGGCAGTGGGCTGAAGCGGTTCCGGGAAGGCTATCGGTTCTTCCGGAGGCATGGATTGTTGCGTCTGATCATGATCTTTGCGGCGGCGCAGGCGTTCTTTGGCTTTTCTACGATCCAGTTGTTGCCTGCCATTGCGAGTGTGATCCTGAAGGGGGATGCCAGTACGCTTGGCAAATTGCTGGGGGCGGCGGGCGCGGGGGCATTGGTGGGTATTGTCCTTGTCATGCCATTTGTCGAAAGGATAAAGAAGCCCTGTATTGCGATAGGCGGGGCGCTGATATGGTCGGGCATCTGGTATATTCTTTTTTCCCGATTTGAAAATCTATACCTGGCGATGTTGTGCCAGTTCATGGCGAGTCTTGGGGCGGCGAATGTTGTGACCTTATCGATAGGGCTTGCACAGGAGCTAACTCCGCCGGGTATGCGCGCGCGTATTGTAAGCACTTTTCTTATGATCATATTCGGGTTGCAGCCGGTGGCATCTTACCTGGTAGGGGAAGGGGCGAGTCGTTTCGGGCTCCAGCCTGTCGTCCTTGTGAATGGGATACTCCTGGTGCTGGTGCCTGCAGTGTTGCTGACGCTGCCAAAATTGAATCAGCTGCGGCGAGTGGAGGGAGCGGTGAAGGGGCAGACCCATTGTGTGGGATTTTAAAGGGCAAAACTCGGGATCTCCTTTAACAGCTGATGAAGGTTGACGAGCGATTGCCGGGTATCGGACATTAATTGTTTCTTTTTTGTCCAATTGAACAGGGTGGGTTCGAGAATGCTCTTTTTTATGTAGTGATCGATGGTCAGTCGTGTCCTGCTGTCATCCACCTTTTCAAGGGTGAAATAGGTAGAGCTCTTTTTTGCCTCGTCTGTTTCGCTGAACTCGATCTTATCGGAATTATAGGAATAGCTGCTGGCGTATACAACGGTCTGTCCGTTGTCCAATAGGAATTTCGATCGCATGCCGATGCGGGGCAGGAAATGATCGATCTCTTCAACTTTTTGTACACCTGCCTGCCATCGGCTGCGGTAACTAAAATCACCGGCTGCGTGGAACAGGGTGATGATATCCGTTTCATAAGTATCGGACGAGGATAACACTTTTACTTTTTTGGAAAGCCCGAGCGAAGGAGGGGGCTCGGCTGTCAATTGTTTCTTTAGCTGGGTCAGCTGGGTATAATGAAATGGAATATCCCCCTGTTCTGTTTGTTTGGTGCTGCTGAACCATTCCATCCATTGCGCGGGGCCGGCCGGCGTCTGATCCTGGGTCAGGCCGTTGGTGACGAGCCAGTATTCGTGGAGTTGGATATCATTTTTCAAAAGCTGGTGGGCGACGATGATGTCCTTGCCAATGAGCTTGTTGAAGTTCCTTACATTATAACCCGTGAATTCGCCGTAGTGGGTGATCACTTTCAGGGTGAGCCGGATGGCCGACTTGCAGGCTGTGCATTGACAAAACCGGCTGAGGTCGTAGGCGAGGAGATATTTGTGGAATTCGCAGAACATCTTTTCCACCTGTTTGTACAGTACTTCCAGGTCGGGGATGTCTCCAAATTTATAAAACAGGATGGCGTCTCCTTCGATCTCGGAGATCTCGAGTCCGATATCGTTGGCGCTGACCAGGGTTTCCAGCAGTTCCTGGATGATGAACCGGCTGTGCTCGATCTCTGATTCATTGACAAACTTTGTGAATCCGCTGATGTCGGGTATAAAAAGCAGACCGCTGTTCTGCATTTTTTATTTCAAAGTTACTGACTTTTTATCATTGACTGGGGTGGTCTGCTTTGGTGTCTTTTGTTTAAATTACTGTAAAAACAATGCGGAGGTTTATCCGGCCAATTCTCAAGGTTTTACTGCTCATGCTGGCAGCGGCGGTGTTGATACTTGTCTGGAAGAGTCTGCCGATCATAAATGGGTATGGAGCAAAGGTGCTTTGCTCCGGAGTTTTTGTTGCCGGGCGGGACAAGGAGGATGTGATAAAGGAGGATCTTGCGAGTTTTCCGTTGAATCTCTCTTCGTGTACGGTAGATGAGAAAGATAGTAGTGTTAGTGCGTCGGTTTGGGGTCTGGCGAAGCGGAAGGCTATTTACCGTCGGGGGTTAGGTGCTACCCTGGTGAGTGGGCTGAGGGAAGAGGAGATAAGGGGGCAGCGGGTGGATCGGCCGGTGCCTCCTATGGTGAACCAGGATAGTGTGGATTGGCCAATGGGGGATCGCGGGGCGATTGGAATAGATACAGGGGATATGAAGGCTGCCGTAGGATTGGCGTTTGGGTCGGAGGATGAGGCGACCGGGACGAGGGCGGTGGTGGTTGTTTACCAGGGGAAGATCGTTGCAGAGCGATATGCTCCGGGGTTTGACCGGGCTACACGGCTGACAGGCTGGTCGATGACGAAGGGGATTGTCAATGCATTTGCGGGAATATTGGTGGGGCAGGGGAGGCTGGATGTTCAGAAGCCAGCGGATGTTAAACAATGGGCGAATGACGATCGCCGAAGGATCCGTGTGGAAGATCTGCTGCATATGAGAAGTGGGCTTAGGTGGTGGGAGCTGTATGCGGGACCGGGGGATGCAACCCGAATGTTGTTTGAGGAAGCAAATATGGGAGAATATGCTGAGCGCAGCGATTTGCGTCATCCGCCTGGTGAAGTTTTCAACTATTCGAGTGGATCGGCAAATATTCTGTCGGCAATCATCCGGAGCAGGATAGATTCCGGTTATTACCGGTGGCCATATGAGCAGCTTTTTTATAAGATAGGCATGTACAGCGCTGTACTGGAGCCGGATGCGGGCGGGACCTTTGCAGGGTCGTCGTATTGTTATGCGACGGCAAGGGATTGGGCGAGGTTCGGTTTGTTATATCTATGGGATGGGGTGTGGCTGGGGAATCGACTGTTGCCGAAGGGATGGGTAAATTATACGAGGGCGGGGCAAAGATATGGAGCATTGTGGTGGTTGAATGGAGATGAAGACGGCAAGAGGCGATATTCAGGTGTGCCGGTGGATTGTTTTTCGTGTGAAGGATATGAGGGGCAGCATCTATGGGTTATTCCGTCGAAAGATCTGGTCGTGGTGAGGTTGGCGATGGAACATGGGCACCGATTGGATGCGGGGGCTTTTTTGCAGCGGATCATAATGGCGTTGCCTGCGTCGGGCAGGTGAGTGTGATGGGAAGTCGGGATGCGAAAAGAACCGACCAGGATGGCAACCGGAAAACTCCAGCGCCTCCTAGCCGGTATGGGTCGGGGTAGGTTATCTTGATACCGGGCGATGTTGTTCAAAGCCGGTGATTTTGTGGGGGTGTAAGCTAATAAGATAAGTGGGAATATGTAGCTGAAGGGCGGTCAAATCTACGTAAATATTTACGTTTTCGGCATTAAATGCTGACGAAGGCAATTGATAAGAGGACGAATCTTTATTACAACGGGATGCAGCGGTAATGGCGGCATCCCGTTGTATTGTTATGAGGAGGCTGTCGTGGATCGAGGGCAGCTAGAGCTCTATGCGTCGGCCTTCTTTGGCTGACCGGGTGGCTGCTTCGAGGATCCGGACGACGATAAGGTTGGTGGGCAGAGAGGAAAGGTCGTTACCCGGGTCGGTCTTGCCGCTAAGGACGTCGGCCAGGTAAGGGATATTGTCCCGGTAGGCAGCGGGATGAACGGGGATGCTGTCATAGGTGCGTTTGATCCTCTGCTCAAGGGATTTATCGTTGAGAGCATGCAGGTAACCGGTAGTCCCGAACACTTCCCAGTCTTTAATGCTGAAGGGCCAGTTCCATGAAGCTTCGATGATCCCGGTGGCATCGGGGTATTCGAGGAGGATGGTAGCGTCATCTTCCACTTTGGGATAAACGGAGGGTTTGATATGATGGGCAACGGTTGTAACGGAGATGGGAGCCTTGCCGTGCATCAGCCAGGTCATCAGGTCGGCGCCATAACATCCGAAGTCACGCAATGCTCCGCCGCCATTTTTTACCGGGTCGGTCAGCCAGTTGAGAAAATCAGGGCTGCAGCCTATTTCTTTTGGTCCCTGGTGGCCATCATGGACGATCATTTTGCGCGGGGCGCCGATGGTATTGCTGTTGACCATCTCGAAGATCTGCTGGTTGGTATCATACCAGGTCGTTTCGTAATTGGTAAGGACATGGATATGATATTGTTTGGCCAGGGCCGCGATGCGATCGGCATCTTTGACGGTGGTTGCGAGAGGTTTTTCCACCATGACGGAGATGCCTTTGGGGGCACAGATCTCGACTACGCCAAGATGTTCGGAAATGGCGTTGTAAGCCAGTACGGCATCCGGGTGAGTATGTTGGATAAGCTCAGGCAGGCTATTGTAAAAAAGCGAGTCGGGCAGCTGATAGCTTTTTTTATAACGGGCAATCAACTGTGGGTCGGATTCAGCGATGCCGGCGATGATGACCACTCCGCTTTTGAACTGGTGCATGATATTGTGCACATGGTCATGCGTAAGGCCGGCTACCCCCACGCGTAGAACTTTTTGCCCGAAGGAGACAGGGGCGATAAATATGCTGAAAGCTAGAAAAATGGCTAGTTTTTTGCTGATAAAGGTCCCAAATAAGTTGTTGATAGTCATATAGATGAATTAGTATGTGGCCAAAGGATTAACAGACTGTTTGCAATATATACGCTTTTGCATTAATCTCTGGCTGCAATATTGTATCTAATTAATAAGGATCAAATTTAACGTTATGAAATGCACCGCATTGGCTAACACAATTAAAAATACAATTATGATCGTTAGCAAAAAGACCATTTTATCACTCAGTTTATTGTTAGCAGTGTGTTTTACTGCTACAAGGGTGAACGCACAGCTTAGTGTTGGAATTTCTGTTCGAATAGGGCCTCCTGCGATACCTGTGTATGAGCAGCCACCTTGTCCTACGGACGGGTATATCTGGATACCGGGTTACTGGGCTTATGGGGATGACGGTTATTATTGGGTTCCCGGTTACTGGGAAGCTCCGCCACAGGTAGGTTTTTTATGGACACCTGGTTATTGGGGTTATGTGGGTGGGATCTATAGGTGGAATGCCGGTTATTGGGGGCCGCATGTAGGTTATTATGGAGGGATCAACTATGGCTGTGGATATGGTGGAAGTGGATATTATGGTGGGGAATGGTATGGTGGTCATTTCCGGTATAATACGGCGGTGACGCGTGTCAATACTACGGTCGTTCATAATACTTATATCAATAGAACGGTGATCAGGGACGTAACTGTCAACAGGGTCAGCTATAATGGTGGTCCGGGCGGGGTCAATTATCGTGCGAATGCGCGTGAGCAGGCGGCGATGCGCGACAGGCATATTGAGCGTACGGCCGAGCAGCAACAGCATCAGCAGGCGGCGATGCATGACCGGAATCAGTTCGCTTCGGTGAATCATGGGCGGCCGGCGAATCTGGCTGTGGCGAGGCCGGCGGCTTATCGTCCAGCGCCGAGTGCGGGAAGGCCTTTCCCGACGCAGAATAGTA
>DATJJA010000014.1:0-42977 GCA_035492595.1 Puia sp.
ATTTAAATATTAAGTTTCCTTTCCCCGAGCCATTTCACCATTTTGGGATCACGGTGGTCAAAGAAGCTGCTGGCATTCGTGTCGAGGGTCTTGATGGCAGCCATATCTTCAGTGGTCAACTGAAAGTCGAACACATTGAAATTCTCTTCCATCCTTTCTTTTCGCACAGACTTGGGAATAACCACTACGCTCCGCTGAATGAGCCAGCGCAGGATCACCTGGGCGATGGATCTTTTGTATTTACCGGCTATAGAGGCCAGCAATTCGTTGTGAAAGATGTTGTTCTTTCCCTCTGCAAACGGCCCCCAAGATTCGATCTGTATGTTATTTTCCCGTAGGAATTGCTGCGTTTCGTTCTGCTGATGAAAGGGATGCGTTTCCACCTGGTTGACGGCAGGAACAATTTCATTGTGGATAATCAGGTCCATCAACCTGTCCGGCTGAAAATTGCTCACGCCGATGGCCTTAACCCGGCCTTCCCTGTACAATTCTTCCAGCACCCTCCATTCACCGTAAACGTCCCCAAAAGGCTGATGAATCAGGAACAGATCAAGATAATCCAATTGCAGTCTTTTCAACGACCGCTCAAACGCTTCCTTTGTACTGGCATACCCATCCGACTGTATCCATAATTTAGTGGTGATAAACAGCTCCTCACGGGAAACCCCGCAGCGCTTGATGGCTTTACCCACTGCTTCCTCGTTGAGATAAGACTGCGCTGTATCGATCAATCGATAACCGCTCTGGATAGCATCTACCACGCTCCGCTCGCATTCTGCGAGGTCGGTGACCTGGAATACACCAAAACCCAGGATCGGCATTTCTACTCCGTTATTCAATCGTACTTTTTCCATCTTTTGCCATATTTATTCCACAAAGGTCCGGCTATCAGGCCGGCCGGTTAGGATACGGATTCCGGTTTTACCTACCAATATTGCTGATCAGGGTGGGCCGGCCCCCAATTCGCTCAATAAACCATTACCTTTGAAACTGCTAAATCCGACGTGATATGGATACTATGAGAAGGTTCGAAACCATCAGCGAATACAATGCCTTTAACAACAACGAGACACTGCATCCTTTGGTCAGTGTTGTCGATCTTTCCAAGGCAAGCCCACGCCAGGGATCGAAGATGTACTTTGGCTTCTATACGGTCTTTCTGAAGGACGTAAAGTGCGGTGATCTCGTATACGGCCGGCATACCTATGATTATCAGGAAGGGACGTTGATATTTATTGCGCCTGGACAGATAGCCGGTGTGAACAGCAATGGTGAAACGTACCAGCCTAAAGGATATGCCCTGGTCTTCCACCCCGATCTTATACATGGGACAGCCCTCGGCCGGCATATGCAGGATTATACTTTCTTTAGCTATCAATCGAATGAAGCGCTCCATCTGTCCGAACGGGAACGAAAGCTGGTTTTGGACTGTTTTTCCAAGATCGAGTACGAGCTCGAACACGCCCTGGACAAACACAGCAAGAAACTGATCGTGGCCAATATCGAAATATTCCTGAACTACTGTACACGATTTTATGACCGCCAATTCATCACCCGTGACACTGCCCATAAAGGCATTCTGGAACGGTTCGAAACGCTGCTGAACGAATATTTCGAAGCCGACAAACCCCAAACCCTGGGCCTGCCATCAGTGGCCTATGTAGCCCGTGAGCTGAACCTGTCAGCCGGGTATTTCGGCGACCTGATCAAGAAGGAGACCGGTAAAACAGCTCAGGAGTACATCCAATGGAAAATTATTGACGTGGCCAAAGAACGGATATTCGACCAAACCAAGTCGGTCACTCAAATTGCCTATGATCTAGGATTTAAATACCCCCAACACTTTATCCGGGTATTCAAACAGCAGGTGGGATCGACTCCGAGCGAATACCGCACGTCAAACTGAGGTCTGATTGGCATATTTCCTCGCCGGAGAGATTATCAAGCATATTTTAAGGCATCCCTGTCGGGGAATTCGAACACCTCCCTTGTCAGACAAAATTCAAACTGAAAACACCAGCAGGAACTTGATGACTTCATTTATATGCGAGGACCACGGAACTGGACAAGACCTGCCAGGTTGAGCTCGATGATCAGGATCCTCTTAAACTGGATAAGCTCATGGAAAAAGCCTATCAGGCTTTCCAACTCAATAGCCACGATGTGCTTAGGTTATTTTTCCCGTCCTCATTTTAATATGCTAAAAAAATAAATACGAAGAGTGATATCTCGAAAAAAAGGAAACCGCTCATTGCGATTGCCAAGTGACGAACATTCAAGGATGCTTAGCATTCTCAAAAGAAAGAATCTCATTATGAATTGATTACTAATTCTTTAATATGTATAGTAGTTTCAAGGAATCTAAGAAACGGTTCGAACCAATTCCCCGACACGGTACAACACTAATTTCCCCGGCCTCAGCTTCTCGCTGGGGCTTTTTTTATGGCAGCAATCTGCCCATACCCAACACAATTCTCAAACCGGTTACAACAATCCCCGTTTCAGTCACAACGAACACCTGCCCGCTTCAGACTTTTGTGTCATTAAATTCAACTACGATGAATGATTTAAAGCACCAACGTATCGCGCTCATTACGGGAGCCAACCAGGGCGTCGGCTTTCAGGTAGCGAAAGAACTGGCGGCAAACAGCGTAACTGTATTGATTGGTTCGAGAAATTTAACCAATGGCCGCACAGCCGCGGAAAAGATCGGCGCTGGCGCTATCCCACTCCAACTCGACGTGACCGACCGGGTTTCCATTGCCGCGGCTGCCGCCTACATCCGTCAGGAATTTGGACGACTCGACCTGCTGATCAATAATGCCGCCATCTCAAATATCCGGAAAACGCAATTGGGACTGAGCCTGAAGGAGGCTATAGAAGAAGGTCGTGCCAGCAAAGTCTCACTGGACGAGATGCGCGCGGTCTGGGAAACCAATGTATTTGGCACCCTTGCAGTCTACCAGGTAATGCTCCCATTACTGCGGGAATCATCCGATGCCCGAATCGTCAACGTCTCCAGCGGTGTCGGCTCCCTGACCAATATGTCCGATCCGTCTTCCATCTACCATAAGGGCTATGGTGTCGTATATCCAGGATCGAAGACCGCACAAAATGCCATTACTTTGGCGATGATGATTGAGCTGGAAGAAAGCAATATCAAAATCAACCTGGTTTCTCCCGGTTTTACGAAGACCAATCTTAATGGCTATGAAGGGACTGAGTCTCTGGAGGACGGCTCAAGGGAGGTTGTACGCGTAGCATTGCTCGGCCCCGACGGCCCTACGGGAACCTTCACGCGCTGGCCCAATCAGGCTATTCCCTGGTAAAATCCGTAAATTTGACGGTATGAAAATCGGAGAAGAGACGCCCCACCGGTACAATTCTTTATCTGAAGTACTCCAGGCGATGGGCCTCCCCAAGCCAGTGCATCCGCTTATCAGCCTGATAGATGGGATCAACAATAAGATCACCATCAAAGGATCCGATAGCTCACGTCTGACCACCCTGTATAAAATTGCTTATACCACTAAAATGAAGGGCAGGATGCAGTACGGACAGGGTCATTATGATTTCGATGAAGGGGGGCTTCTGTTTGCTGCTCCGAATCAACTGATCGGCGGCCATACTCATGATACAGTTCTTTCCGGATATACACTGCTTGTACATCCCGATTTCCTGTGGAACTACCCGCTGGCTAAAAAGATGAGGCAATACGGATTCTTCTCCTACTCAGCCAATGAAACTTTACACCTGTCGGACATCGAGCGAAACATCGTTGTATCTATATTTAATAACATTCAACTTGAACTGGAAGGCCGGATTGACGATTTCAGCCAGGACGTGATTATATCTCAGATCGAGTTGCTCCTGACCTATAGTAACCGTTTTTACAAACGACAGTTTATCACCCGAAAAGCAGTCAACGCACAATTGTTGGAAAAACTGGAAGATGTGTTTGAACAATATTTCAAGGAAGAACTTCCTTTACAAAAAGGCCTCCCCACAGTCACCTACCTGGCCGAATCCTTAAGCATGTCGCCAAGCTATCTCAGCGACATGCTCCGTTCCCTTATTGGTCAAAATGCTACTCAGTTTATCCATGCCAGGCTCATCGAATACGCAAAAGAACAACTTTCGGGCACCGGCCTTTCCGTTAACGAAATCGCTTATTCTCTCGGATTTGAACACGCACAGTCCTTTAGCAAATTGTTTAAGAACAAAACCCAACTAACTCCGCTGGAATTCAGGCGCTCGTTTATCTGACGGAGATGAGGCCTCACGACACAATGTAGCACGTATTTCTAAGACCCTGGTCCCCCATTAAGCCCCTTATTCCCCAATAGCCGCCATTTCCCCGACCTTTGTTTGCTTCAGTTTCATCACGTTTACCTTTCCGGCTGTTCTTCTTATAGGAGCGGTGATAAAAGTCAGCCCAAGCGAAAGCAAAAGTAAGGGCACCGTCATCCAGATGACCTCATGAATGCCGTACCTGGCGATGACAAAACCGCCCAGCAAAGTACCGATGGTTATACCCGCGTTAAAAAAAGACGGGAGCAAACTGTTGACGAAGTCAAGAGCAGGTTCCCTGATGTCATGGGTAAGGTAAAGGTTAGCAACCAGGAAACCACCGGTATGGATAAAACCCCAGATAGAAAGTATGATCACCATCGGAACAAAATAACCGCCGAATTGGTAAGCCAGGATATGCATCACCACTAAAAGGATCAACGCCACGCGTACAGTAAGGACAACGTTCTTACTCAGAGCAATGCCTGTAAGCCAGTTGCCTATGATGCCTGTACCGCCGAAGACAAGCAGCATGATACTTATCTGCGCCCCATTCATACGGGAGATCTTGTCCAGGTATTCAGCGAGGTAACCGTAGGTAGCGAACATGCCTGCCAATATTATAGTAGACGCCACCAGTTTGACCCATAAACGCGCGCTGCGCAATATTTTTACCTGGCTTGACAGGCTTCCCTGACTTTCGTTAACGGGCATCGACGGAGCAAAGAGGTAGAGCGCCCCAAACGCCAATAGGTTGATGGCGGCGGATACGATGAATGACACTCTCCAATTGAACAGATCGGCCATATAAGTTGTCAGAGGCACGCCCAGGACGGTGGCGACACTTAAGCCTGCCATTACGATGGCTATGGCTTTGGGTGCATCTTTCGGTCCTGCTTGTTTTGCCGCCGCTGTCATGGCTACCGCCCAAAACACCGGGTGCAGAAACGCAGGCAGAATTCGGGCTATCATTAGTACCGTAAAGTTGGGAGCCACGGCGGACAACAAATTGGAAACAACGAAGATGCCAAGTACCAGGCACATAACATATTTACGGTTCAGTTTGGCAGTGAGCATATTGGTAAAGGGTCCGGCCAGCGCTACCGTCAAAGCAAATGCGCTAAGCAGCCAGCCCGCAGTGTCGATAGAAATATGGAATTCTTTTGCCAGATCCGGAAGAATCCCAATAACCCCAAATTCGGTGGTGATGATACCGAAGGCGCCGAGCGCCATGATGTAGATCGATTTTTTCACAAATTCAATTATTTAAATGTTTCGATATATTATATGCATCAAATGACTCGTCCCTTTCATTCTTTACCTTTTGAAGTCGGTTAAAAAGGAAATGTATTCGTTGAGGACCTGCTCGTTCAGGACATATTTAAGATTACGTCCCTCTTTTTCAGGCAACAACAGTTCTGCCTCTACCAGCTGCTTTAAATGATGCGAAACTGAAGGCTGTGCAAGATCAAGAATCTCATGCACTTCTGCGCAATACAGGCAGTCCTTTCGCTTCTTGAACTGTTGTAAAATAGTTATCCGGCTGGCGTCACTCAATGCCCTGGAGATCTTCTCTATTTTCTTGTTATCCATCATTACCGTACAAAGATAATGAAAATATCTATTTATTGAAATATTTCTATTAATAAATACGTGGATATACCACTTTTCAGGAACGTTATGCCACCCATTATTCCGTACGCAATGACTTCACCGGATCGGCCAGCGCTGCCTTCATCGCCTGAAAGCCTACAGTGAGCAGGGCTATCCCGATAGCCGCGCCCCCCGCGACGAAAAACATCCAGCCGCTAAGCGATGTCCGGTACGCAAAGCCTTGCAGCCATCCAACACCGGAACCAATTTGTTAAAGTATCTCCACATACCCCTCCGTCCCATTCACCCGGATCATCTGCCCGTCCATGATCAGCCGGGTAGCATTCTCCATCCCAACAACCGCAGGCAACCCATATTCACGCGCGATAACCGCCCCATGGGTCATCAGCCCGCCAACTTCAGTTACCAGACCCTTTATCGATACGAATAAGGGCGTCCAACTGGGATCGGTAAAGGGAGTGACCAGGATGTCCCCTTCCCCCAGATCGGCGTCTTCCATATTCAGGATCACACGCGCCCGGCCTTCTGCAATTCCCGAAGAAACAGGCAAACCCACAATAGCCCCGGGCGGAAGGTTTTCCCGCCTGTACTTTCCCGTAATAATTTCCCCATCAGAAGTGATAACACGCGGCGGAGTTAGCTTTTCATACAGCCTGTACTCGCCCTTTCGCCGGTCGACGATCCGGTAATCCAGCTGATTTGTTCCCGCAGCTTCGCGAAGCTCTTCGCAGCTGAGATAGTATATATCCTCCTTTTCACGAATAACACCGGCCTGAATGAGCCGTTCAGCTTCTTTCAATAACGCTTTCTTATATATGAAGTAGCAACTGACTATGCTGTATTTCGGGTATTCCCGGTAACCGGCCAGGTTCCGGACAAGATCGATCATCCGCCTGGTCTCACCAACTTTTTGTTCGCCATCCGGCAACTGCCTTAGCCGGTCCAACAATTCCCGCTCCTTTCTCAAAGCTTGCTGCAGGCCCTGCTCAAATTTCCGTTTGCCGGCGCCAGGTTCAAAATTCCTGATGTTGCTCAGGATCATAGGAACAATTGCAGCCGGCTTTTCGCTCCAGCGCGTTCTCGTAATATCGATCTCCCCGGCACAGCGCATCCCATATCTATCGAGATAATTATAGATCGCGTCCCGGACCATCTGTCCACCCTTAAGGCCAACCAGCCCGTCCAAAAGATCATCGCCTTTTATACCTTGTAAATAGGCAACTACTTCCGGATGAGGACGGATCACGTCTGCCACATCCAGTAACTCCAGACCCATCTCCGAAGTAATATTATTGCGTACTGACTGGGTCAGTGTATCTGCTACGTTTTTCTCATCCAGCCATTCCAGCATCTTTTCGTTGATCCATGACGATGCATTCATTGCGGTCATGATCACACCAAAACTCCGCGAATCGAATAGACCCATCCTCAATTTCCGCGCGTCTTCCAGAATAAAATCGATCAGCTCCGGGCCAGATTTCGTTTCGATGACCCGTTGCAAATCCTCGCGGAACGCCTCACTGTTCTTTATCAGATCATCGACGACCGCAGGATCATAGTCGACCAGCATCTCATAATCCCGGGTCGACACAACTTTACCCGTCGCATCCTTTTCGTCATCCGGCTTCAATCCTACAAAATCTCCCCGTTCCAGAATGCTCATAATCGCATCTCTTATCAGAGGGTCGGATTTCCCAAGGACGTCTACCATAAGCCTCCTTCCGGCCGGCGAAGCCAAATGATTCGTGATATCGACAAACAACCTCCCGGCAGCCTTATACATGGATGCCGCAGACGTCAGCTGGAATAAAGACAATCCAAGCGGCTTCATAGGGTCAGTCATCATTTGCTGATGACCTACCGATACGTAGACGCGATTCCCATCATCACCCGCATCGGGTATCGGAAATAAAGTAGTGATCGGGCGGCTCTGGACAATATAAAATGCCCCCCCAGCCAAACACCATTCGATATCCTGGGGACGGCCGAAATGCCCTTCGATCCTTCTGGCCATCAACTCAAGTATCAGGATCTCCCCGTCCGTCAGCGCCTGCCTGTTCTGCAGCGCAGGTTCGATCTCCTCTTCTCTTGTACCCCCCTCTTTTATTGCATAAATAGCGCGCTTCCTGTCGGATATTTGCCTGTCAGTGATTTTCCCTTCCCGTACTTTATAACAATCCGGCGACACCAGCCCGGCGACCAGCGCTTCTCCAAGACCAAAACTGGCATCGATCGACAGGACCTTCCGGTTGCCGGTGATTGGATCAGCCGTAAATAAAACACCTGAAACTTCCGGGAAAACCATCTTCTGAACGATCACAGACAGGTAGACATTACGATGGCCGAAGCCATTTTGAATGCGATACGCTACTGCCCTATCCGTAAACAGCGACGCCCAGCATCTTCTGATATGCTTTAGGATGGCCTCCCTTCCGATGATGTTCAGAAAGCTATCCTGCTGTCCGGCAAAAGAGGCCGTAGGCAGGTCTTCAGCTGTAGCGCTGGACCGCACGGCATAAGCATCGCCCTCACCAAACCTGGATAGACAGCCAGTAATCTCTTCTTCTATATCCTTCGGAATAGATAACCCTTCAATGAGCGCACGTATTTTGGCACTCACCTGGCCGATCCCCTGCCTATCCTCTGCTCCGAAACCCGCCAATTCGTCCAGCAAGCCGTCAAACTCCTGACAATTCGCAATCACTTTCCTGTAAGCCCCGGTAGTGACGCAAAAACCCTCCGGCACCCGAATCCCCCCGATCCTGGACAACTCACCAAGATTAGCCCCCTTGCCTCCGACATCCACAAAACCCGAGCTGTCAGTCTCCTGAATAGAAAGCACAAATCTGTTCATATTTTTTCTCTTTTTTATCGATAAGAAAGTTTACAGATACCCATCTACGTTATACGAAAAGCAACGGAAATATCCAAAAATAGGGATTTCATTCTTTCATAATTAATTGATTTACAAATAAAAATATCGTCAAACCAAACATTCGGCTTTTTTGTTATCCAATTATCACCTCGCCGTTGGGAAGGCAGTACCTACCGATCAAAAACTTCACGCACTCCGATACAACGATAAGCTCGTATTCACGATCAATGCCGGTACTAAACAGCCTATAATGAAACATATCCTGTACATGACCCTGGTCACTGCCACAGCCCTGATCACAGCGCCGGCTTGCCGGAAAGGCCATTCCGGCGGCGACCAACCGCCACCACCGCCGCCGCCCGAAAAGACGGCAGCCGTCAGCACATTTGCCGGCGACGGAACAGACGCTTACCTGAATGGTCCATTACTAACCGCCAGATTCCACACACCCATCGATATCGCCATCTCCGCCGGCGGAACCCTCTACGTGGCGGACTACAACGGCCGTCGCATCCGGAAGATTTCGGGGGGACAGGTCTCCCTGCTGGCCGGCGACGGCAACTTTGGCACCAAAAATGGAGCCGGCGACACGGCCCAGTTTGTAGATCCATACCGCATCGAGGTAGACCCCGGTGACAACGTATATGTCACGGATCAGGCCGACGCACGTGTCCGCCGCATAACTCCAAATGGAACAGTATCCACCTATGCCGGCACAGGGATACAAGGATTTAACAACGGAGACGTATCCGTCGCCCAGTTCAGCGCCGGAATGAGCGGCATCGCCATAGGTGCTCACGGAGACATCTATATCGACGACACGAACAATGGCCGCATACGGAAGATCAGTGCTGGCGGACAGGTTAGCACCTATGCCGGCAGGGATAAAAAAGGTTTTGTGGACGGCGATACCTCCGTAGCCGAATTTCTGAATCCCAACGGGATACTTTTCGACAAACAGGGGAATATGTTTGTAGCAGACAACGGGAATTACTGCATTCGCAAAATCACTCCCGCAGGCATAGTATCCCGGTTCTGCGGCGCAGGCACGCACGGCATGGCTGACGGCGACGCAGGTACAGCCCAATTCCATTATATCTATGACATGGTGATAGACAAGGACGGCAACATATTCCTGACTGACGGAGACCGCGTCCGGAAGGCAGACCCATCCGGTAAGTTATCCACCATTGCAGGCAGCAGCACGGGATATGCAGACGGAGACGGGGCGGCGGCCCGGTTCAACTACCCCGCCGGACTGGCGATAGACGCCGAGGGGAACCTCTACGTGGCGGACGCGATGAACAACAGAATAAGAAAGATCAGCTTCAAATAAGCCGCGCCTCCGCAGGAAGAAAATACGCCTTTCCTGCCCGCGAAAGGCGCGGCCCAGGAAACTATGAACAAAAAAAGAGGCCGCCCAAAAAGGGCAGCCTCACATATCTTAGAACCAAACAACTACAATACCAGCAACTTCGTCGTCGCTATCGAGCTGGCAGTAATCACCTTTACAGTGTAGATACCGCGCAAACCGCCCAGGCCAACAGTATTGACCGGGCTGCCCGGCAGACCACTCTGTTGCTTGACCACATTCCCGCTGGAATTCAGGATCTGAATAATATAGGGACCGTCCGCATGCGCCACGATTAGTGCAGTGAATCCGATAGCCGGATTTGGAACCGCGGTTACCGTAAGCGGCGGCGCAAAGGTCAGGCTGACGGTATTGGACAGCGTAGAATTGCCCAGCGCTACTATCTCCCTGAGGCGGTAATAATTGGTACCGGCCAGCGGCAGGGGATCGGTAAAGCTGTAATCGGTACTGGGGTCAGTGCTGTTGCTGCTCTTTGCCTGAACCAGACCGATCGGCAGGAACAGACGACCGTCAAGGCTCTTCTGCACTTCGAATACCCTGGCATTATTTTCCGGCGTGGTCGTCCATTTCAGCAGGCCCGTATTTCCTTGCCTGACCGCGGTGAAGGTCAGCGGCGGCAGGATCGCTCCGGTATCGGGCTGTGTGTACGAGAACTGCGTAAATACAGGGTAGTGGTCGGTCGTCGTATTGCCATAGTTGGTGACCAGTGTCGCGACATCCGAACGCACCGTGGCCGAATTGGGCAGATAGTACCTGCTCATGGTATCGGTGATAATGACATTGTCGATCACACTGGTAAAATTGACATCGCTGTGCTGACCTGTGGGGCTCAGCGGCTTAGTCGGGAAGGCATACAGGGCCGAGTCGTCGATGGTGAACGAGCTCCACGAACTTACCGGCGGGTTGACACCTGCAGTGATAGTCGTATTCAGATCGTCATTGAAATCACCGAGGATCACCACGTTCTCGTTCGGGTACTGCGCCTTCAGCAGCGAATCCAGCGCATGGGCCCCATCCGCACGACGGGCATAGGCCGTCAGCACGGGAGAGGTATTGGCCTTCGCGTGAACATTGACAAAATGGATTATTTTGGTGTTCGTTCCGCCATGGTTGTCGCTCAGGGTAACGTTAGCCGTTAGCATATAAGGGAATCTGCCGCTCGCCCAGTCATTATAATACAGGGTGGACGGATCCAGCGGATTGCTCGTCCCAAGGGTCAGGAGGGAGTCGGTACGTACAACCGAGATCTTCGCGGTATTGTAAACGAACGCCAGCTTCTGCACGGTGTTCATCGGATCGGGACCACCGGAGATCGTCGGGTTGGAGAACGACCCGTATTGTCCGACCACCACAGCATAACCCGGCATAGTGGCTACGATGGAATCCAGTGCCTGCTCGTCACATACCTCTTCGAGAGCATACAGGTCGGCGTGCAGGCTGGGCAGGACAATGCCTACATTCTTCTTCTGCAGGCCCTTGTCGGTCGGTCCGAGAGTCGGATCCGGCGTTCCGAACCAGTTGAGATTCCAGTCGATGACACTGAGGGTAGAAGCCGGATCGATGCTATTCCCTTTTACGTTGACGACCGCCGTCGAGTCGGAGATAGAGACGATGACTGAATCGATAAATTGGCGGTTGCCGGCGGCAGGCTTAAAGCGGATAAACACCGGCTCCGCCTTGTTGTTGGCCGCGGCAGCAGTGAACGCGACGGAGTCGCTGAAATTTACGCTGTCCGCCGAGACCAGGAAACTACCGGAAGAAGTAATAGAGATACTCGAAGTGAGGTCATTCCCAGTGACGAGCAGCTTCTGAACAGACGAACTGTTTGCAGCAGTGAAACCAAATTCGAAATTGCCCGTGCTCAGCGTGAGACTGGGCGGCGGGGGAACCGGCGAGTTGATCAGACTGATATCGTCTACCGTCCAGCGCGAGCCATCCTGTGTAGAAGACGTATAGACAAAGGCGATATAAACGCCGGTATCCTTAAACGTCGAAAGGTTGATGCCGGACGACAGCGTCCAGACATCCGAAGCCTGACTGGGGAATTTTCCGTTGAGATCGGTCCAGTGCGCAAGAGTGGGGTCGCCGGAGCCCGAATAGTCGGAAGATACCTTCAGCGTCAGCGGCTCGCCCGCAAAGGCGTTGCGGCTCCAGAAGCTCAGCAGCGGAAAATTAGTCGTGCTAAGATCGAACCGGGGCGTGATCAGCCAGTCCTGATTGGCATGGTTCGCACCCGCCGCAAAACCGTTGATCTCGACAGCATGCCCAAATGCCGTAGTACCCGCGGGGTTACTGCTATCCCTGCCAAAAGTCGTACAATCCCAGACCTGGGGGCCGGTCACGCTAAAGGCAGTGAACCCGTTAGGCAACTGACCGCTGCCGAGACAGCTGTCAAAACTCGTCGCGTAGGGCAGCGCCTGAGCAATAGTGTTATTAAAAGTGCTGAAGGTCCAGGCCTGATTGGTCGTTAACCCGGCAAAACCATTTCCGAACTGATCCACGAATGTGCCGGCAGCTATGCGAACCGAATAGGCGTTGCCGCCCGCCAGCGTTAGATGGAAAACGACGGAGTCATTGCTGACCGCAATACGGGGATCGCCAACGGGAATAGGCGTTCCGTCCACCCCGTTCGTTACAAGGATGATATTCCCGCTGCTTTTGGTGACGGGCTTCGTGAACACAAGCACAGGGATCGTGCTGGAAGGGATATTGCTCGAATTATTGGCGGGCACGAGAGTCTGCACCATCGGCGGCGCCGTGGTAAAGCTGCTGTTCCGGGGATTGGGAACGCCAGCCACGAAATCGGTAGAATTGTTATTGGCGTCCTGACCATCCCGTGTACGCAGGTCCGACGTGGAATTGGTCAGCACCGGGGCAGGTGCAGCCTCAAAGCCGGTGGCGGTAGGACCATAACCGACGATGTCGATGACGGCCGCCCCGCCGGGATTGGCGCCGGTCTGGGCCGCGGTGGAATTGCTCAGAAGAACCTTACCGGTAGTAGCGCTCATGGCAATGCCCCCCGTAACATCGGGCGTGGGCAGCGCCCCGGTAGCGCTGGATCCCTGGGATTCCGCGACAAGGAAATATCCGTGCGGAGGAACAATACCCGCCAGAGGGGTTACCTGCCACGAACTGCCTGTAGCAGATGCATATTGAACAGACCAGCCGGAGAGGTTGACCGCCGTATCGGCATCATTGAAGAGTTCGATAAAATCGTTGGCGAAAACAGAACCGGTATTACCGCCGCCGCCATATACCTGGTTGACGACTACCCTGGCTGCCGGCGCAGTGACCGAGCCGGATAGAGATACGACCTGGCTATCCGCCCCCGCGCTGCGGAATATAATTTTACCATTGACAGCTCCCGACGGCGCACCGGCGGCAAGCCTGACGAGAAGCGCTGTATCCGCTACCACCCCGCCCTGCTGGGCAAAACTCAGGGAAGTAAAGAAATTATTGCCGTCCCGCGAGATCTCAAATCCAGCGGAAGAAATAGCAGTAATGCCGGCAGTAAGATTCGCGCCGCCTACAGTGACGTTCTGGGTACCCGACGCAGTTCCGGCCACGGCGGCAAAAGATGGCAGCGAAGACGGGCTCGCCGTGATCGCCGGCAGGGGTATGCTCCCTGAGGTAGCAGCCGTGACGCTGAGATCGTCGACACGCCAGTTGGCAGTGCTCTTCGACGCATTGCCCGCGCCGTTATAGGCATAGAGCCGGAACGTTATAGCCTGCCCCTGGACCCCGGCGACAGACAGCGCGTTACTCATAAGCGCCCAGGCGCTGTTATTGGCCAGTACGCCGGACGCAGCGGCTGTAGCGAAATTGTCAAGGCTGGTGCGGATATCGTAAGCCTGCGGTCCCGTACTCGTACTGCGGCTGCCGAAATTGACCTGGCTGACCGTAACCGCTACTCCCGCGGCCGGGGTCAGGGTCCATTCGAAATAGGTAGTGGTATCAGGCCGGAAAGCCCCGATATTGGCCGCGGCGCCGGCGTTGTTGCCGCCCGTGGCGCCGCCATAGCCCGAAGACGCGGAAGTGGCAGTCAGCAGCGTCGTAGTACCGTTATTGTTACCCTGTGAAACGGCCGGGACCGTGACACCGGCCGGGACGCCGGAATTTGGAGTGGCGGTAGAGAAATCCCAGATGATCTGGGCATGACCAATGGCAGGCAACAGGAGTGCCATGAGTAGCGGGTAAAGTTTTCCCATTACAGAACAGTTTTAATTAAAAGTGTATATGTTATAAGAGGCGACACGATGGCTGGACAGGAATTGGGACGCTACAGCAGATTGTCAAAGGATATAGGCCTGTAAATGTAGGGGGAAATGAGAAATTGGAAAGATTTTGGATTTGAAGAAATTATTAACCCTTCCCGGGAGGAGCAAAATATTTACACAGCCTGTTTATAACTTCGGCCGGCAGTTCACATCTAAAATACTATCTTTCAATTATGATCTTCACACCAGGTCAACCCGTCATCGTACTTGATACGACCCACAAGCCCGCCGGTACCGGCATCGTGCAAGTGTATTACGCCGATACGGACAGGTGCCAGGTATTATTCCAATACCCCGACAAGACCCAACCCGAGAGCATACCGGTTCCCGTGTATCGGCTCATAGCGCAGGCAGCAGCCACCGGGCCAGTCGGAGCCATATAAAAAAAGAGGGCCCGTAAACAGGCCCCTCTTTCCAGATCGTCGCCGCCGACTATTTCCTCAACACCGTTACCCTCAAAAAATTAGCTGGTATCGACGTCGTCCCGTTACCGCTCTGATTTTGTTTGTTGAACAACTCCTCCAGCTCACGCTGCAAGTCTTCCGCCTTCCCATTCTTTTCAGCGGCTTCGAATGCATTCATGGTAGGACCATAATATTTCCTGAACATGTCTAAAAACTCGGACGGAGTTCCGGATATCTCAAATGTAAAAACGTCCTTCACAAACGAAATGTCCTCCTTTGCCACACCCACACTGGTGAATCGCTCCGTTACATTGCTCTCTACGCCCCACAACATCGGACTGACAAAACCTTCCGGCGGAGGCGGGGTATACGCAGAGCTGATCTTTAATATCTGCGCAACCAGAGTAGGGTCGCCGGGTATCCAGTTACCCATCACAATCCTTCCTCCGGGCCGCGTCACACGGACCATTTCCTTTGCCACGTCGAAAGGCCTCGGGGCAAACATAGCGCCGAAAACAGTAACGACGAGGTCGTAAGAGCCGTCCCCAAGATCACGAAGATCAGTCGCATCCCCTTCCTGGAACCGGCAGTTGTCAAGCCCCTCTGCCGCAGCCCTCTTTTTACCCGCCTCGACAAGATTACCCGCAATATCAACTCCCAGGACTTCCGCCCCCAGCTTCGCTTCCGGAATAGCCGTAGTTCCATCCCCGCAACCCAGGTCCAATACCTTCATTCCCCTGGAAATGCCAAGCCGGCTGACCAGCGCTGAGCCGCTATCCCTCATGCTTTCTGCAATTTTGGTGAAATCACCTTTCTCCCATAGTGCTTTGTTAGGATTCATATTATAAACAATTTTGAAGTGCAATACTAGACATTCCGGAATCCACACCGCTGACTCTCCGGTTCAATTTTATGACCAGGAAGCCCAGGACCCCGTTCCTGGAAAATTTCATAATTTTAGACAGATGGATAATTTTTTCGAACGCATCCTGCAGCGCCCCCAATACTACAGGCAATTCAATTGCGGCAACTCGCTCATTACCGCATTTACCTGCCCGATGGACGCCCGTTTGATGAAGACCCGGTTCGCGGACCTTTGGACCCAATACAATTATCTGTTCTATGTGATCGACGGCCGGAAGATCTGGCACACGGCCAAAGGCAAATACGACATCCAAAAAGGGAACTGCGTATTCGTCAGAAAAGGAGGTTTTATCCTTGAACAGCCGCTGGATACAGGCTTCTGCGTGATGCTCTTCTTTATACCCGACGAATTTATTTGCGAAACCTTGCATACAAGAACCCGGCCGCTTGCAGGTTACGACCACCAGTTCGACCCTTTGATGCTGATCGAACCGAGCGAAACCCTCCAGGGATTCTTTCACTCCATGTTTACCTATTTCACCGAAACACGCGATCCGGACCCTTCACTCCTCGAGATCAAATTCAAGGAACTAATCCTGAATATCGCAGACAATGCCGTTAACAAAGACATTTTATCCTATTTCTGCTCCCTGCTGCACGAACCCCGGACAGCCCTCCTGAAAAGAGTGATGGAGGATAATTTCTGCTATAACCTGAAGCTCGGTACGTATGCCAGGCTAAGTAACCGCAGCCTGTCTGCATTTAAAAGAGATTTCGAACAACTGTTCCGGAACACCCCGGGAAAATGGCTGCTGGAAAAAAGACTCCAGCACTCCCTTCACCTGCTGAGCAACCTGAAAAAGACGGTCGGAGAGGCTGCCTTCGAAAGCGGCTTTCAAAGCCCAGCCCATTTCAGCCGCGCTTTTAAGACGAGGTTCGGCAAAGGACCGTCCGAAGCGAAGAATTTTTGACTACATTTAACGCAACAAATCAAACCAACAACTATGCCTGCAATTGGAAACACCCCGCTGATCAGGCTCCAGCGGATGTCCGAACCAGGGTGCGCAGATATTTACGTCAAATACGAAGGCGCAAACCCCACAGGCAGCATGAAAGACAGGATGGCGCTTTCCATGATCGAAGGCGCGGAGCGACGCGGTCAGCTCAAACCCGGCGGAAAAATAGTGGAATATACCGGCGGAAGCACAGGCAGCTCGCTGGCGATGGTCTGCGCCACAAGAGGATACCGCGCGCATTTTGTCAGCTCCGACGCCTTCGCACAGGAGAAACTGCAGACGATGAAAGCCTTTGGCGCCGAACTCGAGATCTTCCCCAGCCAGAACGGCAAAATAACCGCCAGCCTTATCGACGGCATGATCGAAAGGGCAAGGGAGCTCAGCAGGGAACCCAACGTTTTTTGGACCGATCAGTTCAAAAATGTCGATAACCGAAATGCCTATCACACCATGGCGCGGGAGATCATCGGCACGCTCGGCACGGACATCGCCGAATTTATACAGGGCGTGGGCACGGGCGGATCTTTTTCCGGTACCGCCGAAATATTCAAAGATGAAGTACCGGGTATCCGCTGTATCCCGGTTGAGCCGCTGGGCGTCCGCGCCCTTTCCGGCGGCGACACCTCCGGGACCCACAGGCTGGAAGGCATCGGAACAGGCTTCATACCAGCCATCTGCCGGCTGGACCTTGCCGACGAGATCATCGCCGTCTCCGACCAGGACGCCTATGCGACAGCGCGCAGGCTGGCCCGGGAAGAAGGCATCTTCGGCGGCATCACCTCCGGCGCAAACGTCTGGGCAGCCCTCCAGCGGGCAAGAGAGATCGGCGCAGGAAAAAAGATAGTTACGATCATCTGCGACTCCGGCCTGAAATACCTCACCGGCGACCTCTACAAACAATAGCCATGAAGATCAAAGCCATCATAACAGGAGCAACGGGTATGGTCGGAGAAGGCGTCCTCCTCGAATGCCTCAACCACCCCGAAGTCGAACAGGTCCTGGCCATTCACCGGAGACCGTTAGGCATATCGCATCCCCGGCTACGCGAGATCATCCACAAGGATTTCTTCGATATTACCCCCATCGAAGACCAACTCGCCGGCTACAACGCCTGTTTTTTCTGCCTCGGCATCTCCTCCGTAGGAGTAAGCAAGGAAGACTATAAACATATCACCTATGACCTGACTATCAACTTTGCTGCGACACTGGCGAAACATAATCCGCAACTGACCTTCTGCTATGTTACCGGCGCAGGCACCGACAGCAGCGAAAAAAAAGGAATGGCATGGGCACGCGTAAAAGGCGCTACTGAAAATGCCCTGATGCGGCTGTTCACCAACGCATATATGTTCCGCCCGGGATTTATGAAAGCCTCCCCCGGTCAAAAAAACCTAAAAAGCTTTTACCACTACATTGCCTGGCTCTATCCCATCGGCCGGGCAGTCTACCCGGGAGGATTTTGTACCTTGAAAGAGGTCGGGCTGGCGATGATCAACGCCGCCGGCAAAGGCTTTCCCAAAAAGATCCTCGAAGTAAAAGACATTGTCGAACTGGCAAAACGCTAAATCACTACTGCATGCTAAAGAACTATCTCCGAACAGCACTGCGCAATATCCGTCGCAACCCCCTGTTCACCGGACTTAATATATTCGGACTGGCAACCGGCCTCGCCTGCAGTATATTGATCTTCTGTTGGGTTCAGGACGAGCTCAGCTATGATCGCTTCAACCCCGGCGCGGAACGGATATTCCGGATGACAGCCAGAGTTAAGGACATGGAGTCAGCCGTCGTTCCCTACGCGTTCGCCAATGCCATCCGAACCGGCATACCGGCAATTAAGAACGCCACCCGCATCCACAACGGACAAAAGATCATCAGTGTCGGTACTCGCAAGTTCGACGAAAAACATATCTTCCAGGCCGACTCCAACTTCCTGCGAATTTTTAACTACCCGCTTCTCATAGGCGACCCCGCCGCCGTGCTGCGGTCCCCCAATAGCATCGTACTGACCGAGGCAACAGCCGTCAAATATTTCGGCAGCATCGAACAGGCGATGGGCAGATCCGTCTTCATCGACAACGACAGCGTTACCATGCAGGTCACCGGCATCCTGAAAAACATTCCATCGAACTCTCACCTTCAGTTCGATTTGCTCCTGTCCATAGACAATTGGGACCAGACGATGGACCCACAGCACAGCTGGCGCTTCTTTGACAGCCATGTCTATTTTCAGCTGGCCGACGCAGTCCGGCCTACGCCATCGGTGTTGCAAACAATTACCCGGCAAATGGAGGCTATGCGCGAAAAGGCTATCGCCGGCACCCTGGCCGTACCCGCAGCCATCTCCGTCCAGCCACTCGAAAAGATCCACCTGTATTCTCACTACAGAAACGACTACTCCGGACAGGGCAATATCAGCTATGTACGCATCCTTTCGCTGGTCGCCCTTTTTATCTTGATCATCGCCTGCATCAATTTTATGAACCTCGCGACAGCCCTGTCGGGCGTCCGGGCAAAAGAAGTCGGGCTCCGAAAGACGATCGGCGCCCTGCGCCGGCAGCTGGTCCTCCAGTTCATCGGCGAATCCATGCTGCTGTCATTTATTGCGCTTGTCCTGGCCCTGCTGCTCGTCTACACCGCACTTCCCTTATTTAACGAGCTGGCCGGAAAATCCATTCCGTTCAATCTGCTAAGCCCCAGGCTGGCTCTCGGAGTCCTCGCGATCACCGCAATAACTGGCCTGCTGGCCGGCAGCTATCCCGCATTTTATATTTCCTCTTTCAACCCCATCAAAGTAATGAAGGGAGAAGGGATGCTACGGGGATCGTTCCTGCGCAACGGACTGGTAGTCCTGCAATTCTCCATCTCCATCATCCTCATGGTAAGTACCGTAGTCGTCTATCAGCAACTGCGGTTTATTCACAACCGGGATATCGGCTTCGACCGGAACAACCTGCTCTATGTCTCCATGCCAGCCGTCGGCAACCGGATGCAGAACTCCGCCGCCCTGCGATCGATGCTCCGCCAGTCCACCCGAACCGGCGATTTTACGATCATCAACGAACTGCCCACCGACATGAACGCAATACGGCCGATGACATGGCGCGGTGCGAATGACGGATCCATGGTCAACTGCAACTATATCAATGTGGACGAGCAATTCATACAAACCTTTGGCATGAAGATGGTCGCCGGCCGGTACTATTCGAGTGATTTCACCAGCTCCGACAGTGACTATGTCGTCAACGAGACAACCGTCAGAACCATGGGACTGACGCCGGAGACGGCCATTGGCAAGACCATAGCCATACGCGGCGTCGAAGGCAGGATACTCGGCGTCGTAAAGGACTTTAATTTCAAGCCGGTCTACCAGCCCATCGAGCCGCTGGTAATGCGCCGATGGCCAGCCGGCGACTTTGTCGTCCTTCGTTGCACACCCGGCAACCTCCCTGCAAAACTCTTAGAGATACGAAACGACTTTCGGGCCGTATTTGGCGATACACCCTTCAACTATGGCTTCGTTGACCAGGATATCGACCATCTCTATACTGCAGATTCCCAAATGGGCAGGATCTTCAATATTTTCTCGATACTGTCTGTCCTCATTTCCTGCCTGGGGTTGTTCGGACTCGCTACATTTTCGACACAACGCCGTACAAAAGAGATCGGAATTCGAAAGGTCCTTGGCTCCGGAGAGTCCGGCATCGTCCTCCTTCTCGCCAAAGAATTTCTGCGCCTGGTGCTTCTTTCCCTGGCGGTCGCCTTCCCTGTTGCATGGTTCGCAATGGACAAATGGCTTCGGGAATTTGTTTATAGGACTACCATAAGCCCGTGGATATTCGCGGCGACGGCCGCAGCGGCGCTCCTGGTCGCGTTTCTGACCGTAAGCTACCAGACCATCCGGGCCGCGATAGCCAACCCGGTAAACTCGCTGAGAAACGGGTAGCACCCGGGACGTTTACACCAAACCCGCGGACCGAAAACATCGAAAACTATACGCCCTCCGCCGGAGGCGCAAACAGATCGGACATATCTTTCGGCGGAGACGACCGCTTCTTCGGCTCCCGGTATAGGATACCGACCAGCCTGCTGAACAGCTGGGCAGTGGCGACAGCGTCACCCAGCGCCGTGTGACGCCCCTGTACAACTATACCAAAATAGTCCAGCGCATCCTGGGAAGCGGTGAGCTTCCTTTTTATCTTTCCGGTCAGATATAAATAAAAAAGAATGGCCGACGTATCGACAGTGCGGTGAGAGAACCGATGCTGAAAATCGTACCCGTTTCGGGTAAGAAAAACGTTCAGAAAATTGACGTCAAAATTGACATTGTGCCCACCCAAAACGATCTTTTCGTCGGCTGGGAAATGACTCCCGATAAACTTATCCATCTGCCGTATCGCGACAGCAGGAGACACAGCCTTTTTCCGGTGTTCTTTCAGGCTGATCTGATTGATCTCAAGCGCCTTTTCGGTCACACTGAGGACCCCGTCATCGATCAGTATCTCCAGAGAAGCCCTAACCTCCAATTCTTTCCATACGACAAGACCAAGCGACAGCAGGCTATTGCTTGCCGGATCGGTGCCACCGGTCTCGGTGTCGATAAAAAGTATCCTGTCAGCCTTCATTGAGCTTTTTCTTGTTCAAAATGTAAAACAACGACACAATCCTTTCGTCTCCATAGAGCGTCCAGTATCTTTTATACTTTACATGAAAGGTAAACCACAGTACGACCATCGTCGTTATGATCAGCCTGGATATCTCATTTAGCGAAGGAGTGATGAATGCGCCGGCTACCCGAAAAAACCCGATATAGTACGGTGTGGTAAGAACGAAGATCAGCGCAAGCGACCGGTACAGATTATACTTCGCCAGAAAGAAAGGACCGAGCGTCTTTATGCTTTCCTGCGTGGTAATGACGCCGGATAGCTTGGTGACCAGACGGGTGTCGTCCGGATATTCGACGGAAAGACGGGTCTTTACCAGCTGCAGACAATTCTCTTTCAGGACTGCATCGCTCGCCAGATAGTCGGCAGCCCTAAAGGTGAACAGATAGTCCAGCACCGTCCCCAACGGCCGCAGCAACTCTTTCAGCCGCAGATAGAAGGCCGAAGAAGGATTCCTGAAAAGCCATCCGCAAATTCGCTCATACCCCTTTACAACCGGCCTGTTCAGGCCGTCGTCGAAGACCGCCGTCAGCACCTCGTACTTGATCCTCGAAAACACCTTCACCGCATGCCCCATCAGATAAGCCAGAATGGTAAGGATCGTCAGCGAGGACCTGGGATAGACGGCCCAGTTGGTCTTTAATACATGGGAAACCATCTTCAGCGCAGATAGTATGACCGACCCATCGATGGTTGCCGCCGGAAGACCGTCGATATCGACAAAGAGGACTGGCGACAGCAGGATCATCAAAAAGATAGCTCCGGGCAGTATCAATCCCAGGATATCGAAAAGAAAGTTTTCGAGTTTGGAAAAGAAGTCGTTCATTGGTCAAAAAGTACAGAATCTTCCCGCTCCGGAACTCAGCATACCTTCTGTTTTTTTGCACCATCTATCCACGCCAGTCATTCCGGAGCCCGGCCCTATTCCGAGTGAAGACTATTCACAGGATTGGCAAGAGCAGCCCTTATCGCCTGCCAGCTGACCGTCAGCAGGGTGATCACCACCGACGCAAAAGCCGCAGCCACAAATACCAGCGGACCGATTACGATCCGGTAGTCATATTTCAGCAGCCAGCTCCGGAGAAAATATAGGGCTATGGGAGAGGCAATGAAACAGCTGATCAGAACGAGCACGACAAAATCCCGCGAAAGCAAATACCACAGCTGCGATACGGACGCCCCCAGCACCTTCCGTATGCCTATTTCTTTCGTCCGCTGCTCGGCCATATAAGCTGCCAGCCCGAACAAACCCAGACACGAAATGAATATAGCCAGACCCGCAAACAACCCCGAAAGTTTGCCGATCAGGTTTTCCAGACTGAACTTCGACGCATGGCTGGCTTCAACGAAAGTATAGATATAGGGATAGGCCGGGTTGTACTTGTTGAATATCCCCGTCAGCCGGGCGATGGCCGCATGGGTATTTACCCGGGGAGCCAGCCGGTAGGTCAAGCTGTTTCCCCATCCCGGGTCGTAGATAAAAATAGTCGGCGCGGCCGCCGAGAACGGAGAGGCCATCAGCGAATTTCTTACTACACCGATCACCCTTACACGCTGGGGTACGTCGTGCCAGGTGATCACCTGGTTGACCGGCTCTTTAAACCGCATTCTCGCCACCGCCGCCTCATTGAGGATCACATTCAGCGAGTCGGTCGCCAGACTACCCGTCCAGTTAGCCCCTTTTACCAGCTGCATTCTCAAGGTTTTGAAATAGTCGGCATCGCTGACCGCCACCGTCGCAAGGTCAAGGCTCTCGCCCGCCTGTTTGCCCTGCCAGTCGTCTATCCGCTGGTAAGACCAGATGTCCGTGGCCGGGCTAGACGATTTGGTGACATCGGTGACGACGCCGGTGGCCAGCATCTCATTTTTAAGCGCATCGTAATTCTTATTCAGTTCCGTGCCCGCATCGGTCATCAGCAGCCGCTCGGCATCGTACCCCAGAGGCCGATCCTTAGCATACTGAACCTGCTGATAAATGATGACCGTACCGATGATAAGCGCGACAGAACAGGAAAATTGCAATACCACCAGGGCCTTCCTGGAAAGCGTCGCCGACCTGCCGGTCCTGACAACGCCTTTTAGCACTTTGACAGGATGAAAGGACGAAAGATAGATCGCAGGCTTACTTCCCGCCAGCAACCCGGTGACCACCACATAGCCGGCCATGATCGCCCAAAAGATCCCATTCGACCAGGGCATAGTGATAGCCGTATCCGTAAGCGAATTGAATACCGGTAAGACCAGCATCGTGACCAGCAGACAAAGCAGGAACGCCAGAAATGTAATAGCGAAAGACTCACACAAAAATTGAACGACAAGGTCTTTCCGGCGTGAACCGATCGCTTTCCTGACGCCTACCTCCCTCGCCCTCCTTTCAGACCTGGCCGTTGAAAGATTCATAAAATTGATACAGGCTATCAGCAGGACAAGAATACCGGTAATGCCGAACATTTTCACGTAGTCGATCAAACCGCCGGCCTGTACGCCTTCCCTGAAATCCGCATACAAATGCCAGTCTTTTAGGGGTTGCAGGAATACCGTCGATTTATAGATCCTGTAGTCCTCGGGATCATGAGTCTTCATCAGCCCGTTCAATACCTGTTCCGCCTGCTCAAAGGGAACATCCAGAGCCACAAAGGTCTGCCAGGAATTGTTCCGCCAGTTGCCGGAATTATTCCGGGCCCATTCATCATGCCCCAGCCAGCGGCTAAAAGGTAGGATATAGCCGAACTGCAGACTGGAGTTGGCCGGGAGATCCTTCAACACCCCGGTAACGGTCGCACTATAGCTGCCGTCAACAAGAACCGACTTTCCCATCGGATCGGCGTCTCCAAATAACGATTTTGCCGTTGCTTCCGTAAGCACGATCGAACCCGGGTCTTTAAGCACAGCCCCCGCATCCCCTCTTACCAGGGGAAATTGAAATATTTTAAGGATGTCTTCATCCGCCTGACCGCCCCTCAGATAGAGCTTCTTGTCCCCGACGATCAGCGATCGGCTGCCGAACCAGTCCGTTCTGGCGACATATTTTACCCCCGGTACCTCACTCCGGATCGCCCCGCTCAACGGAAGAGGCGTCGCCTTTTGTACCTCTCCCCCGCTGCTGCTGTGGCTGCGGATCAATGCCTGGTAGACATGCCGGTATCCCGGTAGCCATCGGTCATAGGAATACTGGTACTGCACCCACAGACCGATAAGAAGGGCAACGGTCATGCCAATGGCCAGACCGAAGATATTCAGGGCGCTGTAGGCCTTGTTCCGGACAAGGTTGCGCCAGGCAGTCGTAAAATAATTTTTAAGCATGTCTTGGGAACCACACCAACTATGCCCTTTTCATATGGCGATAAGAATCAAATACTTAACCCCTAAACAACGCGCCCACTTGTACGGTTTTGATACGGCGCCTGTTCCGGGACGGTCACTCCGGCCGAAAGAATAGCAAAAACCGGGTTTTCCAGGGTCCGGAGTGGTGGTATTTTTGTGATACAAAAGCAAATAACATGTCAACCCAACAAGAGATCAACTATAAAAGAATTGCGGAAGCGATCGCATTCTATAAGCAAAATTTCCGACGGCAGCCGTCTCTCGACGAAGTAGCCGAACACATCCACCTGAGCCCTTTTCACTTCCAGCGGATGTTCAAGGACTGGGCAGGGGTCACACCAAAACAATTCCTGCAGTACCTCACCCTTGAGCACGCAAAAGATGTCATGAACAAAGAGACGGACGTCACGCTGTTCGACGCCGCATTCGAAGCGGGGCTTTCGGGAACCGGCCGCCTGCACGACCTCTTCATAAAGATCGAGGGTATGACACCCGGCGAATACAAGAACGGCGGCGAAGAACTCAATATCAACTACCACTTTGCCGACAGCCCCTTTGGACAGCTACTGGTGGCTTCGACCAGCAAAGGCATTTGTTATATGGGATTTGCCGATGAAGGCAAAGAAGCCACGCTGAAAGATTTGAAGAGCAAATTCCCCAACGCCCGGTTCTTCGACCGCACAGACGGGCTGCAGGAAAAGGCGCTGTCAATCTTTCACCGGGACTGGAACAAACCCTCGGAGGTCAAGCTGCACCTCAAAGGCACCGATTTTCAGATCAAGGTATGGGAAACACTGCTGAAGGTGCCGATGGGAGAATTGGCCACCTATTCCGGGATCGCCGGCAAACTAAAACACCCGGAAGCCGCCCGCGCCGTAGGCACCGCCGTAGGCAGCAACCCGGTGGCCTTCCTCATCCCCTGTCACCGCGTGATCAGAGCCGACGGCCAGATTGGCGAATACCACTGGGGAACCGCCCGCAAGAACGCAATGATAGGCTGGGAAGCTACCCAGGTATTTGCCCCGCAGGAAAACTAAAAATGAATGAACACGATCATACAACGGCTGCAACAGACAGACTGGCAAAAGACGACCGAAGACCTGCATCGGAATGGACACACGGTTGTACCGGAACTGCTGACAAAGGAAGAATGCAGTGACCTGATCCTCGGATACGATACCGGCGCCCTCTACCGGAAGACGATCAATATGGAGCGATACCGCTTCGGCAGCGGAGAATATAAATATTTTCAGTATCCCCTTCCCGGGCAGATAGCCGGTATCCGTGAAACGGTTTACCCCTGGCTGGTTCCGGTCGCTGACCGGTGGATGGAACAGCTGGGCATCGAATTAAAGTTTCCTTCTTCGCACGAACAGCTGAAACAGCGGTGCCGCGAAAAAGGGCAGACAAAACCCACGGTCCTGATCCTGAGATACGGAGAAGGAGGATTCAACACGCTGCACCAGGACCTCTATGGAGAGGTCTATTTCCCTATACAGCTGGTAGTCTTCCTAAACCAGCCGGGGCGGGACTATACGGGAGGAGAATTTGTGCTGACCGAACAAATTCCGCGCGCGCAGTCCAAAGCGATCGTTCTGCAGCCGCGACAGGGCGATATGTTACTGTTCACCACCAGCTTCCGCCCGGTAAAAGGCAGTCGCGGCTGGTATCGGGTAAATATGAAACACGGGGTAAGCCCGGTGACCGGCGGCTCCAGACATACACTGGGCATCATCTTCCACGACGCGGAGAGCTAACTACTCGGACCGGAGACTCTTTACCGGATTGGCCAGTGCCGCCCTTACCGACTGATAGCTGACGGTCGCCACCGCAATCACCAGCGCCAGCGCCCCTGACATCGCAAACACAGTCCATCCCATGTCTACGCGGTATCCATATCCCTCCAGCCATTTATCCATGGTAAACCAGGCCACGGGAGCAGCTATGATGAAGGCTATCCCAACAAGAAGTACAAATTCCCTGGCGAGCAGCGTCGTAATGCTGGTCACACTAGCCCCAAGCACCTTGCGGACGCCTATCTCCCTGATCCGGTTTTCCGCCAAATAGGCGGCCAGAGCAAAAAGTCCCAGACAGGAGATAAGTATGGTAAGTCCCGCAAACAACGCCGAAAGGCTGCCTATCTGCTGCTCTTCCCTGAATTTTCTCGCATAGGCCTCGTCGGTAAAAACATACTCCCACGGATAGCGCGGATTATAGTGTTTGAATATCTTCCGGGCTTTCTCAATATTGGCATTGATAGAATTGGCCGGGTTCAGCTTGAAATGGATTACCTGGCAGAACAGACGCGGACCCGCGATCATCATCGGCGCGATATGCTCGGCGAACGGCGACTCCAGAATAAAATCCTTTATAACCCCCACAACATGCCATTTTTCCTGATCTGCGCCGGTCCCCCTCCAGATATTCGCACCGACCGGGTTTTTCAGCCGCATGGTCTTCACGGCCGCTTCGTTAAGCAATACAGCCGTGCTGTCGGTCGGATATTTGTAGACGTCGATATCCCTGCCCGCAATGAGCTTTGCACCCAGCGTATTCACAAATCCGGCATCTGCGGCAAACTGGATAAAATCCGTTTTCCTGTCGGCCAGGGTACTGCCGTCCCATTCATAATCCCACCCATCGCTCCAGTGCTGCGTGACAGGCCCGGACGTCTTGGTCACGGCGACCGCCGCGCCGCTGCTGATCAATTCGCTGCGGATCGAAGAATAGTATTTGGTGGCATCCCCCTGCGTAAAAGTATAGACAAGGTTGTGCCGGTCATAACCGGCATCTCTGTCCTCGCCGTACTGTATCTGCTTCTGGATGATCAACGTGCAGATGATCAGGATAATGGCGAAACTGAACTGAAGAACCACCAGGATTTTACGCACGGACACCAGCGAATCGGCCTTCCTGAACGTCCCCTTAAGCACCTTCACCGGCTGGAAAGAGGAAAGATAAAACGCCGGATAACTGCCGGCCAGCAGCCCGGTGAACAGCACAAACCCAAGAGCAAAGATCCAAAGCAGGGGATCATCATAGTGAATGACCAGCTGCTTACCCACCAGCAGGTTGAACTGGTCGAGACTAACTACCGCCAACCCTATGGCGATCAGAAAAGCAAGCCCGGCTATAAGAATACTCTCGCCGATGAACTGCGCGATCAGAAACCCCCGGTATGCCCCTATCACTTTCCGCACACCTACTTCACGCGCCCTCCGTTCGCTGCGGGCCGTCGAAAGATTCATGAAATTTATACACGCGATCAGCAGGATAAAGCATGCAATGACGCCAAAAAGACGAACGGTCTTGATCTTCCCTCCGACAAGCACGCCATTTTCAGAGGTCGCATAAAGATGATAGCGGGACATCGGCTGGGTAAAGACCTCCGTCGTCTCCCTTCCCCCCGAATGATCGATAGTGATATTCCTGATCTGCCGGTCAAAAGCAGCCTGCGACGCACCGGGCTTAAGCAACACGTAAGTGTATACCGAATTATTGCCCCAGCCATTATCATCCCAGCCCAGACGCGTCATGAACGCCCACGGCAAAAGATAGTCGAATGAAAAAGAGGTGTTGGGCGGCAGGTCCTCCATAATACCGGTAACCATAAAATTGGCCGTACTGTCGATAACCACCGTCTTGCCCAAAGCTTCCTCATTCCCAAACAGCCTCTTCGCCATGCCCCGGGTAAGGACGATACTGTTGGGACCGTTCAGCGCCTTTGCGCTACCCTTCACCATGGGAAACTGAAATATATCGGGAAAACTGCTGTCAGCAAACGCACCCCGCGTATTGAGATGCACATCCCCGGCGCTGACCAGGAAAGTAATGTTATTGAAACGGGCCACTTCGTCTACAGCAGGATAGTCCTTTTGCAACGCAGTCGCCAGCGGCTTTGGCGTATTGTTCCATGCCCAGGGTTTACCCTCGAACTTGTCGCGGTTGTACAGCGCATATATGCGGCCGGTCTTTGGGTAGATACGGTCATAGGACAACTCATTCTGTATCCAAAGCAGGATAAGAAGCGCACTGGCCATGCCGATCGCGAGACCGGAAATATTGATAATTGAAAAGCTCTTGCTCCGCAGGAGATTGCGAATCGCGATTTTCAGATAGTTCCTGAACATACCCGAAACGCGCGAATAGAATGCCAGATTTCCAGGACATTGGCAGCCAATAATTTAAACCCGGTATCCAGACCGCCGGTGTCCGGCTTCGACACATTTGCTGTCCGGCTTTAGCCTAGTCCGCACGAAGCACCCGGACCGGATTGGTAAGGGCCGCCTGCACCGCCTGAAAACCGACCGTACCCGCCGCGATAATTATCGAAAGAAGCCCCGTAACCGCAAATATCCACCACGATAGATTGATATGATATGGAATGTCTTCCAGCCATTTACTCATAAACCACCAGGCCACGGGAGAAGCAATGAAAAAGGCAATGACGACCAAAACAAGAAAATCTTTGGACAACAGGGTGACGAGCCGCATGATGGAAGCCCCCAGTACCTTTCTCACGCCAACCTCCCGGAGACGGGATTCCGCCATATAGGCGCTGAGCCCGAATAACCCCAGACAGGAGATAAAAATGGCCATTCCCGCAAATAGCGCGGCAAGCGTCCCGAAATGTCTTTCCCCCGTCAGTTTCCAGAGCTCGTAATAGTCGACAAAGAAATACTCAAAAGGATAGTTCGGGTTATATCGCCTGAAGACCTCGGTCAGCCGGGAGATATTCGCGGAGGTGTTGTTCGCGGGATTTAGCCGGAATGTGATCGTCCCGAACCAGGAGTTTGTCCCGATCGTACCGACTGGGCCCTGCACCACAATAGGATTGACCCGGTTATACAACGAGCCGGTAACAAAATCCCTGATCACACCCACGACATGCCAGTCGCCTTCATTACTGCGAAGGGCCTGGCCAATCGGATCGGAAAGCCCCATCTGGCGGACCGCCATTTCGGTCAGCAATACCGCGGTCGAGTCTGTCGGGTACTTTTGAATGTCTATATCCCGGCCCGCTACCAGATGCAGCCCCATCGTCTTTACAAATGTCCTGTCAGCCCAGTATTCGATCAGGCTTACTCGCTGATCCGGGTCCTTTCCCTGCCACTCAAAACCGTCATTGTTTGACCACACTTCGGTTATAGGTGAATTGGTGCGGGTGATATCAGTGACTATTCCGCCGGCCAGCAAATCACGGCGGATCAGCTCATAGTTCTTTCGCATATCCCCCTTCATGTATACAAAGGCAAGATTGTCCCTGTTATAACCCGGATCCCTGTTCGTCGCATATTTCAATTCCCGGTAGATAACGATCGTACAGATAATAAAGGCGATGGCAAAGCTGAACTGGAAAACCACCAGTATCCGCCTCGGCGTCACCAGCGCATGGATGGTCCTGAAATGACCGCGGAGAATATTGATCGGCCGGAAAGCAGAAAGATAAAAAGCCGGATAACTGCCGGCCAGCAGACCGGTAAAAACGATAAACGCCGTCCCCGAAAGCCAGAAAAAAGGATCGCCGTACGGAATCGCCAGATTCGTCATGATCAACTGGTTGAACCATGGCAGGGCAAGGATCACGATAACAAGCGCCAGGACTCCCGCCAGACAGGCGATGAGCAGCGACTCACCAAGAAATCTGCCTATCAGTGAACCCCTGCCCGCGCCCACCACCTTACGAACTCCTACCTCCCGGGCCCTCCGGATGCTCCGCGCAGTGCTCAGATTCATATAGTTGATACAGGCGATAAGCAGGATGAAACCCGCGATAACAGCCAGCATCCGGACAAAATTGATGTCCCCGTCCGTCGCCTCGCCGTTGACAAAATTGGAATAAAGCCTCCATTTGCGCATAGGATGCAGGAATATCTCGGCCTTCGTCTCAGGCGCATGCATACGGACCAGATTCCGCAGACTGATACTGGCAACGGTCTCCGTGACGCCCGGCCTCAGCAGCAAATAGGTGCCGATCATATTATTGGTCCAGCTGGAATTGGCCCAGTGTACCTCATTGGTATACGACCAGGGGATCAGGTACTCGAAATTGAACCGGGTATTGGGAGGCAGGTCCTTCAGAATGCCGGTGACCGTAAACCCGGACGTACTGTCGACATTGACGAACTGCCCCATCGGATCCGCATTGCCAAAAAGCTTTTTGGCCAGCTTCTCCGTGAGGACCACCGAATGAGGATTTCGAAGCGCCGTCGCCGCATCACCCCTTAGAAAAGGAAAATCAAATAATTTGAAAAACCCCGGATCCGTCAGAAATCCCTGGGACCCCACGTGCTTGTTACCGATAGAAAAGATAAAGGCCCCTACCCAGTTCATCCTCACCACCTCTTCCACCTGCCGTCCGTAATTGGCCTGTACCACCGGCCCAAGGACCATCGGGGTCCTGCCATTGCATTCTATCTGTCCATTGAAGACCGCACGGGTAAAGACCTGGTAGACCCGGTCGCGATTCCTGTGAAACTGATCGCAGGTCAGCTCGTTACGGATCCAGAGGATCAGGACGATGGCACTGGCCAGACCAATTGCGAGACCGGATATGTTAATGGCTGAGAAACCCTTGTTCCGGCGAAGACTCCGCCAGGCTATTTTGAAATAATTATCGAGCAGGTCTATCTGATGTGCGAGACGCGGCACCAGACCCCGTACAGGCTGCAACGCCTCTGAAACAATGACCTGCTTTTCCGTCACTGCAGTCCGATCCAGATTTTTGAGCGTCATTCGCGTAAGGTGACGGCTAAAAGCATCTTCAGCATCCCCCCCATCCTGTTTGGGTTCTCCTTTCCAAAGATCGGCCAGCAGTTGAAGGGAATAGGTCATCTCGGGATGCTGCTGCTGCCACGACTCCAATTCTTTCAATTCCTCCTCCGTAGCTTCACCGGAGAACTTACGGGCCATCAGATGCCATATACGGTCCTTGTCTTTCATACCACGGAGGAAGCATTTGATTCCATAGCAATATACTTAAATTATACGTTATACGCTATGCCGCGAACCGGAGTCACTACCGGCAAAAGCCCGAGATGAAGACGGCACGAGAATGACCGATCCATTCGGGGCCCTCAATGCCGGTATAAAAAAAGAGCTGACCAACAACGGCGGTACCTTGCAGCTGTACATGACGGATATCCTGCGATCAACGGTATATATCAACCACTACGGAACAATGACGAATGAAGCCTTCGCCCTGAAAAGCAGGGTCCCCTTCCAGCCGGAGTCATACCGGTACCAAAGTATACGCGTCAGCTATTCCAGGAGCTTTGGCAGCAGCACCCGGAGCAGTCGGGGGTCCGGCTCGGGCGACGAGCGCAGCCGGATAAGGGAATAGAACCTTTTCGGAAAATAGGGTATATTTGTGCCAACGCGCAACACAAAAGACCTTTCCAGGAAGACCTGCATCCCAAAAACAAGTTTCTTCACCAAAACTTTTGTTATGAGATCGTTGCCGCTCTTCGTCTGTCTCTGCTGTAATACCGCACTTTTCGCACAGGCCTATATCGGCGACCCCGGCATTCGCAACATCAAACAGCCTGCAGCCATCATCCGACTGCCCTACGACGACAATTCAGTTGAAGACGCGCTTAAACAGTATATGATGACCCAGGGATATAAGAGCACGGGGTCCGGAGGCTTTATCCTGTTCAGAAGCTCGCCGTTGGTGACCGAAGCCCCCATCCTCAGCGACCTCTATTTTAAAACGAACTCCGACAGGATCGCGAAGGACATAACCCTGCTGAACCTGATACCCGTGCCGGTCAACCAGGACATAAAGGCAGCCGGCCCCGTCGACAGTGGACGACTGGAGAAAGCTAGACTGTTCCTGGACAGTCTGGGCCCCTTTATTTCATCCTATCAAATGCGCCTGCAGATCAACGGTCAGCAAAAACAGCTGGCAAAAGCCCAGCAACAGATGAACGACCTAAGGTCTGACTCGGCAGACCTGCAGAAAAAGATACGGGACTTCCAGTCGGACCTGGCCGGCATCAGACAGGACCAGATAAAGGCCACGGCGGACCTCAATTCAAGCATAAATTCTGACGACAACACAAAAAGCAAGTACCAAAAAAGGGTAAACAAACTATTCGATAAGGAAGCAAGCATCGGAAAGAAGCTTCGCCGTGCACTGCAGGACCTCGAAGACAATAAGCACGATATCAGCCGCCAGCAGGAAGAGCTCAGCAAGCAGCAACACGGACTGAACGCACTCAACTCCCGCTATACCCCAAACTAGGCCGTAGCAGCGTCCCCTCATTTGGCCCCCTCTTCCAGAATTTCCTTGATCTGGACCAGCAGCGGCGTCCATCCCCCGCCCGCCATAGTTTCCTCATAGCGCCTGGCCCCTTCCGCCACTGCGTTATAGTCGCCCTGCGTGACGGCCAGCCGGGTGTGACCATCCAGCGCGGTCAGCTCATAAGTAATGGTAAGATAGTTTTCCGGGACGTCCGGGATCGCCGGATTATTTGGATCGATCGCAGTATAGACAAGGGACCTGCCTGGCTCGATGCTGACAACGCTGCCCTTCACCGCTACCATGTCCAGACCGTTGAAATTGCCCTTCCAGACCAGCGGACTGCCCGGCCGCCAGTCGGAGATGGCCTCACATCCAAACATATATTTTTTGGTCATCCCGGGATTGGTAAGGGCATCCCAGACGGCTGCTGCGGGGACCCGGATATCGATAGCGCTGCTGACGATCAATGACTGGCTCATATTGGTATTTTTTTGATTATGCTACAATATTCGCCCCATTTTGGCGGCCGGGATTGCAGTTTACGGATTTTTTCTAATGGAATCCGGAGTCAGGCCAAAACGCTTCTTGAAAACATTATTGAAATGCTGGGGAGTAGAGTAGCCCAGTTCGAAGGATATCTCGGCGGCCGTCTTTCGCGTATCCATAAGATATTGGTAGGCAAGTAGCAACCGCTGTTCTGTCAAATAGCCGAATACCGTCGTGTTGAAGATTTCCTTAAAACCCCGCTTCAGCTTGTATTCGTTGATCCCGACAGTGCGCGCTATCTGTGAGAGACTGGGAGGTTCGCTGAGACGTTCGTTGATGAGATCCCGGACGGCAATGATCTTTTCCTTATCCCCGGGTGTTCTGACAAACTCCTGCCGCCTGTTCATTGCAAGCGCACACGATTCGGCACAAAGGACCAGCAGCTCGATACTCTTCGAAAGGAGAAACAGCTGCTGAAGATCGCCGCTGTAGTGATTGTTGATGATCTGATGGACCACCTGCTGTATCTGCGGGTCGACGGCGCCCCACTGGTCGGATAGCAGGACCGGCCTGCCACCGGCGACCTGGTCGCCAAAACGCTTCAGCAGGTCGCTGGCATTGTGCGTAAACTTTAAAAAAGTCTCGCGGGGAAACTGAATACCGAAGGTCTCAAGCTCGAGGGTCCTGTTCTCCACCGTCATGTCGAACTCGGGGGAATACATGATATTGTGATGGCCGCCGATCAGATGAAAATCGGTATCTAGCTGCCGGTAGTGCCAGCTGTAGTTGCCCCTGAGACCGATATGTAGCCGAATGACGTCGGTGTTCGTGCCGGTAGCGCTAAAAGAAGTCAGCTCATTGAACCGCGAGACGGCATGCCCCATATGGATGCCATCGAACACCCAGGTGACAGAATCCCGGCTGCCGGCCTCATTCACGAATTGCTGACGCTGTTCCATACCGTAAAGATACACATCAATGCCTAATGGGACCGCCGCTGACCTTTACCCCGTCCTTCCAGACAGAGGAGATCGTACGCGTGTTTCGAATATCTTCCAGAGGATTCTTGTCAAGCACGATAAGATCGGCCTTCTTCCCCGCCTGTAAAGTACCCCGGACATTGTCGATATGCAGGAATTTGGCTCCGTTGCCGGTCGCGACCGCGATCGCCTCGAGGGGCGTCAGCCCCGCCTTCACCATCAGCTCCATCTCCATATGTTCCGAAAACCCCTGCGCACGAATGGGACTGGCGCCGGCGTCGGTGCCAAGGACAACAGGTATCCCCGCCCGGTAGAGCTTGCTGAGATTCTTCAACGCCACGTCCAGGGCCGTCTTCTCCTGGAGTGTGACCGTACTCTTGCCGACCTTGTCCTTGTAGGCCGGGCTCGTGATCATTTCGTATACGCCCGGCTCAAGAGAACTGCGGAAAAAAGGATCATCCAGCCAGCCGGGACTGTCTTCGTACGCATAGGCGAACTCATCGAGCGAAAGGGTAGGGATATAAGTAATATTCCTCTTCTTCATCTCCGCCAGCACAAAATCGTCGACCTCCGCATCCCGGATACTGTGCGCCATTGCGTCGACACCCGCCTCGATTAGCTTGTAGGCATCCGATATATGATAAAGATGGGAAGCCACCCGTATATTGTGTTTGTGCGCCTCCCTGATGATGGCCGCATATATCTCCGGCTTCATGATCTGATCCTTCCTGTACTGACCGTAAAAATCATCCACCCACATCTTGATGACATCCGGCCGGAAAGCGACCAGCTCCTGTACCTGCCGGACCGCCTCTTCCGGGGTTTCAGGACGATAGATATGCGACATACCCATTCCCTCCGGAGGCATGGCGCCCTTCACGCCGAATCCATATATGGCCGAGTACATGGTTGCGCCGGGAACAAGCCCGTTCCTGGACGAATCCCGTATCGCGACACCCATCGGCTGCTCCGTCCCCATGGAAAGAATGGCCCCAACTCCATAATCCTGAAAATGCAGCAGCTGACGCCGGACGTTCTCAGAGCTATAGTTATCGCTGCTGGTGGAAGTTCCCTTCAGATTACCGACATGCGTATGGCAGTCGATGATCTCCGGCATGATGAATTTATCACTGCAGTCGACCTGAATGGCGTCAGCCGCCGGCCTGATCTTCCCCCGTGTAATTGTGGCTATCTTACCATTGCGGATTACGATGGCGGTATGCGGTTGCGCCGCTCCGCCCGTTCCATCGATGACCGTAGCATTGAGCAGAATGGTCTCGTGCGGCTGGGCGTAGATCCCCATAACGGCAACGAACAGCAGGATGGACGTAAAAAGAGCTCTCATAACGTTCAAAATTGAGACTGTAAGTTATGAGATTATTGCAATACATGTGCCCGCGGCACTACGCCCTCAGGGCCCTGTCCCTTCCGTCCCGCGGCCATGTCCTCTGCATCCCGCTCCCCTGCGCCCCCTTTAAACCTCCGCGGCAGGCGCCGGACTCATCGCCGTAGCAATCCCGATCCGGGTCCAGCCATTGATATTGATGATAGCCAAAATGATCTGGCTCAGATACTGTTCGTCAAAAAGCCGGGCCGCCTCCTTATAAACTTCCTCCGAAACATGACGGTTGATAAAAGTAACCTCTTCGGTCAGGGCAAGAATGGCCCTCTCCTCGGGAGTAAAAAAAGGAGTATCCCTCCAGGCATCCAGCGCATAGATCCGCTGCTCCGTCTCTCCCTCCTTCCTGGCGTCGCGGGTATGCATGTCGATACAGTACGCGCAGCCGTTGATCTGCGAGACCCGTATTTTAATGAGGTACTTCTGTGTCTGGCTGAGCCGGGTAGACTCTACATATTTGTCCAGCGCGATCATTGCACGGTAACCCGCCGGCTCTGCCTGATTGATCCTGATTCTTGTACTCATAGACTAAGTTTTTTGATACCACAAATTTCCCATCGCACCCGGTGCCAAAAAATAATCATGATTAAGAAATCGCAGACCGGCCCTCACAAGGCTCTTCCAGCGGCAGCCTCACTCATCGCCTCCCCACCCGCGCAACCTCACTTACCTCCCCCCACCCCGCGCCGGCCCTTGATCTTGCTGACAAACTCGGGGGTAAATCCAAGATAGGACGCGACCATATACTGCGGTACGCGCTGCACAAACTCCGGGAAGGCGGCATTGAAATGGTGATACCTCTCTTCTCCGGAAAAAGTATAGATAAACAGGAGGTTCTGCTGCGACGCTGCAAAAGCCCGCTGGACGATAAGCCGGAAATAGCGGTCCAGCTTCGGGATCCGGTCGCAGACTTCCGCCGTGACCCGGCTGTCGAGAATAGCTATCTCGGACGCCTCGACCGCCTGGATGTAGTAATGAGAAGGCTGCTGCCAGTCAAGACTCTGAAAATCTGTCATCCACCAGTTCTCGATCGCAAACTGAATGATCTGCTCGACGCCGCTCTCCTGTATAAAATACATCCGGAAACAACCCTTCAATACAAAATGATTGGCCCCGCATACCTCCCCTTCCTTTAAGAGGAACTCCTTCTTCCGCAGCTTCTTATAGCGGAGACTGGAATGGAGGATATCCTCGTCCTCCTGGCTAAGGGGAACGAACTTCCTGATATGAGCAAATAACGACTCGTACATTATCCAGGACTATAGAAAAGAAAGGGTGGTTTTGATGATATCGTCGGCCAGCTTCTTGTCGATCCCCAGCTTGACCTGGGCAGTAAGCCCCCAAAGACCGTTCAGCAGAAACCGCGCAAGCGACCTTGGCTGATGATCCCTGGACATCTGCCCCTTCTGCTGACCCCTGCGAATCGCCCTTACCAGCGCATCCTCCGTAGCCTGCCTGTTCTCCCGGACGATAGTCTCCACCTTAGAGTCATGGGGAACCAGCTCATGAACGGCGTTGATCATATAACAACCCCTCCTGCCTTTGGTCGACAGACATTCCCTGTACGTCTCCTGAAACAGCTGACGGATCGCCAGCGGGACGTCCCCGGCCTTGTCGAGATGAGCGATGACCGCAACCGTCTCGCGATCGCGATAACGCTGCAGGGTCTTTATAAAAAGGCTGTGCTTGTCCCCATAGGTATCGTACAGGCTCGAACGGCTAAGCCCCGTTTCATCAATGATATCCTGCGGAGGAGTCCCATTGTACCCCTTACGCCAGAAAAGGTCTTTTGCCTTGTCGAGCATGTCCTCCTCATTAAATGACTTTGTGCGTGGCATGTGCTTTAAGGTTGCTGCGACAAAAATACTGAAAAGACTACCATTTTCCCTGAACTGTTCACCACGCCGGTGGCCATCGCCGGAGCGAACTTTGTATCCTAAATTTTCAACTATGAAGGAAACAGCAAAGATCGCACTGGTCACCGGCGGCAGCCGGGGCCTCGGAAGAAATATGGTTCTGCGTCTCGCCGAAAAAGGGATCGATACCATCCTGACCTATAACACCAATAAGACGGAAGCAGACAAGGTCGTAGCCGAAGTCCGGGCCATGGGGCGAAAGGCCGAAGCCATACAGCTCGATACCTCGGACAGCAGGGGGTTTAACGCCTTCCTGAAGACAGTGGGCGAACACCTCGGGAAGCATACGGGCAGCAACAAATTTGATTTTCTCGTGAACAACGCGGGGACGGCGGCGCACTCCCCCATCGCCGAAACACCGGAACAGTCCATCGACGAGATGTACAACATCCACCTGAAAGGAGTATTTCTGCTGACAGAGAGATCGCTTCCTTTTCTGAATGACAACGGCCGGATCATCAACATCTCTTCGGGACTGACCCGGTTCTCCCTGCCGGGATACGCCGCCTACGCGTCCATGAAAGGCGCCATAGAGGTCTTTACCCGCTATCTGGCCAAAGAACTGGGTTATCGCGGAATTACAGCCAATACGGTAGCCCCGGGTCTGACCGAGACCGACTTTACCAGACAATTTCTGCCCCCGACTGAAGAAGGAATGAAACAGGCCGGCTCCATCTTCGCCCTCGGCAGGGTCGGCCGCCCAGACGATATCGGCGGGGTCGTCGCATGGCTTTGTACAGAAGACGCACGCTGGGTTACCGCGCAGCGGATCGAGGTCTCGGGAGGACAATTGTTATAGGTAATCGTACCTTTATGGCATGAAACAGCTGGTATTTATATCCGCAGGCAAAGTGTTCCCGCAAGGGGCCTTTGCCTTTCTTCAGTTCCTGCGACAGCAGGAATCCTTCCACGTCAAAGGGCTCTTCTTCAGCCCCATCGACTACGACGGCATGGCTAGCGCCAGCCACCTCCACAGCTCCGCCCCTTATATGCGGACAAAAGATAGGGAACGGCAGACAGTCGCCGACCACAAAGCACTTTTCGCCCGTCGCTGCGAACAGGAAAATATTCATTTCCAGCTACACGCCAACGAAGAACCCTGGAGCAAAGAGCTGGCCGCAAAGGAAAGCCGCTTCGCCGACCTGATCATAGCCAGTGCAGAAGTGTTTTACGCCGAAATAGACGCCCGCGAGCCCAATCTTTTCCTGCACGAAGCCCTTCGCGAAGCCGAATGCCCGATAATGCTGCTGCCCGAAAATTTCCTGGCCTTCGAACAGCTGTATTTCGCATACGACGGCAGCAGGGAAAGCCTCCACGCAATGAAGCAGTTCAGCTACCTCTTCCCCCAGTACTCGAGCCTGTCCTCGGAAGTGCTCTACATAAAGGACGAGGCGTCGGAAAACCTGCCCGACCCGGACCTCCTGAAAGAGTACGCCGGCTTGCACTACGACAACATCGGCTTCTCCAAACTGCATTTCAAACCCGCCGACTTCTTCGCGGGCTGGATCGCAGACAAGCAGAAAGTATTACTGATAAGTGGATCCTTTGGGCGGAGCCCACTTTCCTATATGGCCAAGCGAAGTTTTGCAGAGAAGGTGATCCGGGAACACAAGCATCCCATCTTTATTGCCCATCTGTAGATCAATTCACCGATATCTGGCGGTCGACCCGGAGAATGCGATTACACCACCATTAACTATCTCCAACATTTTACCTCCCAACCTGACTTCTCCAATATCCCCGGAGATGTTAAGTTTATTAACTTTGCATAAACTAACGATTATGCGATCCATAGTAGTGCCGGTGGATTTCCCCGACAGTTCCTCCAACGCCGCCCGCTATGCAGCAGACCTGGCGCTGGCGATCAACGCAGATATCCATCTTATTCACGTTTTGGAGCCCCCTATAGCCGCGGCAGAGCTCCCGGTACCAGAATACGTCTTCGAAGAGATGCAGCAGGAAGGCGTAACTATGCTGCGTTCTCTCTCGGGAGAACTGTCCGGCCGGACCGGCAACAAGGTCAGGATAACGTCAGACCTGGACGTCGGAGCCATAGAGTACCGCCTGGAAGAATTTTGCCGGCAGATAAATCCCTTTCTCGTGGTAACAGCCAACGCCCCCCTCGCACGCAAACTCCCCTCCCCCGCGATCTATATTCCGGAAAATGCCGTCTTTCACGCCATCAAAAAGATCGTCCTGGCCTGCGAGCTGGACGATATAGGCGCAGGCATCCCCGCCTCCATGCCCTTCCTGAAGGAATTGGCCAGCCTCCTCGACGCAAAATATCAGGTAATAAATATCTCCACCAGGGCGGAAGACCGCGAAGGAAATGCCGTTTTTAACTTTGATTCCTGGGAGGACAGACTAAGGGAGCTATTCCCTCAGACACACTTCGAACGGTCGAACAATATCGCCGACAGCGTCAACAAATACCTGTGCAGCTCCGGCGCCGACTGGCTGATCGTTTTCCCCAAAAGACACAAACTCCTCGATTTTCACGTCAGCCAGTCCAAAAAAATAGCCAAAACCTGTACGATACCGGTAATGAGTGTACACGTCTGAAAATCCACGCCCCCGCCGATCGGCCGGTTGCGGTCAGCTCTTCAGCGAGATCAGTTTCGCCTTAAGATCAGTTTCGATCTTGACAAGTTCGCCCTCTGCCTGCTGACGTCTAGCCCTGCCATCCGCCTGTATCTTGAGGGTTTCCTCGATGGTAGCGATCAGGTCATTGTTGACCTTCTTCAGCGTCTCGATCTCGACAATGCCACGCTCGGACTCTTTGGCGATCTCGACGCTGCCCTGCTTACCACTGGCCGGCCATACGGCGTCGGCGACAGTACTGTCCGCCTGAAGGTCGAGCATAATATCGACCGATCCCTTGTACGCAAAATTGACGTCATAACCCTGCTGCCTTGCAAATTCCTTAAGGATGGGTTCCAGAGGTCCATTCTCCGAGCCGGAAACAAGCGTGAAACTTTTGTTGCCACCATGGCAGGACGCCAGGACTAAGGCCAGCAGGGGGATGATCAGAAGTCGCATATCTCCAACAAGATACACCAGCTTATGATGGAATGCTAGTACCGGACCGCCGGACAAAAGAATTTACAATTTGTTAATGCCGAAACCAGGCGCCCACGATCAACTTCCGAAATATACAAAAACACTTAGCCAATTGGGTCGGATTTCAACGCCGGATTGCGCCACAGCACGAGCCGCCAGACCAGTTCCGCGGAAAACAGCATGGTCAGGGCCAGACCTATAGGGAACAACATCTTCTCTGAAGTAAGCAGCGTACCCGTTAGGGCGACGGTATAAACGGCTATGGGAAGAAGGGTCATCAACAGCAGACCGGTATTATTCAGCGGTATCTTAAAAGGCCTCGGACGATGTGGCTCCTTCCGGCGAAAAGCCAGCAGCGTAACGAACTCAAGCGTAAGACCGGCGCCATAGAGGATAATATCCATTACGACCAGGTCCGAGAATGTGAACAGTATAAGAATGCTGACGACAACAGAAGAGGCGATGATCGAAACATAAGGAGTTCCCCAACGGCGATGCTCAGTGCAAAGCCAGGAAGGCAACAACTGGTCGTCAGCCATTACCTTTGGAACCCGGCTCACGGACAAAAGCACCGCCGAATAAAGACCCAGCGTGCTGGCCATACCGCCCGCAGCTATAAGCATGCCCAGCCAGTGCCCCCCCAGAAGCTCGCCGACCCGCGGAAAATCGCCCTCTTCAAAGGTCGCCGTATCGATGCCCGACTGGCCGACGGCCAGGGTCGCCAGAATATAGATGGCAATGACCAGCAGAAAAGCCAGACAGACCGAAGTAAAATAAGACCGGACTGGGCGGGCTACCTCTCCCGCATAGGTCGTGGCGTTGTCCCACCCGATAAAATTCCACATCACCGTATAGAGCCCGAGACTAAGTGTTGAAAAATGCTGGTCATGAACCTCCGGCACCGGCACGTGAAGAGGCGCATGATGGGCGAAGACCAGGCCAATCGTCAGTACGAACGGCGTCAGCACGAGGATGCTGAGAACGATGGAGGTCTTTCCCACAGGCACAATACCAATTATATTGAGCAATGCGGACGCCCAGATGATACAGAGACATACCGGTATCTTATGCAACGCCACCACCGGGAAAAAAAAGGCCGCATAGGTGACAAACAGCACAGGATAGATCGCCAGATCGCAAAAAGTATAGAGCCAGGTCCACCACCCTTCAAAAAATGCCCACCGGATGCCGAGCGCACTTTTTACCCACTGATAGTATCCGCCCGTGACAGGCATCATGCTGTTGAGCTCGAGAACCGTAAGGATCGTAGGCACATCCCACAACAGCGGCGTGACCAGCAGAAGCAACATCGCCCCATTGACGCCAACGTAGGAAAACAAAGGCTCCAGACCGTACGGCCCCCCCGATACGGTAAGAAAAATGACAGCAGCAAGTTGCAACGGACCCAGCTTACGACGCATGGGCGTAAAAATAGCACATATCGCCGGGTCAGCCAATCCCTCCTTCCCTACGGATCGGAACACTCAATTCCCCTTCCGCGGACATTCCCCCCGGTCACGCTCCGCCCGTCATGGCACCCGACGCTTCGCCCGCCATGTCACCCGACTCACCCCCCGCATGATCACCCGACTCACCCGCCGCCTGATCACCCGATATAGTGCGGGACAAAACGGCTGAGGTTATCGGTAACAAGACTTTCCGACTCGCGGATCCCCATACCAGCAGGCTCCTGACCAATGATCCAGCTGCCTATGACAGGATGGTTGCCGTCAAGATCAGGCAAAGGAAAGAACTCCTGATAAACATATCCCTCGCTCCCATACTCGCCTTCGGTCTGCTGAAGAACGCTATTGCCCTGGACGATCTGGATATTGGCCCCTTCCCGCGACAGGATCGGCTTCCTGACATAGTCCCTGAGCCGGCCGCTTTCAAAATAAGCCGGCAAAAGCCAGGGGCAATCCGGATACAGCTCCCAAAGCACCGGCAGGATGGCATTGTTTGAAAGGATCATCTTCCAGGCAGGTTCGATCCAGAAAGCCTTATTCCTATCCTTCAGGATATTGCCTCCAAACTCCTCGGCCACCAGCCACTCCCACGGATACAGTTTGAAAATGTTCCGGATCGGCTGCTCCTGCATGTCGACAAATACGGCTCGCGCCGCGTCCCATCCGATATCATCGATAAAGACCAGTTGGGTATCCAGCCCCGCCTGAATGGCGCAATCCCGCAT
>DATJJA010000015.1:0-6663 GCA_035492595.1 Puia sp.
TACTTCGACATGCAATTTGCTGCTGTCTGTGATGATCCCATTTATAGTGACGCTTTCTTTATCCCCCTGGACAAAGGTGGCCTGGATATATGGGCTTATGATGATCTTGTGGAAGGGCGCAAGATCAACAGGACTCGTTTGAGCATAGCCTGCAAGGCCCAGAGAGACAAGAGCTGAGGCCAGGATGGCTTTTAGTTGTCGCATAGTGAATTGTTTTAGGTGTACTACGGACGGGCAGTGTCAAATGTTACAGGTGGGGGAAGCAAAAATAAAAAAGGCGGGCCCAAATTGCCCGCCTTTTAGAAGTATTGAGATCCTATTATTTCGCTATATCAAACCGGTCAAGGTTCATCACCTTTACCCAGGCCGCTACGAAATCCTTTACGAACTTCTCTTTAGCGTCATCGCAGGCATAGACCTCAGCCACTGCACGCAGCTCGCTGTTGGACCCAAAAACAAGGTCTGTCCGCGTACCTGTCCACCTGATCGCGCCGCTGGCACGGTCACGCCCTTCGAAGAGGTCTCCTGCATCGGAGGTGGCCGTCCATTTTGTGCCCATATCCAGCAGGTTCACGAAGAAGTCATTGGTCAGTGATTCAGGAGTATGGGTCAGCACGCCAAGCTGCGAGTGATCGAAGTTGGCATTCAGTACCCGCATGCCGCCCACAAGAACTGTCATTTCGGGTGCTGTCAGCGTAAGCAGCTGCGCCTTATCGATCAGGAAGGATTCCGCTTTTCCGGCATAGTGAGACTGTGAATAGTTGCGGAAGCCGTCTGCAACTGGTTCGAGAGCGTCGAATGATTGCACATCCGTCTGCTCCTGTGATGCATCGCTGCGGCCGGGGGTGAATGCTACACTGATCGTATAGCCGGCATTTTTTGCCGCTGCTTCTACGGCGGCACATCCGCCCAGAACAATGAGGTCGGCCAGCGAAACGGCCTTTCCGTCTGATTGTTTATCGTTGAAGGTCTTTTGGATACCTGCCAGAGTGTCCAGCACTTTTGACAGCTGTGCCGGATTGTTGACTTCCCAGTCCTTTTGTGGCGCCAGGCTGATACGAGCGCCATTCGCACCACCGCGTTTGTCAGAGCCGCGGAAGGTAGAGGCCGAGGCCCAGGCTGTTGAGATCAATTGAGAGATGGGTATGCCTGCATTAAGCAATTGGTCTTTTAGTGCAGCGATGTCCTGCTCTCCGATCAACGGATGCGTAACTGCCGGGACGGGATCCTGCCAGATCAGTACTTCATCAGGCACCTCGGAACCGAGGTAACGGACACGCGGTCCCATATCGCGGTGGGTGAGCTTGAACCAGGCACGCGCGAACGCGTCGGCAAACTGATCTGGGTTTTCGTGAAAACGCCGGGAGATGGCCTCATATGCGGGGTCTACCTTCAGGGACAGGTCAGTGGTCAGCATGGTCGGCGCGTGTCTTTTTTCCGGGTCATGTGCGTCGGGCACGCTACCGGCGCCCGCGCCATCCCTGGGCTTCCATTGAAAGGCGCCGGCTGGACTTTTGGTCAGCTCCCATTCAAATCCGAATAGGTTCTCAAAGAAATTATTGCTCCATTTTGTTGGCGTGGTGGTCCATGCCCCTTCGAGACCGCTGGTGATGGTATGGCCTCCATTGCCGGCGCCCCAGGTATTGTTCCAGCCAAGCCCCTGTTCTTCGATAGTCGCGGCTGCCGGCTCTTTGCCAACATATTTACCCGCCTCTGCAGCCCCGTGTGTCTTGCCAAAGCTGTGTCCGCCGGCGATGAGCGCGACGGTCTCTTCGTCGTTCATTGCCATCCGACCAAACGTCTCCCGGATATCCCGGGCTGCCGCCAGCGGATCGGGATTCCCATCCGGGCCTTCGGGGTTTACATAGATCAGTCCCATTTGCACGGCGCCAAGCGGGTTTTCCAGTTCGCGGCTGCCTTCATAGCGTTTGTTACCCAGCCATTCTGTTTCGGCACCCCAATACACGTCTTCTGCGGGTTCCCAAACGTCCTTCCGGCCGCCACCGAATCCGAAGGTTTTGAATCCCATCGACTCGAGGGCACAGTTGCCAGCCAGGATGTACAGATCGGCCCAGGACAGCTTACGGCCGTATTTGCTTTTTACCGGCCAGAGCAGCCGCCTTGCCTTGTCGAGATTGGCATTGTCCGGCCAGCTGTTAAGAGGGGCAAAACGTTGCATGCCCATGCCTGCGCCCCCCCGGCCATCCGAGATGCGGTAGGTCCCGGCGCTGTGCCAGGCCATCCGGATCATAAATGGCCCATAGTGCCCATAGTCGGCCGGCCACCAGGGCTGTGAGGTGGTCAGCACATGGTTAATATCTTTTTTTACTTCCTTCAGATCGAGCTTTTTGAATTCTTCGGCATAATTGAAATCCTTGTCCATAGGATCCGACAAAGAAGAGTTCTGCCGCAGGATGTTTATATTTAACTGATTGGGCCACCAGTCGCGGTTCCTCGTGCCGCTGCCCGCGCTCTGTTTCAGCTGGCCGGCGATGAAAGGACATTTGCCGGCTGCCTGCGGATGATGCGTTGAAGCATAATGAAGGGTGTTATTTTCCATGATATTCAGTTTTATAATCCATGTAAGTTATTATATTTGCGGCTATAACCAATAGTAAATGAATAAACCAATGAGCTTTAAGACAATCTTCACTGTTTTATGTATCGCCGTTATTTCTTCGGCTTCCGCACAGCACCGTCCGACCCCCAATGGTCCAACTACACCTGTACAGGTAGGAAGCGTGATCTTCAATGCCGGCATAGGGGTAGGAAGCGGTTATCAGGGAGACTATTACAATTCCCCGTTTGGCTTGAAGGCCGCCCTCGAATTTGGCCTGTGGCAGGCAGGACCGGGCGTAATTACCCTGGGCGGAGAAATCGGTGGCTCTTTTTCCAACGGCGGTTATCATGGCTATGATAACTACAAATCCAATACGATTGTCGTCGCAGGCAGAGCAGCATGGCATTATGGCTGGCAGGTACCCGGTCTTGATACCTATGGCGGTGTTTCCGCGGGCCTGGGATTTCATCACTATCATTATGACAATCCCGACTACACACACAACTCCGTCATTGCTGTGCCCGGGATCTTTGTTGGAGCATCCTATTTTGTGACTCCGACATTTGGCTTCAACGCAGAAGCCGGTCACGATATCACCGATGTACAGGTGGGTGTAGTCTTCAAGATCAATTAACCCGGCGCACTATCATGAGAACTACGGCGCTGATCTCAAGACTTCTGCTCGGATTTCTTTACCTGGTCTTTGGGCTCGATTACTTCCTGCATTTTATTCCTTATCAGCCGCTTCACACCGGCAGGGCAGGAGCATTCATCGCGGGTCTGAAAGGGACGGGTTATTTTTATCCGATCCAAAAGGTCATCCAGATCGCCGGAGGTCTGTCATTACTGACAAACCTTTATGCGCCGTTCTTCGCGGTAGTGCTTTTCCCGATCAGTCTCAACGTCTTACTGTTTCATACCCTCTTAGTCCCATCCGGCTGGCTGATGGGGGTATTCTTAATGGCCCCCAACCTCCTTCTGGGATATGCTTACCGTAAATACTACAACGGTTTGTTCGTAGCAAGAGCGATCGTCTAGCTATTTACTCCTAAATTTACAAAAAAGAAAAAGACATGGAAAACGAAAAGGCTATCCTGGCAGGAGGTTGTTTCTGGGGCGTAGAAGAACTGATCCGCGCTCTCCCTGGTGTGGTCTCAACGGTCGTTGGCTATACCGGCGGCGATGTAAAGAACGCGACGTACCGGAATCACGGTACACACGCCGAAGGCATCGAGGTCGTATTCGATCCTTCGAAGCTATCGTATCGTAAGCTCCTGGAATTTTTCTTTCAGATCCATGACCCGACCACTCGCAACAGACAGGGGAATGATGTCGGGATGTCTTATCGTTCGGCTATATTTTACCTTTCCGAAGAACAAAAAGAGACCGCGAAACAGCTCATCGCCGAGATGACGGCTTCGAAGGTCTGGCCTGGTCCGATCGTGACGGAAGTGGTGCCTGCCGGCGACTTTTGGAATGCGGAGGAAGAGCACCAGGATTATTTACAGAAACATCCCTATGGATATACCTGTCATTTTGTAAGACCGGATTGGAAACTGAGTTAGATGGGTCTCTTTGCGCAGCGTACCAAGGATAGACCCAACAGGCTCGGGCTTTGCACGGTAGAGCTGATCGAACACAAAGGACGTTCTTTATGGGTGAAGATGCTGGATGCTGTCGACGGTACACCTGTTCTGGATATCAAGCCGGTTTTTAGAGAATTTCAGCCAAAAGGGAATGTTGTACAACCGGAATGGGTTGGGGTTTTGATGAAAGAGTATTGGGCTAAATGAAAAAGGGCATTCCCACTGGCACCCCTTGTATTAAAATTGTATATCTCTGAATTTACTTCTTTTCTTTTTTTATTTCTTTTACGAAAGCAACAGATACACCCGCGATAGAGGCTATCTTCTCTAAAGAAAATTTGGTTGCCGAAAGTAAATTCTTTACAACAATTATTTCTTTTGCTCTACAAATATATGATTTGTTTCGGGGTTCTCAAACTGTACGTAAAGGTTCAAAAATGACCATATTCCTTGCAATTTTTTCTTGGAAAAAAGCCCTCTTTCATAGTTTCGCCTCACAGTTTTCTCCCGTGCCATAAATAAAGTTTTATCGCAGTAAAAAAAATGAATGCCCCACACTCATTATGGGATTCCTAAAACTTTGAAGTGCTGAGAGACATGGTAAAAGAAGGAAGATAAAAATAAAGAAAAAGAGATATCGCCTAAAAAAATAATGGTATAGAAATGGCAGAAACAGCCCCTATAAATTTCACAAACAGCCCGCTCATTAATAAGCTTATGGGTTACCTTTATTAACCATAAAACGTTAGTTTATGAAAACAAAAAAGATTTGGGCCAATTTCAGTGTTCGGGATTTAGAGCGAACCACTAAATTCTATAAGCAACTCGGATTTAAACAAAACGGACAATCGGCCCAGCTGACCAGCTTCTTCTTCGGCGAAGAGAACTTTATCATTCATTTCTTTTTGAAGGATATACTTAAACCCGCCATGAAGGGACAAATTATTGAGACAAAGGCCGGGAATGAGATCATATTTACCCTTTCTGCTGATACTAAGGAAGAGGTTAATAGCTGGGAAAAAGAGGTGCAGCAAGCCGGTGGAACAATCGTTTCCAGGCCGGAAGAGTTTGGAGAAGGATATTACGGTTTCGTGTTTGCTGATCCTGATGGTCATAAGTTCAATGTGTTTCATATGTAGGATGGCTGGCGCCGCGGCTTCGAAGGTCTGGCTTAGGGCTAATCCTTTTCTACAAGCCGCAGCGTATAATCCATCTCCCCATCCTTATGCCCGATCAGATCGCTCACCGTCGGATAGATGTCGTAATCCGGCATTACTCCTCTGTCCATATACGTATTCTCTTTCACTGCCATCGTATATCTGACGAGCGGGATCCTGCAATTGATCTGTGTATTGGGTAGTCTCAGCGTGATCTCTCCACCCGAAGTATTGCCGCAATAGGTACCGCCCGTTTCCTCTCCGACAAACGGCCCCCGCTTGTTGGATCGGGCAATCGCCGAAAATTCAGCAGTCGCCGAAAAGCTTCGCCCATCCATCAGAAAATAAACCTTTCCGCTATAACTGTTTGCTCTGGGTAAATGCAGGCTTAATTCATGATCCTGGCTTTCCGGAACCTTTCCGCTCACCATTTCCCGCGTTGCATAATACATAAATGGTTTTTGAGTCAGGTAGGAATAAAGAATATCGCCATTGCGATCATTCCCGCCCTGGTTGCGCCGGCCGTCAATAATAAGCTTCTTTACCTTCTTAGCTTTAATATCATTAAAAGCCGAGTCCAAAAAAGAAATGAAACTCTCCCCGGTCTGCTGCAGGAACCCGTCAAAAAAGGTCCTGATCGTCAGGATCGCGATATTGTCGGACGTATAGCTTAGCTGAAGGTATCTGGATGGCCGGGGAAAAGGACTGGCGCAAATAAAATCGTGCAGATAATCCGCCTGCAAGGTCGCCGTCCGAACCTCTCCGTCCCGAGTCTTACAGGTAACAACATAGCTGCCTCGCACCCCATAAACCATTGCATACAGGAAGTGGAAGAATTCCGGCATTTCCCAGTTCCTCCTTGATTGTATATTACCATCAGTCGGTATGTAGCGATAAAGCCGCCGTATGATCTCATTCATCGATCGGCCATTGATCGACAATAATTCTGTTCCGGCCAGTGCGTCATTTTGTTTACAGCAATACACATATGCCCTCTCATGAATAAACAGCACCATCGCCGGAAAAACCTTCACATTGCTCACAAAATTATTCATCATCTGACCAGACAGCCTGCAGTTGGCATGTCCGTCCCCGATCGAGGCGATGACAAAACTCGTCAGCAAATAGAATTCACCCACTGTCATACTGTCCCTGGTAGCGGCCTGACAACTGTCGAAAATATGGTCTATCGTTGCTTTGCTGTTAAACCGGTATAAAGATGGATGTCTCTGCTGCAAACTATCCCTGAGCAGTAAAAAATCACTTCTTAACGCATCCGGTGCAATCTTCTGAAAACAGTCTACAGGCTGTGCCGACAAGCCGGTCGAAAAGACGCAAATAATAAGTATCGTTCTGAACA
>DATJJA010000016.1:0-59519 GCA_035492595.1 Puia sp.
CCGCCCAAACCAACACTACCAACGCCGCCCAAACCACCGTCATCCAATCCAGCGCTACTCCTCGCACCGACGCCAGCGAGGGCCTTATTCCATACCTCCACTCCAAAGGTGAAACCGACGCGACAATGGAAAAAATAGCCCCAGGCATCGAAGACTGTTTCATCAACCTTCTAAAAGACTAGCCCATGGCATCAGTGATCACCACCGACAAACTTACCAAACGCTTCGGCGCATTCATCGCCGCCAGCGAACTCACCTTCGAAGTAGCAAAAGGCGAGATCTTCGGCTTCCTCGGCGCCAACGGAGCCGGAAAAACCACCGCCATGCGCATGCTCTGCGGTCTTTCAACCCCTTCCTCAGGCAAAGCCACCGTTGCCGGCTTCGACGTCTATACCCAAACAGAAAAGATCAAACAGCATATCGGATACATGAGCCAGAAATTCTCCCTCTATGATGACCTCACCGTAACCGAGAACATCCGCTTCTATGCCGGCATCTATGGGATGAGCCGGCCGGCCATAAAAACAAAAACAGCGCAGCTGCTCGATGAGCTGCAATTACAGCAAGAAGCCAGGACCCTCGTAAAAGAGCTTCCCCTGGGCTGGAAACAAAAGTTGGCCTTCTCCGTGTCCATCGTCCATGACCCCGACATCGTCTTCCTCGACGAACCCACCGGTGGCGTCGACCCCGTCACCCGCCGGCAATTCTGGGACCTTATCTATGCAGCCGCTGACAGCGGCGTCACCATATTCGTGACCACACACTATATGGACGAGGCCGAATACTGCAACCGCGTCTCCATCATGGTGGATGGGGTCATCGCAGCCCTCGACAGCCCCGCCCGCTTAAAAGAAAAATTCGCGGCAGCGAATATGGAAGACGTTTTCTATCAGCTGGCCCGCAACGCTCAACGAAAAGCCGACTAAAATGATCCAATCAATGCCTGCATCAATGCCTCAACAATGAAACAACTCCTCACCTTCATAAAAAAAGAGTTCCTGCACGTCTTTCGCGACCGCAAGACCCTGCTCATGCTCTTCGGCTTACCCATCGCCCAGATCGTCCTCTTCGGCTTTGCCCTCTCCAACGAGATCAAAGACTCCCGCATCGCCGTCGTAGACTATAGCAGGGACCCAGTAACCACACGCATCATCAGCAAAATAGCCGCCAGCGATTACTTCGATATCCAGCGCAGCCTCGCCAGTGCCGATCAGCTGCAAGCCGCCTTCAAAAAAGGAAATATCAAACTCGCGGTCATCTTCCCCGCCGGCTTTGGCAACGACCTCACGCATACCGGCAAGGCGACAATGCAGGTCATAGCGGATGCCTCCGATCCCAACCAGGCCACCACCGTTACCAATTACATGGATCAGATCATCAATGATTACAATACCGAACTGGCAAAGAATGCCAGTCAACCCATGCAGATCCTGCCGGAACTGCAAATGCTTTACAATCCCGAGCTCCGCGGCGCCCCCAACTTCGTACCCGGAGTAATGGCCCTGGTCCTGATGCTGGTCTGTACCATGATGACCTCCGTGGCCATCGTAAAAGAAAAGGAACTGGGCACGATGGAGATCCTCCTTGTGTCGCCCTTCAAGCCGATCTATATCATCATCGCGAAACTCGCCCCCAACCTCCTCATCTCGATCCTCAATCTCGTGATCATCCTCCTGCTGAGCTACACCTTTCTCGACCTGCCGGTAAAAGGAAGCCTCGCCTTACTCATCTTCTGCAGCATCCTCTTCATCCTGACCTCGCTGTCCATTGGACTGCTGCTGTCGATCAACGCCAAAACGCAGCAGGCCGCGATGATGGGCTCCCTCATGGGCATGATGTTACCCACCATGCTGCTCACGGGATTCCTCTTTCCGATCGAGAACATGCCCTGGCCCCTGCAGGCGATCTCCAATCTCGTCCCTTCCCGTTGGTATTTCATTATCGTCAAACGGGTGATGCTGAAAGGCCTTGGCCTTACCTCCATCTGGAAAGAGATACTCATCCTGATCGGGATGAGCCTGCTGCTGTTTGCTATCAGTCTAAGAAAATTCAAGATCAGATTGCAATGACCAAACCCAATCATATCCAGCAAAAAAAATAAAACCATTCTCAAATGAGAACCCTACGCTTCCTCCTCGAAAAAGAGTTCCGGCAAATACTACGCAACAGGCAGCTTCTCAGAACCCTGCTGATAGCCCCCCTGATCCAGCTGATCCTGCTGCCGCTGGCCGCCGACTACTCCGTTAAGAATATCTCGCTGGCAGTCGTAGACAACGATCACTCCCCCTTCTCCCAAAAACTCATCGCAAAGATTACCGCATCCGGCCACTTCCGGCTGACCGGTTATACTGCATCGTATAAAGAAGCCCTGCAACTCGTCGAACAGGACAAGGCCGACATCGCCCTTCAGATCCCCATTCACTTCGAACGCGATCTCGTCCGCGAGAACACCAAACAGCTCTATATGGCCGTCAATGCTATTGAAGGCACAAAAGCCAACCTCGGCAGCGCCTACCTCAGCAGCATCATCCGCGACTATAATTCCGATATCCGCCTCCGATGGCAATCCACCCCCGGCGTCCCAACAATATCCACGACCACCCCTACCGCCGCCAACACCTCTTCCACCGCAACAACTTCCAGTCCCAGCGCAACAACATCCACCACCTCAACAACTCCCAGCGCCGGCGCAACAACATCCACCGCCCCAATCCCCAGCGCCGCCGCAGCACCACAGGTCAGCACCGCCTCCTCCAACTGGTACAACCCCTACATGAACTTCAAGCTCTACATGGTCCCCGCCATCCTCGTCGTCCTCATCACCGCCATGACAGCCATGCAATCCGCCTTCAATATCGTCCAGGAAAAAGAATCCGGCACCATCGAACAGATCAACGTGACCCCTATAAAAAAACACATCTTCATCATCGGCAAAATGATCCCCTTCCTCGTCCTGGGTCTTATCCTCTTCACACTGGGACTGCTCGTCGGCTGGATCTTCTACGGCATCATTCCCGTAGGCAGTCTCCTGGTACTATACGCCTCCCTGCTCGTCTATCTCTTCGCCATGCTCGGCCTCGGCCTGCTGCTGGCAACCTATTCCGGCACCCAACAACAAGCCATGTCACTGGCCTTCTTCTTTATCAATATCTTTAACATGATGAGCGGCGTATTCACCGCCATAGACAGCATGCCCGGTTGGGCCCAAACTATAGTAGCCACTTTCCCCCCAAGTCATTTCATAAAGATCATGCGCACGGTCGTCCTGAAAGGCAGCGGCTTTGGAGATATCGTCTACCCGCTGACAGCCATGGCCGCCATTGGACTATTCCTCAACACCTGGGCTGTGCTTAACTACCGCAAGACCACTTAATTAGCGGAATGATTTGAAATATTCAAAATAATACCTTCTTTCGGGGCTAACCCTTATCCTTATTTATGAGAAAGCTTTCTTCTATCCTTAGCCTATCCTTACAACGATACCCCCCTCTTCCACGGGATAAAATCATCCTGCACATGCCTCACCGCCGCCACCTGCGTTTCCCCGCTGGCGACCCCGATCACATAGTCCAGGATCCTTTCACCCGCCTCTTTTATCGTCTCCTTACCCTCAATGATCGTCCCCGTATTGATATCCATGATATCCCGCATCCGGTCGAACAAGGCAGTATTCGTGGCGATCTTCACCACCGGCGCAACAGGATTCCCCGTCGGCGTCCCAAGCCCCGTCGTAAACAACACGATATTCGCACCCGATGCCACCTCGGCCGTCGTCGACTCCACATCATTCCCCGGCGTACACAATAAGTTCAGACCCGGCTTCACCACCTTCTCCGGATAATCCAACACCGCCGCAACCGGCGAAGTCCCGCCCTTCTTGGCAGCACCAGCCGACTTTATCGCATCCGTGATCAGCCCGTCCCGGATATTCCCCGGCGAAGGATTCATATCAAAACCCGAACCCACCGCCTTGGCCCTTTCATTATAAGTCCGCATCAAATGCGAGAACCGCTCCGCAGTCGGGATATCCAGGCAACGGTCGCTGAGATTCTGCTCCACGCCGCACAGCTCCGGGAATTCCGATAGGATCACGCTGCCACCCAGCGCCACCAGCAGATCGGAAGTATAACCTATCGCAGGATTCGCCGAGATCCCCGAGAACCCATCCGATCCCCCACACTCCAGACCAATACAGAGCTTGCTCAAAGGCGCAGGCTCCCGCTGCTGCCGATTAGCCAGGATCACCCCCGCAAATGTTTGTTTTATCGCTTCCGAAAGAAAAGCAGATTCCTTCCCGATCTTCTGCTGCTCGAGAATATACAGCGGCTTCGAGAACTGCGGAGACCTTTTCTTTATCTCCTCTTCCAGCATGCTCACCTGCGCATTCTGACAACCCAGGCTCAGCACCGTAGCACCCGCTACATTCGGATGTGTGATATACCCCGCAAGCAGCCCGCACAATGCTTGCGCATCCTGCCGCGTACCGCCGCAACCGCCGTCATGATTTAAAAATTTTATGCCATCCACATTCGGGAAAAGCCGCTGATTGGTAGTCTGATCATAGTCCGCATGCAGGTCCGTTTCCAATATCTGCTCCACACTCCTGCCCGCCTTATATAATTCCACCAGCTGCTGCGACTGCCGCTGATACGACCGGTTACGCCCATAACCCAGATCAGTTACCAATGCCTGCTGCAACACGTCCAGATTCCTGTTCTCACAAAAAACCATCGGTATGACAACCCAATAATTGGCCGTCCCCACACTCCCATCCGCACGATGATACCCATTAAAGGTCCTGCCGGAAAAGGCTGAGGTGTCAGGGATCACCCATTCCGTATGCCGTTCACCGACTACAAAGTCATTGGCCGCATGCTTGATATTGCCGGTGCTGATCAGCCCGCCCTTTTTTATCGGCTGCTGAGCCTTCCCAACCAATACCCCGTACATGATGATCGAATCCCCTACAGCCAGGTCAGTCGTTGCAAACTTATGCTTGGCTTTTACCAGCTCCTGCATGGTATATTCCTGACCTTCGTAGCTGACGGTCTTACCCTTTTCAAGATTGCTCAGCGCCACCAGCACATTGTCCGCCGGGTGTACCTTCAATATAATTTGTGCACTCATAAATGCCTTTTTTATTTTTTCATACTCAATTGCGCCAATGCCGTCACGGCCCCCTTATTCATCAGCGTCTTCAAACTCTCCCGCACCGCCGCCTCGAACCCCGGCAGATCGGTCAGATCAGCCCCCCACAAACCCTGATCCTTCAACGCAGTCGTCACCACCACATCCGGCTCCTGTTTCCACAACTCACTAAAATACCCCGCCCTGTCATCCGTAACAGGCCCCGACTGCCCTTTCATGAACAACAGGTAAGCTGCAAAACCCAATACGATATGTGGCAGCGGCTGGGGCTGGTAATGACTCAGTAATACCGGCACCACCCTCATCCTCATCTTCGACGAATACTGCATCGTAATGCTGATCCACTGATGTTGTATCTGCGGATTACGGAACCTGTCCAGTACCTTTAATCCAAAATCCCTCGCCTCCGCCAGGGACAGCTGGTCATAAGGTATATTCGGCGCTATCTCCTTCAACATCAGGTCGGCGACAAAAGCAGAAAAATTCGCGTCATCCATCGCGCTCTTCACCGTCGGGAATCCCGCCAGCACAGCCAGCCCGCAGCTCAGCGTATGCGTCCCGTTCAACAAACGCAGCTTCAGTTCCCTGTAAATTTCAATATCCGGTGCTATCACTACCCCCGGATCGGCGCCGGCAAAAGACAATACCGACCGCACTTTCTCATCCCCTTCGATCGCCCATAACCGATAGACCTCCGAGATCGCCAGCAGATCATCCGTATAACCAAGATCCTGTCCGAGTCGCCCCAACGTAGCCGCATCCGGCTTGCCCGGAACGATCCTGTCGACCAGCGAACTGCAGAACCGGCACTCCTCATCCACCCACTTTATAAAATCATCCCCCAGCTTATTAAAGACAGCCAGTTCCTGGACAATACCCGCCAGCTTCTTCCCATTGTCAACGATCAGCTCCGTCGGGATGATGACCATCCCGCTGTCCGGACTACCTTCAAACGCTTTCCAACGCTCGTAGAGGAAAGCCAGCAGCTTCCCCGGAAACGAAGCCGGTGTGCCGGTCAGCACATCCTCCTTTACAAGCTGTATCCCTACCTCGGTCGTGTTCGAAACGATGACCTGCATGTCCGCAAAATAGGCCAGCTTCAATATCTCCTTCCACTGCTGACGAGCCGACAATACCCTGCTGATCGAACTATTAATGATATTCTCTTCCACCTTCTTTCCTTCATCGATTCCCCGCACACAGAGCGTGTACAGGCCATCCTGCCGGTCGAAGGCCCCACTGTCACCCGCATCCGTCGACTTCACCACCACAACCCTGCCATTGAACAAGCCCATACGATTGGCCTTGTCGATAAAATAATCCGGCAGTCCCCTTAGCAAAACCCCCGTCCCGAATTGCAGTACCTTTTCAGGCAATAAAAACATATCCGCAGCAGGTTTGACCACACCCGGGGTCAATATATCCGACAAATTTGCTTTTGATAAGTTCATGATCCGTGTTTTTTCGTTAATTCTCCGCAATCACCTTTCTTGCAATTTTCAACGCCAGCAGCGTATTCTCATATAAAAGATCGTAATTCTCATTCTTCAGAACATCCTTGCTGATCAGCTTGCTCCCCAGCCCCACCGCAGACACACCCGCCTTCACCCAGGCCCTGATATTATCCTCATCGATCTCCACTCCACCCGTCGGGATGAACAGCTGATCCTGGAATAGCTCCCGGATCGAACTCACGAATTCCGGTCGGAGAATATTGGCCGGGAAAAGTTTGATCAACGCCGCTTTATGCTGCTGCGCCAAAAAGATCTCCGTCGGTGTCATACACCCGGGTATCCAAAGCAGACCAGCCCGCTCGGCCACTGCAGCCACTTCAGGGTTCACGAGAGGCGAAACAAGAAAATCCGCACCCGCCGCTACAAAATCCTCCGCGTCCTTCTTCGACTTGATCGTCCCGATCCCCAGATACAGATCAGGCGCCTCTACCGCCAACACCTTCTTCAGCATGGCGAAATTATCAAGCGCAGCCACCCCCCTGTTGGTATACTCCACAGCCCGCACACCCGCCTTATACAATGTCCGCATGACGGCAAGACAAACTGCCGGACTCTCCCAATAGAAAAGCGGAAGAATGCCCTGCCCAAGAATACTCTGTAAAATGACCTTCTTATCGTTCATTGAATTGAGCTTAAAAATTTAACAAAAATAATTTTTCATCTCTATTCCGCTTATGTCTTGAATTGGACTCCGTCCAATTTGGTGAGCTAAAAATTTTGGACTCCGTCCAATTTGGCTACCATAAATTTTTTGATGACATCCGCCCGCTGATCCGTCGCATCGCTCGGAATAAATAATTTCTGATAAGCCGCCGCCGTAGCAAACTCCAACGTCTCCTGTAACCCCTCTCCTCCATAAAGTCCCTGGATCAGCCCCGCCATAAAACAATCCCCGCTCCCTACCTTATCCAGGATCTTCTCCGAAACATATTCCCGGCTGTTATATAAAGTCCCATCGTTATACAAAGCAGTATAATATTGAATACCACCCTCCCCCTTATCGAACCGGAACGTATTGGCCACATATTTCACACGCGGGAACTTCTCCATTATCCTTTCACTGGTCAGTCTCGCATGCTGCAAATAGCCGGCCGCCTCATCACCCACCCCATTCCCGACACTAGCTCCGTTGCCAACACCGGCGCCAACACCAACACCAGCTCCAACACCAGCTCCAACCCCAACACGGGCGCCAGTTCCAACGCCACCCCCGATCACCGCCTCATCTACCGGTACCCCCAGCATCTTCTCCGCCGCCCACAAATTCCCCATCACAAGATCACAATACTGCACCAGCTCCGGCATCACCTCCACCGGTGACACCCCATACTGCCACAACTTCGCCCGATAGTTCAGATCGACAGATATCGTCAGGCCCTTTTGCGCTGCCGCCTGCAGCAGCTCCAGACAGACCAGCGCCAGCTGCTTGCTCAATGCCGGAGATATCGCGCTGAAATGAAGCCAGCCCACATCGGCCAACACCGCATCCCAGTCGATCGTGCCCGGCTTCAGCGCGGCAAACGACGAATAAGCCCGGTCATAGATCACGCTCGCATTCTTCAGATCCTTCCCCTTCGGTAAAAAATACAGGCCAAGCCGCTCTCCCTGAAAAAGCATCCTCGAAGTATCAACCCCCTTTTCCTCCAGATAACCCGCCAGCTGACGACAAAGCAGATTATCCGGCAGCGCCGTGAAATAAGCCGAAGGCGTCCCCCACAACGCAAGCGCCGTGGCTACATTGGCTTCCGCACCGCCTACAAAAAAAGGCAGGGAATTGGCTGTAAGCCACGCCCCATCCCCATCCGGACAGATCCGCAGCAACAGCTCCCCAAAAGACAAAACTTTTTTACTCATAACTCAACCATGGCTTTTATTACCCCATTGGCCGGATCCAGCCACCCCGCAAACTCCCTGGCCACATCCCCAAAACCAACGCGATGTGTAATATATGTCGTCGGATCGATAAGACCCTTTTTCATCGATTCAATAACAGTATCAAAGTCCTCCCGCGTCGCATTCCGGCTACTCATCAGCGTTCCCTCGCGCTTGTGGAACTCCGGATGACTGAACTGTATCTCCCCTTTCTGTAACCCCACCAGGACATAACGCGCCCCATGAGCCATATATTGGAACGCATCATTGATAGCCTTCCTGCTCCCCGTCGCATCGATCACCACCGTAGGCATGTCCCCCCGCGTAATATGCCGCAGCTTCTCCATCGCATCGCCCGTCGCATTCACCGTATGCAGCACTTCTAATTTTTCCCTGCAAAACTTCAACCGGTCCTCATTGATGTCCATCGCAATGACCTCTCCTCCGGCTATCCTCGCCGACTCCATAGTACCCAGCCCGATAGGACCCGCACCCACTACCAGCACAAATTCCCCGGGTTGTATCGCAGCCCGGCGCACCGCATGCGCCCCTATCGCCAAAGGCTCCACCAGCGCCAGCTGATCATGCGTCAACCCATTCCCATGCACCAGGAAGGAAGATGGCACCGATAGATACTCCACCATCCCCCCATCGATATGCACCCCGCAGACCTTTATCGTCGTACAGCAATTGGGTTTACCATTTCGACAGGCGATACATACCCCGCAGTTAAAATAAGGCAGGATGGTTACGGCCTCCCCCGGTACAAACCCCGGCGCCTTATCCAGGTCCACCAGATCCCCGGCCAGCTCATGACCAAGTATTCTCGGATACTCAAAATAGGGCTGCGTCCCTTCAAAAGCATGCAGGTCCGTCCCGCAGATCCCGATCCTTCGTATCCTGATGATCGATTCCCCCGGCTTCGCCAACGGCGCCTCTGCCTCCCGGTACTCAAATTCCCCCGGCTTTATACAAACTAATGTCTTCATCGTAAATTATTTTTGCAAATACTCCAAGCCACCCGGCACTCCGCCTACACTCCGCTTCGTACACACCACTCACCGCGCCTCAACACACCACTCACCGCGGCGCCGCACCAGGCACGGCGCCTCAACACCGCGCCAGACTACGCATTGGCCAGCGCCCTGTCCAAATGCACATACCCCCCATCCACATGGATCAACTGCCCCGTCGTATGACTCGACCGCTGCGAAAGCAGAAACACTGTCATATTCGCGATCTCCTCGGCCGTCGTCATCCTGCTGCCCAACGGTATCTTATTCTCGATCTCCTTCAATTTAGCCTGCGGGTCCGGCAATGAACTGATCCACCGCTCATATAAAGGCGTCCAGCATTCTGCAACGACGATAGCATTGACCCGGATACCATATTTCAGCAACTCCACAGCCCACTCCCGCGTCAGCGCATTCCGGCCCCCATTGGACGCCGCATATGCAGAGGTCCCACCCTGACCCGTCTCCGCCGTCTTGCTGCTGATATTGACAATGGCCCCCTTAGAGACCTTCAAAGCCGGCAAGGCATGATGCGCCAAAAGATAATAATGGATAAGGCTCTTGTGCAGCGAAGCCATAAAATCCTCATAATTGCCCGATTCCAGGCCCACTCCGTCATTCACACCCGCATTATTCACCAACCCGTCGATCCGTCCGCACTCAGCCATCACCGCCTTCACCGCCGCGGCACATTCTTCCGGCTTTGTCAGCTCGGCCACAACCTGTTTCGCCCTTCCACCCGTCGCCGCAACTGCAGCCTTATTATCTTCCTCGTTACGACCTATGATAAAGGGTATGGCCCCTTCTGCAGCCAGTACCTGAACGATCCCCTCCCCGATACCCTTCGCCCCACCGGATACGATGATCACCTTGTCAGTCAAGTCTAAATTCATAAATGATAAAATTTAATAGCATTGCCGCCAAAAAAAGCAGCCTGATCCTCAGCTGAAAAAGAAGAAAAATAATCCTTCACGATCTCGAATACCTGCTTATAGCTTGCCGCCACCAGGCAAACAGGCCAGTCGGAGCCATACAGGATCCTGTTCACACCAAAAGCTTCCACTACCGTGTCGATATACACCCTGAAATGTTCCGGCTTCCAATGCTTCCAGTCCGCCTCCGTCACCATCCCCGAGATCTTACAATGGACATTCGGAAAAGCAGCAACCGAATGAATAGCAGCCTTCCACTCATCGGTGATATAACGGTCCTTGATATGCGGTTTGGCGATATGATCGAGGACGAACGGCTGATCCGGAAAAGCAGCCACAAAATCCCGGGTATACCCCAGCTGATCCGGATAGATCAGGATATCGTAAGTATATCCAAATTGATTCAATAACCCGATCCCCCTCTTGAAATTCGGATTCAGCATCAGCGCCCTGTCCTTCTCTCCCTGCAGCACATGCCGGAAACCCTTCATCTTGGGAAACTTCCTGTAATAAGCCAGTTTTTTCTCCACATCAGGATTCCAAAAATCCACCCAGCCCACAACCCCCTTTATAAAATCATAACGCGCAGCATTCTCCAGGAGAAAATCATTCTCATCCTCCGATTGATCCGCCTGAACAGCTACACAACCATCGACCCCCACCTCCTGTAACAAGGGCTGCAGATCCCCGGGCATAAAATCCCGCTGGATCACTGCCATATCCGGACCTATCCATGCATCCCTGATAGGATCAAATTTCCAGAAATGCTGGTGTGCGTCAATCTTAAGCGAAAGCGCTGGCGTTTGCGTTTGTGTCTGCATATGCTTTTACATTTTGCCGGGCCACCCCCAGCCTGTCAATACCCAGCTCGACGACATCGCCTGGCTGGAGATAAACATTCGGATTCATACCGAGCCCAACTCCCGCCGGCGTCCCGGTAGAGATCACATCCCCGGGCAACAAGGTCATGAACTGGCTGGTGTAAGATATAAGAAAAGGAATATTGAAAATGAAATTAGCCGTCGTACCATCCTGCATTGTCGCCCCATTTACCGTCAGCCAAAGACGCAGATTATGAACATCCCCCATCTCATCCGGAGTAGCCAGCCAGGGTCCCATCGGAGCGAACGTATCACAGCCCTTCCCCTTGTCCCAGGTACCACTCCGCTCGATCTGAAACTCCCTCTCCGAAACATCATTATGCAGACAATACCCTGCAACATAATTCAGGGCATCCTGCTCCGAAACATAACTGGCCTTTTTCCCGATCACAACCGCCAGCTCCACTTCCCAATCCGTTTTTTTGGAATTCCTGGGAATGACGATATGATCATTAGGCCCGACCAGCGCCGTTGTCGACTTCATAAAGATCACCGGCTCAGGCGGCGGCGTAGCGCCCGTCTCCCGTGCATGATCCACGTAATTAAGCCCGATACACACGATCTTCGAAGGACGCGCTATCGGCGATCCAAGCCGAACCCCGGATGGCAGCACAGGAAGACTGCCCTTGTTCTTTTCCACAAACGTCTTCAGCCGCTCCAATCCACCGGTCTCAAAAAAGGCTTCATTATAATCTTCGCCAAAAGCAGAACTGTCATAATACGTATCACCCATTACGATCCCTGTCTTTTCCTTATATAGACTGCCGTGCCTGATTAATTTCATATGATTTTAATTATTCAATTTTATAAATCCACCATCTATCGGGTAATCACAACCGGTAATGAACGAAGCCTCATCACTGCACAGGTACAGGATAAGACCGGCGATCTCATCCGGCTTGGCCATCCTGCCGATAGGTTGTGTCTTCGACAACTTCTCGAACATCTCCGCTTCCTTACCCGGGTAATTCTTCTTCAAAAACCCATCTACAAAAGGAGTATGAACGCGCGCCGGAGAGATACAATTACAACGGATCTGCTCCTTCAAATAGTCTTTCGCCACCGAAAGCGTCATGGAATACACCGCCCCCTTGGTCATCGAATAAGCAAACCGGTCGGGGATACCTACCGTCGCAGCGATCGAACACATATTCACGATCACACCTCCCCTGGCTCCTCCGTCACCGGGCTCGCTGCCCCCCCGCTTCATCAACGCGATCCCTGCCCTTAAACAATTATACACCCCCTTTACATTCACTCTGTATAACCTGTCCATATCCTCTTCCGATGTACTCTCCACCGTCCCGATATGCGACACCCCTGCACTATTCACCAATATATCCAGCTGAGACAGATCCCCAAACACGGCATCTACCATCTGCTGACTGGCCACATCCATCACCTTCGCAGCGGCCTTTCCTCCCGCATGAACAATTTCTTTGACCACCTCACTCGTCTGATCCGGGTTTATATCCGCAACATAGACCGTAGCACCCTGCCTGGCCAGCAGTAAAGCCACCGCTCTTCCGATCCCGCTACCCGCTCCGGTGACCAATGCATGTTTATTTGATAAGCTGAACATCGCTATTCCGAATTATTGATTTAATGAAAAGATCCTGTTCATTATCCGCCATTTCTCGCCGGGCTTTCCCCCGGGTATCGCCACCTGGTACTTCCACATCTGTTTCTCCCAACGCTCCACCGCCTCGTTCCCCGCATCCATCGCCCCCTTCCTCTCGAAGCTAAAACCCGGTCCCGTCTCTATGATCATAAACAACCTGTTCTCGATCCGGTAGATCTCCATGTCCGTAATGTCGCTATCCACTATGCTCGCTCTTATCTCCGGCCAGATGGCGGTATGATAAGCCTCGTATTGCGCGATCAGCGCCGCATCAGACTGCAGGTCCAGCGCCAAACAATACCTCATGATGTAATAGTTTTTTGTTTATACCCCTTCAGTCCAAAGAACAATATGTATGCAAAGCAGATCAGCGGCACGATATACGCCACCTGGATGCTGCCCGTCGCATCTGAGATGGCGCCCATGATCAAAGGAGCGACAGCGCCCCCGATAATAGCCATCACCAGGAACGATGCCGCCAGCTTCGTCTCCTCGCCAAGGTCCTTGATACCCAACGCAAAAATGGTCGGGAACATGATGGACATAAAGAAAGGAGTAGCCATGATGGCATATACCGCAATATGTCCCTTAGCCAACACTCCTATCGCGACCAGCACCACATTGATCACTGCATATAAAGACAAAAGCCGTGCAGGTTTTATATACCCCATGATAAAGGTCCCCAGAAAACGCCCAAGCATAAAACCAGCCATGGCGATAAACCATTTCTGCCCCGCCTCCTGTTCCGGAATATTCGCAACAAACCGGGAATACTTGACAAAAAAGCTTCCCAGGCCAACCTGCGACCCCACATAAAAGAACTCCCCAAACACCGCCCACTTTACATGCGGGAAACGGAACACCTTAAACGAAAATTCCGTACCATGCGCATTCGCATCAGGCTCCTTTATCTCCGGTAGCTTTGTAAAAACAAAACAAATGATCACTATAATTACTACCGAAGCTATCACCAGGTAAGGAGGTTTCACCGTGTTTGCCTCGGATTGCAAATAGGCTGCCAACGTGCCGTTTGCCCTCATCGCAGCTATCTCCTGCGGGGTATGTTCGATACCGGATAAAATAAATTTCGCGCCGATCAGCGGAGCGACCATCGCCCCGAGCCCGTTGAATGACTGCGCCAGATTCAGCCGCTGCTCCGACTTCCCGGGCTCCCCCAGGTTCGCAATATAGGGATTGCCCACCGTCTCCAGGAAGGCAGCCCCGCTGCCGCTCACGAACAGCGCAAACACAAAGAACGGAAAGCTTCGTTCCGATGCAGCAGGAATAAATAACAGCGCACCCAGCGCATACAGCATCAGCCCGAAGATGATCCCCTTCTTGTAACCATATTTATGCATAAATAATCCGGCCGGGATGGCTATCACACAATAGGCCAGATAGATCGGAAAATCCACGAACGAACTCTGTGTATCGCTCAGCTCACAGGCTTTTTTTAAATGCGGGATCAGAATAGGATTCAGATTGTGCAGGAAGGCCCATAAAAAGAAAAGAGAAGTGACCAGCGCAAAGGGGACTAAGTATTTATTTTTTGACATTACTTCGTATGGTTAAGATCGTTGAAACTCAAAGAAAAAGCATTTACCCGGAGAATGGGCATGCTTTGTTATCAGAGTATTAAGTTATTTTAACATAATATCTGCAAAATACTTGATTTCAAGGAATATTCCGCGCCACTACCAACCCCCCAAAACACATATTTAAAGAAACCCAAGCTCCAGCTTAGCCTCTTCTGTCATCATCTCTTTCGTCCAGGGCGGATCGAAAGTGAGCTGAACATGACAATCAGTGACGCCTTCCAGCGATTCCGTCTTCTGCTGCACTTCAGCTACAATATCACCGGCCACAGGACAGGCCGGAGCAGTAAGTGTCATGGTGATCTTTACCTTACCGCCATCGTCGATCTTTATCTCATACACCAGACCCAGATCAAAAATATTCACCGGTATCTCCGGATCAAAAACCGTCCGCAATGTCTCCTCGATCCGGTCACGCATCTCCGCACCATCCACCGCCGCACCATTCGGCACACCCCCATCACCCGCAACCGGCGCCCCCCCATTATTTAATATATCGCTCATTGCTGTATCGATTTTGCCTGGTACGCCAGGGCATATAACTTAATTTGTTTCACCATCGACAATAACCCGTTCGACCTTGTCGGCGAAAGATGACTGCTCAACCCGATGGCATCGATAAAAGTGATCTCCGCCGCCGCGATCTCCTTCGGAGTATGACCGGACAAAACTTTAATTACAAGACTGATCAACCCCTTGGTAATAACCGCATCACTATCCGCCGTAAAAACCAATTTACCGTCAATATAATCCACGTGCAGCCAGACTCTCGACTGACAGCCCCGAATAAGATTCTCGTCTGTTTTGTATTGATCTTTAATAAGAGGGAGTTCCTTTCCCAGCTGGATGATGTACTCGTATTTATCCATCCATTCGCCGAGATACTCGAAATCGGCTATAATCTCGTCCTGTTGTTCCTGGATCGTCATATTATTATTTTCGCCCCCGTCCTCACCTGCCAATCCAACTCCGCAACGCCTAAACTCGCAGCGCATTATCTATCCCAATAAATTCACGGCCTTCCTTATCCCGGCCGCCAGCCTGTCAATATCAAGCGTGTTCGTATACATCGCCATCGAAGCTCTCACCGTTCCGGGTATACAATACCTGTCCATCACCGGCTGCGCACAATGATGACCCGTCCTCACCGCAATCCCCTGCTTATCCAGCAGCTCCCCAAGATCAAAAGGATGAATGCTCCCTACCAAAAAGGAGATCACACCCGCCCGCTTCGAAGCATCGGGGCTTCCAATAAACCGCAATCCCTCTATCTCCGCAAGCGTTTCCATCGCATACACCATCAGCTCATGTTCCGCGCGGCGGATATTTGAAAGACCCAGCGCCCGGACATAATCGATAGCAGCACCCAATCCAACAGACCCGGCCATATCCGGCGTGCCCGCTTCGAATTTATAAGGAAGATCGTTATAGGTCGTTTTTTCAAAAGTCACCGTCTTGATCATCTCACCTCCCCCCTGGTATGGCGGCAGCTTATTCAGCCATTCCTCCTTACCGTAAAGGATACCGAACCCCGTTGGCCCATACAGCTTATGGCTCGAAAACGCCAGAAAGTCGACATCCAGGTCCTGAACATCCACTTCCATATGTTGAACAGCCTGCGCAGCATCCAGCAGCACTGGTATCCCCTGCCGATGCGCCGCCGTAATGATCTCCTTTACAGGATTGATCGTACCCAGCGCGTTCGAAACGTAATTAAAGGCCACCAGCTTTACCCCTTTCAGCAAATTCTCCAGTTCATCCAACACCAGCTCCCCGTTGTCGTCTATAGGAATCACTTTCAGCTTCGCATCCTTCTCCTCGGCGATCATCTGCCAGGGCACGATATTCGAATGGTGTTCCATCCCCGAGACCAGGATACTATCTCCGGCCTTCAAAAATTTCCTGCCAAAACAGGCCGCAACCAGGTTGATCGACTCTGTCGTACCCCGCGTAAAGATCACCTCATGGGTGTGCTGCGCGTTAATATATTCAGCCACCTTCCTGCGTCCATCCTCATAGGCATCGGTAGCCAGCTGGCTGAGGTGATGGACACCCCGGTGTACATTGCTGTTGATCGTATTATAATACTCATCCATCGCCTTCAGTACGGCGGTGGGCTTCTGCGTCGTTGCGGCATTGTCCAGATACACCAGGGGATGGCCGTAAACGGTCTGCTCCAGGATCGGAAAATCTCTCCGGACCTTTTCTATGTCCAGCCGGCGGCTCTCCCCTATCGTAATTGACTCTGTCATTATCAGGCTTGCGTTGAACTGGGAATATGATAGCGTATCAGATCATTAACATATGTCTCGACCGCTTTGTTCTTTAACTTTTCCGTGACATCGAAGGCGAACGCATTGATCAGTAAAGCCTTCGCCGTTTCTTCCCCAAGACCACGGGCACGAAGATAAAAAAGAGCCTCTTCGCTGAACTGCCCCACGGTCGAACCATGACTGCACTTCACGTCATCGGCAAATATCTCCAGCTCAGGCTTGGAATCGATCGTCGCCTTCTTGCTGATGACCAGGTTGTTGTTCTGCTGAAACGCATTGGTCTTCTGAGCATCCTTGTGTACATACACCTTTCCGTTGAAGACCCCCGTCGACTGCTCGAGCAATACCCCTTTATAAAGTTCATTGCTGTAGCAATGCGGCTTTTGATGATCGACCAATGTATGGTTGTCTACCAGCTGACCGCCTGCGGCAAGATAAAGGCCATACAAATGTGTTTCCGTATGATCCTCTTCCAGCCGGGCCTGCAGGTCATTGCGGACCAGTTCGGCGCCAGGCAGCGTAAAAGTATAATTGTTGTAAAGACTTTGTTTCTTCTGACGCACCGTCGTATGCTGAACCAGCCTGACCCCTGCTGACGCGGTCTGGATAACCACATGATCCAGCTTCGCATCGGCATTCGCAATGATCTCCGTCAGACTGTTGACCCAGATCTTCGTCTCACCAGATGCCTCCGCCTTACCCGCAGACACCACCGTCTCACCCGTCGATGACAATACCGACTCGACGACCGAAAGCTCCGCATTGCGGCCCGCTACCCATACATGACGGGGCTGAACCAGCAGATTCCGGTCGCCCGTATAAAGATGAACAATATGCAGAGGCTTCTCCATCACCGCACCAGCAGCCGCTTCTATCAACAACCCATCCGTAAAAAGGGCCGTATTCAGATTGGCAAAAGCCTGGTTTCCCCATTTTCCATTCTCAAAAACCCCGGCAACACCAGGATTCTTCAGCAATTTCGCCAGCTGGAAAACGCCAATGCCCTTAGGCAAAACCGCATCTTCCACCATTACACCATTGGCACCTGTACCGCCGATCTTCCCATCCCAAACGCCGTTTACCAGCACGACCCGGTAACAATCCAGCCCCGGGATCGTCGCCTTCTTCAACAGTTCGGCAGGAGCGCTCAACTCCGATGCTTTATCACCAGGCAACAAGCCATCCAGCGCAAACTCATCCTTCAAAAAGCGGGTGATATTTGTATACTTCCAATCCTCGTTCTTAATAGAGGGAAAACCCAGCACACGAAACTGGTCCCACGCCAACTGACGGGCCCGGCGAACATCACTGCTCTCCGAATCCGCGCCCGAAGCCGACAAGGTCTTATAACCTTTGACGACCTCATCAAATAAAGGAATATCCTGTTGCGATGTCATAGATTAAATTGAAACAACGATTAAATAATCCTCTGCACGGCCCCCTCAACCCAAACCCACAGGCACCTCGCCCAACCAGCACCGCGCCTCTACCTACACAGTCGCCGCGCCCAAACGGCGCAGCCCTCCCGGCACAGCGCTCAAACACCGCGCCTCTACACAGTCGCCGCCGACTCACTTGGCTCCTGCTCCCTGAGCCAGTCATACCCCTTCTCCTCCAGCTCCAGGGCCAGCTCTTTCGTACCCGACTTCACAATGCGGCCATCGTACAGCACATGTACAAAATCAGGAACGATATACTCGAGCAATCGTTGATAGTGTGTGATAATGATAAAGGCATTCTTCTCCGAGCGAAGCTTATTGACCCCTTTACTGACGATCCGAAGGGCGTCGATATCCAGACCGGAATCCGTTTCATCAAGGATCGAAAGGGACGGCTCCAGCATAGCCAGCTGAAAGATCTCATTCCGCTTCTTCTCACCACCGGAAAACCCTTCGTTCAGCGAACGGTTCACCAGCTTGGCGTCGAACTCCACCAGCTTCTGCTTCTCTTTCGACAACTGCAAAAAAGCCTTCGCATCCAGCGGAGGCAGATTCTTATATGCCCTGATCTCGCTCAGCGCCGTCTTCAGAAAGTTGATATTGGATACACCCGGGATCTCTATCGGGTATTGAAACGCCAGAAAGAGCCCTTCTCTCGCCCTTACTTCAGGCGACATCTCCAACAGATCCTTCCCTTCAAAAATGACCTCTCCACCGGTAACTTCATAATTTTCCTTACCAGCCAGCACCGAAGCCAGACTGCTCTTGCCGGCCCCATTGGGTCCCATTATCGCATGTACTTCGCCTGCGTTCACCGTCAGGTTCAATCCCTTCAGTATCTGCTTGCCCTCTACCTCAGCGTGTAAATTTTTAATGATCAGCATTTATATTGGTCTTATATTTTGTAAATAGAACTTCGCCCTTGCCACCGGCAGGAGCTCGTTCGCAACAACCTATCCCACACTCCCTTCCAGCGTTATCGACAACAACTTCTGCGCCTCGACCGCAAACTCCATCGGCAGCTGATTCAGCACTTCCCTCGCATACCCGTTGATGATCAGCGCCACCGCCTTCTCAGAATCGATCCCGCGCTGATTGAGATAAAAGATCTGGTCCTCCCCGATCTTGGAAGTCGTCGCCTCATGCTCCACCGTCGCCGTATTATTCTTTGACTCGATATATGGAAAAGTATGCGCCCCGCACTGATCCCCGATCAGCAAAGAGTCGCACTGTGTGAAATTCCTCGCCGAATCGGCCTTCGGACCTATCTGCACCAGACCCCGGTAACTGTTCTGCCCCTGACCCGCCGAGATCCCCTTGGAGATGATCCGGCTACGCGTATTCTTCCCGATATGATACATCTTTGTACCCGTATCGGCTATCTGCTTGTTCCGCGTAACAGCCACAGAATAAAATTCACCGGTAGAATTATCCCCCTGTAAAATAACACTGGGATACTTCCAGGTGATGGCAGAACCCGTCTCGACCTGGGTCCAGGAGATCTTGGCGTTGGCTCCCTTACAGATCCCTCTTTTCGTTACGAAATTGTAGATCCCGCCCTTCCCGTCCTTATCCCCGGGATACCAGTTCTGGACCGTCGAATATTTTATCTCCGCATTCTCCAGGGCGATCAGCTCCACGACTGCAGCATGCAGCTGATTCTCATCCCGCATAGGAGCGGTACAACCTTCCAGGTAGCTGACATAGCTGCCTTCATCGGCAATGATCAGCGTGCGTTCGAACTGCCCCGTATTCTCCGTATTGATCCGGAAATAAGTGGACAGCTCCATCGGACACCTGACGCCCTTCGGGATATATACAAAAGAACCATCGGAAAAAGCAGCCGCATTCAACGCCGCAAATATATTGTCGGAATGAGGTACCACCGAACCGACATACTTCTTCACCAGCTCAGGATGCTCCCTTACAGCTTCTCCAAAACTGCAAAAGATGATCCCCAGCTCTTTTAATTTCTCTTTATAGGTCGTAGTCACACTGACGCTGTCAAAAACCACGTCCACCGCTACCCCAGCCAGCGCCTTCTGCTCATTCAGCGGAATACCCAGCTTTTCAAAGGTCGCCAGCAGCTCAGGATCGACCTGGTCAAGACTATCGTACTTCTTCTTGCTCTTTGGCGCAGCATAATAGGAGATCTTCTGAAAATCGATCTTCGGTAGAGGAAAGTTCTGCCACTCCGGTAACTTCTGCCGCCCGAAAGCCTGCAAACCCTTCAATCTCCAATCCAATAACCAATCCGGCTCGTTCTTCTTCGCAGAGATATAACGGATCGTATCCTCGTTAAGCCCAGCCGGCGCCACGTCCATCTCGATGTCCGTCACAAACCCGAACTCATACTCCTTGTTGGCTATGTTATCAATTATTTCGTTGTCGTTGGCCATAATAGTTAGAACTACATTATTACTTATATACCTTGAATACCGGAACGCAAGATACTGCAACTCATCCCACTAACCTAAACCGAGAAACTCTCCCCGCAACTGCAGGTTCTTGAAGCATTGGGGTTATTGAAAGTCAACCCTTTACCATTCAAACCACCGGAATAATCCAGCTCGGTCCCGTACAAATAGAGCAAACTCTTCATATCTACTACCACTTTCACCCCCTTGTCCTCGAAGATCTGATCCCCTTCCTTCTGGACCGTATCGAAATCGAGCTTGTATTCCAGGCCCGAACACCCCCCACTCTTCACTCCTACCCGTATAAAGGTATCAGGAGCAGACTGTTGTGCTGACATCTGCTGTGCGATATATTCTTTTGCTGTAGATGATACTGTAATCATGACTTTCGCTTTTAATGTCTAATAATTGCCCTTCGGGCTAAATGCCTCCGGCATTTAATAGATAACAAATTACCAACCCAAGAGTTAAGCAATCCGCTTTCGAAATTGGAAATTTACCTGACCAGGCCAATTTCTAACAGCAAAAGTCCGCTAAATAGGCGGAAATTCCCAACGATTTCACCCTTTTTACCAATATCGAAACACAGTTTCGATGGCCGAAGGCCAAACATTAGCTCTTTTGCGCTTAAAAGTTACATTTCTATAACTTTTAAGCGTAAAAAATATCGAAACACTAATTACCGCTTTAGTACTCCAATTACCGCTTTAATACCTCCTGGATCGGTTTCCCTACACACCCATTCGGCATCTGTATATGCAAAAGAGCCGCCAAAGTCGGCGCAATATCCGTCATATCAACAACCTGGTTCGTATGCCCCGGATGGATCCCCCAGCCCATGAACAGCAACGGAATATGCGTATCATATGGATTCCATGTCCCGTGCGTAGTCCCCGTCTTCTTATTGGCCTCGAACCACCCAGCATTGAGTATCAATTGAATAGGTCCACTCCGGCGGGCATAATACCCATTCATCACCATGCTCCGGACCGGCTCGGCCACAGATGACTCTCCTACTTTCGACAGATCAATAGCATACTCCACCCCCGGCTGCTGGCTCAACCATTCGATAGACGCCTTCTTGACGGCGTTAAAATCCAGCTTATGCTCCTTCAGCACCTTCTGCGAAAAAGTGATCTGGTAGTTCGAACAGGTGTCCGCAATGCCTTTGACATTGAACTGCTTCGCCAATTCTCCATTCAATCCGTCGATAACAGCGGTAGTATTGAAATAATCGGCCGGAATATCGTGATTCTGCGAGTACCAGACGGCGTGAGCAGCCCCATGGTCCGCCGTCAGAAACACCGTATACTGATCCTTCCCTACCTTCTCATCCAAATAGGAAAAGAAATCCCCCAGCTCCTTGTCCAGCCGCAGATAAGTATCCTCTATCTCGATGGCATTGATCCCAAACTGATGCCCGACATAATCCGTTGAGGCACAATTGATCGTCAAAAAATCCGTAAAATCATCCTTCCCAAGGTCATAACCGGCTACCGCCTCTTTGGCGAAATCCAGCGTGATAGTATTCCCAAAAGGCGTAGTTCTGAAGCTGTTCTTCGCCACCTTGTAGGAAGAATCCAGGTTATGCGGAAAAGCCGTCGTGCTATCCCCCTTGAATTTCCCCTCATAAGGCTGATCGTCCGTATCGCTCTGGCCATAAGTACTCTTCGGATACAGCGTATTCCAGCCCCCCTTCATATACTGCGCCACATACCCTTTTTTATTGAAGGAATCCACCCAGGCCGGCAAATGCGTCATGTAATAACTGCTCGTGATGAAACGCCCCGTTGAATCTTCCAGCCAGAACGCTCCCGTAGCCGTATGACCCGTAGGCAAAATAGCCGCCCGGTCCTTCAGCGAAACACCCACCACCTTCGACCGGAAATTATCGGCCATCATCATCTCATCCGTGATAGTGGAAACAAGGAGATTCCGCGGCGACATCTTCCCCTCCTTCGACTCGGGATCATCCGCGCCTACCCCCTTCACCGTACTGTCATCTGTACAATACATCCGCTGATTCGTCGCCTGCTCGACCCAGTCATTACCGCTGATACCGCTAAAGGCGGGAACGCTGCCCGTAAAGACACAGGTATGACCCACCGCGGTAAATGCAGGAAGGTAATTGATCATCGTATTATCACAGCTGAAGCCATGATGCATCAACCGTTTAAACCCGCCTTCGCCATATCTGTCATAGTAGCGATACAGATAGTCCCAACGCATCTGATCTACCACGATACCCACTACCAGTCTGGGTCTTGCAACAGTATCAGAATGTTTGGGCTGACAGGCTGCAAACAATAACAGCAATAAAAAAGAGCTGACGCCGTTCACCAGGGGCTTTCTCATTAAGCAAAATTTTGCGCAAAAGTATTGGATTGAGACAACGTCAAATGCGTTATTTTTGCGGCAATATGAACCTTAATAATTTCATAATATGGCAGATATCTTTGAAAAATTAGTCAAACACAATGGGCCGATAGGTCAACACAGGGAGCGCGCGCATGGATATTTTGCCTTCCCGAAACTGGAAGGTGAGATAGGCAGCCGGATGAACTTCCGCGGAAAAGAAAAAATAGTTTGGAGCCTCAACAATTATCTTGGCCTTGCAAACCATCCCGAAGTACGTAAAGTCGACGCAGAAGCCGCCGCAAAATTCGGCATGGCAGCCCCCATGGGCGCTCGTATGATGAGCGGAAACAGCAACTATCACGAACAACTGGAGAACGAACTGGCCGCCTTTGAAAAAAAGGAAGATGCCACTTTGTTCAATTACGGATACCAGGGCATTATGAGCGCCATCGACGCCATCTGCGGCCGCCACGACGTCATCGTTTATGACGCCGAAAGCCATGCCTGCATCATCGACGGACTCCGTCTCCACCCCGGCCACCGCTACGTATTCAAGCACAACGATATAGAAGACTGCGAAAAACAGCTTCAACGCGCCACCGCCCTTATCGAAAAACAGAACACCGGCGGCATCCTCGTCATCACAGAAGGCGTATTCGGTATGGCCGGCGACCAGGGCAAGCTCAAAGAGATCGCCGCCCTCAAAAAACAATATGAATTCCGTCTTCTTGTAGACGACGCACATGGCTTCGGCACACTCGGCAAAACAGGTGCCGGCGCAGGCGAAGAACAAGGCGTTCAGGACGACATCGACCTCTACTTCTCCACTTTCGCCAAATCCATGGCTTCGATCGGCGCCTTCATGGCCGGAGACAAAGCCATTATCGACTATATCCGTTACAACACCCGCTCCCAGATCTTCGCCAAAAGCCTTCCAATGCCCATCACCATCGGCAATCTGAAAAGGCTTGAGCTGCTTCGCACTCAGCCACAAATGCGTAAGAAACTTTGGGATGTGGTGAACAAACTGCAAAAAGGTCTGAAAGACAGCGGTTTCGACATCGGCAAGACCGATTCTCCTGTCACCCCCGTCTATATGAAGGGGGACGTGCCCGAAGCAACCGCCATGGTAATGGACCTGCGGGAAAATCACAACATCTTCTGCTCGATCGTGGTCTACCCCGTCATCCCGAAAGGACATATCATCTATCGCCTGGTACCGACAGCCGTTCATACCGACGAAGACATCCAAAGGACACTGGAAGCATTCCGGGCCACCAAAAAGAAATTGGACGCAGGCGACTATAAGGTACAGGCTATCCCTGACATGGCTGAGGCCTAAACCTGTAGATTAAATAATAGTAATCATTTGCCCCGGGCCCGCAAGGCCTGGGGTTTTTTCTTAGATTACAGTAAAGAAATTCAGCGCGGGTCATAGGGCAAAATAGCCCGGTTTGGGCAAAAAAAAAGCCCCGCCAAAGCGGGGCTGCACTAATCAAATACCATTAACCATTAAACCTTATCCTATGAAAAAACAAAGGTAAGGTGTTCGCATTGAAACAGAAGAAGTACAAACAAATTTTTTTTTGGATGTTTGGATTAACTTGATTTAGATCAAGCCCTGGGTCTACAGATAATCCTTTAGAGGCATACGCGGAACGTATCAGAGCTAAATCGTTATAGTGAATTGCCCCGAAACCATCTTCCGAAGCCGGCATCCCCATCAGCTAAGTGGAAATCCCGCAAAGCACAGGTCTACCAGCTCGCCCTGAATTTTTTTTGATATACGTCAAACGAAGTAGTCTTATACTCGCCCTCCCCGAAATACTTTACCAGTATTTCCAGTTCTTTAGGCTCCATATACCCGGGAATAGCCTGAGGTTCCTCGCCCGGTACGATAAAGATTGTAGTAGGAAATTCCAGCCGTCCATGTGTCAGATACAACGCAAACTCACTGGCACGGTACTGCGAATTAAAATTGTAGGTCTTCCCCGCCCAGTTGATAGTCGCACGCGTCTCAGCATCCATCTTGACCGTATAGAACTTCTCCTGGAGATATGCTGCGACCTGCTTATTCGAATAGGTCTTCCTGTCCATCTGCTTGCACCATCCGCACCAATTGGTATAAAGATCGATGATCAGCGGCCTGCCCGCCTCCTTTAACTTCCCCTCAGCCTGCTCTATCGTCATCCACGAAATAGCCTCCGCCTTTGCCCTATCCTCTCCATCCCCACTTCTTCCACTACCCAAAGCCGTCGCCGCAGCCTTCACCTCATCCCCACTCTTCCCACTTCCCAAAGCCGCCCCGATATCCGGCTTCCGCGCACCGGCCAAAACCAGCACCAGCGCACCCACCAGCAAAACCGGCAATAAAAAAGAAGCTTTCGACCTTTCCATAGTATTTTTGTAACCCGTTATAAAATTACCAGCTTAAATACCAACTGGCAAAAAACTAACGGTTAAATCATGCACAAAATTGTCGTTGCCATCACCGGCGCAAGCGGATCCATCTACGCAAGACTCTTACTGGAAAAGCTCTCCGCCATCCAACAGCAGTGGGAAGCCGTATCGGTAGTCATGACAGACAACGCCCGTGAAGTATGGCGCACCGAGCTTGGAAACGAATCCTATAATAAGTTTGATTACCCCGTCTTCTCTCAACGCGACTTCCATGCCCCCTTCGCCTCAGGCTCCGGCAAATATGACACGATGATCATTATCCCCTGCTCGATGGGCACCCTGGGCCGCATCGCTTCCGGCTCCTCTTCCGACCTCATCACCCGCGCAGCCGACGTCGTCCTGAAAGAAAGAAGGCGCCTCATCTGCGTAGTCAGAGACACCCCCTATAATCTTATACATATCCGTAACATGGAAACCCTAACCCTCGCCGGTGGCATCATCTGCCCCGCCACCCCCTCCTTCTACAGCCTCCCCAAAACCATCGACGAAGTAGCCGCTACCGTAGTCGACCGCGTCCTCGACCTCGCTGGTCTCGACATCTCTACTTTCCGCTGGGGCAGCTAGACGCGCCCACAACCTAATTTCTCAGATCCACCTCCTCAGCCCCCGGAAACCTGGTCTTGCTATAAGCCAGCTGCGCATCCGTAACCGCCGCATTCCCATTCATCTTGCTGGTCTCCAGCGTATACCTGTTCCCCCCCTTATCAAACCACTTGATGCTGACCAGCGTATGCTGTGCCTTATCGATATAAAGAAGCGCTTTGAAAAAATTCTTCGTCTTATCTGTCGGCGTCAGCTCCACCTCCTGCACAACACGTGCCCCTATCTTGCTTTCCCCATTCAGCTTATACAAAAAATCCTTGTCGTAAAAATTCGTAAAGATCTTATCCGGACTGATCGTCTGCGTAGAAGGATCAGCCTTCGTTATCGTCACCTCATTCGAAGATTTATCATAAGTCCATATATCCTTCCCATCGCTAAAAATATCCTGGCCGCCAACCACACTCACATGATACCTGCTGCCTTTTAAATAGATCGTGCCGCTCTTGCTGCCTTGCAGCTTCCCCTTCGAATCCTCCACCTTCAGGGTAAAAGCAGACTGCACAGCCTTGAACGACTTTAGTTTAGCACTAAGCCCATCCAATACTTTCTTCGCATCGGGATCATTCTTACCAAGGCTGTTATTCTGCGCCTGCGCCATAAAAAAACAACTACCCAGCACAACGCTCATAAGGAAGGACTTACTTCTTACTTTCATTTTTTTTATTTTAGGTCAGTATTTCTCGGAGTTATCTGCAAAGCCTCGCAAACCGGCAAAACCCCCACATCACCTCAAAGTCAAGCCGTCGTAAGCCCCGCAGAGCTATTCGCCGCAAATGTAGTCATGATTGCATTAAAAGTGTCTTAAAATTAGTCCAACTGGCACACAAGCAGCGCCAAATCTCTACGGATTCAAATACTGATCCAATTCCATCTCACTCCTGATCAGCACATCCCTCGGCTTACTCCCCTGTCCCGGCCCTACCACACCAGCCGCCTCCAGCTGATCCATCAGCCGGCCCGCCCGGTTATAACCCAGCTTCATCTTACGCTGGATCAGTGAAGTAGAACCCAGCTGGTTCATGACGATAAGCCTCGCAGCCTCCTCAAAAAGCGGGTCCCGGTCGCCCAGATCAAAATCCTTCGCCTCCTTATCATTCTCATCCACATACTCCGGCAACTTATACGCCTCAGGATACCCACGCTGCTTTCCAATGAACTGAGTGATCTCCTCCACCTCCGGCGTATCGACAAAGGCACACTGAAGACGCGTGATCTCCCCATTATAAGAGATGAGCATATCACCCTTCCCGATAAGCTGATCAGCACCACCCGCATCGAGAATAGTACGGGAATCTATCTTCGAAGAAACTTTAAACCCGATACGGGCCGGAAAGTTGGCCTTGATCGTACCGGTAATGATATTGACCGACGGACGCTGTGTCGCAATGATAAGATGTATTCCCACGGCACGCGCCAGCTGAGCCAACCTGGCGATCGGCATCTCCACCTCTTTGCCCGCAGTCATGATCAGATCCGCGAACTCATCCACAACCAGCACAATAAAAGGCAGATACTGATGCCCCTTCTGCGGGTTGAGACGCCTTTTGATGAACTTCTCATTATACTCCTTGATATTCCTCGCATTGGCCTCCTTCAACAGATCATACCGGTTGTCCATCTCTATACACAAGGCATTTAAAGTATGAACCACCTTTTTGGTATCCGTGATGATCGCCTCTTCCTCGCCCGGAAGCTTGGCCAAAAAATGCTTTTCGATGACCCGGTAAATGCTGAGCTCCACTTTTTTGGGGTCCACCAGCACCAGCTTCAGCTGGGAGGGATGTTTTTTATAAAGCAACGAGACCAATATAGCATTCAAACCCACCGACTTACCCTGACCCGTAGCCCCCGCCATCAGCAGGTGAGGCATCGCGGCCAGGTCCACGATAAAATTCTCATTGTCGATCTTCTTCCCGATGGCGATCGGCAGCGCAAAAGGACTATGCTGAAACTTCTCCGAAGACAGCAGCGTACGCATACTCACCACCGTTTTCTTCACATTCGGCACCTCGATACCGATCGTACCCTTCCCGGGGATCGGAGCGATAATACGTATCCCCAGCGCAGCCAGACTCAACGCAATATCATCCTCCAGGTTCTTGATCCGGGAGATCCTGACACCCGCAGCCGGCACTATCTCATATAAGGTCACCGTCGGGCCTACCGTAGCGCTGATCTTCGAAATGGCGATATCATAGTTCTTCAGCGTGTTGATGATCTGATTCTTATTAGCCTCCAGCTCTGAAGGGTCCTGGACGATCTTCTCGCTTCCATGCGCCTCCAGCAAGTCCAGCGATGGATATTTATAATCCCGCAGGTCCAGCGTAGGTTCATAATCCGGCATAGCCTCCCTAACCAGTGCTTCCTCTGCCGTCTCATCCCCTACCTCAGCCTCCGGAGTCTTAATCTCCAGCTCCAAACCACCCGAAACAGTCGGCTTCACCAGCGGCGGGATACTCAACGGTGGCGCAGGCTCCTCACCCGGCTCTTCATCCAGATCCTCCTGCTCTTCAACCGGCTCTTCCACGACGGGCTCTTCTTCAGGCTCCCTCTCCGTAACCGTAAACTCTATCTCCGGCTGGGCAGCCTCCGCCGGCGGCGGAGCCAAAGCCACCACACCACTTTCCTCTTTCAGCACATTCCCCTTGCCCTGGCTGAACTCCTCGTCCACAAATAATTTCGCGCCTGCCCCCTTCTTCCCCTTGCCCTTCTCCGGCTTCACCGGCGGCTCCACCACTACAGGCTCCGGCGCCGCTGCCAACGCCTTCTCCCTGCGTGCAGGCATCTTAAAGACCGGGTTGAATCTCCAGATAAAATACGCCAGCCCCGCTACCAGCAATAAAGCCGCCGTACCGATCCAACCCAGGAACCGCGTCAGCCACTCGCCGATCATATCCCCCACCGCTCCCCCCCAGGGAAAACCACTCCCCTGGGTGACAAACGCAAATGCAACGGAGAAATAGATCAGACCCGTCAGCACATACCGGAGATTACGCGGTATGGAAAAAACACGACGCGTCAGCAACAGATTTACCCCTACTATAAAAAAAAAGGAACAAAATAAATAGGAAGCCAGCCCAAACCCCTTGTAAAAGAATTCGTGCGAGATCAGGGCCCCAAGATTGCCCAGCAGATTTGTTACCTTCACATTCGAAGAAGGCAATAAAATGGAAGCACCGTGAAAAACTTTATCCTGGTCTTCTTTCCAGGTAAACAGGTAGGACGTGAACGCTATAAAAAGAAAGACGGCCAGCAAAAGGAAGACAGCCCCTGCGATCTTGTGGGTACGTTCATCTTTTACGATCTGTTTCACTGTTACCTGGGATTCCTTTTCAGGCTTCAGCTTGTCTGAATCAGGCGCCTGGCTCTTCTTTGACTTAAGTCGGTTTGCCATGGGTACAAAGATAATAATTGCGTCAGGGTTCACACGACCCCAATATTAAAATTATTTAGTTTACCTTTAAAAAAACTCCCTGTTAAGAGCCATGCCGGCAATCTCCCGACAAAACCTGTTCCTGCTTCTCCGGACAGCCTGTTTCTGCTTCATTTTACTGGCTTTCCACCTTGATAACCAGGCCCAAAATATGCCTGATCCACCCATTGCCGATCTCGCGAAGACCGGCCTCCTGAATTCACTCCAGGAAAACACCTACTACTATTTTTCCAATAACCGGACCATTTCCATCGCTCAGCTGCCCTTCCTTCCTTACCAGAAAGGAACAAAAAAATTCCAACACTTTATTTCCCCGGGTACGGTCAATAAAAAGACCGTCCTGCGCTTTACACTAACCAACAGCAGCGACCTGCCGCAAAGCGCCTTTTACTGCCCCGGTTACTTCATGGACACCATCGATCTCTATAAACTGGTCGATCAGGCCCCCGCTCCGCCAAAAGTAACGCCGATAGCCGTCGTCCTGGCCAATGACCCCGATAGCCTCGGCTACCGGCAAATTAAGCTTGGGCCCCATGAGAACGCCACCTTCTTTGCCGTAGTATCTTTTATCAAGGCCCCTACCAACTCCATCAACCCCACGCTTACCCGCGACTCCCTGGTCCAGCAGGGTATCATGCTCACGCATAAGAACAAGACCAATATCGACGTCATCACCAATCTCTTCGCCGGGATCATGCTGATGATGATCTTTTACGCAACCAGCGAATACATCCAAAGCCGAAAACCCGAATTTCTCTACTATGTGGGCTATTCGCTCTGTATCAGCATCCTCCTGTTCCTCAAATCCACCCTCCACCAGGCAACCACCTCGTTCAATTATTTCTTTGAAAGCTTCCTCGACAACATCATATTCTCGGTCGGATATATCTGTTACATTATTTTTCACCGGAAATTCCTCGAGACCAGCAAGAACTACAAGGCCCTGGACCGCATCCTCTTCTGGGGCTCCCTGGCCATTACAACCCTGATGGGGCTGTATATCGTCTTTTACTTCCTGTCTCCCGACTTCCGGATCGCCAATACGATCGAAAACGCCACCAAGATACTCCTCCTCATCATCTCCCTGCTATTTATCTTAAAAGGCCTGACCTATCACAACCAGCTGATGAACTACATCGTCATGGGGAACGTCTCCCTCTGCCTCCTGTCCATCGTCTCACAGCTTATGATCACCACCAACTTCCATTTGGTAAAAGGTACTTCCGTTCTCAACCTGGCCCTGTTCTATTACGAAGGAGGCATCACCATCGAGCTGCTCTTCTTCCTCTTTGCCCTGACCTACAAGAACAAAATGGAGATCATCAGCAGCATCCAGAAGGAAGAGAAGCTAAAGCTGGAAACAGAACGTAAGGAAATGGAAAAACAGGTAGCCGTCCTGGCAGCCAAACAGGACGAACGGAACCGTATCTCCGTTGATATGCACGACGAACTTGGCTCCGGCGTAACAGCGATCCGGCTCATGAGCGAGATCGTAAAAAGCAAAATGAAGGACCAGACCCTCCCCGAAATAGAAAAGATCTCCAACTCAGCCAACGAGCTGCTCAATAAGATGAACGCTATCATCTGGACAATGACCAGCTCCAACGACAGCATCGAAAACCTCGTGGCCTATATCCGTTCCTACGCCGTAGAATTCTTCGAGAACACCACTATCGACTGCTATTTCAGCATGCCCGCGACTATCCCGCCCCGCGAGATCAGCGGCGAAAAAAGACGCAACATCTTCCTCTCCGTAAAAGAAGCCCTCAATAATGTGCTTAAGCATTCGCAGAGCTCGGTCGTCCGCATCAACGTCACCGTCAACAGCCGGCTGATCATCGAGATCCAGGACGACGGAGTCGGAATAAATATGGAGAAACTGCGGAAATTCGGAAATGGCCTCAACAACATGAAAAAACGAATGGCCTCCATAGACGGCGAATTCAACATCGAAAACTCCGACGGCACCCGCACCACCTTCTACCTGGCTCTCTGACCTCACAATCCGGCGCCGCCCAATCAGAGCTTCACTACTTTCGGTTATCCTCCCCCTTCTTCGCCACCCCAAGATAAAGGAACACCCAGCCCAAAATAAAGAACACCCCACCCACCGGCGTCATCGCCCCGGCCAGTGTCCTGTGCGCACTCTCCGCGATCGCCAGCGCAGTCAGCACATACAACGACCCGCAAAAAAGCACGATCCCCATGATAAAACAATTCCCCGCCCAGATCATCCATTTATTATGGATCTTCTCAGACAGGAACGCCACAAACAACAGCGCAAACACATGATAGAACTGATACCTCACCCCCGTCTCAAAAATAGCCACCGTATCAGGACTGGTCAGGTCGCGCAACTTATGCGCCGCGAATGCCCCCAGGGCCACAGAAAGTGCGCCAAGTAAAGCGGCTATTGAAAGAAAACTCTTGTTCATAGCGTATTGTAAATTCGAATTTGTATATACAACTTCAATTTTTCCCCAAACACATATCCTCCTCCGCAGCCCTCATATCTCCTCCTTCATCCTGTCCGGCTCCTGGTCGTTATTCAACAACAGCTGGATCAGCTCCTCCAGGTTCGTATTCTCCTCATTCACCGTCAGATCAGCCTGCTGATAATACATCCTCCGCTCGCTCAGCTTCCGGATAATATACCGCCGAAGGTCCTCGTCATCCACCTCGCTGATCAATGGCCGGCTCATCTTTTCCCTCGCCAGCCGCTGCTTCAGCATCTCCACCGAAGTATTCAGCCAGATGACCTTCCCATTCTTCTTCATAAACTCGATATTGTTGAAGAAACAGGGCGTCCCCCCACCACAGGACAGGATAAAACTCTCATGCCTCACCGCAATCTCTTCCAACGTCTCCTTCTCGGTATAACGAAAATACTCTTCCCCCTTCTCCGAAAAAATTTCCGATACGCTCTTCCCCTCGTTCTCTACGATGACACTATCCAGGTCATAAAAAGGTATCCCCAGTTTTGTCGAGAGATGTCTGCCCCAATGTGTCTTGCCGGATCCCATAAACCCTATTAGGAATATTTTCATTTAAATGCATTTAAACCCGTGACATCCATTCCTGTGATCAGCAAATGTACATCGTGTGTCCCCTCATAAGTGATCACACTCTCAATATTCATCATATGCCGCATGATCGGGTACTCACCCGTGATCCCCATTCCCCCCAGCATCTGCCGCGCATCCCGGGCGATCTGCGCCGCGATCTCACATCCATTCCGTTTGGCCATCGACACCTGCGCCGGCGTCGCACGCCCCTCATTCATCAGACTCCCCAGTCTCCAGTTCAACAGCTGGGCCTTCGTGATCTCGGTCACCATCTCCGCCAGCTTCTTCTGCTGCAGCTGAAACCCGCCGATCGGCCGGTCAAATTGCACCCGCTCTTTGCTGTAACGCAGCGCGGTATCATAACAATCCATCGCCGCCCCCACGACCCCCCAGGCAATCCCATAACGGGCCTTGGTCAGACAGCTTAGCGGCCCCTTCAACCCCTTTATATTCGGTAAAATATTCGCTTTTGGCACTTTTACATGGTCAAAAACAAGCTCCCCCGTAGCCGAAGCCCGCAAACTCCATTTTCCATGCGTGGTAGGAGTGGTAAACCCCTCCATCCCCCTTTCGACGATCAACCCCCGGATCACCCCCTCTTCATCTTTTGCCCAGACCACCGCCACCTGCGAAAAGGGGGCATTGCTGATCCACATCTTGCTTCCATTCAGGATGACATGATCCCCCGCATCTTTAAAATTGCTCAGCATACCGCTGGGATCACTTCCATGATTGGGCTCCGTAAGGCCAAAACAACCCAGCCATTCACCACTGGCCAGCTTTGGCAGGTATTTCTGCCGCTGCTCTTCGCTGCCATACTCGTAAATAGGGAACATCACCAGCGAACCCTGTACCGAAGCCGTACTTCGTACGCCACTATCCCCCCTTTCCAGCTCCTGCATCATCAGCCCATAGCTGATATAATCCAGGCCCCCGCCGCCATACTGTTCCGGGACCGTAGGACCGAAACATCCCAGGTCCCCCAACTGCCGGACTATCTGCTGCGGAAACTCCGCCCGCTGGGCATAATCCTCGATAATGGGAGAGACATCCCTCTTTACATAGTTTCGTACGCTTTCCCGGACCAACTTATGCTCATCTGTCAGTAAATCATCCACTTGGAAGTAGTCCGGACTCTGAAAAACATCTATTTTTGATGATGTGGCAGCCATGGCGAGCGGTTTAACAAATATTTGCTGCTAAAATAAGGAAAAGCACCGGTAAGGATGCAACATCCGGAAAAGGCCGGTGTACTTATTCATGAGACTGCGCGGCCAGCCCGGCAGAAGGCTCAGGAAAGACCATCGTCCAGGAGAGCCCGATCAGGAAAAAGCCCGTCTCTGCCAGACACATGAACGCTAAAACAGCCGAATTGGAGATAACTGAACCAATACTACACGACGAATTGGTGGAACGATGCAAACAGGGGGACTCCCGGGCATATGCAGCGTTATACCAGAAATATGTAAAGGCGATGTACAACACCAGCCTGCGTATCGTCAACAATACCGGCGATGCGGAGGATGTGACACAGGAGGCTTTTACAGACGCATTCAGATCCCTGGAGGATTTTCATTATAAATCCACTTTCGGGGCCTGGCTCAAACGCATCGTCATCAACAAATCGATCAACTATCTGCGTAAGCGGAAAATGGACCTTATCGACATAGAAAAGACAAATATCGGTCACCTCCCGGAAGAACAGGGAATGGATGAACAGGAGATCCAAATGAAGGTAGAAGACATTAAGAAAGCCGTCACGCTGCTGCCCAACGGATACCGGACCGTCCTGACGCTCTACCTGTTCGAAGGATATGACCAGGAAGAAATAGCAGAGATCCTGCAAGTCACGCACGCTACCGTGAGAACACAGTACATGCGGGCCAAACAAAAATTGTTACAGCACATAAAACAAGGTATATCATGAACAACCGGTTAGAAGACTTTGTCCGGGACCATCGGGAGGAGTTTGACTCCGAGGAGCCGGATAATAAGATCTGGGAAAAGATCAGCCGGGAAATGGATCCCGACAAAGACAAAAAAAAACAGACCAGCGTGGTCCAGATCCCCGTTCGCTGGATTAAATGGAGCGCAGCTGCCGCCGCCGTCCTGCTCCTGATCGTGGGCGTAGACAAGTACTTCATGAGGGGAAAGACCATGATAAGCACAGACTTCGATTTCGCCCAAAAGCCCAACCCGGGCAAACAGACGACCGCTGCTAACCCGGCAAATCCCGATAGCCAGGCAACTGTAAACCCCTCTGACACGTCTGCAAAAAACGCCGCCAACCTGGCGCAGACAAAGCCAGCCGTTGCTAACCCATCGTCCGATACTTCTGCACTGGCTGCCATCCGCCCCGGCGACAACAAGGACCCAAAGGCCGGCCAGGACCTCCAGTCTTCCCTCAGCGAAGAAATGTACCACTATGCAAAACTCGTGGAGATCAGGCATAAGGAGCTAAAAACCATAGAAAAGGACGAACCTTTATTATACAAGCAGTTCGCACTGGATGTCAACAAGCTGGATAGTGTCTATCGTAGCCTCCGGGAACAGCTGCCAACCAACCCCAATCGCGAACAATTACTGGAAGCGATGTTACAGAACCTCCAACTGCAGATGGAACTACTGAATCATCAGCTCGAGATCATCAAGCAAATCAATCATTCAAAAAAATCAGAATATGAAAAAGCATATAAGACTGTTTAGTTCTATTGCCCTTTTTCTCGTCTTATCTGCTCCGGTGCTTAGCCTCGCTCAGCAAGTAAAGAAACAACGGTTGATCAATAAATCCTATCCGGTCACGGCCGATGACAAGCTGGAAATTGACAACCAGTTCGGCAACGTAGCTGTCAGCACCTGGGACAGGAACGAGATCACCGTAGACATCGAAATTGGCGCCCGCGCAGCTACGGAGGAACGAGCACAGGAGATCATGGACAAGCTGGATGTAAAAGACTCGAAGGACGGCCATACCATCTCCTTTAAGACCAACGTCGACGAGATCAACAGCGGTGGCAAGAACAAACGCAACGAAGGCGAAAGATCCTTCTACATCGACTATGTCATTCACATGCCCACCGGCAACCGGCTGGAGATAGAGAACAGCTTCGGCAAGACCGAGATCGGCGACTTCAAAGGGCTCGTCTCGCTGACCAGCAAGTTCGGCAGCCTCAATACCGGTAAGCTCGACAACGTGGACCTTATAGACGTGGAATTTGGAAAGGCCTTTATTACCGAGGTAAATAACGGCAGGGTCATCTTCAAGTACAACGACCAGTCCCGCATCGGCAAGGTAAATGGTGACGTAAAGATCACCAGCGAATTCTCCGGCAATGTTCAATTCAATGTCGCCGACAATATCAAGGAGCTGAACCTCTTCGAATCCTACTCCACGGTCCGTATGGTAGTCGAAAAAAGCCTGTCCGCCGACTTTGACGTGCACACCAGCTTTGGCAGCTTCCGCAACGAAAGCAGCTTCAATATCAACGAGGACAAGGAATCGGATGAAAATGACTATGGCCCCAAATTCGACAAGGACTACAGCGGAAGAGCCGGCGAAGGCCGCGCCAAGATAAAGATCAAAAGCAGCTTCGGAACAGTACGCCTCTCCTACAGCGGCCAGGGCCGGGACCAGGGCGAAAAACACAAGAACAAGGATAAGGACATAGACGAAGAAAAAGAAGAGACAAAAACGACCAGGCAACCCAATGACCACTCCACCAATCACAACCTAACTGCTGATCCTATTGAATTGATCACTACTTAACCATCTCCCTGGTAAAATCTTATCTTGCTGCTCCAAAACCAAAGGAATGCAGCAACAACATATGATCGAACCGACGCTGGAATATGCACAGCAAAAAGACCGGGAAGACAAGCTCAGCAGCTTTCGCTCCCGGTTTTATTTTCCCCGGTCCAAAGCTACCCTTCACAACGCCGCACCCAACCCCCACGCGGCCCCCGGCGCCGACGCCATCTATTTCTGCGGAAACTCCCTCGGCCTCCAGCCCCGCCAGACCGCGGACTACATGCAGCAGGAGCTCAAAGACTGGCAGGACATCGCCATCGACGGCTACTGGCACGCCCACAACCCCTGGATGACCTATCCCCAATCCCTCCGTCCGGCCCTCTCCCGCATCGTAGGATCCCTGGAAGACGAGGTCACGGTAATGAACGCCCTCACCGTCAACCTGCATCTCTTATTACTGACCTTCTACCGCCCTACCTCGACCCGCTATAAGATACTGATGGAAGCCGGCGCCTTCCCCTCCGACCAATACGCGCTGGAGACCCAGGTAAAATTCCATGGCGCCCCCGGCGACTCCATCATCGAGATCGGCCCGCGCGAAGGCGAGAAGACGATCCGCGAAGAAGATATCCTTCAGATCATCGATCAGCACAAAGACTCCCTGGCCCTCGTCCTGCTCGGCGGCATCAACTATTATACCGGGCAGCTATTTGATATGGCAGCCATCACCGCCGCCACTCACAAAGCAGGAGCCATCGCCGGCTTCGACCTCGCCCATGCCGTAGGCAATGCCCCCCTGCGCCTCCACGACTGGAACGTCGACTTCGCCGTATGGTGTTCCTATAAATACCTCAACGGCGGCCCCGGTGCAGCAGGGGGCGCCTTTGTACATGAAAGATACGCCCGCAATAAAGACCTTATCCGCCTCGGTGGCTGGTGGGGCAACGACGAAGCCAGTCGTTTTAAAATGGAAAAAGGTTTTGTGCCCAAACCAACCGCCGAAGGCTGGAGCATGAGCACCGCCCAGGTCTTCAACATGGTCTCCCTGAGATCCTCCCTTGCCCTCTTTGAAGAAGCCGGCATCGAAAACCTCCAGGCCAAAAGCCGGGAGCTCACCGGCTACCTGTTCCAACTATTAAAAAGCCTGAATAACCTGGACTTCGAGATCCTCACACCCGCAGAACCCCATCGCAGAGGAGCGCAACTATCACTATACTTCAAAGCACAGGCAAAAGCCATTCATCAAAAGATCATCGACGCAGGAGTAGTGGTGGATTACCGTGAGCCCGGCGTAGTACGGGTCGCCCCCGCCCCTCTCTATAATTCCTTTGAAGATGTCCACCGGTTTTACCATATCTTAGAGTCACTATGAGCCGATCTTTCATGCCGCAATCCGGATCACATTCTTCTACCACAGCGCCCGCCACTGCAGCCCATCCGGCTGCAGGTCACCAGGATGGTGAATCCCAATCCCCCATCTCCCGTTTTTTCAACGGCCTCTCGCGCCATCTCACTCTTATCGTCCTCATCGCGCTGGTAGCAGCCGTACTGCTCGGCTATTTCGCACCCGCAGTCGCCATAAAGACAGAACCATTGGGCGTTTGGTTCATCGCCCTCGTCAAGCTCTTCATCCCCTTCATCATCTTCCTCACCATCGTCTCCGGCATCAGCGGCATGAGCGATCTCAAAAAAGTAGGCCGCATCGGCTTTAAATCTCTGATCTACTTCGAAGTCGTCACCACTCTTTCGCTTGCCATCGGCATCGCCATGGCTTACATCATCCAACCGGGTAAGATCGACAAGACCGGCCTCCCCATCCAGGACGCCTCCAAATATGTCAAACAGGGAGCAAAAGGCTTCGACTGGCTGCAATTCTTCCAAACAAACCTGACCCTTCAGGTGCTGGTGCTGGCCATCCTCGCAGGCATTATCATCAGCCTTCTTCCCAATCATTCATCCGTCCGGATGGTTCAACCTCGCCGTAGCCTGTTCGAAGACGATGACGACGACCTCGATACTCCCATCTCTCCCGTCCCCCAAACGATCCCAGGCACCCGTGACAAAATAATCGCCTGGGTCCACACCGCCACAAAATTCGTCTTCCTCCTCCTCAAATATGTCATGTACCTCGCCCCCCTCGGCGCTTTCGGCGGCATGGCCTTCACGATCGGCAAATTCGGCATCCGCACCCTCATACCCCTCGCAAAACTCATGGCCTCCGTCTACGCCACCATGATCCTCTTTGTCATCATCGTCCTGGGATCGATCCTGCGTTACTTCAGGCTCAACATCTTTACCTACTTAAAAAATATCCGCGAAGAAATTCTCATTGTCCTGGGCACTTCCTCTTCCGAAGCGGCTCTGCCATCCCTGATGGTCCGCCTGGAGCAGATGGGCTGCAGTAAACCCGTTGTAGGACTCGTCGTACCGACAGGTTATTCCTTCAACCTCGACGGCACATCGATCTATCTTTCTATGGCTACGATCTTCCTGGCCCAACTGTATAATGTCCAATTGACAACCGGCGAGCTGCTGACCATCCTCGGCATCCTCATGGTCACTTCCAAAGGCGCAGCAGGCGTCACCGGCAGTGGCTTCATCGTGCTCGCGTCCACCCTCACCGCCATCCAAAAGATCCCCGTCGAAGGACTCGCCTTCTTACTGGCCGTAGATAAATTTATGAGCGAAGCCCGGGCGATAACCAATATCATCGGCAATGGCGTCGCCACCCTGGTCATCGCAAAAAGTGAAAAGGAATTTATCGAGCCCGCGCCGTCAGCAGCGCCCGCAACTGTCTAAACTCCAGCCTCCGCGACCATTCTCTAATTGCTATAAGCCATCAAATAAAATTCCTGATCGAGCCTGGGCTAACATAGTTTTCCAAATACCCCTTCATCTCCCGGTGATATGCATCCGCAGCCGCCTTGGCCGCTTCTCCAAAATCCTCCCCACCCGACGCAAATATCACGGCCCTGCTCGCATTCACCAGCAACCCCACCTCCTTATTCATGGCCTGTTTCGATATCTCTTCCAAACTCCCCCCCTGCGCACCAACACCGGGAACAAGATAAAAATGATCCGGTGTCAGCTGCCGGATATTCCTGAACGCATCCGCCTGCGTCGCACCGACCACAAACATCAGGTTATCCGGGCTGCCCCAACCCGCAGCCGTCGTCAGCACCCGCTCATACAACAGGTTATCCCCCGCAGGCTGCAACTCAAAATCCTTCGATCCCGAATTCGACGTCAACCCCAGCAATATGGTCCATTTATCTTTGTACTCAAGAAAAGGCCGTACACTATCCTCACCCATATATGGTGCAACAGTGATGGCATCAAAAGCAAGTGTCTCGAAAAAAGCCCGCGCATACTGCGAAGAAGTATTACCGATATCGCCGCGCTTGGCATCGGCAATTTTAAAATGCGTGGCAGGAATATAATTGACCGTCTTTTCCATGGTCTCCCAACCCTTCACTCCATCCGCCTCATAAAAGGCCGTATTGATCTTATACGCCACACAATGATCCTTTGTAGCATCGATGATCCGCCGGTTGAACTCGTACACCGGATCAGCATATGATAAAAGATGGGGAGGAATTTTTGTACGATCCGAATCCAATCCAACACAAAGATAAGTACCTGTCGACCGGATCCGGGTTACTAGCTGCTGGCGTGTCATACGCCAAAAATAAGATAATTTTCCAAGCCTCCCTCACTCCGGCTTCCGCCCCTTCATCTCCTCCGCCACCGCCCTGGCCGTCTCATCCCCCTTACCCAGTTCCTCGATAACCTGGTGATAACTCTGCTCATCCCGGTTCTGACTAAGCTTATACGCAGCCTGCACATCATCCATGCTGATCTCAAACCCAACTATCCCCCTCATGTCATCACTCACTGTCTTCTCCGGTATCTCCCCAATCGTCACCGGCCTGGGCATATGCTGCTCATAAGTATCGATCAATCGTGTCAGAGCAGCCCTCAGCTCCTCCCCTTCGACGATCCTCACCGTCCCATAAACATGTACCGCAATATAATTCCACGTAGGCACCTGCATTTTCGTATACCAACGGGGTGAAACATAGGCATGAGGGCCGTAAAAAATAGCCAGCACCTTTGCTCCATCCGCAATCGTATATTTCTGTTCATTCCCCCGGGAGATATGTCCCACCAGAACATCAGCCCCGGCTGCATTCTTTTCCAGTTGCAGGGGTATATGGGTGCCGATCGGCAAACCATCTTTTACAGAGACCAGAATGGCAAATGAATTTTCTTTTATGAAGGCATGCACCTTATCCGCATCCTTCTCTTCATACCGGCGTGGGACATACATGTGACTAAGGTACAGAATTTTCAAATCAGCCTTTATTCAGGCAGAAATTGCTTAATTTTACGACATTACACCTATCTGATGAGGCTCCTGCTAACCAGCTTTTGCACCACTGTACTCCTGTTTATATTTATAGGGAGTGATGCACAGTCCTATCCTGGCTCAAGGGCGGACTCTGCCCGGGCAAACCCTCATCCCCCGCCCAACAAAACCGGCGCCAGCCATGCCGCCACCATCAAACCCGTTCCCCCCAAAGCCGCCGCTACCTCCTCCGACCCCGATCCCGCCAGCTCGAAGAAGTTAACCGACCCTTCCATTCCCCAATCTGACGATGAATTTAATATTTTTTTAATATCCATAACCATTGCCTTCTTCGGCATGGTCATCGGAGGCGCCCTTATAGGTGCATTGGTCGCAACACTCTTATTGTTATCCCTGTTAGCACTGGTTTCTGCGGGGATCCTGTCTGCAGGCATTCTGACAGGCCTTTACCGGCGCTCGATCGCAGCCGGATTCAAAACGATCCTGGTGATTGTCTGCAGTCTCGGAGGTATAATTGGAGGAACCATCTGTTTCTGGCTGATCAACCGGATCTATGATATCCATCTCATCTCTTCTACAGCCGCCCTCGTGGGCGCTTTCGGCGGACTATTGTGCGGCCTCCTGCTGGGCTTTCTCCTCGCCGGCATTCTCCGCATCTTTATGAATTACTGTCGTCAAAAATTGTCTTTCTAAACCATCCCACAGCCGCGGCAACTCACCAACCGCTTCCACCACAATATCCATCGCCTCAGGGCGCCGCAACTTCCCAACCCATCTCCGCAGCCACACTAAGCCACGATCTCCGCCACCTTCTCCCTCTTCATATTCGCATTCAACATCGCAATACTCCTGGCCGCATTCCCCGCAAAATCCGAAAAAGCCTTTCGGGTCACCACATCATCCGTCGCCATAATAGGCACCCCATTATCCCCGCCTTCCCGGATACTCTGGACCAACGGTATCTGCCCCAAAAAAGGAATATCATACTCCTCCGCCAGTCTCTTCCCCCCATCTCTGCCAAAAATATAATATTTGTTATCCGGCAGCTCGGCCGGGGTAAAATAGCTCATATTCTCCACTAACCCGATAATCGGCACCTTCAACTGCGCCTGCCCAAACATCGCTATGCCCTTCTTCGCATCCGCCAGCGCCACATCCTGCGGCGTAGTAACCACCACAACACCCGTCACAGGCACCAGCTGCATCAGCGTCAGATGGATATCACCCGTACCAGGAGGCATATCGATCACCAGGTAATCCAGTTCACCCCAGTTCACATCCGTAACGAACTGCCGGATGGCGCTGCTGGCCATCGGCCCTCGCCAGACCACCGCATTCTTCTCGTCCACCAGCAATCCTATGCTCATTAATTTGATCCCAAACTTCTCCAGTGGCACGATCAGCCCTTTCCCATTCTCACCCCCTGCCATCATCATCGGACGCTCACCCCTTACCCCAAACATGATCGGAACACTGGGGCCGTAGATGTCCGCATCCATCAATCCCACACTTGCCCCACCCCGCGCCAGGGCCATTGCAAAATTGGCAGCCACCGTGCTCTTCCCTACTCCCCCCTTGCCGCTAACGACCGCTATGATATTTTTAACCTTCGGAAGCACTTCCCGCTTATCCGTACGTTGAGTCGTCGTCTGTGAAGTAAAATTCACCGTCACGGTCGCATCTTTATTGACCAGCAGCCGGACTGCATTGATACAGGCATTCTTAATGTGGTCTTTCATCGGGCAGGCCGGCGTAGTCAGCACCACCGTAAAAGCAACATAATTCCCCTCAACAGTCAGATCCTTAACCATATTCAATGTCACAATATCTTTCCCAAGATCTGGTTCCTGTACGTTACTAAGTGCCTCTAAAACTTTTTCCAGGGTCATGCCGCAAGATTTTGTTAAAAACTCTAATTTGAGACAAAATTAACCAATGACCACCTTACTTTGTTTACTAATTGTACCGTGGCAAAAAATTAACCCAAAAAAAAGATTTTTTGCCACAATACCACAAATATTCTGTACACTTGGCTTGCGCCGCGTGTACGAACTGGACTTTGTCCAGTTTGGGTTTAAAAGTTAATTTTGAGACTGAATGAAAAAAATTGTACTATATATTCTGCTGCTGTCCGCCCCTTTCGCTGCTCACGCTCAATTCGACAGGCTTAAAGACTCTGTGGTACAATTGTATGGCGTCATTATGACATCCGATAGCTTAAAAGGCATCCCCGCGGCAAGCGTTATCGTAAAAGGACGAAACCAGGGTACCTACTCCAGCGACCAGGGGGTGTTCTCGATCGTGGTATTAAAAGGTGACGTCATCGAAGTCTCCAGCGTCGGCTACAAACCCATTACGATAAATGTAACCGACACATTCCGGGGCAACCAGTACAGTGTAATACTACTTATGGTGACTGACGCCCAATACCTGCCGGCAACCATCATCAAGCCACGACCTACACGCGAACAATTCGAACGGGACTTTGTCAATACAAGGGTCCCCGACGACGACATAGAAATAGCCCGCCAGAATACCGATGCCGCCAAAAGACGGGTTCTGGCCCGCAGCCTCCCGGCCAGCGCGAGCGAAGCGGCCTCCACCTACCTGAGACAGAGCGCCACGCGGTACTCCTATCAGGGTCAGGCGCCGCCACAAAATATCTTCAATCCCCTCGCCTGGGCCGACTTTATCCAGGCCTGGAAACGAGGTGATTTCCGGAACAACAACTAAGCCTCCGGAGCTAACCAGGATCAGCGGCCGGCAAACCAAATCCGGCCAACCCGCAAAACCAGTCAGCACCGCCAACTATAATAAGGCAAATCAATTGTCAAGCCATATGCAAAACATCTCCGTTATCGGCGCCGGTACCATGGGAAATGGTATAGCACACGTATTCGCACAAAAAGGATTCACCGTCAGCCTCGTCGATACGCAGGCCCGGCAGCTGGAAAAAGCCCTGAAAACCATCGGGCAGAACCTCGACCGCCAGATCGCAAAAGGCTTGCTCTCCGAAACGGACAAAACAACCACCCTCAACGCTATCACCACCCATACCGATCTCAAAACAGGCGTTGCGAATGCCGACCTCGTCGTGGAAGCCGCGACAGAGAATGTTGAGCTAAAACTCAATATCTTCCGAACCCTCGACGAACACGCTCCCGGCAACGCCATTCTGGCCTCCAATACCTCGTCGATCTCCATTACCCGCATCGCCGCCGTAACCCGGCGACCAGCGTCTGTCATCGGCCTGCATTTCATGAACCCCGTACCCGTGATGAAACTGGTCGAGATCATCAACGGATATGCGACAGAGGAGACCGTCACCCAAAAGATGGTAACCCTCACCGAAAAACTGGGAAAAGTGCCCTGTGTCGTCAATGACTACCCGGGATTCATCGCCAATCGCATCCTGATGCCCATGATCAACGAAGCGATCTACAGCCTTTTCGAAGGCGTAGCCGGTGTACAGGAGATAGATACCGTCATGAAACTGGGAATGGCGCACCCTATGGGGCCCCTGCAGCTGGCGGACTTCATCGGTCTGGATGTCTGCCTCTATATCCTCCGCGTGCTCCACGAAGGTTTTGGCAACCCCAAATATGCCCCCTGCCCCCTGCTGGTCAATATGGTCACAGCCGGTTATCTCGGTGTAAAAAGTGGAGAAGGATTTTATAAATATGCACCCGGCAGCAAAGAGCTCGTCGTAAGCACGCGGTTCACGGCCTGACACCCGCTACGCCTCCTTACTACTCCCTTCTTCACCAATTCCAACTTGTATATACAAATTCAAATTTTCCAAAAACACATACTACTGTGTCCTCTTTATTTTCATATTCCCCGTCAGCGGATAAGACACGCGTGCTACAGTATCAAATATCTTTCCGCTCAAAGTTCCGGTGATATAGCCGCCAACCGGCCCAAAAGTGCTAACATCCCATTGAATCGCATTGGCATAATCAGCATGGGTACCGGGCACGCTCAGCCACAAAGTACCCGGATACTGACCGGTGTTCGTCGGATTATCATTCAGGGTTACAATGGCCTGGTTCGAACTGCCCGCTGCAGTAGCCGTGATCACATCATTGAATTGATTGGTCCCATAAGGCGTGACCTGGCTTTTAAAGTCATCGGGCGGGGCCGTCCAGCTATATGTCGCGCCATTGAAATTGAGTGTGATCAGCTGTGTAACAGCATTCCCGCAAGCCGACAGCTCCCCCGCATCCACCGAACCCGAAGAAGCAGTAATAGTGCTCGCCGCACCTACCGCCTGACCCGCAAGATCCACCGGCGTCAGCGCAACCGGGGCCGTGCTGCTGTAACAGCGGCTCACAGACAAGGTCCATGCCCCTTTAGCAACAGCCGCCCGACGGGTAAGTCCATCCACCAATACATTGACATAACCGCTATCCACCGGGTTATTACTGCAATCCACTACCGTACCCGTCAGCGTAAGATCACTTGCATCGACCGTCACCACGACAGTGCCCAGATCCTGGTCAGCCAGCGCCGGCCCGATATTTATCCCGCCAAGCATATTGCCGCATTCCGTCACAACCTGCATCACCAGCGTCTGTCCCTTTGGAATTAACCCTTGCGAAAATCCATCTATATCTGTATAACCGCCCCGGGTACCCCAGCCCTGCGACTCGAACTGGATATAAGAATAAGCCAGCGGATTGCCATGCTGGTCTTTTACATGAACTTTAAAGTTGACCGTACCTGATGATGCATCACAATTCCAGTAGGAAAAATGCCCCACCTGGCCTATATAACTATTCCCCACGCGAAGAGCGCTTCCCTCTTCGATCCACCTGCCGCTCGAATCATTAAAATACCAGAGAGGTATCGTAGCAGGAGCCGTCGCCTGTAAAGCCGTCGGTATCGCCCAGGTAAGTGTCGCTTTCTTCCCCGCCGCTAATTGTAATTTTTCCCCTGCATCCCCTTCCATTTCGACGGCTAACATGCCAAAACTTTGCAGCGCTGTCTCCTTGCCGTCTGTACCTACGCCCCGCAGATCTCCGGGCATATACTTATACAGATCCGAAGCCGTAGGATCCAGGTAAGTTGCAAACACGTTCACGTTACCGGTATACGTTACATTAGTAGAAGCATTGACAATACCCGCCACCGGAAAGACCGCCGTGTCACCCGCCTGCACTACCACCGTTCCACCGGAACTGGCAGGAAAGCTACCCTTCGATGTCCGTGGCATCAGCTGTATGCTGACATAATTAGAAGCGCCGCCATTGGTGATGATACTCCTCGATCCGGTGAAATATCCCTGCTTGACTACCTTCACAAAACCAAACCGGCTCGACATCGATATCCTGGAAAATGTAAATACGCCATTTACGTCTGTTGTCGTCGTCGCCACCCCGCTGCTTACCGCAGCTCCCTGTACCGGCACACCGTTCTCATCCAGCACACGTCCCTGCAGACTGGCCGTCACCGTTACCTCGGGTGGAATATTATTGGGGTTCGTACCGTTCTTGTCCGTAGACGAATCTTTACTACAGGCAATAAAACAAATGAGGGAAACGACCATTGAGGTCAGGGCAAGGGCATAGAGGGTCTTTTTCAAAGGAAACATTTTGGATACCTTTCAAAACGAATAAAGGGGCGTAAAATTATGCCACCCCGCCCAAAACCTCTACATTCCTGAGTTCCTTCAACTTATATATTACTTCTGTTACCCTGTTCTTCGGAATGGCTATCGTCATATTGCAAAAAAGTTGCATCTCTTGCCGCACCACCCGGCAATTGTACTGCTTTACGAGGGTCATCACATCGTTCACCTGCGTATAATCGAATTGTAGGGTATACTCCTTCTCGACCTGTTTCTGCGCCTGCGGAGCTATTTGCAGCGCCAGGGCGGCGGCCGACTTATAGGCGTTGATCAGACCAGGCACCCCCAGCAGCGTACCGCCAAAATACCGGACCACCACTACCAGCGTGTTCACCAGCTCCTTGCTGTCTATCTGCCCGAGGATCGGCCGGCCCGCAGTCCCCGATGGCTCGCCATCATCGCTGACCCGAAAGGTATTTCCGTCGAGGCCAAGCCGATAAGCAAAACAATGATGAGTCGCCTTGGGATGCTCTTTTTTTATTTCATTGAGCCTGTCCTTGAACTCTTCTACATTCTTTACCGGGCACGCATAACCGATAAACTTGCTGCCCCTCTCTTTGAACTCGGCCACAGCACCTTTCTCGATCGTGTAATAGAAATCCTGTTCAATCATAAATTCTTATAATAACGTATCGTGTCGGAAAACAGGAATTCATGGGATATCGGTAATAAAACATTTCGATTTTTTCCGGCAACCTCGCCGTCGCGCGCCCCAATCTCTCTGCCACTTCCAGCGCTCCCCAGCGCCCTTGCCCCAACCTCTCTGCCAGCGCTCCCCGGCCCCATCGTCCCAACCTCTCCGCCAGCCCCATTTCCCCAGCCCAAAACCGGCGCAGGCAACCCGCCCGGCAACTCTAATTCATTATTGGTAATGACCCGGGCCTCATCCCAATACCCTTCATCGATAAAGGACTGTAAAAGACGAGCCCCGCCCTCTATCAACACACTCTGTATCTTCAGCTGATACAAGGCCTGGCAAACCTGGTGAACAAGACTGCTATCATTAGCCAGCTGGTAATAAGAAAGATTGTTCCGCCCTTCGGCCGCCGGCTCCGCCCCTTTATGGCCCTTCAACTCCCCCCCCTCTTCATGTCGCAACATATTGAACACAATAGTCCTCACACCACCGTCAAACAACTTCAAAGACGCCGGCAACGTCAGCTCCTTGTCGATCACAAGCCGGATCGGATCAGGCCCGCTCCACAATCTCACCGTCAGTGAAGGATCATCCGCCAGCGCAGTACGCGTTCCTACCAGAATAGCCGCCTCTTCCGACCGCCACTTATGAACCAGCCTGTTCGTATATTCATTGGAGATAAGCACTCGCCCCGCCGCAGCTCCACCCGCTTCACTCCCCAAACCCGCCGCAGCTCTACCCGCCTCACTCCCCAAACCCGCCGCGACTCCACGACCCTCGCTCCCCAAACCCGCCGCCGGGCCAACTCCTCCAAACCCAGGCGCCCCCGCAATCCTCCCATTAGCACTCTGCGCCCACTTCAAAACAATATAAGGCCGATGCAACGTATTAAACGTAAAGAAACGCCTGTTCAGCTCCACACATTCCGCCTCCAACACCCCCACCTTCACCTCCACACCCGCCGCCAGGAGCTTTTCGATCCCCTTCCCATTCACCTGAGGAAAAGGATCCCTGCACCCCACCACCACCTTCGGTATCTGCATTCTGATGATCAGGTCCGCACAGGGGGGCGTCTTGCCAAAATGCGCACAGGGTTCTAAAGAAACATAAAGGGTAGACCGCGAAATAAGGGGAACATCCTCCGCCGCCACAGCATTCACACAATTGACCTCCGCATGCGCCTGCCCATATATCCGGTGATACCCTTCGCCGATTATGCGGTCTTCATGGACCAGCACAGCACCAACCATAGGATTGGGAGCCGTATATCCGCCTCCAAGACGCGCCAGCTCCAAACATCGCCTCATATATGTTTCGGGGGAAGTCAAGTCGGCAAATTTAGGGCAAACTCCCTTATTTTTACGGATGGATTGGCAACAGGCACAAAAAGAGTTGATTACACAATTGATACCCCTCTACGGAGACCGCGAAGCCGCCGTCATTGCCGATTGGACGATGGAAAACCTCTCCGGCTGGAAAAAGATCGACCGACTCCTGCACAGATCGACCCAACTGCCACCCGAAACCTTCGATCTTTACCAAAAATACTCCCGCGAGCTCCTGGCCCACCGGCCTGTACAATATGTCCTGCACGAAAGCTGGTTCGCCGGTATGAAACTATACGTGGATGAGAACGTCCTCATCCCCCGCCCCGAAACAGAGGAGCTGGTCGAATGGGCCATCCAGACCACCCTATCTTCCCCTACTCCACAATCCACTCCCTCAGCCCCACCATCAACCGGCCCCTCGCAATCTCCCGAGCCTCCCGGCTCCCCCATTATCCTCGACGTCGGCACAGGGAGCGGCTGCATCGCCATCACCCTCGCTCTCCAACTCCCAGGCGCCCAGGTCCACGCCGTTGACATCAGCACAGGCGCCCTCACCGTCGCCGGACACAACGCCCAAAATCTACAGGCCCCAGTCCGCTTCCACCAGCTCGATTTCCTCGACCCGCAGCAATGGCCCCTCCTCCCCCAATTTACCAGTATCGTCAGCAATCCCCCCTATATCCCCGATAGCGACAAAACCACCATGGCCCCCCACGTCCTGAAGTCCGAACCCCACCTGGCACTCTTCGTCCCGGACAACGATCCCCTCCTCTTCTACGATGCCCTTGCCCGCTTTGCAAAAAAACACCTCTCCCCCCGCGGATTCCTCTTCGCCGAGATACACGAAGCCCTCGGCCCCGCAGCCGTTCAGCTTTTCAGAAAAGCTGGATTCCAGGAAGTTATTCTAAGGAAAGACATGCAAGGCAACGACCGTATGATAAGGGCAAGATAACCCGCGCCAGCACCGCAATTTTCCAGGCCGCCCGCCAGAGCGTCCTAGATCTCGATATGCCCCTTAAAGCCGAATACATGCACCGGCCCCTGCCGATCCTTATTATAGGCAGGATTCAGCACGAACTGGTAGTCAAACCCAAGCCAGAAATTGGGGGTCAGCCTCGCATTATAATAGAATTCGGTGATGGCCTCATGACCGTAGTTCAGATTACCGTCACCAATAATAAAACCATACCCCCCCGCTTTCAGAAAAGCACGATGATCCCCCGATATACCGTTGACCACCTGCGCCAATCCCACAATATCGTCTTTCCTGTTCCAGCGGGTTCCTTTCAGCGACAAGCCCGCGCTGATCGTCTGATCGATCTCCGTAAAAGCCCAGCTGACATGCTTCCCATCATTCCATCCCGCACGGGCAAACAACCCCAGATCATCCGTCAGCGCCTGTTCCAGGTTCAGACCAACGCCCGTCTTGCTTCCGCCATAGGTATCATTCTCCGCATTCCCGGATATGACGTCCAGCACTTTCGAATTGCCCCTCTGTAAGGCCGTAAGCCCTTCCTCGTATGATGGCGCCCTGGAGGCCGTATAGCTGAATAGCAGACCGATCTTTCCCGGCCGACCCTTAACCAGATTAATGTTCTTCAGGAACTCTACCGTCTCGGAATGCGCCTTGCCGAATTTATATTCCATCTCGGGATGGTTGGCGATCTTAGGGACAGCAACACTGGATACCCGCAGTTCCCAGGACGGGTTGATAAGCTCTGCTACCAGCCCCATCGTATACCCTTTTGTGTTAGCCGGATAATCCCAGGAGCCATTGCTCATCAGGGACCAGTTTAAGAATTGCGAACGGGGGTCATGGCTATAGCTGTTCTTATCATAAAAGTCGGACATGCTGAATTTTCCCGCGCTGAGGACGATCCGACTCGAAGGGATCTTACCCGCCAGTTGATTGGCACCATCATCCCTGTCATCATACCCCGCCTTATTCAGGGGAATGATTTGCTGGAGATAAGTCCGCGCTATAGACAGAACAGGGGCGGGGTCGCCGATCCGGTAAGTCTCTCCATTCAACGCCCCCGCCACGCCGAGGGCATAGCTAAGTCCCTTGCCACCAGACAGCTCAGGGTTGACATACAACGTCGCATTCTTCCATAGCCTCCTCCCGATAAATAAGGTGCTGGTGACGCTCGTGGCCCCTGTCTGGACACTATCCGCCAGGCTGTTCATGCCACTATAAGAGGAATGGAATCCGGCATGGTTTTGATCGATCACCGTCAGCTGAAAATGAAAAGTCCAGGGATTGAGCCGGGAAGAGTCGGCCGATTGCGCCATCAGGCAGTGGGCTTTAAGAATAATAAACAGAATAGCCACCAGTTCTTTTCTCATATATAGATGAATGCCGGCAGCCAAAACCGCTCCAGGCGGAGCGAAAATAGGGAATATTTTTACCTTCCCGTATGAAGAAATTGCAACTCTGTAACAACCTATTGCGCCCCATTCTTATCCACGGCCAGCACCGTGCGCGCCCCAAGCTCACGCGCAACCCGCATCACCGCAACCACATCATCGATAGGCACCGTCTTATCCGCATTGATGACTATCGACGGCTGATCGCTCTCCTTGGCCAGAAAAGGCTGGAGACGCGCCTTCAGCTCCTCTATCGTAACCTTCGTCGTACCGACATAGAACTGCTTGTTGGCATCTATCGACACCACCACCGTCTGCTTTGCCTTGGTATCACTCTTTGACTTGGGCTGAGAAAGCTTCACCACATTCGGATTGGCCAGCGTAGATACAATGAGGAAGAACATCAGGAGGATGAACAAAATATCGTTCAATGGCCCCGTATGCACTTCCGCTTCTTCCCTATGTCGTTTTCTTAAATTCATGCTGTTTAATGCCGGAGATGCGCTTTTTTAAAAATTAGCGCATCTCCGGCAAAGCACGCTAATGATTGTAGAATTTCGTTACCCAACACTGTTGGCTGCCTCATTCGCGGGCTTCGCCAAAGCTCGCCCGCAGACCAGGCCTCACGGCCTAAGTCGTGGGCGCTTCAAGAATATCGATAAAGTCAGCACTGGCTGATTCCATTTTATGCGTAGCCTTGTCGATCTGGCTGATCAGGAAACGATACCCGACATAGGCAATGATCCCAATGATCAAACCCGAAGCCGAAGAGATCATCTTTACATAGATACCACCTGCAATCGCGGAAATAGTATATTCCCCCGTCGACGCAATACTGTAGAACAACTGTAACATCCCCGCAATGGTTCCCAAAAACCCGAACAACGGAGCGACATACCCGACAACCGAAAGGATCGAAAGATTCCTTTCCATCTTATATAATTCAAGCGTAGCGACATTCTCCATACTATGGTCGATGGCCTCGATCTTCTTCCCAACCCGCTGAAGCCCCTTGTCGATCATCCGCGCAACAGCCGAATCCGTATTCTTCGCCAGGCTCCTGGCCGCAGTCACATTCCCGCTCACGATATGATCCCGGATAATATTCATGAAATTATCGTCCAGCCTGGACGCCTTCTTGATGGCAATATATCTCTCAAAGAACACAAAAATGGCAATCACCAACAAAATAGCCAGCGGGATCATCAGCGGACCGCCCTTTAAAAGGATATCCCATAAACTTTCCTTTTGCTGCGCCGCTAACATCGCCACCCGGGCGAGGCTGTCCTTGATCTTAGCCGAGTCCAGTATTACCTGCAAAAAAAATAAATTCATCCAATATCCGGTTTTAGTTATTTAATGGTCCAACAAGCCCACTATCGGTAAAAATAAAGATTTACAGCTACAACGGCCGGAAGCCCACTTAATTTTTAACGAAATGCTAAAATTTCCCTAAGATGCAGCAAATCACATACCCAACCTGTCGCCCGCCTACTCAACACCACCCAAATCGCAACCCGCCACAACCCCATTATTTATTCACCATCAACGCCTGTATCTGCTTCATCGTCTGCTCCATCCCCGCACTGCTCCCATCAAGGAAAATAATATTGCCCTTCCCCACCTCGGCAAAATTCTTTATCGCTTCCGTCCACATACTAAAAAGGATAACATTCGTATCCAGGTTGGCCTTTTTCATCTCCTCAGCCGCCTCACTCATACCATGCGCCACTTCCTGGCGGAACAACGCAACCCCCTGTCCACGAAGCCGGGCCGCCTCTCTCTCAGCCTCAGCCGAGATCTTTATCGCATTCCCCTCCGCTTCAGCCGCCTTTGTCTTGGTGATCAGCAGCGCCTGACCCTCGTTCTCCGCAGCAGCCTTCAGGTTATTGCTGGCCACAACTTTACTCATGGACTCGATGATAGCCTTGTCAAACGTAATGTCGTTGATCTGCAGGTCCATCAGATGATACCCCCACTCTTCCAGGGAATGATCTATCTGATCCTTGACAAAATCTACAATATCCTTACGCAGACCCAATATCTCCGCCTGCTTCTTGGTAGCCACAAAACTTCGGATACTCCCCTCGATAGTACGTGTCAGGGCCTGCATCAGGTCGCGGTCGGCAATGAATTTAAAGGCCACTCTTTTAACAGTCTCCTCATCAGCATTCTGAACAGCGTACAGTAACATGCTCTTGAAATACACATTCGCCTGATCTGCCGTCACCGCCTGAAACTCCAGCTCCACGGAACGGTTTTGAATAGAGATCTTTTTATATACCTGTTCGAGAAAAGGTATCTTGAAATTCAAACCCGGACGCAGGATCCGCTGGTATTTACCGAACATCGTCAAAACATATATATATCCCTGCTGTACAGACACCGCACAGCTGAATATTACGGCAAGGATTATAAGGGTCACTATTACATAAAAGATATTGATGGTCTCCATGACGATAAGATTATTTATCCGTGAATGTACATAAATTTGAAGGGAAATGGATACCAATTACGACATCATCATCGTCGGCGGCGGCCCTATCGGCATCGCCTGCGCTCTCGAGGCCCGGAAGGCAGGACTTAGCTATCTCATCCTCGAAAAAGGATGCCTGGTCAACTCCTTGTATAACTATCCGGCCAACATGACCTTTTTCTCTACTTCCGAGCGCATAGAGATCGGCGGAGTACCCTTTGTAAGCAACAATGTCAAGCCCCAGCGCAGCGAAGCCCTGGAATACTACCGGCGCGTAGCCGTCTCCAACGGACTGAACATCCATCTCCAGGAAGCCGTACAGCAGATAAAGCTGGACGAGAAAATAAAGCAGGATGACGGCAAAAAACACGACAGCGGCAAAAAACAGGACAACGGACAATTCGCGGTAGTCAGCCAGCGCCAAACCTACTCCGCCACCTATGTCATCCTGGCTACCGGCTTCTACGACATCCCCGTCCTGCTCGACATACCCGGCGAAAACCTCTCAAAAGTGACCCACTATTACAAGGAACCGCACTTCTATGCTATGCAAAAAGTGGTCGTAGTAGGCGCCAGCAACTCCTCGGTAGACGCCGCCCTCGAAACCTGGCGCAAAGGCGCCGAGGTCACAATGGTTATACGCGGCGAAGGCATCGGCCCCCGGGTCAAATACTGGGTCAAACCCGACATCGAGAACCGTATAAAGGAAGGCAGCATCAAAGCCTATACACACTCATCTCTAACCGCCATCCGACCCGGCGAGGTCGATATCATTACTCCCGATGGGCCCCTGACCATACCCAACGACTATGTCATCGCGCTCACCGGCTATCAACCCAGCTTCGACTTCCTCCGAATGGCAGGCATCCAGCTCTCCGATGACAGCCGCCTCCAACCCTTCTACAACGCAGAGACCATGGAAACCAATGTAAAAAATCTCTTCCTCGCAGGCGTCGTCTGCGGTGGCATGAACACCCATATATGGTTTATCGAAAACTCAAGGATACATGCGGAGATGATCATACGCGCCATCAAAACCCGCTAAACCGCCGCAACCCTGCGTCGCAACCCCAAACCCAAACCCAAACCTCCAACCCAATCCTCACAAACGCTCATTCAAAACCACCGCCGCAATCCAACCCAACACCACAAATCCCCCCACAACCCGGTGCCGCAACCCACCCCCCTCTCCGCTAACCCTTCTCCTCCCATATCATCGCCAGATGCACTATCGTCTCCACCGACTTGCGCATATCCTGCACACTCACATACTCGTGTTTACCATGAAAAGCCATCTCACCGGTAAAAACATTCGGACAAGGCAACCCCATGAACGAAAGCCTCGACCCATCCGTTCCACCCCGGGCACTGCTCTTATGCACGGCCAATCCTGCCCGCAAAATAGCGGCCTCCGCATACTCAGTTACCTGAGGATGCAGATCCAGCACCTCCTTCATATTGCGATACTGCTCCTTCACCGTCACTTCCGCCGTGGCGCCCGGAAAAGCAGCCAGCGTCTCCTCCACCTTATCCCGTAGCGAGTCTTCATAAGCGGCCAGCTTCCGGGTATAAAAATCACGGACAATAAATTCCACTACAGCCTTTTCTACCAAACCACTCATCCGGACCGGATGTACGAACCCATAACGGCCTTCGGTACTCTCCGGCGACCACTCATCCTTCGGCAACAGATCCACAAAATAACTCGCCGCCTTTATCGCACTGACCAGCTTATCCTTCCCATAACCCGGATGCGCACTTCGTCCAAAAAAGGTCACGGTCATCCCATCCGCCGAGAAAGTCTCATCCTCCAGCGACCCACGCTCACCCCCATCGAGGGTATATCCAAAGTCCGCACCAAGCCGCTGCATATCCAGCTTGTCCACACCCCTGCCGATCTCTTCATCCGGCGTAAAAAGGATGCGGATCTTCCCATGTTTAAATTCAGGATTCCGGGTAAAGAACTGCACCATATCCATGATCACGGCAACCCCGGCTTTGTCATCTGCGCCCAGTAAGGTCGTCCCCGAGGCTGTGATGATATCGTCCCCCTTTCGGCTGGCCAGGTACGGATGATCGGCAGGCGAGATCACCTGCTCCGGATCATCCGGCAGAACAATATCCCCCCCGTCATAATGAGGATGGACGATCGGTTTTACCCCCGTACCCGTACAGTCAGGAGCCGTATCCATATGCGCACAGAAACAAATGACCGGAACTGTCTTATCTGTAGTTGCAGGTAAAGTAGCATATACATAACCGAACTCATCCAGTTCAGCATCGGTCAAACCCGCATCCTTTAATTCCTGGACCAGCAGCCGGCCCAGGTCCTTCTGCTTCTCCGTAGAGGGAAAAGAAGTCGATTGAGGATCACTTTGCGTATCGATCTGCACATAACGGAGGAATCTTTCCGCCACACTAAAGGAATAATTTTCAAACATATTTTGCTAAATTACCATCGAATATAATCACTATGTCCGATCAGGTTAAAAAAAATCCGGTGATCCGCCAGGGCTGGCTGCGGGTCTTGCTCTTCGGCGTCTGCTTCTTCATCGTCACACTCTTGCTCGCAATTCCCGCCATACTGGCTATCGCGGGAACCACCCCTCAGCAGCTGAGAGACAACCTTGTTCCCACGCTGTCGGGACTGCTGACCGGCAACTATCTCTGGTTGCTGATCCTGCTGGAGTTTGCCATCTCAGTGGTGAGCGTCTGTATATTCAGATTTTTTATCGACCGCCGCAGCTTCATCAGCCTGGGTTGGGACCTGCAAGGCTTTGCCAGCGAGGCGCTGACCGGGCTCTTCTTCGGACCGGCCCTTTTGGGTATAACTTCTGTCATCTTATTGTTCAGCGGACACCTGGAATGGACCGACATCGTCTGGGACCCCAATTCTCTGTTTATTTCTTTAGGCCTGATGGCCCTCATAGCATTTAGTGAAGAGCTCGTCTTCCGCGGTTATATTTTGGGTAACCTGCTGAAAACATTCCCGAATAAATACATCGCCCTCGCTGTCTCCGCCTTCCTCTTCGCCTGCTTTCACATCTCCAATCCGGGCATCCATACCCTCGCCTTCGCCAATCTCTTCCTTTGCGGCCTCCTGATGGGGATCAACTATATCTATACAAAAAATCTTTGGTTCTCCTTCCTCTTCCACCTGAGCTGGAACTTCTTCCAGGGCCCCATCCTGGGTTTCAGGGTCAGCGGCCTCACCTTTCCCTCCCTGTTACAGGCTGAACCCAAAGGCGACCTCTTCCTGACAGGCGGCGACTTCGGACTGGAAGGCTCCATCCTGATCACACTCGTCTCCCTGAGCAGCGTTCTGATCCTTGCCTGGGCCTTCGAAAAAAAGTACAACCCTTCTCCTTCTCAATCCGCAAAGATCAGCCCCAGCGTTTAACCGTAGCGCAGCACAAACCCGGCGCCCAGCACACAACAAAAAACATTTGCGCAGCACATTACCTATTGCCCCGGCTCACACCGGCACAACCTGTAAAATAAAAAATGGAATAACCGATTTACGGCATAATAATCCGCGAAGGACTATTGATCTCAACCAGTTCGAGGTCGAAAACCAGATCCTGACCTGCCAGCTGATGATTGGCATCCAGCACAACGGCATCAGGCTTCACTTCCACGATGACAACCGGCATCTGCTGACCGGCTCCATTGTTCATAGCGAGCTGCATACCTACTTCAGGCTTGATATTGGGAGGAAAACGATCGATCGGAAACTCGATTATCGCCTGGGGATCTCTTGGACCATAGGCATCTTCTACAGGGATCTCAATGGTTTTTTTCTGCCCGACTGTCATCCCGAGGACGCCGTCGTCAAAACCTTTTATCACCATACCACCACCCACTTCGAACTCCAGCGGACTACGTCCTTCGGATGAGTCAAATGTCGTTCCATCAGTGAGCTTTCCGTGATAATGGACCTTTACGGTGTCACCAGCTTTTACTTCTTGTGCCATGAGTCATTTTTTTTAAAAGATCCCCCTACAGGAGATTCCTGCAAGGTAGGATTAAATAATTAAATTGCGGCGGAATCCAACGGTGGAAAAGCGTTAAAAAACCATGCCATCGCAGGGGAATAAATTAACCAAATCTTAAATGTAGCTGTATGCCGACTAGTCCTCGTATCATCTTTATGGGCACCCCGGAATTTGCTGTCGCTTCCCTTGACGCCATTCTCAACGCGGGGTACAATGTCGTTGCCGTCCTGACAGCACCCGACAAACCCGCCGGCCGTGGCATGCAGCTGACCGAAAGCGCCGTCAAGAAATACGCCAGGGAAAAAGGTCTTACCATTCTCCAGCCCGAAAAACTAAAAAATCCCGAATTCCTCGAAGAATTACGCGCACTAAAAGCCGACCTCCAGATCGTCGTGGCCTTCCGGATGTTGCCGGAGGTCGTTTGGGACATGCCCCCCATGGGCACCGTCAACCTGCATGGATCACTGCTGCCCCAATACCGCGGAGCCGCACCCATCAACTGGGCCGTTATCAATGGAGAAAAAGAGACTGGCGTCACCACCTTCCAGCTCCAGCATACCATCGACACCGGAAGCATACTCTTACAGGATCGCTTTCCCATAGCAGACGAAGCCACTGCCGGTGATGTACATGATATCATGAAAGAGGTCGGAGCCCGCCTGCTCGTCAGGACTATAGAAGGACTGACAGCCGGCACTCTCAAAGCCACCCCCCAGCAGGACGGCGCCGAACTGAAACACGCCCCAAAAATATTTACGGAAACCTGCCTCATCGACTGGAACAGGACAACAGACGAGGTCTATAACCTGATCCGCGGCCTCTCCCCCTTCCCCGCTGCATACACTTACCTCGACGGCAAAATGCTAAAGGTCTATCACTCGGAAAAAGAAAAAAAGGCCCCTGGCAAAACACCAGGAACCTATGAAACAGATCAAAAAACGTATTTGAAATTTGCCACATTGGATGGCTACATCCACGTTACCCAGCTACAGCTGGAAGGAAAAAAGAAAATGCAGGTTCAGGACTTCCTGAGAGGCTTTCGCCCGGCACAATCTTAACAACCTATCCCACACAATCCAACTCCAACCTTTTCACCACAATCCAACTCCAAACCTGATCACCACACAATCCAGCCCCAAACCTCATCACCCGTCCCAAGCTTCCCAAACCTAATACTTTACCTCCACATTAAACTTCCCTTCCCCTTCCCCTAACTCAGCCGCCGCCGCATTGCTGATCCGGATCGTCAAACCAGCACTCTCCTTCATATCAGGCAGCTGCCCCAATACCTTCGCATAAATAGTCTTTCCCGTCGACGGATCATCCACTCTTACGATCGTACCCACAGGCGTATTATTCATCAGGGCATAATATTTTCCATCCTGCCACCCACTCGTACTCTTAAAAGTGCCGGCCAGACCCGTAACCGACTTACCCGCTTCTCCATAATCTCCCTTAAAAGAACCTCCATTATGAGACGACGTAACAGGAGCCTGCGCAACCGGTTTTGTCGTAGTCACCGCCGGCGTCGCAGCAGGCGGCACAGTTTCTTTCGGTTTTGCCTGTTCAGCAGCGGCAACTTGCTTCTCTTTCCCAGCCTGCTCAAAACCTGATCCCTCTTTTATCTTCGAAGCTTGCTCATCAGCCGCAACCTGCTTCTCTTTCGCCGCTTGCTCAGAAGCACCGGCATCTTTCACCTTCGCCCCCTGCTCATCCCCAGCCTCAAGCATACTCGCCTTTACATCTGCCGCCCCGCCAACCTTTGCTCCCGCAACCGGCGCACCACTCTTTGCCCCCGGCGCACCACCTTTCGCCCCACTCTCCCCGCCAACAGGCGCACCACCCTTTGTCGCCGCTACAGCCGGCGCCGCACCACCAGCCGCCAAAGCCGACAAAGCCGTCTTTACCTTCAAATATCCGACGATCAGATGCAGACCCGCATGGATCTGATCCTTATTCACATTATTCCATTTCTCAAGATTGGGAATAGGCACTTTATTGTGATTCACACTGACCCGGTACATCCATTCCTTCTCCTGGACCACATAATATACCGGCACCAGGGTCTCCCCAGCCGCTTTCTGACCGGTCTGTGAAAAATTCACAGCCGTCAAAGGGATCTCCAGTTTCTGTCCGATAGTCAGCGGCTGCGTCAATGCCACCTGGTTAAATGCAGTAAGCTCTTTGGGAGTAATATTATAAAGCCTTCCGACGCTATACCAGTTCTCTTTTGCAACGACAGTATGTTCCAGGTATAACTTCCCTGTTTGACCCTCGACAAGCAATTCATTGGACTGGGATCGGGCAAACTTTACAAAAAAACAGCTGATCAATAAAAGTACGGCA
>DATJJA010000017.1:0-3776 GCA_035492595.1 Puia sp.
GAATAAGACCAGACTAACCATATTTTAACCACCTTTTACCCGATTTTAATAATCCGGTGATAATATCCGTAAATTGAGTAAATTCATATAAAGGTCACGTTAAGGTCATATTAGTACATCATTAACACCAAAACTACACAGAGATGAAAGTATTGCAATTCACCATTCCGGTGCCGCACGACAAGACTGTCATCGTGCAAAAAGATGAACTTCCTCACTTTTATCCGCATCTGCACCGCCACCAGGAGATCCAGCTGACCTGGATCCAGCAGGGAGAGGGAACCCTGGTCGCCGAAAACAACATGTATGCCTTCCGCCCGGGAGAGATCTACTGGCTGGGTGTAAACCTGCCTCATGTTTTTAAAAGCGACCCTTCTTATTTCGCGCCCTCCAGCAGGAAAAAGGTCCAGACCCTGAACATTTTTTTCAACGTCAAAGGACAATTGGATGGCTTCTTCGAGCTACCCGAGATCAAGAATTTAAAAAACTTCCTCCAGAACCAGCAAACCGGATTTAAAGTACCACCCCAATACACAACCGAGATCTCGGCAAAAATGCTGCGGATCCAAAATAGCACAGGCGTTGACCAGCTGATCCATTTCATCGAGCTGCTGAAACAGCTCAGCAGCTTCCAGGAACTTCAACCCCTGTCCTCCTGCGGACAACCGGCGGCCTACAGCGAACACGAGGGCATCCGCATCGGGGCCATTTACAACTATATCATGCAGCAGTATGACAAACCCATCACGCTGGAAGATGTAGCCAAACAGGCGCATATGACGCCGCAGGCCTTCTGCCGCTATTTCAAAAAACACACCCTGCACACCTTCGTCTCCTTCCTCAATGAGGTACGTATCAACGAAGCCTGCAAAAAACTGACAGACGGCAACTACGATAGCATCGCTACTGTAGCATATAATTGCGGATTTAACAGCATCACAAATTTCAATCGCGTCTTTAAAAGCGTAACCGGAAAATCACCCAGCGAATATGTAGAGTCTTACTTCGCCAACGTCGCCGTGGCCGAATGATCCACCGCTCACCGGCTCACAGCGCCCCAACTCACAGCGCTCCAATCCCGGGGCGCGCCGACCCAAAGTCGCCCCCGACCCAAAATCGCCGCAACCTAACTCCTAACCATCCTTATCGTCCCCGAAACCGGCCCGACACTCATGTGCGGTCCATGCGCGACAAATTTCACGGTAACCGATTGCTTGCCCTTCACCAATTCCTGTGGAACGGCATAACTCACCTCATAAAACTTGCTCTGCTTGAAAGAACCCAGGTTCTGCGTGGCAATCGTCTGCCCATCCACCTGGATATCGAAGATCCTCCCCCGGTGATCATCCCCCCAATACGAACAAAGCAGCGAATTCCCGGCAGCACCATCCACCTTCATCACAAACGAAAATCCACCCCCATTCTCAGCCGCCCTCCATTTACGCCCATGCGCCTCACCCGATTGCAAACTATCCCCCATAAAGGAATGATCCCGCTCAGGCTGCATCTCTCCCAGCCGAAGCCGGTCGATGGTCCGTTCTTCCAGTTCCTGTTCTTTACGACGCTCCGCAGCATACCGAACCTGCTCCGCCGCCCAGCCTGCAGGCGTAAACAGATCCCAATAGACACTGTAGTATTCATTCCCAGTCCTGTTAAATGGGATCAGCTTCACATCCCCCGGCTGCCCAACCGCCGAAGTCTCAAAGATCAACCCATAGCTGCCTGAACGTTTCACCCACTGATTCGGATCAGCGCTCGCCGCCACCAGCACCGGTATCCCCTTCACCGGATCAGGCTCCGTAACACCCAATTCCCCCGCCAGCAACACCGGCCCATAAAATACCGCCACACGCGAAGCATTGTCAGGTATCGCCTCCGTATAAAAGCTCTCCGGTAACCGCAGTTCCACCCTATCCTTATCCTTCCACATGCGCTCTATCACCATATACCCATCGGCCCCCATCACAATTTTCTCCGGTTTCCCGTTAACCATAACGGATGCCCCATCCCCCGCCCAACGCGGACGACGGATCCGCAACGCAAACTTCCCGCTGCCCCCAATAACAAACAAAACCTTATCATCCGCCGGAAGCTGAGTCGTCTGCTCGATCACCACCCCCTTCTCCTTCCACGTCAACCGCGAAGGAATAAACAAATTCACATAAAGACTCCCATCCGCTCCCCGCGAATAAATACTCTCCCCATACTTCACATGATTCTCCATCCCCGATCCCACACAACAGGTAAACGTATTGAACTTATCACTATACTCCTTCCTCCCACCCATCCGCAACGGAACAAAATAACACATCATCCCTGTCTCATGATTCTGCGATGCGAGTATATGATTGTACAACGCCTTCTCATAATAATCCATCAACCCGGCCGAAGGATGCCAGGCAAACAGATGCCTGGTCAGCTTCAACATGTTATATGTATTGCAGGTCTCCGTCGTATTCTCCGTCAGCTCGTCATTGAGCTTCCCCGCCTGCCCCAGATATTCATAGTCACTGTTCCCGCCCGTTGCATAAGAATGCCCCGAAACCACGATCTTCCAAAAAGATTCCGCGATCTGCCGGTCCCGGTCATCGCTCGTCAGTTCATACCGCCGCGCACAACCGATCACCTTCGGGATCTGTGTATTGGAGTGTTTCCCCGCCAGATCATCCAGACCACGGGACAGCGAGTCGAGTATCCGTTTGTCATGAAATTTATAAGACAAAGCCAGGTATTTCTTTTCCCCGGTTATGGAATATGTATTGGTCAGCACATCATTCATCCCCCCATATTCACAGGCCAGCATCTTCTGCACCGTCGAATCACTCAAATGATCCACGATCGTCCCCGTCCAGTCAGCCATCCCCCGCTCCACCTTCAATGCAGTAGAATTATCACAATACAGATACGCATCCAGCAACCCCGCCATCACCTTATGCACCGTATACCAGGGCGACCAGGCTCCATTCAGATCAAACCCATGCGAGCGGATAACACCCGCCGATACCTGCGACCACAAACTATCTTCCCCCGGTATGGCTCCCAAATATCCCGCCATGCTTACCATCCCCGCTGGTGCACCAAGCCGGGAACGGGCTTCCTGGCAGGCCGCCAGCTCAGCCACGATATAATTTACCTTGTCCAGGTAACGCTGATCCCCCGTAGCCGCATACAACATCGAACAGGCCGATAGATAATGCCCCAGCGAATGACCGGCAAGACCGGAGGATTCCCAGCCCCCATATTTCGCGCCCCTGGCGGTAAGACCTGAATGCACCCGAAAATCGGAAAGCAATCGATCCGGTTCTATCTCCAGCAGATAACGCGCATCCGCCTCCATGGCCTCCTTAAAAGGACCATCGAGCAAACGCACCTCTTTTATACTAAAAGGATAAGCACTGATGGGCACTATAGGCGACACCTTCACAACCTTATCTTTATACTCCGGAACATAAGACTGGGCATCAGCGCAGCCAACAACTACACTACAGCCAAGGGCAAGCAAAGCGGATAGGCGGTTCATAGATCGGCAAAATTTATCGGGCACCTCCGGGACAATGCTCCCGCAGATAGTCTGTGAACAAATGAGATAAATGCAGTGACGTTCCCTCACCTTCGCGGATCGCATGCGTCCGGTTCGGATATACCATCACCTGGAATTTCCGGTCGTATTTTACCAGCTCATTGATCAGCATCTCCGTCCCCTGGTAATGGACATTGTCATCCCCCGTACCGTGAACGACCAGCAGATTCCCCCTCAGGTTCTTGGCATACGCCAA
>DATJJA010000018.1:0-64458 GCA_035492595.1 Puia sp.
GGTTCCGTCCCTGCAAGCGTGAATGCAAAAGACTACAACTCCGTCAAGAATTACTTTAAAATGCCCGATTAATATTTAATCGGTAAGTATAAATATTAAAAACCAGGACATGCTTACTGCTAAAAAGCAAATAGGCTTCCTGGTTTTTCTGTTGCTTCCATTTCTGGGTTGGTCTCAAACCTTCCGGGTGACCATCGCGCCTTCCCTGCAACAGGAAAACCTGGATGGCCGTCTCTTACTGTTACTTTCCAAGAACAACAAGACCGAACCCCGGTTCCAGATCAATGACGCTGCGGGGACACAACTGGTCTTCGGGATCGATGTCGATGGCTGGCAGCCTCAATATTCGCAATTGGTGGACATGCACGCTTTTGGCTATCCGCTGGAAAGACTAAAGGACGTTCCTGCCGGTGATTATTATGTCCAGGTCCTGCTGCACAAATACGAGACATTCCATTTGAAGAATGGTCATACCGTTAAACTGCCTATGGACAGGGGAGAGGGGCAGCATTGGAACGAGGCCCCGGGAAATATCTATTCCACACCCGTGAAGGTTCATTTCGATCCTGCTACTTCCAATGAGATCAGTCTCACGATCGACAAGGTCATTCCGCCGATCAGTGAACCCCAGGACAGTAAGTATATCAAGCATATCCGTATCCAGAGCAAGCTCCTCACCGAATTCTGGGGACGCCCGATGTTCCTCGGCGCCCATATACTTTTGCCGGAAGGATTTGATGAACATCCTACTGTAAAATATCCACTTGCCATCTTCCATGGCCATTTTCCCGCCGATTTTGGCGGATTTCGCACCACTCCGCCCGATACCAATCTCCCTCCTGACACGAGTGCCCGTTTTCGCATTACCGGTTATAACAAGATCGTTCAACAGGAAGCGTATGACTTTTACCGGCAGTGGACCGGTCCTAATTTTCCCCGCGTCCTGGCCATCGAGATCGAACATGCCAATCCTTACTATGACGACTCCTATGCGGTCAATTCCGAAAACCTTGGTCCTTACGGGGACGCGATCACTTACGAACTGATCCCCGAGATCGAGAAGCAGTTCCGGGGCATCGGCAAGGGCTGGGCACGCTTTATGTATGGCGGCTCCACCGGCGGCTGGGAGGCGCTGGCTGTACAGGTATTCTATCCCAATGAATACAATGGCTGTTACGCCGCCTGCCCCGATCCGATAGACTTTCATCACTATACTACCATCGATATCTACAACAATAAGAACGCCTATTATGTGGAGAGTGATTTCAGGCATACGCCGCGTCCCGGTGAGCGTGACTACCTCGGACATGTCAGCACTCTTGTAAAGGACCTCAATCAGAGGGAACTGGCATTGGGCACCCGTAGCCGGAGTGGCGATCAATTCGATATCTGGGAAGCCGTCTATTCGCCAATGGATGCAGATGGATATCCTAAAAGGATCTTTGACAAGTACACTGGCGCCATCGACTCTTCTGTAGCCGCTTATTGGAAGGAACATTTCGATCTGGCTCATATCATCCAGCGGGACTGGCCCCGGCTTGGGGAACAGTTAAAAGGAAAGATCCACATCTATGTAGGAGATATGGATACATATTATCTCAACAACGCTGTTTATGCCGCGGAAGACATCCTGAAGAAATTAAACAATCCTGCCTGCGACTGCCAGGTAGACTATGGCGATCGTGCCGAGCACTGCTGGAACGGCGATCATACGCAACCCAACTATATCAGCCGCCTGCGTTATCACCAGATGTATATTAAAAAATGGGCGGAAGAAGTAAAGACCCGTGCTCCGAAAGGCGCCGACCTAAAATCCTGGCGATACTAATGAATGTCCGACGACTACTTACGGCTTGTCTTTTTTTCACTTTTCCTTTTTATGTTGTCGCACAGAAAAAGAATGCCGGCTTTGAACTGCACATTCATCGCGCAGAAAGCCCGGTCCGCATTGATGGCTTTATCAATGAGCCGGCATGGCAGCATGCGGAAAAGGCAGGCAATTTCTACATGGTGCTTCCGATGGACACCAGCCATGCCAATCTTCGGACAGAGGTGAGAATGACCTATGACGATAAGAACCTCTACCTGGTCGCCGAATGTTTTGATGCCGGCCCGGGCCGGGACATGGTAGAATCCCTGCACAGGGATTTTAGCTTTGTAAAAAATGACAACTTCATCTTTTTTATCGACCCCTTTGAAGATCAGACCAGCGGATTCTCTTTTGGCGCGAATGCTGCGGGTGGTCAGTGGGATGGACTAATGTATGAAGGCGGCAAGGTCGACCTTAGCTGGGATAACAAATGGAGTTCGGTCGTTCGCAGATACAGCGACCGCTGGGTATTGGAGATTGCCATTCCTTTTAAAACCCTTCGTTACCGGAACGGGCTGACACACTGGGGCATCAACTTTAGCCGGAACGACCTGAAGACGACAGAAAAGTCAAGCTGGGCGCCGGTTCCCCGCCAGTTCCCTACTGCTTCGCTGGCTTATACGGGGGTATTGATCTGGGATGTGCCGCCGCCATCTCCCGGACCGAATATTTCCGTTATCCCCTATATACTGGGCGGGGTTCAAAAAGACTATACAAATGGGAAGGGAAATCTCTATAAGAAGGAAATAGGAGGTGATGCCAAGATAGCCGTCACTTCTTCCCTCAATCTTGACCTGACTGTCAATCCGGACTTTTCGCAGGTAGATGTCGACAGGCAGGTCATCGACCTCAGCAGATTTGAGCTGTTCTACCCGGAGAAAAGGCAGTTCTTTCTTGAGAATGCCGATCATTTCAACAACCTGGGATACTCCGATATCAGGCCCTTCTTTTCCCGGCGGATCGGGTTGGGGATGCCTATTGAATTTGGTGCCCGGCTTAGTGGGAAACTGGATGCCAACTGGCGGATCGGGGTGCTGGACATGCAGACCGGAAAGGTAGATTCTCTCGGACTTCCGGAACAAAACTTCTCGGTGGTTGCCATCCAGCGTAAGATCTTTTCAAGATCCAACCTCGGGTTTATCTTTATCAACAAGCAGTCGGTGCATTATCTGCCAGGTAAGGATACGACCCATCCGGTATACTCGCAGTACAATCGCAATATGGGTGTAGAATTCAACCTGGCCTCCTCCGACAATTATTGGACCGGCAAAGTATTACTCCTGAAATCTTTCAGCCCAGGCAGGCGGGGAGATGACTATGTCCATGCCGGCAACCTGCAGTACACCGATCGGCATTGGCTTATCGGTGCAGGATATGAATATACCGGCAGCAACTACAATGCGGAGGTCGGTTATGTCCCACGAACGGCTTATTTCAAGATCAATCCACTGATATCCTATTTTTTTCTTCCGCGAGGTGGGATTGTGCTTAGTCATGGGCCCCAGCTAACATCCACCTATTTCTACGACGAGTCTTTTCACCGTACTGACAATGAGACCATCTTTACGTGGTTGACTACCTTCCGCAACAAAAGCACGCTGGCAGGTGTGTTAATGAATGACTATGTGCAATTGCTTTCACCTTTCGACCCGACTAATACGGGAATACACTCTCTGGCAAAAGGCACCCGTCATAACTGGAACACTCTTGGACTTGATTATGTCAGCAAGCCGCAGGCGCTCTTCACCTATGACTTCTCCCTGCGTTATGGCGGCTATTATGCTGACGGGACCAAGCTGATGTTTACCAATGATGTGGGCTATCGGTTCCAGCCCTATGTCAACATTACTGTGAGCACCACTTATACGAGTCTGCATCTTCCCCAGCCATGGGGTCAGGTCAAATTCTGGCTGATAGGTCCCCGCATCGATATTACGATGACCAATACCCTCTTTCTGACCACTTATATTCAGTACAATCAGCAGACCCGGAACATGAACCTAAACACCCGCCTGCAATGGCGGTACAAACCTGCTTCGGATCTGTTTTTGGTCTATACCGATAATTATCTGACCACTCCGTTCTCTGTTCGCAGCCGTGCCTTTGTCCTGAAGTTCAACTATTGGTGGAATCTTTGAGGTTTATTTATGCTTTGGGCGTAGAATTTTGTTTTTCTCTCGCCAATTCAGTTTAAAACCCCTATTTTTGCGGCTCGTTGTTCGGGAAGTAGCGCAGGCCGGTAGCGCACCTGGTTTGGGACCAGGGGGTCGCAGGTTCGAATCCTGTCTTCCCGACTATATCGACAAAGCCTGTAGATCATTGATTTGCAGGCTTTGTTGTTTAATAAGAATAGTTAGTGGGAGTTATACCGGTCTCTATAATTTGTTATTTGATGTAATAAAAAAGCCTCCGCACTGCGGAGGCTTTTGTTTCTTAAGTACTCTTTTATTACTTATCCCACCATACCGGTATTGTTTCGGCAACGGTACCAGGATAACTCAGGTTACCCGTAAGTTCCGACTGAGGATAGAGGAACCGAAGAGGAACGCCCCGCCCACCGTTGGCAGCGGACTTGACAAAGAACGTTGGATAACCGGTACGTCTCCATTCGGTCCATGCTTCGAAACCCTGGGAACCGCACATCGCATAATATTTCTGCGTGATGATGGCTTTGATCTGATCGGCCTGGCTGGCAGGAAACACGGCGTCCGGTGCGCTGGAGATATACTTGGCGGCGGAATCAGCAATGCCGTCCGTTGCAAAGCTGGCATTGATGCCATCAGTAAACAGGGTGCTGGCAGAGCCCGCAACCCATCCACGTACAACTGCTTCTGCCTGCAGGAATTTACTTTCCGCCGCACCGATCAGGATCACAGGTGCAAGGGCCGAAGCGGTCTTTTGGGGATCGCCAGCTACCAGGGGTGAAGGTTTCGAGGTCACCTTATTGGTATTTTGAGCGTATGTTCCCTGTACCAGGTCGGTGATGGTGTCATCGGCAGAATTCACCTTTTCAAATAGGGCCCATTGCCTCGGATCGCTGTTCCGCTCGAACTGCGTAACAACCGTCGCGCTTGCAGCAAGATTCACGGTTTTTCCCAAAGAAACGGCCTTGATATAAAAAGGATTCTGGTTGCCGCCGGTGGAAGTATAGGTCATCTCGGCATCCTTGGCAAGAAACGTAGGATTCGTTGCATAGAGCGCTTTTACGCCGGCCTCGGCCTTAGCTGCGTCCACCTGGGTCAGGCGCATGTAGGCGCGAAGCTCGAGCGTGTTCGCAAAGGCTATCCAACTATCCATATCGCCTTTGAAGATAAGGTCATCTGATCCGGGCGCACTGGGGTCCGCGGGATTCATCAGGGCCTTTCCTTTCTCGATGTAGTAGAATATGGAGTCATACACTACCTGCTGCGCATCATAGGCAGGGTTTTTATTGACCGAGCCTTGCAAGGCTTCTGACGATGGGACATCGCCAAAGGCGTCGGTCGCCAGCTGCAGGGTATAGGCTTTTAAAACATAGCCGATCGCCTGATACTGGATCAGCCCTTTATTACCGATAGTGTTGGCGATCATCAATTGATTATTGACCAGTGTTGTCTGGTAGAGGTGCCCCCACATGTAATTAAAATCATTGTTTGTCTGCAGGTACTGGTCGATCGACTTGTATTGCGAAGCAATCGCGCTTTGCGTAAAATACTGCGACCAGATATTGCCATAGGTATAAAAATCATCTCCTACCACCACGCCGATGCCGGCCTGTACCGTCGGCAACTGTTGTGCGGGTTGGGCATTGCTAAGATTGTTCGGATCCTGGTTCACATCCAGGAATTTTTTACAGCCGGTCCCCAGCAGTAAAACCGCCAGACCAGCAAACAGCGCGCTTCTTTTTATATTGATTGGTATTGTCATAAATAGTTGCATTTTAGAAAGTTACTTTTACATTGACTCCATAGTTACGTACAGACGGCTGTGCCACGAAATCGAAGCCCTGCTCATTGCCGGATCCTGAAGAGTTCATTTCCGGATCTACGTATTTATTGGCCTTAGGCGTCCAGATAAACAAGTTACTACCGTATAAGCCGATGCTGGCGCGCCCGAATGGGGTCTTGCTCAGAGTATTTGCCGGCAATTGGTAGTCCAGCTCCAGAGAGCTTAGCTTGACAAAGGAACCGTCGATGACGCTCTGCCCCGCAGGTATAGGGCCTGTGAACCAGTCCTGCTTGATGTATTTGGCTGTCGTATTGGGCTGGTAGATAGGCTGCGTGGCTGATCCGGTATTGATCACGGAATTCGCCCAGATCTGCGGATCGCGTACCCCGCCTGTCTCAGCTGCTGTACCGACGAAGTCGCTGATCCCCTTGGTTTGGCTGAAGTATTTACCACCCTGTTTGGTATTAAACAGGAAGGCCAGGCTCCAGCTGTTATTGTATGTGATCGTGCCGCCAAAAGATCCCTGCCACTTGGGTTGATAGCTGCCCAGGTATACGGCGCTGGAAGTAAGCACTGGCAAGCCATCGTCAGCGCCTACTACCGTGTGACCATTCTCGGTCTGGTTATCTACCGCATAGAATGTACCCAAAGGCTTACCTTCCTGGGCGACAATGGCCATGCCGTTAAATCCACCGATCACGATCTGTGCATGGTTGGGCAAGGAAAGCACTTTGTTATTGTTTTTGGTATACGTAGCGAAGAGTTCCAATGAGAAGTTCTGAGTTTTAACAGGTGTGCCGCGCAGGGTAAACTCGACCCCCTTATTCTCTTCCTCGCCTGCATTCACGGTAGCAAACGAATATCCGCTGGCAGGGGCAACATTGGACTGAACGATCAGGTTCTTATGTCTGTCGTTGTAATAGTTGGCGTTAAGGGACAATCTGTTATTCAAGAAGCCAAGTTCCACACCTACCTCACGGGAGGTGGTAATCTCAGGTTTGATAGTGGGATCACCCAGTAAGTTGTTGACCGCGAGTCCAGGAACACCATTAAAGGGGAAAATGGTATTACCGCCGGCAAAGCCACCTGCTATGGAAGTTTGGCCATAGGTCGTGTTCAACAGGTAAGGGCCTGCATCATTACCTACCCGTGCCCAGCTGGCGCGTAATTTTCCATAATTCAGGATCCTGGTGATATTGCTTCCTTTCAGCAGCTCGGTAAAGATCCACGCTGCGTTGACGCTAGGATAAAAGAAAGAATTGGCATTGACTGGCAGCGTAGAAGACCAGTCATTCCTGGCCGTAGCACCCAGGTAGAGCATTTGCCGCCAGGACAGGTCAAGACCGGCATATACCGCCACCCTTCTCTGCACGGTGCGAGTATTTTTCGCAAGGATGGGGCCATTGCTGTTCCCGAAATTATACCAGTCCGGAACGACCAGCCCGCTGCTTTGGTTGGTGGAGGTCTGTGTAAAATTGCTATTATTCAACCGAAGGTTGTTGCCCACCATCAGCGAACCCGCAAAATCATTTCCGAAATCATGCTTGGCTGTGATCGTCAGGTCGTGGTTCATTTCCCCAACATTATAAACATCCTCTTCATATCCACCGTTACTGTTCACGATGTTACCGGAAGAGTAAGCCGGTGGTGTACCATTCGTTCCATCGTCCGCGGGAGAAAAGCTATACTTGGGGGTCAACAACCTTCTGCGGTCCGTAAAGTAATCTTCCGTTACCCTTTCCTGTACATCCAGCCAGGAGACTGGTTTGTAGCCGAGCGTGATGCCGCCGGTAATCCTGTCCACGTCGTCGAAGTTCTTGTAATTCTTAATGAGGAACCAGGGGCTGGGGGCAAACTGGTTGTAAAAACCATACTTATCGCCATGGTATACGCCCGTAGCATCGGTGTAACCATAACCGTAGTATTTGTTGTTCAGATCGCCCATCTTGTTAATGGGAATATCCCTCGGAGTCTGATACAGGTTGATCAGTGCGGAGCCTCCGCCCTGCCCGCCTCCGATCTGATTGGTGTGGATATGAATATAGTTAAAGGTGACGGCGCTATAAAAATTGTTGCCAAGGTTGGCCTTTCCATTGAATCGTACACCGTACCTGTTGTAATCATCCACATTGGTGGGGTAGATGCCGTTGGAATTCAGGGAATTCAAGCCCAGGTAGTAGCTGGACCTGTCATTACCCGAAGAAATGGAAAGGTTGTTGGCCGTGGTAAAACCGGTGGCAAAGAAGTCCCGGACATTATTTTTAATGGCCGAGTAGGGTTTGGTCAGCTGTTTGCCGTCGATGGTCTGTCCCCAGGGGAGCACCTGCCCGGTAAAGGGAGCACCCCAGCTGAAGTTGTCTCCCCAGTCCTGGGTGTTATAATGCAGTGTTCCATCGCTGTTGACGCCGTCATAATAACCTATTCCATATTGATTTTGAAAGTCGGGAATCTTGAGAACTGACGAAAAGGTGTTTTGGGTGTTGAACGTGATCTCAGCTTTTCTGGCGCTGGATCCGCTTTTGGTCGTGATGATCAATGCGCCGTTGGAAGCTCTGGAACCATAAAGGGCGGCACCAGCCGGGCCGGTCAGAACGGTCACGGAAGCGATGTCGTCAGGATTGATGTCGTTACCGCGGTTGCCAAAGGTTACTGCGGACAGGTTGTTCGGGCCGCCGAAATTATCGTTGTTGGCGTAAGGAATGCCATCCACGACGAGCAGGGCCTGGTTATTACCGGTGATGGAAGATCCACCTCTAAGCACGACACGGGTCGAACCACCCGGAGCGCCGGTACTGGAGGTGACATTTAAGCCGGCTACCCGGCCGCTCATTGATGTAAGGGCGCTGGTGTTCTGACCCTGGGTCAGCTCGGCGGCTTTGATGGTGGTAGCGGCATAACCCAGTGAGCGTTGTTCTCTTTTGATGGAATTGGCTGTTACAACGACTTCTGTGAGATCGCTGTTCTTTTCCTTCAGAACGATCTGAAGGTTATCCTGTGCTTTAACATCACTCGTTGTGTATCCTATCGCGCTGATAATCAGCGTCTTTCCCGGGCTCACGGTGAGGGTAAAGTTTCCGGCATCGTCAGTTTGTGTGCCGGTATTGGAGCCCTTGATCTTTACGGTTGCGGCAGGGACAGCATTTCCTTTTTCATTTTTTACTGTTCCCTTGATTGGAGATGTTTGCGCGTTGCTGGTGGCAAATAGGCACACCACTGAGCAAAACAGCAGTAGCAGTTTTCTTCTCATATTAATTTGTTGACTTAGTGTTGACTAGTGAATAGGCATCAGGATAACTGGATCCGATGCGGAATGATGCATAAAGGCGCTATTGAATGGTCAGGGCAATTGACATAGCCAATTGCCCTTATACAAGGAAAAAGATCAGTTCTCTCATTTTTATGTTAATAGAATAAATGCTTATATGTTAAGAATGTTAACGTATACAAAGAGACAACGGTTGCGGCTGCAATTTTATTAATAAATTGTTAAATCCGAATTAAATATTACGATTACCGGTGATATTCGACCACGGCAGGAGCCTGACTTTGGGTTAGATGGATGAAGGGTATGGTCGCTGATAAATTGTAATACATTGTTAATTATAGATTTATAGAAAATTTGCCAAACAACCGTAGTCCGTTGAAGCCCATCTGAACTGAATCCCATGGTCCTCCCGACTCGTTGTCTCCCGCCCATCCTTTTGCCAGGGGATTTACCCCCAGGTCAGGGTGCACGTTGAATAAATTATCTGCTCCTATGAAGACGCTGACGTTTTTCGATAACTTATAAGAACAGAATACATCGGTGGTGATCTTGCCGTTGTAGTTGAAAACCTCCGGCACCAGTTTGTCAGGATCCAGGTCCGTCGGCACCATGGGGTTGATACCTGTCTGGTTGGGGTTGTCCTTTGTCGCGGTCCCGAATCCCAGCAGGGCGATCTTACCAAAATAAGTCAGGTGAGTACCAACACCGAATTTCCCCAAACCATATTCAATGTTCAAAGCGAACTTTTGTTTAGGGGCTGATGCAAGCAGGAATGCTTTTTCGCGGTCGCTGAAAAAGGTCTTTTGGTTTAATGGAGTCCCGTTCAGGGCCGGTGGTACGTGAATGGCGTCGATGTCCATGTGCTGCAGGTTGCCCGCCAGGAGGACCCTGATGTTATTCCTGCCCCAGCTCTTTGAATAATCCACTACGATATCGAGGCCGTAATTCGTCGTGTTGACGGCATTGTCAAAGAATTGCACGGTAGACACCTCAGGGGGGATCTGAGAGGTAAAAGATGGCGGCAATGTAGTATCGTATTTGCTGAAGAGGCCCGATAATACGATCCTGTTTTTCACCTTTACCCAATATCCGTCAACGGTAACGGTTAATCCCCTGGCGGCTTTCCAGCTGAAACCGGCGCTTGCATTGACCGAGGTCTCCTGTTTCAGGGCGGGAATGCCTGCTGCGCGGGTTATGGGGTCGTCATTGCTGGCGATACGGGACTGGATGAGCTGTCCGCCGCTGAAGGACGTGAGTGTGTTGCTGAAATAGATCTGCTGTAAGGAAGGTGCGCGGTAACCGGTGCTGACAGAGCCTCTGACGTTCAGGTCCTGGGTTAGTTTGTACCGGGTGGCCAGCTTGAACGTCGCGACCGAGCCAAAATCCGAATAATGTTCGAATCGGACAGCAGCGTCCAGCAGCCATTTATCCGTCACGTTCAATTCGGCGTCGGTATACAAACCCACGACGGAGCGGTTCTTTGCTTTAACATCATCAGGACTAAAGCCAGGGAATCCCTGGGAGCCTGATGCGGCTGTTCTCAGCGAATCGGCGTTGCCGTCGCCGATCAGGTTGGGATAAATGCGTTGGCTCGAGTCATAACTTCCATAAGAACCGTATTCACCCTTATAAATGGAGTATCGCTCATACCGGTATTCGGCGCCCATTCCAAGGGTCATGCCATTGGCAATGGCTTTGAAGCCTCTGGTGAAATCCACATTGAGGGTATTCTGTAGAAACCGGAAGCCACCGTCATCAAAATGATTTGGCGTGGTTGCCCCGATGAGGGAAGCGTTGAATGTCTTGTCACCATAGAAATGAAAATCATTTCTGCCCAGGGTATTGCTAAGATCCCAGCTCCATTCGTCGCCGGCATGTCCCCGTAATCCGAGAGCGAGCGACGCGTCCTGTATATGGGTCTGAATATGCGGGTTGTAATAGGTCTCTCCGTCGTTGGAGTTACGCATGATGGAGGGCACGGATAAAAGATTGCCGCCGGCATCTACAGGGAATCGTTCTGGCTTGGCGCTGAAGTTCCGGGAATAGGCGTAGGCGTCAGATGATTTATAATTATATCCGCCAAAGGAATAAAATATCGTCTTTTTGTCCGGGCCGGTCGGTATTTCCATGTTGTACATGATACCTCCTGTGGTGACCGAACCGTCGCCAAACGCCCTTCGGCCGGTATTGAGAAAGGGAATTGCGTTTTTCTTCGTCTGCCAGTTGGAAGTATCCACCTGCCGGTAAGTCTTTCCCTGCTTCAGGAAATCTGCGCCCACATTGATAAATCCTCCATTCCTGCCGATACCCACTCCGTTGTTGACGGAAAGGGAAAACGTATTGCCATCAATGGTATTGCCGGAATAATATTGATTGCCCCGATTGAATTTACGGGCGTTAAAGGCATGGTCGTCATAGCCGCTCCAACCAGCATTAATAGCCCAATGGTTGACGTCTTTTTTCAGAATGACATTGATCACTCCGGCTATGGCGTCAGAACCATATTGAGCGGAGGCCCCATCCCGTAAGATCTCCACCCTGTCAACTGAAGATTCGGGAAAGGCATTGAGGTCAACGCCAGAAGCCCCTCTTCCTCTTGTGCCGAACAGGGCTACAAAAGCAGTTTGATGCCTTCTTTTGCCATTGATCAGTACCAGGGTCTGATCGGGACCCAGACCTCTTAGCGTGCCCAGGTCTACATGGTCTGCTCCGTCGGCGCCACTCTGCTTATTGTAGTTGAAGGAGGGTGCAGCGACATTCAGGATCGAGGTCAGATCCATTTTGGCTGTGGGCAGATCGACCTGGTTGACTTTTATTACGTCTACTGGGACAGGTGTCTCGGTCTTTGCCCTTCCGGCGCCCCGGGTACCAACAAAGACGATCTCACTGAGTTCGGAGGAAGCGGGGTAGAGGGCGATGGTGGGGGCGGTCTGGTTGCGGAGAGGAAAGGATTGAGAGCTATAGCCGATGAAACTAATCTCCAGAATATCATCCGGTTTGGCCTGCAGCCTGAAAGTACCTTCATTGTCTGTAGACGTTCCTGTTTTAGCCGATCTGATCTTTACAGAGGCGCCTACCAGAGGGGTTCCATTCTTTGCGTCGACTACTTTGCCGGTAATGGTTACCTGGGCATGGAGAGTGCAGGTGATCACCAGCAAACTTATCAGTAGGAGTGAATTTCTCATAAGCGTCAGGTGTTTTGGTTACAGTAATTTAACGATAAATAAGGGGGAAAAAAAATATACATTCCCGGGCCTATAAATTATCAGCAAGCGCATGGAGCATTTTTGTCCAGGCTGCCTTTGCCTGATCTTTGAAACCGGCCCAGTTGGAAGACATTTCCTGAGTCAATGTAAGTTCACATCCTGTTGGAAGAGGAGCGATTTCGATGACGATGCGAGAGCTCTCTGGCAGGTTTTGCCGGACTGCCCAGGAAAATACAAGACGATGAGGTCTGCTTATTTCAATATATTCGCCAATATGATCAAACTCTACACCCTGACGTCGAACGACAAAAGAGAACGAACCCCCGACATGTGCATCAGTTTTAATGCTAACAATCTCTTCATCACGAAGCTGTGGGCCGAACATAAATTTACTGATCATTCCGGTATCTAACCAGGCATCAAAAATACGCTCCGGCGTTGCGGAGAATTTATAGGTAACAGTAGCATGAACAGGCAGTGAAGCAGGCATCCTGATCAATTTTTAGCGTTACAAAATGCGTCAAAACAGGGGGTATTAAAAAATCGTGCCACGCCGCTTTCCAGGACCTTATGGTATCCCGGCCGGGATCTATAGTTCATATGAGCTGCTGCAACATTGCTATTTTTATTAATTCTGCCGTATTTTTTACACCGAGCTTCTGCATAAGATTGCGTCGGTGCGTGTCAACGGTATGGTTACTTAGAGACAACTCCCCGGCAATCCGGATACTCGTTTTGCCTTCAGCCAGGAGCCTGATGATCTGCTTCTCACGGCGGGTGAGCTGTGGTGGTCCTTCGAGTTCATTTTTTGAGGGACGGCTCATGATCTCCTTTACCTCTTTGCTAAAGGCTATTCCGCCCTCCAATGCTTCGTGAATACCGATTCGCAGCTCTTCCAGGGAGGCGTTCTTGAGTAAATAACCGCTGGCGCCGCTTTGTATAGCCTGCATGATCATGCTGCGTTCGGAGTGATTACTGAATATTAATACCAGCGTGCCGGGCGCCTTTATCTTGATCTTCTGACAAAGCGTAATGCCGCTGATATCCGGAAGCACAACGTCGAGCAGTACGATATCCAGGGTATGTCCTTCAATAAATGAAAGGATACTCCCGCCATTGACAAAGCAGCCGGCGATGTCGACATTCATATTATTCAGCAGAAGTGTTTTTAACCCCTCCATTAAAACGGGATGATCGTCGACAAGGGCCACCTGTATTTTATTGGTCTGCATATGTGCTGAGTTCAATATTTATGACAGTTCCTTCTCCGGTCGCAGAACTGATCATCATTTTACCTTTCATATAATCTACCCGGCTTTTTACATTCAATAACCCCAGACCATTATTATTTCCCTGCTCCGACGGATCAAACCCTTTGCCATTATCTTCTATCGTTATAAAAAAAACGGGCTCGTTCTGACTGCATTGCAGGATGATGTTCGTCGCATCCGCATGCCGGATGGCATTGGATAAGACCTCCTGAACGATGCGATAAATATTTATCTGCCATGGCAGGGGTATGGAGTCATGGATGTTGAAGGATTGGTATTCAATATGCAGGCCTTCGCGCATGTAAAATTCGCACAAGTCTTTCAATGCCGTTTCCAATCCGAATTTCAACAATGTTTCGGGCATCATATTACGAGCGATACGGCGTAGCTCGCCGACCGATCCATCCAGCTGATCAATAATCTTCTGCAATCCCTGGTCATGTGGTGACCCAGGTTGGCCCGCAACCCAGCCGGAGAGGTTGATCTTTACGCTCGACAGCATGCCACCCAGACCGTCGTGCAGATCCTCCGCTATTCTTTTTCTTTCACGCTCTTCTCCTTCCAACATTGCCCTCGTGACCTTCAGCTGCTGCAGCTTCTTTTGATTTCTGATAAAGGCCCACGAGAACACCGCCGAGACTAAAAGCAACAGGCAGGTGATGCCAAGCAACCAGTTGAACAGACGGCTGTTGCTTGCCGACAGTGTAATACGGGCCTTTTCCTCCTGGAGCCTGGCTATTTCCTTTTGATTCTCACTATTCCGAAACCTGGTTTCCAGGCCGGCAATCTTTTCTTTTAACTGGATCCCATGAAGGCTATCGCTTAACTGGCCGTATTTGGCAGACCAGTGGTAAGCTTCTGTCATGTCTCCCAGGTATTCATTGGTCCGGGCAAGCTCGGCATATAAGGTTCTCCGGTTATTGGCTTCAGCCATCATATTGCCGTTCTTAACCAATCCCACTAACAACTGCTTTGCCTTTTTATAGTCCTTTTTTTCGAGGAAAATAGTATACTTCCTGAATGTCAATATCTGTAAAAGGGGGGCCTGGTGGTATTGCTCCGCCAGCGCGATCCCTTTGTCCAGGCTGACCAGCGCCTGCTCAAACCGGTTGATGCCTGAAAAATACAAACCTTCGTTGTAATAATAATCCGGATAATTGATCGATTCCGGAAAAGGGGTCAATATCTCCTTTGCCTTGTCGAGACATTTTTTAGCTTCCTCATTCCTGCTATCGTAAATAAAGGTGCTGGTTGCAGACAGGTAGGCAAACAGCAGCGTAGTAGAGGCGGGGAATCTGTCCTTCAGCAGATCGATGGCTTTTTGATTATAAAATTCCGCCTTGTTAAACTGTGCGTTATTCATCAAAAGCGTCCCCAACTGGACATAATAATGAGCCAGTTTTTCGGGATACCCGCACCGTTCCGACAAGGGAATAACCTTGTTCAGCAGCATATCCATTAGAAAGCTGTCTCCTTTCTCGTTCCTTAGCATCAGCCCATAATTAAACCAGGATGCTGCAAGATTCTGCCAGGCCGCCGGGGTCCTGAACGTCATCAGGGCTGTTTGTGCCTCTTTATAGGACTGGGCGGCCCTTGCCATGTCAGTGTTGAAATAATATTGCCCTTCGTAGAAATAGTACAATGCTTTCAGATAGGGGTAAGCGTTTGCCAACTGCCGCCCCTGTAAAAGATACGCCCTACTTCTGCTGGTATCTTTGGTCCTCCAATAGTCCGAAAGAAGGAATCCCGCGACGGCTTTGCCACTATCAGATCCTCCTGAATGCAGCACCTGCGCCAGACTGTCGGTGTAAGCCTTTTCCTTCATCGGAAGCGCTTGTTGGGCGGAAGTCCTGCTCAACATCAATAATACGACGGCTAAAATAAACAAGGATCTTTTCATAAGCGGATAATGCGGGACAAAGGAAATACATAATTCGCATATATCAGAACTACTGAATTTTCAGTAGAAAAAATCCATGCTTTTCCGGTATTGCCCATGTAACCTGATCGGGTCAAATTTGCGTCTGAAAACTTTGATTATGAAAAGAACTTATCTCGTCGTATTCGCAGCATTATTATCCGTATGCACTATCTCCTGCGGTAAGAGTGGAGGCAAAGCCACCACCCCTCCGGATAACAAATCCAAAAGCTTTTCCGTCAAAATTACCGTTAGCCCCGTCATCGACAGCGACCATGGAAGCTTCACCGGATCCGCCCTTGCTCTGTTGCCCAATTCGGGCTATGCCACATGGAAGGTGAATGGAGTGACCCGGACCGCCGAGAACAACATTGTTTTTACAACAACCGATCTTAAAAACGGGGTCATTACCCTGGAGACGACGGCCAACGTCAATTCTGTCAACCTGGATGTCAGCGGAGTCACCGTTTCGCAGCCCTTTACCGTGCTCGTAGCGCCTACCATTAACGGGACAGCCGATTCAATCGTGTCTATACCGGTAACCAGCACCATGCAACGGAGCTTTACTTATTAAATTTATCAGTAAAGATCAAGCTGAATCAGCGGCAAAACCTGTGGGTTCAGAAAATCGGCTGGGATTTCAATACATTTGCAGGTAATGGCAAAAGAAAAGAACAAACCCGTCCCGGTGCGATTTGACCTGAAGCTGCTGGAAACCCTTAAAGAAGAGGAAAAGATCGATACGCCGCAGCAGGCCTTGAATTTCCTGGCAAAATTCTGGGAGAACAACCGGCCTGCGAAGGGTGATTTTATGGGAGCATCCGCGCATGAGGTAGCGGACGATCTTAAAGAGGTTAAAAAATCTGCCCTTAAAAAGGAAGTCAAAGAAAGTACGCCGGCTGCGCACCCTTCGGGCCTGTCGGGGATCGATCTTTCTATCTGGAAAGCAGAGCAAAAGGAAAAGAACAAGGGGGTTTAAGGATTATCTATCTTCAATTGCTGAAAAAAAGCGGTTTCGTCTATTTCCCTTACCCCACCTGCCGGCAGATCCAGGAGCTCCAATTCTTCTATAGACTGGCGGATCAGGCGTACGCAACGATGACCGAGGGCATCCACCATTTTCCGGACCTGGTGAAATTTCCCTTCGGTTAAGGTGATCTTTAGCCAGGTATGGGGTACATACTCGGGTGGCTCATGCCCGTTTTCGAATAAATTTTCCGGTCTTTCCACGATCTCGGCTTCGCAGGGAGATGTAAGATAATAGCCACCGCCTTTTATCCGGATAGAAATGCCGGTGCGCAACTTCACCAGGCTCTCCGGCTCTACCACATATTTGACCTTTACCAGATAGGTCCGTTTATGCGGGGTCACACCCTGGAACAATAGTTTTGTTACTTTCTTATTTGTTGTCAGGATCAGCAGTCCTTCGGAATAATTATCCAGCCGGCCGACGGCATGGATCCCTTCCGGGAAACAAAAATCCAGGTTGCCCAGCAGCTTCACCTGGTGAGAGCTGACAAACTGTGAAACCATGTCATAGGGCTTGTTTACAATAAAATAACGATGGCTGGCCATGATGCAAAAAAACAGGTTATTTCCTTATTCTTGGAAAAATCGTAGTTTTAGGCTGAATATCCGCCCATTGTAACAGCGCCAATAATGTTTAAACAGCCAGGTGTATGAGTACCGTTCACAACAAGGACATTGGAACCAAACAAAAAGCGCTTGCCATCAACCTCGACCGGGAAATCTATGGATCTTTTGCCGAAATTGGCGCAGGCCAGGACGTAGCCGCTAATTTCTTCAAGGCCGGTGGCTCATCGGGCACCATCGCCAAAACCATGTCAGCCTACGACATGACTTTTTCGGATGCTATTTATGGCGCGCAGCAGGGCCGCCGGTATGTAAGCGAACCCCGGCTTATCTCCATGCTCGAACGGGAATACGGACTGCTGATCGAACGTCTCGCTGTACAACGGGGCAAAACGACAACATTCTTTGCTTTTTCCGATACGATCTCTGCGCTGAACTATCACAAGACAAACGATGGACATGGCTGGATGGGGGTTCGGTTTCAGCTGGAACCGAACGGAGAATTCAATGATGTCGTGCTTCATGTCAAATTGCTGGATAATGACAATAACCTGCAGCAGCAAGCCGTAGGGATCTTAGGCGTAAATCTCCTCTATGCCTGTTTTTATTATCATGAGATCCCGCCTGTATTCCTGCTCTCGCTGATGGACAATCTGTCAAAAGACCGGATCCAGATAGACATGATCCGTTTTGAAGGACCGGGATTTACAAAGGTCGACAACCGGCTCATGAGTTTACACCTGGTAAAATATGGTTTCTCGGATGTAGCTGTCTTTGGACCCGACGGTAAGAACCTGCAGCCTTCGGAGGCTTTGTACAAAAAGCATATCGTCGTCGTGCGGGGGCGTTTTCGTCCCATCATCAATGTGCATTTGGATATGCTGCATACAGGCGTCAAGCAGTTCTCGCAGGAGCCTGATGTCGACAAGACGAATATCGCCGTTATTACAGAGCTTACCTTACAGTCATTAAAAGAAAGGAATGCCGACCAGACCGCGGAGATCGATGAAAAAGACTTTCTCGACCGGGTCGATATCCTTTGCTCGCTCGGGCAAACGGTGTTGATCTCTAACTTTCATGAATATTATAAACTGGTAGCCTATCTGTCAAAGATCACGAAATTGAAGCTGGGTGTGGTCCTTGGTTATCCCAACCTGGAATATATCTTCTCCGAAGAACATTATGGGGACCTTCCGGGTGGGATTTTGGAATCATTCGCGACTTTGTTCAGCCGAAAAGTAAAATTGTTTATCTACCCTACACTACGCGACGGGGTGATCTACAATTGTCTTCGGTTCAACCTGCCACCCCACCTTATTGACCTGTACCGTTACCTGATCGCCAATGACAAGATAGAGGACATCCGGCATTACAACGAGAATAATCTGAATGTCCAGACAGATAAGGTATTGCAGCTGATAAGACAAGGGGCGCCCGGTTGGGAAGAATATGTCCCGGCCGAAGTAGCTGCCATGATCAAGGACCGCTGTCTGTTTGGCTATGCGGGCAACGGTCAGGGAACCGGCAAAGACCCGGAAAAGGTTGCAGGCGCAGCTTAACGATCTCTGAATTCCCTGGCAACTTGTCGAGCCCGATTTATACGTATCTGCCGATCCCTTATACTTTTCCGGATAACTGCCCAGGCTGCCCTCTATTAAGGCAGGTAACCGGGCACTTTAATGCGATTACGCGATCACGGTCACGCCTTTCCAAAAGGCTACATGGTCTTTGATATTATTGGCTGCTTCTTTCGGCGCCGGATAAAACCAGGCTGCATCTTTGTTCAATTTGCCATCAACCTCGATACTGTAGTATGAGGCCTGGCCTTTCCAGGGGCATACCGTGTTTTTATCGGAGGGCTTCAGAAACTCTTTTTTTACCGAATCAGCGGGAAAATAGTGATTGTTCTCTATGACAATGGTGTCGGTGCTTTCAGCAATGACAACCTCGTTCCAAATTGCTTTCATACCTTAAAAATACGAATAATTCTAATTGGCCCCCTTTGTACCAACTTGTACGAACTTGAATCACAGGAGAATGGCTTTTTTTGATTTTGTTTCCGAGCTTTAAAGCGCACCAAAATCATTCTCCATGTGGAACCTGGTTAAAGCCGGACGCTGGTTTTTCGCGATCTGCCTTATCGGTCTTGCGGGTCAGCAATATTATTATGCAGACTTCAGACCAGTCTTTATTCCACCATGGCCGGGCCGTATTCCGGGCGAAACCATCCTGGCATATCTTTTCAGTACGGCCCTGATCGGAGCTGCTGTTGCGATCCTATTGGAGAAAAAAGCCCGGACTATAATGCTGATCCTGGGTACTTTCTTTCTTATTTTATTGTTATTTAGCCATATCCCTTACGAGCTGATCGTGGATCAGGCCAGCAAACATATTGGCGTCTGGGGAAATGCATTCAAGGAACTGGCATTTGCCGGCGGGGCTTTTGCTGTGGCGGGCTCTTTTCCCGATAACCAGTCCGCAGCCCAGAGAAAGACCGGACTTATCAGGCTACTGGAATTGTTTATCCCGTTGGGCGGCCTTTTCTTTTCCATCACCATGATCGTCTTTGGTATAGACCACTTTCTGTACCCTGACTTTGTGGTCGCACTGGTCCCCGGCTGGATACCCGCACATCTTTTCTGGACTTACTTTGCCGCTATGGCCCTCATTGGAGCTGGCCTGGCCATCATCTTACGGATCAGGCTGAAACTGGTTGGTATTCTACTCGGGACGATGATCTTCCTTTGGTTCATTTTCCTCCATATTCCCCGGGCTGCTATTGCGCCTCCAACGGATAATGGCAATGAATTGACAAGCGTATTTGAGGCATTGGGCTTCAGCGGTATAGCTTTCATCATCGCCCATGGCTACGCTATCAGACAAACTCCCGGTTATACCGGTTCCGGTACTGCAGCGGCGAAAGCCCCGTCACTTTTTTAAAGATTACCCGGAAGGCCTTCGGGTCCGAATAACCTACCTTATCCATTGCCTCATTCACTCCCAGCCTGGATGTTTCCAGGCTTTTCTTTACTGCCTCCATTTTCACCCGCTGTATATACTCCATGATGGAATTACCCGTCGCCTTTTTGAATCGGCGCTCGAAGTTCCTGCGGCCCAGGGCTAACATCGAGGCCAGCTCATCCACCATAATTCTGGAGTGGACGTTCTTTTCTATAAAGTCCTGAGCTTTTCGGATAGCCTGGTCCTCGTGTCCCTTCTGCCCGCTGAAGATGATAAACGGGGATTGGCTGTCGCGCTGAAAATCGATCTGAAACCCCTTGGAACAGGTGACGGCTATCTCTTTACCTGCATATTTTTCAACCAGGTATAAAATCAGGTTGAGCCAGGAATAAGCCCCTCCGCTCGTATAGATATTATTTTCATCGGTGATGATCTTATCCTCTACCAGCTTCACGGCGGGGAACAACTGGCGGAACTCATCGGTAAACTCCCAATGCGTGGTACAGCTTTTCCCGTCCAATAGTCCTGTGCCCGCCAGGACAAAGGCTCCGATACACATCGCAGCAACGGCCGCACCGCCCTGGTACTGTTTGACGATCCAGTCAAGCATGGGAGCATTATCAGCGAGGATCTTCTGTTTGTCACCATGCACGGATGGAATGAGGATAAGGTCGGTCCGATCTACTTCCTGTATCAGCACATCAGGGTTTATGCTGAACAATCCGTTCTTCATCCTCACCTCCCGTCGAAGTCCCACCAGCTGAACAGTGAACAGCGGTGAACGTCCTGATTCCTCCAGCCAGTCGTTGACCCGCAGCAGGATCTGATAGGTCCCCTCGATATTGGTTATGCTGCACTCCCCATCGGGCACCAGTATGGATACATGTTTCATGTACAGTGAATATTGTTTTGTCTATTTCAAATCTAATTTAAGACTAAAAATGAATAATTTCGCATCCAAATGTTCCTATGAATATTACAGGCATTGAGTTCTTTAATGAGATAATGGAATATCATTCGGAGCGCGTCGGCCTGAATAGCAAATACTCCAAGCTGCGCGGATTGCTGGAAAGGGTCTGCAAAGAAATTACTGCAGGTGAACCTGTCCAGTTCTCTAACCTCTTCTCCCGGCTTAACTACGCCTGTAAAAAGAAAGGGCTGGATCGAAGAAGAACCTACCAGCTGAATACATTCCGGATCAATGCCAATAAAATACAGTATGGACAATGGCAGCCGTCGACATCCGACTATCTGCAGGACCTGAAGGTCATAAGCGAAACTGTCGGCTATTTTTACGACACGGCTATCCCTCCCGAATTATTACGGATCTTCCCTGAGAACGATGTGCTGGCCCCAAAGGAAAAACTGACCGGCAAAAAATTCAAAAGGATCAGGGCCTTTGTCAGAGACATCACGGCCGATACCCTGTCTTGTGAATTTGAAGAATTTGCAAATGATGAGTTATATAAAGTAAAGACCAATGTCGATGCCGAAATTTTTCAGGGCTACTATGGCAACCGGGAATTCGGATCGACATTTAAGCATATCTGGGCTGGCGCATCGGTTAACCTGATCGATGTCACAGAGTCGGAAGGCGCCTTTTATGCCGAATTTGTGGTTCTGGAGCCGGACTATCTCATCGACATCAGCAACCTGGCAGAATGTTATAAAGAACATGGGGACCATCAGCTGAACTATACTATTTCACGGCTTACACTGCCGGAGAATAAAATGCATTTCCGGATCGGCGACTTTGCCAATATGTGCCTGGATGAACAGATCTTCAATCAGGAGGCGAAACCTATCGATGCCGACATAATAAGGAGCAATGCCTTCAGGTCCTTTCCTTTCGAGTACTCCACCTGCATTGACTTTGATGAGGAGAAATACCGGGAGGAAACGGAAAGGCAGTACCTGAATATCAGGAATACGGTCCAGCATACCTTTAGCGAGAACACTTTCAGGATAAACAAAGACAAGGCGACCGTCGAACCTTCTTTCTTTTGTGAGTACTTCGGCATACAGGGCCGGCTTGACTTTTTTCAATATCAGCCCGAGAACGATTACTATAATATCATCGAGCTGAAATCAGGGAAGCCCCCCTATCCCCAAACCGACCCTACCCGGATAGGGAAGAACCATGGCACCCAGCTATTCCTTTACTACCTGGCTGTCCTCTACAATCTTCACGAAGGTGACAGGCACAAGGAGAACCTGAATGTATACGTATTATACTCCAAACCATCGACCCATAATTTAAGATTTGAAAAGCCTGCTCTGTCAAGGCTGAAGCAGATAATAAACAAACGCAACGAGATCGTGCTTATAGAGCATTTTATTGGTAAAGGGATCAATGGCTCCAACGCTGAAACGGTATTCCGGCAAATAGTACCGGCGAAACTGATTCTTGAAAGGGTGAACTCTTCATTCCTGGAGAATTATGTGATCCCGGATATCAAGAAGTTCTCAGACGTCTTTGTCCATAGCTCATTGCTCGAGCGGGAATACTTCCATTCCTTTTACACCTTTTTGACGAGGGAGCTGTTTATCTCCAAGATAGGGGATGGGGATAAGGACAGCCCGGGCAACAGGGGCGTCGCCGGCTTATGGCAGAATGACCTCAATGATAAGCTGGAGGCAGGGGAGATCCTGACGGATCTGAAAATCAAGCCGGGGGGGAACAAAGCGGATGAGGCAGCCCCCAAAATAATTTTTTCTATACCGGATCAGTCTGAAAACGCCGCTTTACCCAATTTCAGAAAAGGAGAGGTTGTGAATTTATATGAAAGGAACAGCGAGTCGGACACAGTCACCAATAAGCAGATCTTCAAGGGCGCGATAGAACAGATCGGTCAGCAGGAAGTCACGGTCCGGCTGCGCTTCAAACAACGTAACCGGAACATATTTTCCGGCCTGAGCACATTCGCCATAGAGCCCGATTTCCTGGATTCTTCCTACAACTGGATGTTCAAGGGGTTATTTCTTTTTTTACAGGCAAGCGCTGACAGGAAGGATCTTTTGTTAAGCCAGCGGGCCCTGCGGTTCGACGGCACCATAAGACTTGCAAGGACATATGGCGATAAAGAGATAGATGAGATCGTTCTGAAAGCCAAACAGGCTAAGGACTATTTTTTACTGATCGGGCCGCCGGGCACGGGCAAAACGTCCAAAGCGCTGAAAGCAATGGTCGATGAATTCTATTCCGGGCCGGAAAACAATATACTTCTGCTTTCCTATACCAACAGGGCAGTGGACGAAATTTGCGATGCGCTGGATAGCATAGACAATCAGCTATCGTATGTACGGATCGGGAATACGCTTTCCTGTGATGAAAAGCACAAAGGCAGACTATTGGACTGTCTCATCGCCGATTGCCGGACACGCGCGGACGTTCGCCTCAAGATCAAGAGCTATCGCATTTTTGTCGGAACTGTATCATCCATATCCGGGAAAATGGAACTCTTCAGGCTCAAACATTTCCAGGTAGCGATCATCGATGAAGCCTCCCAGATATTGGAACCGCATCTCCTGGGCGTTCTATCTGCGAAAGATCCGGAGGGAAGGAATGCCATTTCGAAATTTATCCTTATTGGTGACAACAAACAACTTCCTGCGGTAGTTCTGCAAAAAGAACAGGACTCAGCTACAGATTCCCCCACCCTGAATGCTCTTGGCCTGCTCGACCGTAGAAACTCATTATTCGAACGTCTCTATAACCTGCATAAGACTGATAGAAGCTCGCCCGCCTGGGGGATGTTATACAAACAGGGACGTATGCATCCGGAAGTGGCTGAATTCCCCAACACGCAATTTTATGAAGGCCGGCTGGAGTCGGCGCAACGCGATCATCAGCTGGCCCGACTTGAATTCGACTCGTATGATGCGGAGAATCCGCTGCAAAAGCTGATTGCCACAAAACGGGTTGTATTTATTCCCTCCCGGAAAAGCGAGTCCGATAATAATAAAACCAACTCACATGAGGCGGTGGCGGTAGTAAAGCTGGTCGAAAACATCTATGCCTTATATCAAAAGAATGGGCTGTCGTTTGACCCGGGTGGGAGCATTGGGATCATTGCCTCCTATCGGAGCCAGATCGCGTTGATCAGGCGGGAGTTGCACAAGCTGAACACCGATGTCCCGGATAAAATTATGATCGACACGGTAGAACGTTTCCAGGGCTCGCAGCGGGATATCATCATCTACTCTTTCAGCGTAAACTATATCCATCAACTGAACTTTCTTGCCCGAAATATGGAAGACGAGGGCGTTCTGATAGACAGAAAGCTGAATGTCGCACTTACGAGAGCCAGGAAACAATTGTTTATAACGGGTAATCCCGCTATCCTATCCAACAACCCGATCTATCGCAGACTCATTGACTTTATAAGTTCAGCGGGAGGGTATTGTCCACAATTCTAAGCGGTCAATGGTCGAATTTTATCTCGTAGATGGTTGGCCATAATTTACCGGTCACATAGATCTTATTCTGCACCGAATCATAGGCGATGCCATTCATCTCGGCAGATCCCGGATATCTCAAAGCCGCATCTTCGCTGAGCGTTGACAGATCCAGCTTGCCAACCACCCGGCCAGTGGCCGTATCGATCTTTAGAATGTAATTTGTCAGCCACTTATTGGCGTAAATATATCCATGGATCAGTTCCAGCTCATTCAGACTATCTACGGGTACGTCATCCGCAGTGACCATCAGCTTTTTCACCGGATCGAAAGTTACAGGGTCCCGATATAAAAGGGTGCCGGAGCCGTTGCTCATGATCAGATAAGTGCCATTACTGGTAAGTGCCCAGCCATCTCCGGCATAGTGAAACTCACCCAGTGGCTTATAGGTCCTGGCATCGAAGATAAAACCGATCCTGGTCGTATCGGTCAGCTGATATACCTTATTTCTTAGAAAGGTAATGCCTTCTCCAAAATACCTGTTCCTGTCGATCTCTGCCTTGACATCGATCTTTCCGGTGTTTGGGTCGACTATCCCAAATAAAGATCTTGAAAAGGGATAGGAATTGGTATGGCCGGTGCTTTCAAACAACTTTCCGTCGTGTACCAACAGCCCTTCTGTAAAAGAGGTAGTGTCATGCGGGAAGGACCGGACCACGGTATACGGGATGATCTTTTCGCCCTCCCTTATTTTTTCACTCTCTTTTTGCGCGGGAGCTTCCTGTTTTGGGGAGTTTGTGCAGGAAACGATGATACAATAGAGAAATGGGATAAGTTTCTTCATTCGCTAACAGATACGATTTGTATAAAGGGGTGTATCCCTATCAGCACTTTCGATCTCCAGGGTATCACCGGGTCCAGTCGATCCGGTGTCAGAAACAGGACCAGCAGTACCAGCATGGGAAAGAGAGAGAAGACCAGTGTGCCCCTCCATACCTCCTCAGGAATATTCCATCCGGCGGTGGTTCCGGAACTAAATGCCGAGGAAGCGAGATAGGCCACGAAGGGGCCGCCAATCAGGATAAATAATAGCAGAAAAAATAAATTCCGGCTCAGTACCAACCGATGACCTATGGTTAACAGGAAACCGGTCTCTTCTTCTATTTCCCGAAGCTCTTTCTTATAAAAAGTTTTCACCGTAGCCGCATAAAACCCGTCGAAGTCGCCGCCCTCTTCGAGACCCTGCTCGATGATAATGCAGATATGATCGAGCAGGTCCTGCTGAAGGCTCTCCGTCCCGATGCCATTGGCAGCAAGATCATGGAGAATAAAATCGATCTGCTCGTCGCTGATAGAATACATCAGGCCATTTTGGTTTTTATATCTAAAAGAGAGACCATCGTCTCGATAAAGCTGGCCAGCTCCTTTACTTTTTCTTTTGCCTTCGTTCTGCCGGTCGGGCTTAAACTATAATACTTCCGCACCCGTTTGCCGATGAACTCCGTTTCGGTGGTTACAAATCCTTCTGCTTCGAGGGCATGAAGAGTAGGGTACAATGCTCCTTCGGTGATCTGGATCTTATCCGCGGTCAGCTCTTTTACCTTTTGCGTGATCTCATAACCATACATTTTTTTATTATCTGCCAATAGCTTCAGTATAATTGTCTTTAGCGTCCCTTTTAATAATTCAGTGGAGTAGGTCATGCTGTCAGGATTATTTCCCTTCCCAAATATACATAAGAAGTGGATGCATTGGCTGGGAAATTCGACCGTTCTGATCTAAATACCCTATTTTTATACAAATCCTCCAATTAAAGGCCATTTTAGTCAAACAATAAGCAACTACAACTATTATGGCACTTGACATTACAAAGATCTTAAGATCTAAAAAGAAGCCTTTGTTCGAAAGCTGGATGCAGAATCAGCTCGCCAGTGAAGGACTAAGGGAAGACCTCGTCAGCAATGAAGACCTGAGGGCTCAGTCAGAGGAACTGGTCGACATTCTGGTGCAGACCCTTACACCAGAAAATCTCAACGATCCGGCCTCTGCCTCCTTCGATCCCGTACTCGAGATCCTGTCAGGGATTGCTATGATCCGGGCACGTCAGGGCTTCAGCCCCCGCGAGACCGGAGTGTTTGTCGTCAGTCTTAAAGAAGCTATACTGACCTGGCTGCAGGCTGAGGTCAAAGATAATTTCCAGGCATTATATGAAGAAAGTCTCAAGATCGGTCGTTTGGTCGACCATTTTGTCATCAACAGCTTCGAAACTTTTATAAGAGGCCGCGAAGAGGTAATCCTTCGTCAGACCGATGAAATAGCCGAGATCTCTACGCCGGTCATTCGTCTATGGGAAGGCATCCTCGCCCTGCCCATCATTGGGACCCTGGACAGTTCGCGCACCCAGATCATTATGGAAAGCCTGCTCAACGAAATAGTTTCCACGGGAAGCAGCATCACCATCCTGGATATTTCCGGTGTCCCAGCGGTCGATTCACTGGTTGCTCAACATCTGATCAAGACCGTCAGCGCGACCCGTCTGATGGGTGCGGAATGCATTATCAGCGGTATCCGGCCTGAGATTGCCCAGACGATCGTACATCTTGGTATCGATCTGTCGGGAATTATCACTAAAGCCACGTTGGCAAGCGCTTTGCGTTATGCTTTTAATAATCTGAACCTACAGGTTAAAAAAGTTGCATCAGCCAATAATTTGAATCAATAGATACCTGTATAAAAATCTCTTTTAGCGATGGACAAAATTCCAATCCTGAGAATGGGCCCATTCCTGTTAGTGACTATCCAGGTGGACCTCTACGACCGGCTTGCATTGAACCTGGAAGCCGACCTGGTCCAGATGGTCAGCAATACGGACGCAAGGGGCGTATTGATCGATATCTCGGCTGTCAGCATCGTCGACTCCTTTATGGGGCGCATTATCGGCAATATTGCCAATATGTCCAGGATCCTCGATGCCGAAACGGTGGTAGTGGGCATGCAGCCTGCAGTGGCCATTACCCTGGTCGAGCTTGGGCTTCCTCTGAAAGGAGTGCATACTGCACTGGATGTAGAAAAAGGAATGGCTCTCTTACGTTCAAAAATCAACCTCGACGAAGAAGAGGAAATAACCGACGAAGAAGATGATACTATCTCTGTCTAAAGATCTCGTGGTTATTAATAAAGAGCAGGATGTTATCCTGTTCCGCAATCGTGTGAAAGAATTTGCCCAGAAGATCAAGATGGGACTGGTCAACCAAACCAAGCTTATCACCGCTGCCAGCGAGCTGGTCAGGAATATGCTGCGGTATGCGGAAGGCGGGGATATCACAATAGAGGTTGTTTCCAAGGGAAGGGAAAATGGGATCCGACTGGTCTTTAAAGATTCCGGCCCCGGCATCCGTGACATCCCGCTTGCCATGAAAGACGGGTATTCGACAGGAAAAAGCCTGGGCCTTGGATTGCCCGGCGCAAAAAGACTGGTCAATGACTTTACTATAACCAGCGAAGTAAATAAAGGAACTGTCGTAACAATTATAAAGTGGGTGAATGGTTAATACATTTTACAAGAGCTTCCGTGCAGACGACAGGAGTTACTTTTCATTGATCAAAAAGGATGTCCATGCGGCTGTATCTTCCGCGGGGTTTGACGAGGTAAAAGTCGGTAAGGTAGATATCATTGTCTCCGAGATCACCTCCAATCTGAGCAAACATGCAAAAGGTGGAGAGCTGCTGGTTGGCATTGGCAACGATCCAGGGGGTGTATATATCGAGATCATCAGCCTTGACCAGGGACCGGGAATACCGGATATCGGCCGGGTCATGTCGGATGGCTACTCTTCTACCACTACCCTTGGACATGGCCTGGGCAGCATCAAACGACTTTCTGATCTTTTTGATGTATACTCGGTAAGGGACTGGGGTACTATCCTGGTCGTCAGGATGTATAAAGAAGACCAGCCCGCTTTTAAAAAAAGAAGGCTCGAATGTCGTGGCATCAATGTTCCAAAAAACGGTGAGCTGGTCAGTGGGGATGGCTTTTGTCTCGAAGAGATGGAGGCAGGTTTCCGGCTACTCATAGCCGATGGGCTTGGTCATGGTCCCGATGCGAACGAGGCAGTAAGGCAAGCCTGTGAGGCGTTCAGGGCATGCACGGAAGAAAGTCCCACTGATACGATCCGCTATATCCATAACCAGATCCGGAAAACCCGGGGCGTCGTCGGACTCGTGGTTGTTTACAATAACCAGACCCGCACCTGGAAAACGACGGGTGTAGGCAATATTGCTGCCCGATGGATGGGTGCATCAAATACCCGGAATCATGTATCCTATAATGGCATTATCGGTTATAATATCCCTGGCTCGATGAATGAACAGCTGATGTCACAGGAAGAATACCCGCAGTTCATCGCCTGTTCGGATGGCATTAAGTCAAGATGGGATATCGCAAAGTTCCCGATGCTTATGCAGCACGATGGAATGATAATTGCTTCGGCTCTTTACAAAGAATTTAGCCGGGGAACAGATGATACTTCCGTTTTAGTGTGTAAATCGGTTTAACCATGACAGAGATCACCCAGGTTTCACTGGAGAATGAAATGGACATAGTGGTGGCGCACAAGCGTATGATCAGTGTGGCGCAATTCTTCTTCCTTACCCTGTCCACGCAGGCAACCATTGCAACTGCTATAGCAGAGATCAGCCGGGTAGTCATCGATAAAACGGACAGCGGCTGGCTTAGTATCGGCATAGAAAAAGCCAATGGCAAATTTTCTCTTATCGGCCGTATCAACTTTCCCCCTGGCATCGATATCCGGCCTTCGGAAGAAGGACTGAAATATGCCCAGCTCCTGGTACCGGAATTCGCCTTTGACAGAAATGACGAGACGGCTACTATCTCCATAAGCATGGGTATCCCCCGGTCTTTGAAGATCACTCCGGCCAAGGTCACCGAGGCAACTGAATTCTTCCGCATCGTCCAACCGACCACTCCATACGAAAAGCTGAAAGTACGCAACCTTCTTTTGAACCAGCAGGCGGTGGAAAAGGACGAGGAGCTAAAACACAGTCGTTTGCTGGATGAAAAAAAGAACGAATTCATTTCCGTCGCGAGTCATGAGCTGAAGACCCCGTTGACCTCAATCATAGCGTTCACCAAACTGGCCTTGAGGGACAGTTCTGGCGAGGCTTCAGGGAACGTGCATCATTACCTGGAGAAGATAGATCACCAGGTACACAAGCTTCACCTGCTGATCGTGCAGCTGCTCGACATTTCCAAGATAGAATCCGGGAAGCTCGACTATAATATGCAGGAACTGGACTGGAATACCTATATGACCGGGATGATGCCCATCCTGGAACATCTGGTCCCTTCACACCGGCTTTCCTGGCTGCCTTGCCCGGAGGAAGTGATGGTTACTATAGATATCCTGCGCATCGAACAGGTTCTGACCAATCTCGTCAGCAATGCCGCCAAATATTCAGACCCGGATACAAGCATTAGTATTAATTGCTCTTTCGATGCGGGCAACCTCACTATTTGTGTCCGGGACCAGGGGATCGGCATCTCAAAACACAATATTTACCGGATCTTTGATAAATATTTCCGCGAAGAGGCCGTTACGGACAAATACAGCGGATTTGGTATGGGACTCTATATTACTTCCGGAATAGTACGCGAACACAGAGGCGCCATCTGGGCTGAAAATGAGGAGGTGGGTTCCTCCTTTTATTTTACCCTTCCGGTCAGCAAATTGTAAGGGTCATTTTTGTATATGATGTCCTCCTCCCTCCCCAATCTGGGGTATAATTCAGCCCAATTATCTACAGAATCTTAATTTTGCGCCTTTATCTGTCAATTACGACCCCAGAAAAAACATTTCCATCCCCGGAACAATAAGGAACAAGGTTTGTATTATTTACGGTCAGAGATTTATAGCATATTTTTTTAATTCGATAGAGCAAATTAAATTCATGAGCATTAGGCGAAGTTTATTATTTTTATCACTATTTATTGTCTTACATGGAGTTGCGTATAGTCAGGCCCCAGTTGATTCCCTGAAAGCTGATTCCTTACGTGTCAAATCATTAAAAGCCCAAAAACAGGCAGATAATACCAGCAAGCAATATGATTTTGGCGATCTGACCCGGAATATCCTTCATCCTCATAAAAAGCCCGATCCTTCGCATAATAAATCAGGGATCACGGTTGTCCCAAACATCGCCGCAAACCCCACCATCGGAGGACAGTTGGGAATCAAGGCTGTAGCGGGCAAAAGGCTGGGCAATGATCCTAATACGCTCTTTTCGGTCGCGGCGACATCCGCTTCTATCACCACCAAAGGGATCATTTATTTCTATTTTAATCACAACCTCTTTACTCCTGGCAACAAGTGGAATTTCCAGGGTAACCTGGTGGCTGCAAAGACAGTATCGCCTGATTTTGGTTTTGGTATCGGCAACAAGTTCAAGGGGGGGACCGCCGCGGATTCTGTCCTTGCTGATCCTACACACAAAGTCTACCCGATCCACTCCCATTATTACAATATCAGGGAAAAGGTCTACAAGAGGGTGGCAAAGGATCTTTTTGTCGGAGCAGGCCTGTCCTTTGAGATCAGGAGGCAGATCAAGCTGTCGGATACGGTGGAGAATGCAACGCCCTCCAGCGTTTACAACAACAGGAATGGGTTTCCACAGAATCATTATTCTGCGAACGGCTTTCTCTTTAATGTGGAGTACATCACCCGTGACAATCCAAACCGCGCCTACAAGGGAATTTTCTTTGATGCCGGCATCCGGGTCAACCAGACATGGATAGGAAGCACGAAGAACTCGGTGCAGGTGACCTCCGACTTCAGGAAATACTTTAGCTTATCGACTGCCAGTCCGGAGACTGTCCTAGCGCTGTGGAACTGGGGCTCTTACCTTCTTGGCGGGTCGATACCCTTTCTTGAACTGCCCGGAACGGCCAGGGATGGAACTTTTCGAAGTGGCAGGGGATATACGTCGCAGTACTTTAAAGGCACCAAGTTCAATGACACGGAAGCGGAATTGCGTTTTCCCATCCTGGCCAATAAGTTCGTCAGCGGCGTGGTTTTTGGAAATCTACAAACCGGCAATGATGACCACGGCACCAAAATGTTCCAGGTATTTCAGCCGGGCTATGGCGGCGGTCTGCGTATTCTTTTCAACAAGGCTACACGCACAAATCTGGCTCTGGACTACGCATTTGGGAAATTTGGCAACAAGGGATTTTTCCTGAACCTGAACGAGTCATTTTAGTAAATTTGCCGGCCGGTGACGCCGGTTGCCGGCAGCCGTCACAAATTCCCTTCGATGGCCAATCCTTATATCTCTCTTCTTGGTACTGCATGGCGTTATGCCCGTAAGGAAAGGAAAAAATATGTGCTTGTATATTGCCTATTTATTCTGGCAAACCTGGCCTATGCGCTGAATCCTATACTCTTAGGCTGGTTTATCGACAGGATCGTGCGGGACTCTGCACATATTCCACGCTACGTGATGCTTTACGCCGCAGGTTTTATTGGAATAAAATTCCTTCAATGGTGTTTTCATGGCCCGGCCCGGATCATGGAGCGGTCGCTTGCCTTTCACCTCAGCCGCAACTTCCTGCAGGAAAGATATCACCAGGTGCTGCATCTTCCCGTAAAATGGCAGCAGGAACATCATAGCGGCGCCACCATCAACCGCGTTCGTAAGGCATATGAGGCTCTCCGTGAGTTCTTTGACAAAGGCTTCATGTATATCTATGCCCTCGGGAAATTCTTCGTGTCCGTCACCGCCATGTTATACTTTTCACCCCTGTACGGTTCCATCGCCATTGTTATGGGTGTCTTTACCATCTTTATTATCCGCACTTTTGATAAACCTTTTATAAAGGCACTTGAAGAGGTCAATGAAAAAGAGCATATCGTGTCCGCCACGCTCTTTGACAGTCTTTCCAATATCATGACCGTCATTACCCTGCGGCTGGAAAAAAGTATGGAATCGGGTCTGATGAATAAGGTCCGCCAAATCTTCAGCCCCTTCCGCAAAAGCGCCCTGATCAACGAATGGAAATGGTTTTGCGCCGAGATGCTCATTGTCTGCATCTATGCCACTATTACGCTCGGATATGTCTTTCAACACTGGACCCCGGACAAGCCTTTCCTGGTAGGAAGCCTGGTTACCCTGCTTGGTTTCGTCAACCAGTTCACCAGCGTATTCCAGGACATCGCCTGGCAATACACCGATATCGTGCAGTATAATACCTATGTCCAGACAGCGTCGGCTATCAGCGAAGCTTATGCTGAACAACATCGCGCGGACCGTCCGGATGCCCTTCCTGCCAATTGGCAAACCATTGAACTGAGCCGTCTGAATTTCTCCTACAACGAGTCGTATGATACGACCCGTCGCGCTCAAAGTCTTCATGACCTACACCTGACCATCCGCCGGGGACAGCGGATAGCCCTTATTGGGGAAAGTGGCAGCGGGAAAAGTACTCTTCTGGCCCTGCTGCGCGGCCTCTATATTCCGGAGCCTGGTTTCACACTCCGGGTAGATGGTGATACTGAATCCCTCGATCAGCTCAACGAAACCGTCACCCTCTTCCCCCAGGAGCCGGAAATATTTGAAAACACGCTGGCCTATAATATCACCCTTGGACTTCCGTTCTCTGAAGAAGAGATCCTCCAGGTCTGCAACAGCGCCCATTTAACAGAAGTCATCCGCCAGCTGCCTCTGGGCCTGGAATCGGACATCCGGGAAAAGGGCGTCAATCTTTCCGGTGGTCAGAAACAAAGACTTGCTCTTGCCCGTGGCATTCTCGCCGGGCGTGACAGCGACCTGATCCTCCTTGACGAACCTACCAGCAGCGTCGACCCCCGCACCGAAGCGCTGATCTACGAAGGCCTCTTCAAAGCCTTCTCCGATAAAGCCATTATCTCCTCTATTCACCGTCTCCACCTGCTCGCCCGTTTCGACTACGTCTATATTCTGCACCAGGGCCGGATCGTCGCCGAAGGCAGCTTCGAAGACCTCCGCGATCACAACCCCACTTTCCAGGAAATGTGGCGTCACCAAAAAGAAGAGACCCGCACAGGGATCTGATACGCCCCATGGAGAAGCTCTTGTTCCGCCGGGCAGCTATCTTTATGCAAATTTTAAAAATAAACCCAGTCCTTCGATGCCACGACAGACGTGACATCGAGTATCAGACGGTTCAACGTCGGCACCACCGGCGGGGTAGGGATAGCCTGGCCGTTTGACCCCAGGAACAGACTCTTCCTGGATGCCCGCTTTGAATATGGATTCATCAATATCCAGCGATATAGCCAGGATGGGAGCAACAATACTGGAAATGTGCTTCTCTCGCTGGGGTATGCGCATCATCTTTAGGATCCCTGAAAAAGTAAAGGGGCCGAAGGCCCCTTTGAAATTCTTAATTGACCTGTAGTTCAAGCCGTTTCTTTTTCAGCTTGCGCACCTCTGCCTCTTCTATAATGGGCTCTGGTGTCAGCACCAGCGAAGTATTATTCTCTTTCCACCATCTGCCTTCCTTTATCTCCCGGAAATGGATCACCCCGACCAGGTATTTTCTATCGCTCTCCGCATGCCATTCCTCGATCCACTCGAACCTTTCCCTGGGAATAAACTTCCAGTCGTCAAAGCTCAGGTAAACCCTCACATAGAACTCGTTGGTCAGCTCATGCGGGGTATGGTGATATAGCTTTTTATATTCGTATTTGTACTGGTAGCGCAGAGCGGAAAGATCGCTCAGCACAGCGCTGGCGGTAGGGAAGGATCCCGCACCCTTGCCGTAGAAGAATTGCTTGTCGGCAAAGCCACTCTCGATAACCACGCCGTTGTATTCATTTTTAACAAAGGCCAGGTGATCGTCCTGCTTAATGAACTGTGGCAGAACAAACGCCGCCACTTTCCCGTTCTCCAGCTTCTTGGCCTGTGCTACCAGCTTGATATCGTAATGCTTTTCCAGGGCTACTTCTGCATCCCCGGCCTGCACGAACTGGATGCCGCTGAACACCAGGTTCTCCGTCTTCTCGATAATGCCATAGGCGTGGGTCAGCAGGAAGGTCCACTTGTTGGCGGCGTCATATCCTTCTACGTCAAGAGAAGGATCGCTTTCTGCAAAACCAAGCTCCTGGGCCAGCAGCAATGCCTCCCGGAATCCCAGCTTCTCTTCGAACATTTTCGTCAATATAAAATTTGTGCTGCCGTTCACGATGGCTTTTATAGAATGCAGGAGGTCATTGTCATAATATTCCTCCAGGTTGCGGATAACAGGAATGGAAGCACAGGCGGCCGACTCATATAAAAAAGATTCTCCCGTTTGTTTCTGTAGCTCCAGCAGCTCCGGCAGATGCTCGGCGATCATCTTCTTGCTTGCGCTGACCACGGACTTTCCGTTCTTCAGTGCGCTGGACACGATCTCGAATGCCGGTCCCGACTCATTTATCACCTCTACGACCACATTGATGGACGGATCATTTAGGATAGCGTCCCGGTCTGTGGTGAACAGATCGTCGGGTGCGTCCCGTTTTTTGCCGGGATTCTTTATACACACTTTTTTGATAGATGCTTTCAATGAGGGAGTCTGTTGTAATACTTTATACAACCCTTCTCCTACTACGCCAAACCCAAAGAGCCCGATGGTAAGCTGCTTATGTGTTTCCATTGTTTGTATATGTTATTTAATATTTTACGCCTTTACATGGTTACTTCCCACTCATCCTCGATCCGTTGCCAGTCGCTGAAGTCTTCCTTACCACCCCTTGCCTTCCAGTCACTGTCGATGGTCAATTTTGAGCTGATCCCACCTCTGGGATTGCAGATCATAACAATCCGCAACCGTTGCGGTTCATACACGGCCATTAAATCGTCATAAAAAATATTTATGAGTCTTTCATATGAGACTACCGTATTGCGCAACTGAAATACATATTGTTTCAATGACCTCAGCTCGATTATCTTTTTTCCGGGATAAAAGGTCAGGTAGATCACCGCAAAATCCGGTTGTTCTTTCACCCCTAAAAAAGTGAATTCCGGGATCTTTGTTTTTATCTCATAAGCCTGTCCTGTTGGATTGGGAATGGCTTGCAGAAGCTCCCTGTTTATATCTTTATAGGTTTGGACAGTACTCATGCACAACCAGTTTTAATATTAACAAGCTCTCCAGTCTGTCCCGACACCTGAAGGTCCGAGGGTTGCCGGGTTTCGATCCTGTCCAGCGACAGCCGCAGATCCTCTATCAGATCTTCCGTATCCTCCAATCCCACGGACAGCCGTATCAGACCGTCACTTATCCCCGCCGCCTTTCGCCTTTCCGCCGGTATCGTCTTATGCGTCATCTGAGCAGGATGTGACAACAGGCTCTTGATCCCGCCCAGGCTCTCTGCCAGCTTGAATAAACCGGTCGACGTTACAAAGGCCGTCGCGGCTTCGATAGTATCCTCTTTCAGCGAGAAGGAAACGATCCCTCCAAAGCCTTTTGATTGGGATGCGGCAATCGCATGTCCCGGATGGGTCGGCAAACCCGGATAATAGACCTTGTCGACGGCGGGATGATGTTCGAGGAAGGCGGCGATAGCCCTTGCGCTTGCACTATGCTGTCTTACACGCAGATGCAGGGTCTCGATACCCCGTATCAGCAACCAGCTGTCGAAGGGCCCAAGAATGGCTCCGCTTGCATTCTGAAGAAATCTGATCTTCTGCCCCAGTTCGGGGTCCGCTGTCACCACGAGACCGGCGATGAGATCGCTATGCCCGCCCAGGTACTTGGTACCCGAATGGACCACCAGGTCGGCGCCCAGCAACAAAGGCTGCTGAAGGGCCGGCGAAGCAAAAGTATTGTCCACGCAAACGAGGATCTTCCCGTCGGACCCGTGGCGCCCCTCTGACTTGGGCGCCCGTCCGACTTCGGCGATCTTTGAGATGGCCTTTATATCCGTGATCTTTAAGGTGGGATTGGTCGGTGTTTCGATCCAGATAAGCTTTGTCTTTGGGGTTAGTGCATTGAACACGGCCGAAGGATCTGTCGTGTCGATGTAATGCACCGTAATGCCGAACTTCTTATACACTTGCTCGAAAAGACGAAAGGCGCCGCCGTAAATGTCATCTACCGCGATGATCTCATCTCCTGACTGCAGGAGCTTCAGTACCGTGTCTATCGCCGCCAGGCCGCTGGCGAAAGCCGCTCCGGTGCTACCACCTTCCAGCTGTGCAACCAGGTCTTCCAGGACGGCCCTTGTTGGATTACCCGTCCGGGCATAATCATAACCTTTGTTCACCCCCGGTGCATCCTGCACAAAGGTCGAGGTTTGGTAAATAGGCACGGAGACTGCGCCGGTCAAAGGATCGACCGGAATGCTGTGAATGAGTTGTGTTGTCGCTTGCATGATAAACAGATTTTAATTGTTAACTAAAATTGTTCAGCGACACCACTTACCAATGCCATCAGAAGAGAATTTCGCCGCGAAGGGTTATACCCGGACAGGCAAAAAAAAACTCTTCTGATTCGTCAGAAGAGCTTCTAATATGCTTTGAATGTGATTCTGCAATATTGTCAAGCCGGAATCTGACTTATCTGTCCCGATATTCCATCGGGATGGAGTTGGCACCTTACAACCAATTACTACGTAACCGGATGCAGGTTGTCAAGGCTTCTTTGGGCCATTTCCCTCAGCCTTTCTTGATAAGAGATGTTGTAAGAACTGGAACAAAGATAACAACAGCCTTTCCATATTTCCAAATCCAATGCTGAAATTTTTGACGAAGAGGGTATAGAGCAGGACCAAACCGGGGGGCAATATTAGTAAAATCTCCTACCTGTATCTATTAACAATCTGATAACGAAACTTGGCTATGAGCTTGAAAATAAATTACTTGAATAGATGTTTAACTACAAATTCGGTTAGGCTTTATGTTCCATCTTAAAAAGCTTCTGCGATATGCGATAGGCTTGCTGGCTGTAGCCCTGCTTTTTAATATTCTTGGATATGTCTACATCAGCTATCAATCCCGGGAGAATGACCGCCAGGAAGAAAATGAAAAGATAACCGGCAATCTTCAAACCCTCAGTCAGCAGGTGGCGAAGGACATACTCTTCCTGCTCACCGATCACCCTCATCAGCTGCGGTCTTCCGGTCTGAATGACGAATTGCAGGCCTCTCTTCTGGAGTTCGAGGACAAACAAGCCTTCCTCCACCGGGAGATCATTCGCCCCCAGGCCCTGACCTCCGAGACCTTACAAGGGTTGAGTCACACCTACGGGCAGATCGCTCCTTTTTATAGTCGCCTGGACTCTCTTGCTCATCAGGTATTACAGGACACGGCGATGACGTTTTCTCAAAATGCCGGTCTCCCGGCGCAGATCCGCTACAACGAATCCCAATACCTGGAAGGCATGCAGGATATCACCCGGATCTATCGTAACGTGGATAATGGCTTTGTGAACAAGATCTTCTTTGTCAACACGGGTATTCTTACCTCTCTCATTTTTGCCATTATCATCATGGCCATCTTTGTCATTGTGCCTATCATCAAACAGGGAGATAAGAACTACCAGGAGCTCAGGCTTTCCCTGCACAAGGTCCGCCAATCCGAAACGGCGCTGCGTCGCAGGGACCTGCAGCTGCAGACTCTTGGCGCCGCCACTCACCAGCTCATCGGCAGCACAGACTTCAAAGCCGCCATGCGGGAGGCCATTACCCTGCTCGGGCAGCAGATGGATACCGACCGGATCAGTATCTACCAGTTGAAGCCGGCAGGGGAAGACGAAACCTGGCTTATGCAGCGTCTTGTGCATTGGAATAAGAACGGCATGGATATTTACCCGGCCGGGGTGGAGAATTTCCCTTTGCACTCCATTTCCGACGTCATCGAGATACTTCAGCGCAATGAGATCTTCGTTAGCGCCACTGAAGATGTGCGTTCCTCTGAGCTCAAAGACTGGCTTCGCCGCACGCAGACAAAATCTATTCTTTCCATACCTATCTTTGTAATGAATGAGCTCTGGGGGCAGCTGGGTCTTTCCAACTGCCGGAGTGATCTGCAATGGACGCCTGCAGATTATAATCTCCTCCGGGCCTTTGCTGCGAGTCTGGGCTCCGCCATTGAAAGGGCCGGAATAGAAGATCAGCTGGTGCTGGCCAAGGAAGCTGCCGAAGCCGGCAACAGGGCCCGCAGCGAATTTATGGCTAATATCAGCCATGAGCTGAGGACGCCGATGAATGGCATCATCGGTTTCTCCGATCTTCTCCTGACTACTCCATTGCAGGAAGTTCAGCGGGAATACGTCCAGCATGTCAGTAAGTCTGCCTATAGCCTGCTCAGTATAATCAACGATATTCTCGACTTCTCGAAAATAGAAGCGGGCAAATTCTTTTTTGAACGCACGGCTTTTGATATCAATGAGCTGATTGGGGATGCGCTGGACATACTTTCTATAAAGGCGTTTGAAAAACAGCTGGAGCTGATCTGTGATATTGACCCCGCCCTGCCCTGCAGAGTATGGGGCGACCCGCTGCGTATCCGCCAGATCCTGGTCAACCTGCTTGGCAATGCGATCAAGTTCACCGATCGGGGGGAGGTGAGTATAACAGTTCGCTCTGCGGCCGCCAATTTCAATAAGGATGGAAAGAACTATCTACCGTTATTGATAACCGTTAGAGATACCGGCATTGGTATCCCGGCTGAAAAGATCAATGGTATCTTCGAAAGTTTTACACAGGCAGATTCTTCTACTACCCGTAAATACGGAGGCACCGGTCTTGGGCTCACCATCTCGAAAAGTCTGGCTGAAATGATGGGTGGCAGGCTTACTGCCGAAAGCCTGCCGGGTAAAGGAAGTCTGTTCATCCTGGAACTACAGCTGGAGATAGCCGGGGAGCAGGGCGCCGATACGCCGTTGCTTAAAGCACCGCTGGATAAAGTGCTTATCATCGACGACAATTCGACTAACTGCAGTCTCATGCAGGGTATCTTCCATCACTTTCATATATCCTGCGACGTTGCCACCGGCGGCACACAGGCGCTGGCACTGGTCCGAAAAGCCATTGAGGACAAGGACTTCTATGACCTTATTATTACCGACCACCAGATGCCTGGCATGGATGGCATCACATTGGTACGGGAGATCAAACAGCTGCTCGAAGCACAATCAGATCCTTTTATACTCATGCTATCGTCGTTGGATAAATCCCTGCACAGGCAGCAGGCAAGAGACGCGGGGATCGATCGTTTTCTGCCTAAACCCGTCAAGCTCCGGGAATTGACTTCTCTTATCAGCTCTATCTTTGATCAGCATGCCACAGAGCTTGGGGGCTCTTCGGCCGGTCCGGTCTTCGAACAGTTCGCCCAAGGCACCCAGGCATTGGTGGTAGAGGATGAGCCTGTTAACATGATGTTAATTTCGGAAGTCCTCCGCAAAATGGGGATCGAGGTTCTGCGCGCGGGAAATGGAAAAGAAGCGCTCGGTCTTCTTGCCACGACTGTACCGGCTATCATCTTCATGGATATCAATATGCCAGAGATGGATGGATATACTGCTACTCATCACATCCGGCATCTTCCTCCACCTCAGCGTACGATCCCGATCATCGCGCTTACAGCAGATGCGACGCGTGATGATAAAGAAAAATGCCTGGAGGCTGGTATGGATAATTTTATTTCCAAGCCGTTCAGGTTGGATGAGATTGCGGGTATACTACGGAGATACCTGTTAACTGATCAATAACGTGTATTTGGTCCGATTTTTGGCAACCATCTTGCATACGATGCAGTATCTCTACCTATAAAACTACATAAACATGAAAACGGTAACCAAATGGCTGACGGCTGCCACCAGCGTCACGGCCGTACTCCTCGTATTTGCTTGCAACAAGAATAACTCATCCAACACCAATTCCAGTATTCCGGCGGGACAGTCCCGGCTCTCTTTGTATATGATGGATGGACCTGTACAGTTCACAAAAGTACTTATAGACATTCGACAGGTGGCCGTCGAGATCGACACTGCCGACCAGCAAAGCGACCAGGATCATGACGATCAATGGGATGACAGCTACTGTGGCTGGCATCGCGACAAATCCAACAAATCGGTTATCTGGGATACGCTGAGCATCACGCCTGGGGTATACGATCTGCTCCAGCTGCGCAATGGCACCGATACGCTGCTTGCATCCGGTCAGTTCCCCAACGGTAAGATCCTGAAGCTTAAAGTTACCCTTGGCTCTGACAACACCGTTTTCACGGACAGCACTACTTCCTATCCACTGGAAGTCTTTGGTCCAAACCCTTATTTTACAGTTAATGTCAGCAGGGTTAGCGTTGCAGCTCTTGCCAGCAATGACTTCAAGCTCTGGCTTGACTTCAATCTCTCCAGATCCATCGCATTCTGGAACGGTGAATTCCTGTTGAAACCTTATCTCGTCGTCTTCAATGACCAGGTCACCGCAAAAGTTCAGGGCCAGGTGTTACCGTCCGGTGCTGGCGCCCTTGTCACGGCCTACAACGCGACCGACACCCTCTATGCCGTCCCCTTCTGGAATGGTCAGTACCAGTTCCGCGGCGTACCTGCCGGTACTTACTCCATCAACTTCAAAGGACGCGGCGGTTACCAGGATACTACCCTTGCCAATGTCAAAGTAGACTCCATGAAGGTGGTGAAGCTTCCGACCATAAACTTACACAAATAGTTCAACCATAATCATTTAACCTGTATTAGGGCCGGGATTTACTCCCGGCCTTATTATTTTATAGCTCTCTTTTGCCAACTTTTGTAGCATTTTGCGTGTTATTCTTAACTTAGCGTAAAGTGGGCGGAGTCCGGGATTGTAAACTGGATGGAGTCCGGAATAAAATATTATGGAGATACCTGTGAATTATGGGGACACCGGCCTCGAACCCGGTGAAGAAACTATCGACGTATCCGGAGCACGGGTACACAACCTGAAAAACATCGACATCCGCATCCCAAAGAATCAGCTGGTGGTTATCACCGGCATCAGCGGCAGCGGCAAGTCTTCTCTTGCTTTCGACACGATCTATGCCGAAGGCCAACGACGGTATATGGAAAGTTTTGGCGCCTATGCCCGCCAATTCATCGGCGACATGGAAAGACCGGACGTCGACAAGATCACCGGTCTCAGCCCGGTCATCTCGATCGAGCAAAAGACGACCAACAAGAATCCCCGGAGTACCGTTGGCACGGTCACCGAGATCTATGACTTCCTTCGCCTTTTATATGCCCGTATAGGAGAAGCGCATTCTTACAATACCGGTAAGAAAATGATCAAATTCAGCGAGGAGGAAATTGTCGAAAATGTCTTTAAGAAATTCAAGAACAAAAAGATCTCCATCCTTGCCCCTATCGTGAGAGGGCGTAAAGGGCACTACCGGGAGCTTTTTGAGGATATCCGCAAAAAAGGCTATCTGAAAGTAAGGGTTGACGGCGAAGTCAAAGACCTGGTTGCAAAGATGCAGGTCGATCGCTATAAGATCCATGACATCGAGGTCGTCATTGACAGGCTGGCTGTCACGGAGGACATGAAGGTCCGTCTCGCCCAGAGTGTCCAGAAAGCGTTGCAGATGGGGAAAGATCTGCTCTTTCTCCTGCTGAATGACGACAACAAGGTCCTGCAGTACAGCAAGCAGTTGATGTGCGAAGACACGGGCATCAGCTACGAGGAGCCCTCGCCCAATAGCTTTTCCTTCAACTCGCCTTACGGCGCCTGCCCCACCTGTAAAGGGCTTGGGGCCGTATACCAGATAAGCATGGACGCCATTATCCCCGACCCGGCAAAAAGCATCAACGAAGGGGGGATCACACCCCTGGGTGAGGAACGGGAAGCATACATGTTCAAACAAATACAGCAAATAGCGAAAAAGAATAAGTTCAGTCTCGATACTCCGATCAGTGACATGCCCAAAAAAGCCCTCAACCTGGTGCTGTACGGCACGGAAGCAGGCGAGACCTCACTTGATTTGGATTATGATGAGAATGCTGCACCGGGCCAGATCTACGCTGCTGAATACGAAGGCATCATCAATGCCCTGAAACGCTGGTTCTCGGGCGGGACGACAGACTCCCTTCGGGAATGGGTCGAGAAGTTCATGGAGTTAAGGACCTGCGAAACCTGCGGCGGTGCACGTCTTCGCAAGGAAAGTCTCTGGTTCAAAGTAGGGGAGAAGAACATTGCCGAACTGAGCGCCATGAACCTCAACCGGCTCGTTGACTGGTTTGGCGGAGTCGAAAAGAAGCTCAATAACAAACAAAACATTATAGCCAAAGATATTCTGAAGGAAATTCGCGAGCGTCTTCAGTTCCTGTCTGACGTTGGTCTTACCTATCTTACCCTCAACCGGTCTTCGAGGACGCTCAGTGGCGGCGAATCCCAGCGGATCCGCCTGGCTACGCAGATCGGCTCCCAGCTGCAGGGCATCACCTATATCCTCGACGAACCCAGCATCGGCCTGCATCAGCGGGACAATCACCAGTTGATCCTGGCCCTGAAGAATCTCCGGGATATCGGCAACAGCGTCCTGGTAGTGGAGCATGATAAGGATATTATGATGGCTGCCGACTATCTGGTGGACATCGGTCCAAAAGCCGGCTTCCACGGGGGGCGCATTGTAGCCCAGGGCCGGCCGCCTGCTTTATTAAAGCTCGACACCCTTACCTCCTCCTATCTCAATGGACATCGAAAGATCGAAGTGCCGGCAGAAAGAAGAAAAGGTAATGGCAGATTCCTGGAGCTGAAAGGCGCCAAAGGCAATAACCTGAAAAATGTCGACGCAAAATTCCCGCTGGGTGAATTTATTGTCATCTCCGGGGTCAGCGGCAGCGGCAAGAGTACGCTGATCAATGAAACACTCTATCCCATTCTCAGCAAACACGCCTATAATTCCAGGGTCACTCCCCTGGAATTCAAAAGTATAAAGGGGCTGGAGAATATAGACAAGGTTATCGAGATCGACCAGTCGCCCATCGGCCGCACGCCGAGGAGCAATCCGGCTACATACTGTGGCTTCTTCACCGATATCCGAACCCTCTTCGCCTCTGTCCCGGAAGCAAAGATCAGGGGCTACAATGCAGGCCGGTTCTCCTTCAATGTCAAAAGCGGCCGTTGTGATGTCTGTGAAGGCGGGGGTATGCGGGTCATAGAAATGAACTTCCTCCCCGACGTATACGTTCACTGCGAAAAATGCAATGGCAAACGCTATAACCGCGAGACGCTGGAGATCCGTTATAAAGGTAAATCCATCAGCGATGTTCTGGACATGACCGTCGAAGAAGCTGTCGAATTCTTCCAGAATGTCCCTTACATCTACCGCAAGATAAAAGTCCTGCAGGAAGTTGGATTAGGTTATATCACGCTGGGACAGTCGGCTGTAACCCTTAGCGGCGGCGAAGCCCAGCGCGTAAAGCTGGGTACCGAGCTGGGTAAGAAGGATACGGGGAAGACCTTTTATATCCTCGACGAACCGACTACCGGTCTTCATTTTGAGGATATACGACATTTGCTGGACGTTCTCAACAAGCTTGTAGACAGGGGCAATACCGTTCTCGTCATCGAGCACAACCTTGATGTGATCAAGGTTGCCGATCATATCATCGACCTGGGACCCGAAGGGGGGGATGGCGGCGGCAGGATACTCTTCGAGGGGACACCGGAAGAATTGGCAAAAAACAAAGAAAGTTTCACCGCTAAATTTTTAAAGGACGAATTACGCGCCTCAAAATAACTATGCAACGTATTATTATCGACATGGACGAAGTCATCGCCGATCCAATGGGTGATATGATAGAATGGTATCGTAAGGAATATGGCGGCGAAGTCGACTGGGATAAAATGCTAGTCGGTTCCTGGCTGAAAGGTTTCCCGGAGGAACACCAGGGCATGATCATGGAAAGGCTTATGTCGCCTGGTTTCTTTCGCCATCTCACGGTGATGGAAGATAGCGTCGATGTCCTTCGCGAACTAAATAAACAATACGAGGTCTTTATCGTCTCTGCGGCTATGGAATTCCCCAATTCCCTGAAGGACAAGCTGGAATGGCTGATGGACCACTTTCCCTTCTTCAGTTGGAAGCAAATAGCCCTCACCGGTAGCAAGGACCTGGTATTCGGCGACTTTATGATCGACGACCATGTAAAGAACCTGAAAGGCTTCAAGGGGAAACCTTATATCTATACCGCTGCTCATAATTTAGAGGTCACCGGCTATGATCGTATCAACAACTGGAAGGAGGCTGCGGACATCTTTTTAAAGTAGCCGGCGCAAAAAGAAGCCCACGACTTGTCGTGGGCTATTCAAGTTCCTGCATAAATCCAACAGGCGGCAGCAGGGAGTGATTAATAAAATCTTTTGTTTGTAAAGGGTACCTAGAATAGGGAACGGATCAGGTTTTACTTAACCTTCGGATATTCGGATTTTACCAATTTCCCTGCTTGCCTGGTGGTTGTTCGTTCGAACCGGACGGAGTCCAGTTCCGGGACAGTCATCTTACCGACAACTGACCATTTTCAATACGCTCATCATCGGTAAAGACCTCAAAAAGGAAGTTACCTTCAGAAATATTGGTTAGAACCGTTGTTTCACGGTTACGGATTTGCGTTTGAGTGACTAATCTGCCATCCATGTCAAATAGGAATAACTGATACACCTTTCCATTCTCTCCATTGGCAGAGAAGAATAATACCTGCTGCCGGGCATCCGGGTACAGCCGAATCTTGTGTTTTTTGCTACTCAGGGACTTACTGATCTGGATACTGTGGATAGTATCGTTACCTGGAGGATAAAGACTGCGGGCCGAAGGATCTTCGGAGGCAGCATAGGAAAAATTGCTTTGAAGGCATAAGGCGAGGCCAAAGGCAGCCAGGCCGGTAAGCACTTTCGGAGATGGAAAAGTTTTCTTTAGGGGTACAGTTTTAACCATAATGCTATTGATTTCGTAAATCAATAAAAAAAGATAGGGTACGGATTAATAACAACAACTAAAACAAACTAAAAACAACGATCAACAAACTATAGTACGATCAACAACGTGTAACTCATTCTTAGAATCTCAGCAACGGACAGTGTGTAGAGTTTCTCCAGCGGCTGGAACTGTTGCCGCCGAGACGGATACCTAACTTGAACTGTGCCGTAAAATAGGCGTCATTCTGAGAGGGGTCGCCTCTTTTATTGCCTGGTCTGTAACCCTGCGCCTGCTGTGCTACGGGTGTCTTATTCGCCATTGCTGCGGCAATCGGCGCCTGCGAAGGGGAAAGATACTTGTAGAAAAGGCTTGGATCGACATATTTTGTGCTCACATCATCGATATAATCCGTGAAGGTCTTACGGTGGATGATCTCAAACGCTACGTTGACATTCTCGCTGATAAAATATTTGATGCCTACGCCCATTGGGATATTCAGTTGTGTCAGCTTGTAATTCTTTCTGTCGGGATATTCGGGGAAACCTTCGCCTTCCGTATGCAGCGGCTGCAGGTCCACCCAATAGGTATCGCCATTTGGCGCCTTGTAGCTGCCCTGGGGCTTAAAATGAAAGAATCCCAATCCCAGTACGCCATAAGGGCGGAGCCGGGCTGTAATGTCTTCGGGATCCTCTTCCAGGAAAACAGTCGGATAGAACTCAGCCATCACGGTCCCTTCGAGTATATTACTGCGGAAATCAAGGTTACGGGCAAGTCGGGTCTCTTCGTCCCCACCCTTGGGCTTGATCTCATTGTCCGCACCTTCAATAGAACCATAGTTTAAGGATAGTCGAAATCCCAGCCATTGCATAGGATAAGCTGCCGCATAGGCACCCACCGCCAGCTTGGTGGTTGTCATATTGTAGTCTTTGATAAAGGTAGTGCCTTTGCCGGCATGACCTCCAAGGTCACCCAGAAACACCATTGGTCCTAAGGTCAGACCCACCTCAGTGTTGTTTCTTGCCTCCTCCTGACTGTAAATAGAAGAACTCAGACATAAGGTAGCGGCCAATACAAACAAACACTTCCATGACAAGGAGTGTAAACTCTGTTTCATTGATATTAGATTTAGTTTTCCGATGGTTTGGATTCCGCCTCTCAAATGAATTTAAAAAGGGGCCTCTTGTAAGAAACGCAAAAAGGGCGTTTAATTGTGTGCCTAACGCCAACTATTTTATCCACAGTCTGTCTAATTAAGGGAACTACCTTAAGATTCAATAGGTAATAACATTTCAATGTGCTCTATTCCATCTTCGAGATAGAGTTCTCCTTTTTGGACAAACCCGAAAGAGGAATAGAAATCTTTCAGATAATACTGCGCGCCAATGCGTATATCCCTTTTTCCATGTAATGTATATAAGGCGTCAATACTTTGTATCAGCAGCTCTCTGCCTATTCCCCTGCCTCTTGCGGCAGGTGAACTTACGATCCTTCCTATCGAAGATTCCACATAGGAAATACCCGCGGGTACTATTCGTGAATATCCCAGTAGTTTCCCTTCCTCCCATGCCATGACGTGGTCGCAATAAAAATCCTTATTGTCCATATCGAGGAATACGCAATTTTGCTCGACTACAAATACTTCGCTGCGCAGACGCAGGATCATATATAATTCTTCCGGTGTCAGCTCGCTGAATTTCTTACAGGTCCAGGTTATCATTTAGTATAGTGACAGTTTTAATATCCATATTTTTCTCCCCACAGGCCCTTCAGAAATCTGCGAAGCTCTTCTTCCCTTACATTCTTTCCGGGCTCATAAAATTTCGTCCCTGCAATTTCTTTTGGTAAATATTCCTGCAATGAAAAGTTGCCTTCATAGCTGTGGCTGTACTGATATCCTTTTCCATAGTCCATATTCTTCATCAACTTCGTTGGTGCATTACGGATATGTAGGGGCACCGGCAGGTCTCCATGTGTCCGCACTGCTGCCTGGGCGGCGCCGATAGCCACGGTCGCGGAATTACTTTTTGGCGAAGAAGCTAAATAAGTCACACATTGTGAAAGTATCAGGTTGGATTCAGGGTAACCTATCTTATTCACTGCATCAAAACAGGCATTGGCCAGCAGCAATGCATTGGGATTGGCATTTCCAATATCTTCACTTGCCAAAATAAGCAGACGACGGGCGATGAACTTTACGTCTTCTCCGCCTTCGATCATCCTTGCCAGCCAGTACACTGCTGCATTGGGGTCGCTGCCTCTTATGCATTTGATGAAGGCCGAAATGATATCGTAATGCTGCTCTCCTTTTTTATCATAAAGAGCAATGCGCTGCTGTGCTATCTCCATCACTGTTTCATCTGTGATGACCGCGCCTTTACCGGCAGCATCGCACACTACTTCAAGCAGATTTAAGAGTTTCCGGGCGTCTCCGCCGGAGATCCTGATCAGCGCGGCTGTTTCTTTCAGCTCAATGCCGGAATCCCGAAGCCATTCGTCATCCCTGAATGCATTATGTAAAAGCCGGACGAGGTCCTCTTCGGTCAGCGACCGCAACACATATACCTGGCACCTGCTGAGCAAGGCGCTGTTGACCTCGAATGAAGGATTTTCAGTGGTTGCCCCTATCAGAGTCACGATGCCCTTTTCCACTGCTCCCAGCAGGGCATCCTGCTGTCCTTTATTGAATCGATGGATCTCGTCGATGAATAGAATGGCTTTTTCTTTCTCTCTTGCTTCGGCAATTACTTCCCGGACCTCTTTTACACCTGCTGAAATGGCGCTGAGGGTATAAAAAGGTACGTGCAGGGAATTGGCAATAATTCCTGCAATGGTTGTCTTCCCTGTCCCCGGAGGGCCCCAGAGGATCATGGAAGGGGGTTTCCCATGCTCTATGGCGGTTCTGAGTACACTACCCTTGCCGGTCAGATGCTGCTGACCGACTAGCTGATCCAGTGTTTGCGGCCTTAACCGCTCTGCAAGAGGCGCTTGCGGAGATGCCATAGGAAAATATTAAGTGACAATAGTACAACAAGTTATCCTTTTTACTGTTTAAAGGAAACGGACGGAGTCCGTTTCGCGCACCCCTGTGCGCAGTCAAAAATGGAGGTTTGGTTAAACCCATGGATTTAACCACTTTTGCCGTTGTAAAACAAAATCGGTTTCAATGGGGGCGAAGTTACTAATTTCCATAGCCTTTTTTACGATTCTGGGACTAACTGCCCCTGCCCAGGCCGTCGTATCCGATGGGCCCTCCGATGTCTCCATTTCTCCCGATCGGGCTCCTAAAGACGGTCAGCCTTCCGGTCCGGGCCGTTTCCCGGGCAGTCTTTCATCCAATCAGTTCAGCAAGCTCTCGGGTGTAGAGAATTATGCACTCAACAGGCCCGGCATCGTCATGATCCGCACAGAATATTCTGCCAATGTCTATGTCAACAGCATGAAAATGGACAACAGGGCGTTCAATACTTTACTCGACTCCATTCAAAACCTGGACCACGGCGGTGGTGTCACAGCCGAACAAAAGCTCGACATCGTCCTGAGGGAAATGAACAATCAGCCCGCTCGTTTTTTTCAAACAACTTTCGACTATATCAAGCAGCCCGAACAGATCACGGCTAGCGGCACGGGCTTTTTTATCACCGGGGACGGATATGTGGCTACCAACTGCCACCTGATAGACAGGGAAGAATCCTTTATCCGGCGCCAGTTCATCCTTTCTGCCTTCCATCAGATCACCGATGCCAGCATTGCCGCCCTGGAATCGTCCTGGGCCACCCATTTTACCGAACAGCAGCGCAGTCTTCTTTATAACACCTATGCCAGTGTCTACTCCCGTCTTTTCTCTATGATCCTCTATGATCTCCGGAAAAACATCTATGTCGTTTACAGGAGTGACAACAGTGCTCATCACAGTGACACGGTCAAGAAACCTGCAACGATCGTCAGCAAGGGTCAGCCAATGCCCGGTAAAGATATCGCTATTCTGAAGATCGCGGCAAGTGAAGAGATGCCGGTGCTGGCTCTCACCCGATCGGGACTTCCCCAGGTCGGCGAACAGCTATTTGTCTATGGCTATCCTGGTCCTGTGACGAACAACGATTTCGTATCTTCCGCTTCTGCTATCGAGCCTACCCTGACCACGGGCATTGTCAGCGCGATCAAGAAGTCTGTGGGCGGCTGGCCCCTTGTCCAGATGGATGCCAATATCAATCATGGCAGCAGCGGCGGGCCCGTCTGCAATGAAAAAGGTGAGGTCATTGGACTGACGACTTTCGGAAGCCTGGAAAATTCAGGGGGGCTGGCGGCGGGGCTCAACTTCGCCGTGCCTGTATCTATCCTGGACGAATATCTCGATAGTGCTGGCGTCAGTCCCGGGATAAGCCGGTCCTCCCAGCTTTTTGCACGTGCTCTTGCCGCGTGGCACCAGCATCGTTACCAGGCTGCCCTGAATAAATTTGAAGCCGTCCGGAAATACAACAGCCACTATCCCGGACTCTATACCTATATCGCTGATTGCCGGGAGAATATAAGGAATGGAATGGGCGGATCATTCGAACCTATAACCCGCCTTTTGTTTGTCGCTTGTTTTTTCCTGCTGCTTATTGGGCTGGTGGCCATAGTCAGCGTCCGTCGTTCGATCAGGGCGTATCGGCGTCGCTCTGTTTGACGAGATAATACCAGCGCAGCAGCCGGAAGTTAAGGATCACATTCACGCCGATGCAAAGCCCCAGAAAAATGATCATTGCAGCAAGACGCTGAGCGTTGGCTGTCGTTATGAAGACAAGGTCCGATGGTTTTACCTCGGTCATCTGTTCTTTAAAGAGCTTGACAAATGTTGGGGCATTGCCGATAAGCGTAAATCCATTCACCACAAAGCTGATCGCAAAGAACAGGGCCACAAAACCCACAAAACGGATGCCGGTAGGTGTCTGGCTGCTGAGCCGGATGACCGGTTGCCGGATACTTTTCTGGAGCTGCAGCGCAGCGTAGCAATTGAGTGGGATGGAGCTGAACAGGACAAGTGGGATAAAGAGGGGGATAGCATGCACCGCCAGGGCAGCCAGGGCCAGCAGGACGATGAGAGATCCCCATACGACTAAATTAAACCAGGTCAGTATCGTTGCCAGTCTCAAAATTGTCTTCATATATTTTCCCTCCCGACGTTGTGTCCGCTCCCAGGCTTCTGTCCACCAGCATTCTGCTCCTCACCAACGTTCAGCCGGATCGCCAGCTCGGTCAGCTGCTTGTCGTCGATGCTGCTGGGTGCATCCAGCATGACATCCCGGCCGCTGTTATTCTTGGGGAATGCAATAAAGTCCCGTATGCTCTCGCTACCACCAAGGATGGAGCAAAGCCGGTCAAAGCCAAAGGCAATGCCTCCATGTGGCGGAGCTCCATATTCGAAGGCTCCCAGCAGGAATCCAAACTTATGCAGGGCTTCCTCCGGGCTCATCCCCAGGGCTGCAAACATTTTTTCCTGCAGCTCACGCTGGTAGATCCGGATCGATCCGCCCCCGATCTCATTTCCGTTCAATACCATGTCATAGGCGTTGGCCTTGATGTAATTGTAAGGGTGTTCAAGATATTTCTCCGCATTTTCGATCACAGGGTTATTGTTGATCATTACAGAGATGTCAGAAGGCTTGGGCGAAGTAAAAGGATGATGACGCGCTACCCAGCGATTGTCGTCTTCTGCATACTCAAACAACGGGAAATCCAGCACCCACAATAATTTAAATTCATTCTCTTTACGCAGGCCAAGGCGTTTGCCCAATTCCAGCCGCAGCTCGCTCATGGCCTTACGCGTCCTTTCCTCTCTGCCTGCCAGCAGGAGCAGCAGATCGCCGCGCTGAGCGCCTGCTGCTTCGGCAATAGCCTTCAGCCTGTCTTCGGAATAGAATTTATCGACGCTGCTTTTCAAGCTGCCGTCCGCGTTGTATTTGATATAGACCAGTCCCTGCATGCCTATCTGCGGGCGCCGGACCCATTCGGTCAGCTCATCCGTTTGTTTACGGGTATACTCACTGCAACCCGGGGCGCTGATAGCCAGTACGGTCTCGGCATTATCAAATACCCCGAAACCGGCGTCACGGATAAGCTCTCCATTAGCCAGCAGCTGACCTCCCAGCTTAAAAGCCGATTTCAGGTTCAGGATCTTCATGCCAAAGCGGATATCCGGTTTGTCATTTCCAAACTGCCACATGGCCTCTTCCCAGCTCATTCGCGTGATGGCTTCGGTATAATCGATATTTTTTACGGCCTTAAAAATATATCTGATCATGCCTTCGAACATTGCCAGGATATCTTCCTGTTCGACAAAGCTCATCTCGCAGTCGATCTGCGTGAACTCTGGTTGCCGGTCTGCGCGTAAGTCCTCGTCGCGAAAACATTTGACGATCTGGTAATACCTGTCATAACCACTGACCATCAGCAGCTGCTTGAAGGTCTGCGGCGATTGTGGCAGGGCGTAGAACTGTCCGGGATTCATTCGGGAGGGCACTACAAAGTCCCGGGCTCCTTCCGGTGTAGACTTTATGAGGAAAGGCGTTTCCAGGTCCATGAAATTATTTTCATGGAGATAGTTGCGCGCAGCCCTGTTGACGGCGTACCGCAATTCCAGGTTCTTTTTAACTGCCTGGCGGCGAAGGTCGAGGTATCGGTACTTCATCCGCAGGTCATCTCCACCGTCTGTGTCATCCTGTATCGTAAAAGGTGGAGTAACAGACTTATTCAGGATAGTAAACGAATTTACTTTTATTTCTATATCTCCGGTTGGCAGCTGCGGATTCTTGCTCGTCCTTTCGCTGACCCCGCCTTTTACCTGAAGGACAAATTCGCGTCCTAAAGGGTTTTCCGCCAGCTCTTTATTTAATTCTTCCCCAAACAACAGCTGTGTGAGACCATAACGGTCACGCAGGTCGACAAAAGTAATACTGCCGAATTTGCGCACCGTCTGCACCCAGCCGGCAAGGGTTACGGACTGTCCGATATGTGCTGACCTTAATTCCCCACAGGTATGAGTTCGATACATGCTTTTTTATGCTTTTTATAAGAGGGGCAAAAATACACATTAATTAGGCTTCCCTCCGTTGGAGGATGCGGGAAAAAATGTTATTTTTCAGACTAATGTCTAGTGGTGCTGTCAATATGATTGGCCTTATCCTGTTTGGGTTAGCCGTAGCTCGCCTGACCCCCTTTGTATGGGTATGGGCAAAAAAGAAAAAGATCGTCCGCGTTTACGAGGAAAAGCACCGGGACTTCGAAGCCCTGCTTTGCCGGCATAATCCCTATTTTAAAAGCCTGGCTAAAGCCGGCCGGGAGCGTTTCCTTCGACGGTCGCTGTTATTTATGGAGCTAAAAAAGTTTGAATACATCGACCTGGAACCTGATGAGATAATGCCCCTGCTGATCAGTGCTGCAGCCGTACAGCTCACTTTTGGACTGGAGAATTTCCTACTGGACTATTTCCATACCATTTATATATTAAAGGACAAATACCGTTATGGGGTTTATAATATGCCTTTCGAGGGGCATGTCAGTGAAGAAGGGATCTACCTGTCCTGGAATCATTTTGTGCGGGAATATACCGACTATTCGGATGGTCAGAATGTTGGTTTGCATGAAATGGCCCATGCCCTGACCTATGTCAACTTTACTGTTCAGAATGGCCGCGACAATGCCTTTTATCATCACTTTAACGATTTTTCGCTTGTCGCCCGGCCTATCTTCGAGCGCATGCAGACGGGTGAGACCAATGTCCTTGACTCTTATGCCGCTACCAACTACCAGGAATTCTGGGCGGTCTGCATTGAAACCTTTTTCGAACGTTCCAACTCTTTCAGGCGCCAGCTTCCCGAGCTTTACTTCGCTCTCTGCTCTCTCCTGAATCAGGACCCGCTTACTCCTGAAAAGATCCTGATCTCCGAGCCACAGGCCTGATCACTCCTCCCCTCTTCGTCCTATCCCGCATGTCATAATTCTGCGGTCAAATTCCCGTTTCCCCCGGTCCTGTACCTCATTAAATGTATAAAATGCTGATGTATAGTCATTTATAAAGATAAAATAAAACATTTCCACAACTCTTCTCATTTTCAAAAATTCTTTTTATTTTGTTTCCCATCCGTACGATTCATTCCTCTTGATTAAACCCGCCTATCGGTTTTCCATTCTAATCTGAAAGCCGTAGTTCCGTATCCAAAGCCAATGTAAGACCGTTTTTCTCGATCGTAACCCGATCGTTCTCGAATCACAAAGAAAAATGAACCTTATGGAAATCGTTGTCATTATTTCATTGGTAATTGGGATACTTCTCCTGAATCGTCCTGTCACGCTCCTCTTTCAACGTCTTTACAACAGACACCAGTTCAAGCGTTTCATTTCGAGGGAAACTTTCTATCACTCGGTCATCTCGCGTCATTTCAGATATTACAACAGGCTGAACCTCGAAGAGCAGCGGAAATTCCTTTTCCGCACTTATCTCTTCCAGCACGCCAAGAACTTTCATTATATAGAGGTGCAGGAAACGGCTGAAATGCCTATCCTGGTCAGCGCTGCAGCTGTTCAGCTGACCTTCGGCCTGGAAAAATTCAAGCTGAACTATTTCGATGACATCTTCATCCTGAGAGATGACTATCATTATGGGTTTTATTCCCGTCCCTTTATGGGTCATGTAGACCAGACCGGTATCTATCTCTCCTGGGATAATTTTATGAAAGGGATCTCCGGCCAGGCGGCCAATTGTAATGTCGGGCTCCATGAAATGGCTCACGCCCTTGCATATGTCAACTTTATCACTCAGACTGAGGAAGACAAACATTTCAAGAAGGAATTTCCCAATTTCTCCAAGGTTGCCCGTCCCATCTTCACTGCCATGCAACAGGGAGAAGGGCGTGATGGGGAAGGCCGCGCCAAAAATCTTCTCGGCGACTATGCAGCCACGAACTATCACGAGTTCTGGGCCGTTGCAGTGGAGGTGTTTTTCGAAAGCTCCGTACCTTTCCGTCATGAGCTTCCCGAACTCTATGAAGCAATGGCCTGCGTCCTAAACCAGGATCCTCTCAATTTCATATCTGGCAGCACGACTATTATACGCCGTCCTGAACAGGAGAAAAAAAGCAAAACTAGCCCCGCGAAAGAACTTTTGTAAAGCGCAGTATATCTGCATCGGGCCGGATAGGACTTCCTTTTGACAGATATTCTGCCAACTGCCGGGCAAAGTATGGCGCCAGCGAACAGCCCTTTGTTCCCATCCCGTTGAGGATACCAACCACCGGATATACGGGATGAAACCCCACAAAAGGCCGCCTTTCCAGGGTCGCCGGCCGAACTGCTGCTATATGATCCACTATCCGGAAAGGCAATTTGACCCATTCCTTTAGCGCCATCTCCGTTTTTTGCCGAAAACTTTCTGTCGGTCCCGGGGTCTCAAAGGTCCATTCATAAGATGATCCCGCCCAGTACAACCCCTCCTGCCAGGGCGCCAGGGTAATACCTTTTTTAAAGATCGTCCGCTCTGTCCTTGCTCCCTCAGTACTGTCCAATCGCGCCCCTGCTGCTCCCAGCTCAGGAATATCCACGATCAATACCTCTCCCTTATTCGGGGCAAAAGGCAATCGGGAAAAATATGGGCCGGCAAAGCTCCCGACCCCATCGCAAAAAACTATCCGTTGCGCCTCAATATCCAGGTATTTGACCGTGCCGTATCCGGCAGATAGGCCGCCGTGCAGTGAGCTGGTACCCGGTACGCCGGCTCCTGGTGTGCTGGCACTCAGCGTCGCGCCCGGTAGTGCGCCAACCTCCAATTTCCCGTTATCAAACCGCTCCTCCCGCAATACTCCCTGCTTCAGCATTCTTTTGCGGGCGGCCGCCAGCAATCCGGGCAGATCCACCAGATAACAGGGGCTAATTATACCCAATCCCAGCTCATAATGAAAACAGCTATCCCAAATTTGCTCGTTCTCCGGGAGATGCAGGTATGAACCATCTTCTTCAAGGCGCCGGAGGAAAGCCAGACGCATCTGTGCCGTCGGAAAGAAATCTGTCACGTGTACCTTCTCTAAAAAGCTGGACCCCAGTACGGTAGCTAATTGACCATACCTCTCCTGCGCAAAAGCCAGCAGCTCATCGATCATCCAGGTCGTCACAAGTCGCCGGCCCGTCACGGGGTTGATCAGCCCTGCTGCCGCCCTTGATGCGGAAAAGGTGGAGGATGTGGAAAAGGGGGAGGATGCCGGCGTTTTGATCTCGTCAATTACAAGATAGGACAGGCCGGCCTGCTCCAGCTCCAGACTTAAAAAGGTCCCGCAAATCCCCTGTCCGATAATCAGTACGTCTACCTGCTTTGGCATGTCGTGGTTCAAAGTTTGCTATGAATATAATGCGGCAAAGATCCGTTCGCAACTTTGCAGTTGTGGCCGCATAGGTAAATGTAAATAATCTCCTCAAAATGAAAATACAACGGCGAATACCCTTGAGCATGCAGGCTGCCCGTCCCAGCCGGTTTACAAGACGCTTGTCAGAAGCAGGCTTCAAGCGCGTGTTCGACAGCATCAATCAGCATGGCATTAAAAAAGGCGTCGACCAAATGGGCATCGACGCCTATATAGAACATTGCGCCCGGCTGGCTGCCGGTACTGGCGCCATGACAGGTCTTGGCGGCCCCATTACCTTTATTGTCGGCCTTCCGGTAGACATGCTCAATAACCTTACCCAGCAATTCCGCGTCACGCTTGGCGTCATTTACCATCGCCGTGGAACCTATAACATCGCTTTTGACGAATTTATGTCCATTGTCGCCATCTCCATTGGAGTCGAGGCCAGTCTTCTCATGACCCGCGCCGTATTGGAAAATGTTGCCGAGCGTCTCCTGCTGCGTATGGGCGCCCGGGCCGGCGGCCGTCTGATCCCCCTGGTCGGAGCACTGGTCGGCAGCGCTACCAATTACCTTTTTATAAAGGGCATCGGCAAATCTGTGAAAAGGCTTCCGCTTTAAACCAGGCTGCGGAACGCGGGCTTATGGCGCCCCGTCCGGTGTTATGGCGCCCCATCCGGCCTTGTTGTGCCCCGTCCGGTCTTATGGCGTGCCTTCGACATTCACCCTTATCCCCTCCGTATGAAACGCAAATTCCGGTGCATACATACATTCTATACTCGTGATCCCATTGCTGAAATTCCCTGACTGTCCCACCAGCAAAGGATATTCGAATACATAGGTTCCCTTTGACAACGTCGAAAAGAAGAAGTCTGTGCTGGCGTCTTTGGTGCTCTCATAATATCCCAGGCCGCCCTGCCATTTGTATTTGCTGATCACATTCACTGGCTCCATACAGGCCGCCCGCATGTCTTTCATATGTACGTATTCCATGCTCCTGTCCACCCGCAGTTCGATACGCACGATCACTTTATCACCCGGCTTTAGCACTCCGTTCTCTCCAACAGGATCCAACACCCGGCCACGATCGGTATTCCGTTCGATAAACAGCTTCTTCACCAGTTGTAATGGCGCCTTGCTGCTTCCCGGCGGAGTCACCCGGTCAAGTATATCGAAATACTGCCAATACACCGCTCCCCATGCCGGTGAGCCGGTGCCAGCAGCCGATCCAGTGGCGCCGGCTGTCGGGTCAGCATTTTTCATCGTCACCATAATATTCCCCATTGAAGGGCTTACAAAAGGCCCATCAAATACTTTCTTATTATAGCCCGTCCCGGCTTCACCCGCATCCGCGCCTGTCGCCCGCGCAGCACCTCCCCACTCAATAACCTTTTCCCCAAGCCTGATCTCCACTTCCCTCTCCGCACTGAGCCAATCCTGTCCACCCAGCAACAAGGCATAACAGGCATCGGCCGTAGCCTTCGTAGTCCTCCAGCTATGGGTCTGCTTTTGCTTCAGCAGCCAGGTCTTCAGGTCTCTGTCCACTGCCATATCTCCACTGATCTCCCGGAAAGCTTCTATCAGCAAAGACTGGTTTTCGACCGGCGCCTCATACCAGTAATATCCGCCTTCCATTCCTTTCCAGTACATTCCCTTTTCTTCGTCGACTATCGCGTTCTGCCGCAGTGATCTGATAATGTCTCTTGCAGTCTGCACATCACCTGTCCGGAACAAGGCCAGCGCAATCATTCCCTGCATGTATCTGCTCTGTTCCACCCATGACTGCTGCACCCTCTTGCGGAAGTAATTTACCGCCGGGAACACATCTCCCGGTATGCCATAATCGCTGAAGAAGCTCCGCATATATAAATATTGCACTGGTAAAGACCCGATCCATGGCGAAATCTTTGACGTCGCAGTCCGGTTCGGATTCCTGCCCGCACCTGCGCCAGTCGTACTCTTTGCTGTGGCGGGAGTTCCTCCCGGACTTTTCTCCCTCATCAATTCATAACTCTTTTTGGCCTGGCCATCCACATATGGCAGCGCCGCCTTTATCAGCTCCGCTACTTTCGCCGCCATCGGCGCCGGTATCGCCTGAAGCTTCTGTAAATGACCGATCCCCGTTAGAATATACTGCGTAATATAAAGGTCATCATATCCGCCTTTGAACCAGGCAAAACCGCCGCCGGGGGACTGTATAGCGATCAACCGGTCCAGGGTGGCTTCCAGCTCTTTGCTCATGCGGCTCATGTCAAACAATAGTGCGATATTCTTTTTCTGCTGGCCCTCCGTCTTACCCTGTAAAACCCAGGGCGTCTCCTCCAGCAATACGGTCTTCAGCTCCTGGTTCTTTTGCAGATTGCTCAACAGCGCAGCCGTATCCTGTGTCCGCCAGCGGGCAAACACCTCCTGCAAACGCGGTGATGAAGAAGCGATCCTGCTTGCGAGCGCATTCGCATAGAACCGGTTGAAGGTCTGCTCGGCACATTCATAGGGATATTCGGTCAGGTAGGGCAGCGACTGCACAGCATACCAGGCCGGGTTACTTGTAAACTCTACTGTCAGCGAGTGGTGATTCAGGGTTTCGCTGCTGCCGCTCTGTAATAGCTTGTCGAACTTGAATCTCTTAGTATCATTTCCACGAAGATTCAGCGGCAATGTCTCGGTCACCAGGAACCGGTTGCTCACCACGGGTAAGGTCGCTTCCTCGCCATCGCTGTAGCTGCGTGACTGTGCAACGACCCGGTAGGTCAGCGGGCGGTTGTACTGGAATGGAACGACAAGCGGAAAACTTACTACCGCGCTTTGTCCCGCACCCACCGTAAAATATTGATTGGGCTGGCGATTTGTAAACCAGCCATCGGCTGTTTCCCCGGTAGTAGGATCGGTGAGCTGCAGGACCATTTGTCCTGTCATCTCCGAGTCGGTCAGGTTCACAACTTTAACGGCCAGATCCATGTGGTCACCTTCCCGCAGGAAACGCGGCACGTTTGGCTGTACCATCAGCTGTTTCTGTGTAAGCACCCTTTTCTCAGAATAACCAAACGACAGATCTTTGGTGTGGGCCAGCGTCATCCACTTCCAGCGTGTCAGTGCATCCGGCATTGTAAATGAGAAGCTGACATTACCCGCGCTGTCCGTGCGAAGGTCAGGGAAAAAGAAAGCTGTCTCAATGAAGTTCTTGCGGACCTGCATAGGCTGCTGGTTGGTTACCTCCGGCCTGTCTGAGTCGAAGGATTTAAGCTTGTCGGCATGAACATACATTTCACCACTAACAACCGACTCTTTTTCCATCCTCATCGAAGGAGCCGGTATAACCTGCGTATTGTATAACACTCTTCCTGCGGCAGCGCCCCTTATCCCGATCATGCTATTGCCATACAGGATATCGCTCTGATCACCAGGGAACAGCATGTCATAAATCTTTGCGTAATACCCGTATTGCACCACGTTTTCGGGCTGCATCTGGCTATAGCCGCTGGTGAAACTGCTTCCTGTCCAGTAGCTGCGCTGCAGAAGCACGGGATAAACAGCTGGAGTCTCCCACTCATGTGCGGCAAACTCATCCAGCGAGGCATCATACATCGCCGCGAGCACCTCGGCCGACACCTTATCAGAATGCTGACCAGCGATGGTCACCGACCATTTTTCCCCACTGCCGGGAAGGGTCTTATCCCTATAGGTCTTGTAATTTATGGTCAGTTGCTTATTCGTCCAGGGCACATTCACGATGACCTGGCGCGTGTAAAACCGGTTGTCTTTGACAAACGCGTCCGAGAGGCTGATCCCGCCCCTATCGGCCTCTGTAATGGCCAGCCCGGTAGTTCTCTTTTCCCTGTTCAGTGTGAACGTAATGAAATCGCCATTGGCTTCTCCGGCATGTTCGGTCTTTCGGATAACGAACACATTTCCGGCAGAGCTTCCTGTCTCTACATTGATCTTGTCGCCAGGCTCTGCCGTTGGTTGCTGATCCAGCGCCCAATTGTATTGAGGTGTCGCCGGTTTCCCGGTCCCGGCATCAAATAATTCTACATACTGCAGATCCTTCACCTCCTGACCATATGGGTCGGTTGTAGTCGATTCGATCAGGTACCAGCCCGGCTTGAGACGGCCTGCCGGAATGCGAAACACCCCGCCGCCAGCACTCATACCGCCAACATCACCACCCCGCGCGCCTGCACCGCTACTCCCCGTCTCTTCCCATACTTTCGGCCCTCTTGCCCAACTCTCTTTCAGCAGCTCGTCCCTGTATTCATCGTGCGGAAAACTATCGAGGAACTGTTTTTCCGATAATATAAACCGGTCGGGTCTTTCCCACATTCTTGCCCGGATCAGCCGATCCGGTGACTGCAAGGTAAAAACAGACAGGTGTACGGTCGAAGCAACAGGCTCACCGGCCAGGTTAGTAGTCTTTACCGTCAGCGCCTTCAGGCTGTCGGCAGCCTGGTGATTCCCTCCGGCTATTGACACCGACATATTTACCGCCGTATAACCAGCTACGATAGTCGTAACTCCGCTTCTCGTCTCGCCATTGATATCGGTCACATCGGCGGTCACTACATATTCAAATCGCGGGTCCTGACTTCGGTCCACGCTGCGATCCGGTTTTGCTAAAAAGGCAAGCCGGAAGGCTCCTTTGCCATCGGTCTTTAGGACACCGTGTTTTATCTCCTGCTCAGCGCCGCCCGGCTGCCGCCCCCGCCAGAAATACCAGGGATGCGGGAATCTCGTTCTCCTGACTATCCTGTATTTCACGCTGGCGCCATCCAGCGTATTGCCTGCAAAAGCCTTCGCATTGCCCGTTATATGAATACTGTCTCCCGCCCTGTAGCTGCCCGTTTGTTTTTCATAGTCTACATAGAAGGTTGGCCGTTTGTATTCCTCGACGGAGAAATACGCGGAGTTGCCTTTCTCATTGCTGACCCGGAACGATCCATTCAACTGACCCGTCGGCAGGTGAAACGTCCCATGATAAGAGCCAAAATCATTTGTCTTCATATCCAGAGAATCCACTGCTTCTCCATTCGCATTATAAAGAAATACTTTCTCCGACCGGTCTGCCAGCAGTTTTGACTTTTGTGTTGCCTTATCTTTTGTTACGGCTATCCCCTTGAACCAGACCGTTTGGCCTGGTCGGTAGATCTGACGATCGAGGAAAAGGAAAACCCTTGTATTTTTTACTTCATAGTCGTCCTTGTCTTCGGTTTCGGCCGGCGAATAATTAAAATCATTATCCACGAAGGCGTCGCGGATAAAAAGCCGGTCACTGGTTGTAGTGATCTCCAGCGCCCTGCGTTTGTAAATCTCGTTCTTCTGAAACCCCCGCAGCAGAAAATGCCCGTTCTGATCGGTTTCATAATTATCGGTACTTTTTTCCAGGCCATTCTTTTCACTCCTGGAATAATATTCCCAGTTCCATAGCTGCACCTTTGCCCTGCTAAGGGGCTGACCGCTTTCCCTGTTGACCACGAAGTAATCGCTGCCTTTATTGATATAGGCGATACCTGATACATAAAAGTATTCAACGGCCATAGCAGCCTTTCCCCAGGCCCAGCCCGGGTCTGCACAGCTCATCAACGCATAGACACCTGGCGGCAATGATCCGATAGCTATTTCCGTATTGTGGCGCCTGTAATCATTGGTGGCCGGCAGGGGCAGGTCGAATGACCGGTAAACAGGCCGGCTTAACAGTTCTTTCCAAAACCTGTCATCCCCGGTAACGATGCCGGGCAGCATGGTCTTATAGCTGTCCATGTTTATCAGACGCAGGTAAAGATGATCAAAATTCCTCCAGTTGACCAGACCCCGTACCGGCACTCCGGGGAGGTTGACCTTTTCCGTTTGAACAGTCAGGAATTTTTCCAGCAGCTGTTCCCGCAACTGTCTGCAGTGGTATTTCCCCTCGCTGCTGTCCTTTTGTGCAAGGACCCTGTCGCAAATGGCTTTTGCCTTTACATTATCATATCGCAGCGTATCAGCGGGGGGAGACGATAGAACTACTGCGGTAGGGTAGGCTAAGCGTTGGGCCAACTGATACCAGGCTTCTGCCGCCGCCGGTTCATCGCCATACCTGTCTGTTATCCGGGACAGGGCCTGCGAATACAGCAACTCCTTATTATCCATGACGCCATTGGCATTCGCCCACTGGAGGCGTTGGAGATCCACGTCGATCAGCGCGTCGGGGCGGGAATCAGCCAGGTGCTGGCCGATAAGCCGCTGAAACAACAGCAATGCCTTATAGTGAAGGGAGGAAGTGTCAGCTGTAATAAATTTATGATGTGCGAAAACCGTAGCGTCACCCAGCGCCGCCGAATCATCGATCTCGAATACATCGGTTGGCATATTGACGTTCCGGTCGCTTCGTTTAAAAAAATCCAGGGCCTGATGTGCAAGCAAATCGAAAAGGGTAGGGCGCAGATAACGTACATTACCCTTCACGATTATGGGCTCATAACTGTCCAGCTTCGTTTGCTCCAGCAGCTTGTCTTCCCGCAGTGATGCCAGGTACAAGGAGCTGATCTTCTCATTGAAATCATCAGGCCCCCAGGTGGCTATATCCTTCTTAACGAAGTTGACCGTACTGGTGCGATTGTACAATTGCCATTCATGATTTATGAAATATTGCTGATATGTTCTTGCCAGCAGGCTTTGTAAAATAGACTTCGCCGGCTGTCCGGCTTCTGCGATGGCTGAATCCAGCTCTCTGATCGTCACCGGCTCCATTTGCTCCCGCTGGCTGTTTAACAGGAATCGATAGAGCAGGGCCTTGATGCCTTGTGCGTCATTGTGTTCCTGCCTTGCCAGTATATAGATCCGATCTACTTCAGCCAGTGCCGATCCTGTCAGGCCTTTTTTGCCATATAAGGAATCGACTATCTTCCATTTTGCATCATAGTTGGTTTTTTTTTGCGCAAAAAGAGCTGCTGTCAACAAACAAAAACCAGCAAGGATAAATAGCTTTTTCAGGATCATAGGAGAAAACTTTTTTAAAGTTACTTTTTTTTTAAGATGCGCGTGCTGAGTCAATTACATATACTAAATCTCTTTTAACATAGTTATAACTCCTTTCATTTAAACGAGACAACCCCTTCGGCTTCTTATACATACGAGTCAAATAACTACTAAACTCTACACATAAGGCCATCAGTGTTCATGTACAAAAAAAGGCCGGTCTCTGAGAAGAGACCGGCCTTACTTATAGTGTCTTACGTAAATTAATGAACCGAGATCTATTTCTTCAGCACCTTTGCCATGGTAGCGCCAATCTCGGCAGGCGTCTTTACGACGGTGATCCCGCATTCGGCCATGATCTTCATCTTGGCTTCGGCAGTATCATCTGCGCCACCAATGATCGCACCGGCATGTCCCATTCTTCTTCCGGGAGGAGCTGTTTGGCCAGCGATAAACCCGACTACGGGCTTACGATTGTTCTCTTTGATCCAGCGGGCTGCTTCAGCTTCCATGCTGCCGCCAATCTCCCCGATCATTACGATGCCTTCGGTTCCAGGGTCATTCATCAACAGTTCGACCGCCTCTTTTGTCGGGGTGCCGATGATGGGGTCGCCACCAATGCCTACCGCCGTGGAGATCCCAAGGCCTGCCTTGGCTACCTGGTCGGCAGCTTCGTATGTCAGCGTACCGGATTTAGATACGATCCCTATCTTTCCTTGTTTGAACACGAACCCCGGCATGATACCGACCTTACATTCTCCGGCAGTGATCACACCCGGACAGTTAGGACCGATCAACCTTGTACTGCGGCCCATCAGGTAATTTTTAGCCTTGACCATATCCTGTACCGGAATGCCTTCTGTGATACAGATGACCAGTTCGATGCCGGCTTCGGTCGCTTCCATTATCGCGTCGGCTGCGAAAGCGGGCGGAACGAAGATAATGGACACATTTGCCTGGGTTTCTCTTACTGCATCGGCTACTGTATTGAAAACAGGGCGTTCGATATGTGTAGAGCCACCTTTTCCGGGGGTAACCCCACCCACTACCTGGGTACCGTAATCGATCATTTGCGTAGCATGAAAAGTCCCTTCTGTTCCTGTAAAGCCCTGTACGATGATTCTGGAGTTCTTGTTAACTAAGATTGACATGAGAATAGATAGATTTGTGAAGACATCCTTCTGACCATTCGGGGGACGAAGTTAGGGGAAAAACGCTTCCGCGACAAACCATCTTATTTATTTTGGGCGTACATAACGATGGATGCCTTTTCAAGGACATTTCCATTCAAATAAAACCCAACGAGCGCCGGCTTGGCGTCCTTATCCAGTGCGATCTTCGACTTCAGGGCGTAAACGGTGATAATATATCCGTGGATAGGTCCGGGAGGAGGGCATCAGACGGAAGTTCCGTCACATTGGCAGGAATATTGAACCTCACCCAGCGCCAGAACCCGCTGCCAGTGGGCGCATCCTTATCATACATAGTCACGGCAAACGTCTGCGTTCCCACCGGCGGATTTTCCCATTGTAGTTCCGGTGAAACATTGCCCCCGTGACAGCCAAAGCTGTTGGCGAATTGCCTATTCGTCGCCTGGCCGCCGATGTCATTGCTTTTTAATGTAAAGGTCTGGGCCGAAAGGCCGCCGCCAGCCAGCACGGCCAGCATTAAAAAGGATACCAGTTTTCGCATATTAATGAAGATTTAATATGCAAAGCTATCACGATACTGACCCGCCCTGTTAGGGCCATTCGTTCAAAAACTATAGCTAAAGGGTGATTTCTGCCTGTCTGTC
>DATJJA010000019.1:0-17701 GCA_035492595.1 Puia sp.
ATCTTTATCTGGAGCCTTTTACAGCGCCGTGTTTACGGAATTTTGGATCAGGATAAACCAACCGGATAGCGGCTACACGTTATGGCTGGTCTTTGAGCAGGTTTTGAATGACCTGCAGGTCTGTAACGGTACAACCTTTTGAGAGCCTTAATCAGAGTTTGTTTGCTGTTTTACCGTTGACAATACAAATATAAGAGCTTTTTTGATTGCGGCCTAATTCGACCGCATATTTTTTTAAAAAAATTCCTTTTTTCTTCCAAAAAATTGCTTTTTCATTGATTATCAACGTTTTAGTTTTAGTACTTTGCTGCAAACTTCGTCCCCATTCGGGCCGTTTGCGTAATTATAAGAGATTACTTACCTTTGCATTTGTTATTATTCCTTTCTAATCACTTTCGTGACAACCTTCTGTATCAACGCCCGAAGGATATTGATGAGTAGATGGGCCTTTTTTCAATTTAAATAGAAATCATTTTGTCATTTCAACATCTCAATCTAATTGAGCCTTTGTTAAAAGCATTGGACAATGAGGGATATACTACTCCCACACCCATTCAACAACAGGCTATACCTATCTTGCTGGAACGAAGAGACCTGCTGGGCTGCGCCCAGACGGGAACCGGTAAGACAGCAGCTTTTGCCCTTCCATTGCTGCAGCTTCTTTGCGAAGACGCTGCAGGTGTTACTGCCGAGACCCGGCACGGGGGATCACGCCCTATCCGCGCATTGGTACTTACCCCTACCCGTGAGCTCGCTATTCAGATCGACGAATCTTTTGCCGCTTATGGCAAATACACCGGGATGAAACACCTGGTCATTTTTGGCGGTGTACCACAGCAGGCGCAGGTACAGGCCTTACAAAGAGGTACGGATATCCTCGTGGCTACACCAGGCCGGCTTCTGGATCTTATCGAACAGCGTTTCATCAGCCTTCGCGATATCAAATATTTTGTCCTGGATGAAGCAGACAGAATGCTGGACATGGGTTTCATACACGATGTCCGCAAAGTCCTGAAGATGCTGCCTCCAAAACGTCACTCCCTGTTCTTCTCGGCTACCATGCCGCCGGAGATCCAGAAACTGGCGGACACGATTCTTGTCAATCCGGCAAAAGTGGAAGTCACACCGGTTTCCTCTACCGCCGATACGATACAACAATCCCTGTATTTTGTTGAAAAGAAAGACAAGCGGTCTCTGCTGCTGCATATATTAAAGAGCACGGCCATTCCTACGGCCCTGGTGTTCACCCGTACGAAACACGGTGCAGATAAGGTAGCGCAGGGGCTGGTCAGGGCCGGTATCCGGGCCGAAGCTATTCACGGCAATAAGTCACAGAACGCCCGGCAGCGCGCGCTGCTGAATTTCAAGACCAGACAGACCCGGATCCTGGTTGCAACAGATATCGCCGCCCGGGGCATCGACATAGATGAGCTGACACATGTCATCAATTTCGAATTACCCAATGTTCCGGAAACTTATGTTCATCGAATAGGCCGGACAGGTAGGGCCGGCGCCAATGGTATTGCCCTATCCTTCTGCGACGAAGAAGAAAGAGAATATCTCCGGGATATTCAGAAACTGATAGCTAAGCCGATCCCGGTGGTCGAAGATCACCCGCATGTCATGTCCGGCTCTTTCTCCGGTGCGCCCGTAATGGCAGCCGGTTCAGGCAATTCTGCCGGCAGAAATGGAGGCAGGGGACAGCAGAACAATAGAGGCGGTGAGAACAGAGGTGGCGATAACAGAGGCGGCGATCCCCGAAGAAGAGGGGGTGGCGGCCAGCAAAGCCGTCCTCCGATGCAACAAGGTCGTCCTCCGATGCAGCAGGGCCGCCCGCCAATGGGTGAGAACAGAGGTGGAAAACCCGCCCTGGTGCGCCGCCCTGAGCAACCGGTACAGGAATCTCAACAGGCCGGCCTCGAAGGTGGACAACAGCCAGCCGAGCAACAACATATTGGAAGACAGCCGGGCGCTGTTTCACAACAACCCGTCAAAAAAGGCCCTCCGGAAAGAAAACGCCCTGATCAGCCACAGCGGGTCAGGCCAAATCCCGGTATGCTCTCGACACCGGCACCCAAAAAAGACATTAAGACATCCGATGATACTAATTTCCCCTTCGACATCAACCAGAGTGCCGGAGACGAAAAATGGTAGATCGCCGATGAAACGCGGGAGGCGGGAAATGACAGATTTTACCTAGTTTAGTGGTAAATCAACGGATGAAACTTTACCTCTTGCTGCTTACAGGATGGCTGCCGGTAGGGCTGATGCCTTTTTACCGGGGAGAACGGACGGACCTTTCGTCCCTTCTTTCCAGGGAACAGTACGAACAGTTCTTTCCGCATCATCATCCACTTTATAGTTACGCAGCTTTTATAAAGGCGGCTGCCAGTTTCCCTTTATTTGCCGGAGAAGGTGATCCGGCTATACGTAAACGGGAACTGGCAGCTTTTTTTGCGCATGCCGCACACGAGACCACCAATGGAGGCGCCGGATCGAAAGGCGGGGCCCTCGCCTGGGGGCTTTACTATACGGATGAGCAGGCTTGTCTGACCGGACACTGCACCGTATACAACACAGGAGGAACAAGTCCCTATCAACCCGCACCAGGCAAATCCTATTATGGCAGAGGCCCGCTTCAATTGAGCTATGCTTATAATTATGGACTGGCCGGCGCCGAACTGGGCTTACCGCTATTGGCAAAGCCGGAACTGGTGAGTCACGATGGGGTCATCTCCTTCCAGACAGCCATTTGGTTCTGGATGAGAACACAAAAACCCAAACCTTCCTGTCACGATGTGATCTGTCAGAAATGGCAACCGGATGCAGAAGACCTAAGGCTCGGACGCAAAGCGGGTTTCGGGATGACGATAAATATTATCAATGGCGGAATCGAATGCAAAAGCCAGGTCCCGGAGATAAAAGCCAGCCGGGAAGACCGGATCGCATTTTACAAACATTTTTCCGGCCTTTTACAACTGTCTGTCGAAAAAGACTGTGATTGTGCAGGCATGACCCCCTACGGATATTAAAAAGGTTCTCAACTATGCAACTCACCAAAAAAAGCCTGCTCCAGACCTGGCATTCCAAAAACCTTTCGATCGCATTATTTGCTTATTTCCTGATCGCCGTAATTGCAACGGCGCAGGGCTTGTTCGCCGGACCAAAGACATACGTTCCCGGCGGTCACTCCTATATCTCTTACAATAATTTCCGCATCTTCAAACTCTCTTTTTATCATCTCCTGCAAGGGAAAGATATCTATCAGCTCTTTCCCGATGAACACTGGGATCTTTACAAATACAGTCCGGCGTTTGCGCTGTGCTTCGGGGTATTGTCATGGATGCCGGATTCCATTGGCCTGCTGTTATGGAACCTCATCAATTCCTTATGTCTTTTTTTCGGAATTCGTTTGCTGCCCGGGCTTAGCGACGAAAAAAAGAGCTGGATCCTGTTGTTTTCGCTGCTGGAAATGCTGCTTTCCATCCAGAATACACAAAGCAATGGATTGATGGCCGGACTGATCGTGCTTGCCTTTGCGCTGGCGGAACGATCAAAGTATGCCTTGTCAACCCTTTGCATCGTTTTCTCGTTCTATATAAAAATCTACGGCGTGCTGGCTTTTGTCTTTTATCTTTTTTATCCTGGCAAGCTGCGGCTCGCGGGCTGGTCGATCTTCTGGATGATCCTGTTCGCACTGCTGCCCCTGGTGGTTGTCAATACACATCAGCTGGGTTTCTTATACCACAGCTGGTTCGACCTTTTGATGGGAGACCGATCGGCATCAATGGGTGTGTCACTGATGGGAATAATGGATACCTGGTTTCACCTCGCCTACCTGAAGAACAGCATTACGCTGATCGGATTGCTTCTCTTCCTGCTGCCCCTGATACACATCAACCGTTACAAAGATTATACTTTCAGGCTTTTATACCTGGCGTCCGTACTGATCTGGATGGTCATCTTCAACCATAAGGCCGAGTCACCGACCTTTGTTATTGTTACTGCCGGTATTGGGATCTGGTATTTCTCGCAGCATTCCGATCTCCTGAACAGGGTGTTGCTGATCCTTTCCTTTTTCCTGATCTCGATGTCCGTGTCCGACCTCGTGCCGGCGCCCGTCAGAGATCACCTCATACGACCATATGGGATAAAGGCAGTCATGGGAATCGTCGTTTGGCTGAAGATCTTTTACGAACAGATCACGTTGAGATATAGGTCGCTACCTTCAATAACCGCTGATGCCGCTGTAATATGAAAAAACTACAAGCCTCGACCCTCCAGCTTTTGCGTATCCATTTCTCTTTTTTCCTGATGCCGGTGTATTGGTTCGCACTGGGACAGGTAGTAGAAAACCGTAACTGGGGCCGGGCATTGTTGATCTTTTTCCTGTTACATGTGCTGGTCTATCCCGCCAGTAACGGGTACAATAGCCTGATGGATAAAGACACGACTCCTATCGGAGGGGTGAAAGATCCTCTGCAACCGACAAAACAGCTCTTTTGGGTGACACTGGGGATGGATGTCCTGGCGCTCCTGCTGGGTTTTTTTATCAGCCCGTATTTTGTAGCGGGTCTGGCAGTCTATATTCTTGCCTCCCGGGCCTATAGTTACCGTGGGATCAGGCTTAAGAAATATCCCTTTATCGGTTACTTAACGGTCATAAGCTGTCAGGGAGCCCTGATATTTTTCCTGGTATACGAGGGCAGCCACAATCCCGGAGCTTTGCCTGAAATTCCGCCGGTGCACGTGGATGCGACACTGATCGAGGCAATGGTGGCCTGCTCCCTGCTGCTGGGCGGCTTTTATCCGCTTACGCAGATCTATCAGCACGAGGCGGACCGAAAGGACGGAGTGAGGACCTTAAGCCTGGTGCTGGGCTACAAAGGGAGTTTTATTTTCACAGGTTTGGTCTATAGCATCGCTTTTCTTCTTTTGGCCCATTATTTCATTTCGACGCTGCAAATAAGAGAATTTCAGGTGCTGGCAACCTGCATGCTCCCGGTGGTCGTTTATTTTCTTATATGGGCAGTCAAAGTATGGCGAAACCCGGTCGAGGCAAGCTATTCCAATACGATGCGAATGAATCTTATCGCATCCGCTTGTACAAATGCAGGCTTTATCGCCGTGTTGCTGATGGGTTGAGCAGGTGGCCCCGGGGATTCGGGCAGGCGTGCCCGAACTGTGGTCCCATCTTTGCGGCAGTAAAATACGTACATAAATCAACCTCCATATTTTGAGTAAGATCATTTCAATAGGCACAGCAGCCCCTGAGTACATTCACCGGCAGGAAGATATCCTTCCTTTCATGCAACGGATCTATGCCCTGGAGAAGGAAAACAGCAGAAAGCTAAAGTTTCTTTATCAGCAAAGCGGCATCAGCACCCGGGGATCCGTTATTCCCGATTATTCACGGCCTGCGGCGGAATGGGAGTTCTATCCGCCGACGGAGAACCTGGAGCCTTTCCCTTCTCTGGAATTGAGAATGAAATTGTACCGTCAGCACGCAAAACCACTTTCGCTGCAGGCTATACGACGCTGCCTGGAGGGAGCAGGCGGCGGTGACGCGAGGACGGACGCCGGAGCTGCCGGCGCGGTCATCGATACAAAGGAGATAACTCACCTGATCACCGTGAGCTGTACAGGCATGAGCGCCCCCGGGCTGGATCTGGAATTGGTGGAAGCCCTCCAATTACCGCAGACGGTATTCCGGACCTCCGTAAATTTTATGGGCTGTTATGCAGCCGTACACGCCTTGAAGCTGGCAGACGCCCTTGTTCGCACAGCTGCTGGCGCAAGGGTGCTCATCGTTTGCACGGAACTATGCACGCTTCATTTCCAGCAGGAGCCAACACTCGACAATATGTTATCCAGCCTTCTCTTTGCAGACGGCTCCGCCGCAGCCCTGGTAGTGCCTGATGACCATGCCGCAAAAGGAATGCGCCTAAGCCATTTTTACTCGGAGATCGTGCCGGAAGGTAAAAAAGAAATGACCTGGGACATTTCTTCGACCGGTTTCAGAATGACCCTGACCAGCTATGTCACCGATCTGATCCGGGCAGATTTTGCCGGCCTGGTCGGCAATGCATTAAAACAGAGTCAAAAACAGTATAATGAGATAAGTCACTGGTGCGTGCATCCCGGAGGTAAAAAGATCCTGGATGCCATTTATAAAAGTCTTTCTTTCACCAACGGACACCTGGATGACAGCTATAAGGTCCTTGCTCAACATGGGAATATGTCCTCTCCTACCATTTTATTTGTCTTGAAGCGTATTCTCAACAGGGTGGACTATAACCAGCCAAATTGTATATTCGGGGCAGCGTTTGGGCCGGGACTGACCATGGAAACCTTTATCGGGGAAACGAACTAACGTAAACAAGCATGGCTGATAAACCCGATTTCTCACAAAGAAGTCTTAAAAAAGAGCTGCTGGACCGGGATGATATCCCTTTTGCGGATATTGAGCGGAATATGCAGGAGCTGGATTTTATCAATACCTGGCTGGGGGGGCATGCCATAAGCATAAAGGGATTGAAAGACCTCATAAGCGTAATAGGTGACCGGCAGCGCTTAACCATTTGTGAGATTGGCTGCGGAGGCGGGGATAACCTGCGGGTGCTGAGCCGGTGGTGTGGAAAGCAGGGCATTGACCTGGAAGTAACAGGGATCGATAGCAATGCGTTTTGTATAAAAGTGGCAAAGGAGAGATGGAAAGAAGGAGATGCTCGCTGGGTGCATTCGGATTACCGGGACATACAGTTTGACAACGGAAAGCCCGATATCCTTTTCTCCTCCCTGTTCTGTCATCATTTCACCGATGAGGAACTGATCTTTATGCTGGGGTGGATGCAGGAGCACGCCCGTTCCGGGTGGTTCATCAATGACCTCCATCGTCATCCGCTGGCATGGTCCTCCATCCGGCTGCTGACGAGCTGGTTTTCGCGTAGCTATCTGGTTAAGAATGATGCTCCCTTATCTGTACTACGCGGGTTTAGCCGCGCCGAATGGAAAAGGCTGTTGACTGAAGCAGGGATAGGAGAGTATTCCCTGCAATGGAAATGGGCATTCAGATGGCTGGTGGAGAGTAAAATATGTACGACGTCATAATAACAGGCGGTGGACTTGCAGGGTTGTCGCTTTCTATCCAACTGGTGAGAGCAGGCTATCGTGTAGCCCTATTTGAAAAGGAGTCTTATCCTTATCATAAAGTTTGCGGAGAGTATATCTCCCTGGAAAGCTGGAATTTCCTGCAGGACCTGGGCCTGCCGCTGAGCGACTGGAATCTTCCGATCATTCACCGGCTGTTGCTGTCTGCCCCAAACGGACAGTCACTGGAGCACGAACTGCCCTTGGGTGGCTTTGGCATCAGCAGATACAAGATCGATGCGGCCTTAGCAGCCATCGCCCGGTCAGCCGGAGTGGACCTCTATGAATCGGTAAAGGTGACGGATATCGTGTTTGAAAAGTCCCAGTTTCGTGTCGAAACCAGCGCGGGAACCTTCTATTCGGCCGTCGCCTGCGGAACTTTTGGGAAGCGAAGCAACCTTGACGTCAAGTGGCAACGTACCTTTATCCGGAAGAGATCAAAACAGCTGAATAATTATGTGGGCGTCAAATACCATGTGAAAGGAGAGTTCCCTGCGGATCTGATCGGGTTACATCATTTTAAGAACGGGTATTGCGGGGTCTCCCGGATCGAGGACGACAAGTGCTGTCTTTGTTACATGACAACAGCGGAAAACCTTCGGATCAGCGGCAATTCCATTCCGGAAATGGAAAAGAGAATATTGCGGCAGAACCCTTACCTGGAAAAGCTGTTCTCATCGATGAAGCCCCTGTTCGAACAGCCGCTGACGATATCCCAGATCAGCTTCGAACGACGCACACAGGTAGAAGATCATATCTTATTCATTGGTGATGCAGCGGGAATGGCGCCTCCTTTGTCAGGAAATGGGATGAGCATGGCCCTGCACGGTAGTAAGATCGCCTTTCAATGCATCAATGCCTTTTTGCAGGGACAGCTGGCGAGATATGAGCTGGAACAGGACTATTCCGACCAATGGAACAGACAATTCGGCAGACGGCTCTGGATGGGAAGATTTTTGCAACGCTGGTTTGGAAGTGAGTCGCGTACCAATCTTTTATTATCTTCGTTGAAGCCTTTCCCAAAGCTGGTTTCTTTTCTGATCAGGCAAACGCATGGCCAGCCTTTCTGATACGACGAACGGAGCGGCGCCCTACCCTATATCCCACCGAAACGACCGCCAAATCCTTTGACTGTCAATGGAATGATCTTTTATCCCGACAAAAATTAACTGGATGAGCAAAAGCTTAACGGGCTTATTATTTGGGTTGGTGGTTTCATTGGGGTTATATGCGCAGGACTATCATGCCATAGAGGGTTCCCCTTTCGCAGGGGCAATGGGAGTCGCCAATAATCCCGCCTCTATTCTCAGCACTCCCTATCCCTGGGATATCACTTTATTTTCCACGCAGGTAAAAAACAGCACCAATGCAGTGGCTTTCACCAACTATTCCTACCTGTCATTTCATCCGGATACTATCGGGTATAACTGGAAGAGCGGCTATATGCGGCGTTTTGCAACGTTCAACTACAATGTACATCTCCTGAATGTCCGGTTAGCCCTGGGCCGTAAGCAGGCCATCTCCTTTGGCGCCAATCTCCGGGGTTATGGGGCGGCGAGGACGGGAAATGCCAATTACAGTGATTCGCTGCAAAACATGAATCAGTTCTTCAACATCAACGAAAATACCACCTACAAGGCCAATATGGTGACCAGCAGCTGGTTGGAATTATACGGCACATACAGCAGGACCTTGTGGGACGATGCCTACGGCCGGCTAAATGCGGGTATCACGCTAAAGCTTATGCGCGGGCTCTCCGGCGCCTATCTTCAGCTGGCCAACGGGGCGGTGGCGCGTTCGGTACAGGATTCGCTGACCATTTATCATATGGCCGCGGGCAACGCAAAATATGGATATTCCTCCAATTACGATCTGTGGCATGCTGACAATAGCACGCTTGACAATTTGAAGGACTTTCTCACCCATACCCAATCGGGAGCGGCGATAGATCTGGGTGTCGAGTACCTCGTGAAATCACAGGCCGTAAAAGTTTATGGAGATGATGATGACTATTTCGATTACGAGTGGAAGATAGGTGTGAGCCTGTTGGATATCGGGGCGAACAAATATGCCTACGGAACCCAGAGCAGGGCGGCGAGCAGTCCCAAATCAAGCGTATCCGACTCCGCCCTGAATGCAAAGTTCGATTACACCGGCAGCCTGGCCCAGTTCAACGATAGCCTCGCGACCATTGTCAATAATATTTCTACCCTGCATGGGATGTTCACGATCTATAATCCGGCAAGACTGGTGATCAATGTAGACCGCCCCCTGCAGGATCATTTTTTTCTGAACGCAGACCTGACCCTCAACCTTGGCGGATCAAACAACGGAAAAAGATTGTTTACCAAAGAAATGACCCTGCTGGCCGTTACCCCCCGCTGGGAAACCAGGAAGCTGGGTGGTTATCTGCCCGTGACATTGACCACAGATGGAAAGCTTTGGATCGGGGGTGCGGTGAAGGCCGGCCCGGTATTATTAGGCGTGCACAACTGGGCCAATGTCTTTTCCAAAACCAGGGTGCAGAACGGGGGATTCTATTTGTCGTTTGTCATCCGCCCAGGCAAAGGCTTTAAGGATAAGTTAGATAAACAGTATACTTGTCCAAAATAAACTTTCAATTATTTCTGAAACTTCAGAAAATTCTTTTTATCTTTGTTTGGTAGAACTGAAACAAAGGAGGAATATGCAACTGGCCGAAGCGAAAGCACAATTTATTGCGAACTGGGGGCGATTTGGCACGAACTGGGGGATCAACAGGACGATGGCGCAGATCCATGCATTGCTCCTGGTAAGCCCCGATAATTTGAGCGCCGATGAGGTCATGGAGCAGCTGAACATCAGCCGGGGGAATGCAAATATGAATCTCCGGGAGCTGATCGACTGGGGATTGGTCCAGAAGGTCATCGTGCCCGGAGAACGCAAGGAGTTTTTTACCGCAGAGAAGGATATCTGGAAAGTGGCGCGACAGATCGTAAAAGAACGGAAGAAGCGGGAACTGGACCTGATGATCCCCGTGCTGAAAGAACTGAGCGAAGTAGAAGGAGACAAACGGGATAGAGCCGTAAAGACCTTTACAGACACAATACAGAATATCAGGAAATTCAGCGAGCAGGCCGATAAGACCCTGGATACGATGATCAAGGCGGATGAGCACTGGTTCTGGAGCAGCCTGATGAAACTTTTTGGACCGAAGCGGGATTAGGACGCCGGTACCGCATGAAACCGACGCGCGCCGGGACCACCGGAGCCAGCGTGACGCGGAACCGAAGCCGATACGATAGACAGTGTACGCAGACAGCCGTTAATGACGGCTTTTATTTGAGAACAATCTTTCAATACTTCCTGAAAGTTCAATAACAATAAATACTATCATCTAAAATTTACGATCATGACTTACATCCTTGTCTGCTACAGCATTTATCTGCTGCTTACCGTCATCCTTACCATTTGGGTAGCCCGCACTTTATTCAGGAACGGTAAGGTCTTCCTTATCGATATCTTTCATGGCAATGAAGAACTGGCCAGGGCGGTCAACAATCTCCTGCTGGTGGGCTTTTACCTGGTAAATATCGGTTATGCAGTGTATACGCTACGCATCGAATACAATATCGACAACGTCCGAAACCTTGTCGAGGAGCTGAGTCTTAAAATTGGCGCGATCATTCTGATCCTTGGCGGGATGCACTTCTTCAACATGTTCGTCTTCTTCAAACTGCGTAAGAAGGCCCTCGTAGAAAAGAAGGCAGAAACAAACCGTTTGGTGTATCCCGGTGAGTCATCAAAAGGCATCTATTAATTGATCCGGTTTAAAATGGAGAACATGAAAAACAGGAAGATCGTTATAGCCGGCGGCACGGGTTTTATCGGCCAGGCGCTGGCCGCGCGCTGGGGCAGGGATAACCAGGTCATCATCCTCAGCCGGCAGTCGGCAAAGACACAAAACAACTCATATAAACACAAGCTCCTGACGGCCGAAGACGGTTATCACATCACTTACTGGCATTGGGACGGACGTTTCGTAGAGAAACATTGGGCTCATGAAATAGAAGGCGCCGACATTGTGCTGAATCTTGCGGGGCGCAGTGTCAATTGCCGTTATACACCCCGAAACAAACAGGAGATCTTTGACAGTCGTACGAATGCCACCCGGGCCATCGGGCAGGCTATCCGGGAAGCTACCGTGCCGCCGAAACTATGGATCAATGCGGCCAGCGCAACCATCTACCGGCATGCACAGGACCGGCCGCAGGATGAATACACAGGAGAATACGAAAACGATTTTTCCGTGCTGGTTTGTAAAAAATGGGAGAAGACCTTTGAAGAACAGCGGACCCCCTTCACCCGGAAGATAGCCATGCGAATGGCGATCACACTGGGCGACGGGGGGGTTGTCATCCCCTACCTCAATCTTGTTAAATTCGGATTGGGCGGCAGACAGGGCAGCGGACGCCAGATGTATAGCTGGGTACATATTGAAGATGTAGGACGTGCGATCGAATGGTTCCTGAACCGGCCGGAACTCGAAGGGGTATACAACCTGGCAGCTCCGGGTGCAGTAACCAATGCTTATTTCATGTCCGCCCTGCGCAGGCTTACGGGGCGCCGGCTCGGGCTGCCGGCCCCGGCCTGGCTGCTGAAACTTGGTGCAGCCCTTATCGGCACGGAGGCAGAGCTGCTGTTAAAGAGCCGCTGGGTAGCGCCCACAAAGCTGCTGGAAACCGGTTTTTCTTTTCAGTATGCCCGGCTGGATGCTGCGCTGAGATCCATCATCAGGAAGCTGCCACAACGAAAACAGCCTGGTTAAGCAAGTTTTTTAACAGCTGATCCAAACAAGATGCCGGTAGAAATTGTAATTTAGGAAGACTATGTCTACTCCAACTAAAAAGACACTGGTGCTGGGAGCCTCTGATAACCCTACACGATACAGCAACATGGCAATGAGCCGGTTGCGGGGTAAAGGCCATCCCGTGATCGCCATCGGCCGCAAACAGGTTAGAACCGGCGATGTAGACATCACAACAGATAAGCATCTGTACACGGACGTAGATACGGTGACCCTGTACCTGAGCGCTGCTCATCAGAAAGAATACTACGATTATATCCTCTCCCTTCATCCCAAAAGGATCATCTTCAATCCTGGTGCAGAAAATCCGGAACTGGAACAGCTGGCTCAGACAAATGGCATCGAGCCATTGGAAGCCTGCACACTGGTGCTGCTAAGTACCGGTCAGTATTAGCCGAATGAATTAATTCTCATTTTTGATCGGCTATATAGGTAAAAACCTCTACCTTCCCTATACTAAATTATTATCATATGAAAAAATGCCTCGCAGAAGGGATCGGTACGTTCTCACTCGTTTTATTTGGCTGTGGTGCAGCCGTAGTCTCCGGAAAAACTATCCCGGATACGGTCCTGGCAGGTGCTCCTGCCGGTATCGGTGTCCTGGGCATCGCACTGGCCTTTGGTCTGGCGGTAGTGGTCATGTGTTATGCCATCGGCCCGATTTCGGGATGTCATATCAATCCTGCCATTACAATAGCGATGTTGGTGGCAGGGAAGATCAGTGCAAAAGATACAGTGGGTTATGTCATTGCTCAGCTGGCCGGCGCTACGCTGGGTGCAGCTGTCCTCTATGCCTTTCAGAAAGGAGGTCCGCATTTCAGCATGGATGAATGGGCATTGGGCTCCAATGGCTGGGGTCCGGGATACCTGGGCAGTTACAGCTCTACCTCGGCCTTTGCAGCAGAAGCGGTGCTGACTTTCTTATTTTTATTCGTGATCTTTGGAGTAACATCAAGCCTGGGAGATAGCCATATGGCCGGATTGGCGATAGGACTCACCCTCGTCCTCATCCATCTTGTGGCCATTCCGATAACCGGCACGTCGGTGAATCCTGCAAGAAGTTTTGGTCCCGCTGTATTTGCAGGAGGGAAAGCCCTGCATCAACTATGGCTGTTCCTCATCGCGCCCGTGGTCGGCGGCATTGCAGCGGCATTGTTGTGGCATGGTGTATTTGAGCCAAAAGGTAAATAGACCGGTTTAATAATACCTTAACGATTACCCGATTTTGTGAATAAAGGGTTTTTTGGTAAATTCGAAAAATCCTTTGTAATATGCTATGGCGAAAATTTAATGGCGATCTCATCGATCTACCCATCATTGAAGCCGTTGAAAATGCGATCCGTCGTGAGACGGAGAAAGGCTACCGGCTGAAAGTATGCATCGGCACAGACTCCCAGGTAAAAGGTTTGGAAACAGAATTTGCTACGGTTATCGTCTTTTTGCGTGAAGGACATGGCGGGTTCATGTTCATTCATAATGAGAAGACCAGGCATCAGTATACGATCAAGGAACGTATGCTGGTGGAAGTAGCAAAGAGCATTGAAATTGCCTATGAGCTGTGCAACCTGTTCAGCAAGTATAATGTCGACATGGAAGTACATGCAGACATCAATACGAACCCGCATTTCAAGAGCAATGATGCGCTGAAGGAAGCGATGGGCTATATCCTTGGTATGGGCTTCGCTTTCAAAGCTAAACCGGAGGCCTTTGCCAGCAGCAGCTGCGCGAATAAGGTGGTGAACTAGTCCGCTGCCTCCACCGTAGCGCCCGCTACTGGTGATTGTCGTGTCAGAGCACGACACAGGGGATTGTCTCCCCTATTGGTTCGCCTGATTTTCAAATTCGCTGTTCATTTCTCCTATCAGCCCAAGTATCTTATCGCGCCCCATTTTCTTTACTGCACTGGTGACAAAATGCTGGGGCAGAAATTGCCAGGTCTGACGCATTTTCTCCAGGAACGCTTTTACATTGGCGGCGACAACGCGCTGATTCTCTTTATCGGCCTTTGTAAATACAAGCGAAAAAGGGACCTTCCACTTCCTTAGATTGTCGACGAACTCAAGGTCAAGCTTTTGCGGAGTATGACGGCTGTCGATGAGCACAAAGACACTCACCAGGTTCTCTCTTTTGCGGAGATAATCTTCGATCATTTTCTCCCATTTCTTCCGCTGACTCTGGGAGACCTTGGCGAAGCCATAACCAGGCAGATCGACCATATACCATTCGTTGTCGATATTGAAATGATTGATCAGCTGGGTCTTCCCGGGAGTATTGGAGGTCTTGGCCACCTTGTCATTATTGCAAAGCATGTTGATCAGCGAGGATTTGCCAACATTGCTGCGACCAATGAAGGCATACTCGGGCCGATCCGGCGCCGGACACTTGGTATGATCCGGACTGCTGACGATATAAACGGCGGAGTGAATGTCCATAAGGGATGTAAGATACATTATCCTACCTTTACCACCTCTATGGCCAACTATTCACACGACAGGATCGTCCCATTCAAGGATTCAGAGCTGGGTAAAAAGCAGCAAATTGCTGCCATGTTCGATAAGATAGCATTTCGATATGATTTCCTGAACAGATTTCTTTCCGGGGGGATCGATATTTATTGGCGCCGCCGGGCTATTCGCGAGCTCGCAGGGGTTGAAAACAAGCACAAAGTTCCCGCAACCGGCACTGATGCGACGGCCGCCACAGCCGACGCCAGTTCCAAAGGGGCCGCCGCAACCATCACCAGCAGGACAATTCTCGACGTCGCCACGGGAACAGCAGATATGGCCATCATGATGGCACGTTACTTGTCTACATCCCATATCACAGGCATAGATATTTCGACAGGCATGCTGGAGATCGGCAGGCAAAAGATCACCCGCCTTCAGATGGAGCAGAAGATCAGTTTACAAACGGGTGATAGTGAGGCTATTAATTTTCCCGACGCCCATTTTGACGCGGTGACTGTCGCCTTTGGCGTTCGGAATTTCGAGAACCTGGAAAAAGGACTGCGGGAGATGCTGCGGGTGCTGAAACCCGGGGGAAGACTGGTCGTGCTGGAGTTCTCGCAACCAAAGACACCCGGAGTACGCCATATATATGACTTATATCTTCGTCTGGTAGCTCCCAATATCGGTAAAATGGTGTCCAGCAACCGGGAGGCTTACCAATACCTGAACGATTCGGTCAAAGCCTTTCCGGAAGGGGAGAATTTTCTCCGGATCATGGAGACCTGCGGTTATACTAATCCCCGGCTCCGGCGTTTGAGCTTGGGAATCTGTTCGTTGTATATCGGTGAAAAAAAAGGATAACCAGGAGAGGATCGCCAAAATACTGTTATAAAGCCCCTTCTCCCGCAATTATTTCTCCCTTTTACCGTTAACTTTTACACCCCAAGTTAAGCCTATAGAGACTATTTACTTTTAATCTGTTGTAAGCGGCCACAAATCGATAAAAGATTGAAAGCCAGCATAAAAGCCAGCCAAAACCATAAAGGTCAAGGGCCGGCAGGATTATAATCATACTCGTGTATATGAAACTATTTGGGTTTAACAAAAGAAGGGGAGTTTTTTTCGGGATAATACTCTGTGGAAGTTTGCTGACGGGTGTGGGCGCCTCAGCCCAGTTGAGAGATTATCTGAATCTGCCGGATCATGATAGCAAACGATACTATATCGGCATCGGATTTATGTATCTTAATTCCCACCTCCAGGTTAACGCCCATCCCAAATTCCTGCAAAGTGATAGCATTCTGTATGTGAATCCGACCAACACAGGTGGTTTCGGTGTTTCGGGAATGTTTACGTTCCGGCTGGCCGAACATTTTGAATTCCGGTTTGCCTTCCCGGAATTTATGTTTGCTTCCAACAGCATCTCCTATCACGTCACCAATCCCCCCGATGGAGAGCAGCCACTGGCGACAAAACAGATCCAGTCTCTTTTATTGGGTTTCCCTGCGCAGATAAAATTCCTGTCCGACCGCATCAACAATTTCAGGGTATATATGCTGGGAGGGATCAATTATCGATATGACCTGGCATCCAACTCGTCTGCACGTAAGGCTGAGAACCTGGTGAAGCTGACCCCCTCCGATATGAGTATCGAGGCAGGCGTAGGTTTCCAGTTCTATTTCCCCGTTTTTATCCTGTCTCCCGAACTAAAGGTCAGCCAGGGAATAAAGAATATCCATAGTCGTGACCCCAACCTGCAGTATTCCAATGTGATCGATAAGATCAAATCCCGGATGGTCGTTTTCTCCCTGATTTTTGAAGGATAGCGAAGCAGCTCCGACGAAGTTCGCGCGAAGCTGCTCTTACCCAATCCGGGCAAAGCGTTCCCAAGCGGCAGCAAAGCGCCCTGGCCTGATCGTTGCATAAAAGCTTATAACCTCTCAACCAAAAAACAGGTCCGAAGGTTATACTTATATGGAAAGTTATACCCGTCACCAGGAGTTGGTCAATGGCCTCACGCACGCGGCCGGAGTCCTTTTTGGCCTGGCCGGGCTTCCGATCCTGCCGGGTCTGGCTACCCTTCATGGAAATATGCAGGGCTTGATAGGTTCCTGTATCTATGGGGTTTGTTTTTTACTCGCGTTTTCCGCCAGCACGATCTATCATCTCACAAAAAACCCCCTCAGAAAGAAAACGTTCAAGATCTTTGATCACATCAGCATCTACTTCTTCATTGCCGGCACATATACTCCCTTTTTGTTAGTATACGTAAACAACGCTTTCGGCATGACCCTGCTGACCATTCTCTGGGCCCTCACCGCCGCAGGTGTGATCTTCAAGATCCTGTTCACAGGCCGGTACGAGATCATCTCCACCATCATCTACCTGGCCATGGGCTGGATAATGGTAGCCGGAGGCCGGAAATTCTTTGACCATCTCCCGGCAGAAGTGCTGACCCTCGTCTTCGTCGGCGCCGGACTATATTCCATCGGCGTATTCTTTTACCTGTGGGATAAATACCGGTACACACATGCGGTATGGCATGCCTTTGTGCTGGCCGCCGCTATGTGCCATTATGCCGCGGTGCTGCTGGCGATGTGACAAATATTGTAAAAATAGAAAAATCAGCTATTTTTACCCGATATGATAGACTTGAACGATAAGTCCATACTTATTACAGGCGGTACAGGTTCTTTTGGAAAGGCTTTTACAAAGATTGTATTGAACCGTTTCCCCAGGCTAAAACGCCTCGTGATCTTCTCCAGAGATGAGCAAAAGCAATTCCAGATGGAGCAGGAATATCCGCATTCGTTATATCCTATGGTCCGGTTTTTTATCGGAGACGTACGGGACTATGAGAGGCTGAAAACTGCGTTAAAGGGAATTGACACCGTCGTGCACGCAGCGGCATTAAAGCACGTACCCATCGCAGAATATAATCCCATGGAATGCATCAAGACGAATATCATGGGCGCAGAAAACCTGATACGCGCCTGCATGGAGCTGGATGTTGAAAATGTTGTGGCGTTGTCGACGGATAAGGCTGCGGCTCCGATCAATCTATATGGAGCCACCAAGCTCGCGTCCGACAAGTTATTTATAGCAGCGAACAATATAAAAGGCAGCCAACCGATAAAATTTTCTGTTGTAAGATATGGAAACGTCATGGGGTCCAATGGCTCGGTCATACCTTTCTTTCTTCAAAGGAGAAAGACTGGAGTGTTGCCGATAACTACCGCTGAAATGACCCGATTTAATA
>DATJJA010000020.1:0-5314 GCA_035492595.1 Puia sp.
CTTTGAGGGTCGCGCCAGGGGTATTTTTGGGCAATAGCCGCATAATGCGCAAAACACTCCTGAACGACGGGACCAGTCAATATTTTTGATTGGGCGAAGCCAGCTACCATCGCCGCAATTGTTTCCTGCAGATCGGGTCCGGGAAGGTTACAGGGAAGGGAATGGATGGAACGGATGGTCTTTGCAAGCTCAACCACCAATTTTTCGGGCGAGAAGGTCGTCCTTATCGGTGCGCTTTCGATGAAATCAGTGATCGTAATACCGGCGGATATGTCCTGAAAGTGTAGCCGGGGCGCGATACCCGCCGACGACGCCAACGCCAAAGCAGGATTGCCGGACACCGATGGCGCATCCAGTTTCAATACATATGGGCGATAGTTTATCGTAAGCTTATAGACCCCCGAGCCGGATAAACCGCCGGAAAGCTGTTCTATGCTGTCGATGGCATTCCATCCAAAGGTTTGTGATAAGGCGGCTTCTACTGCCGGCAAGCGCCATTCCGGTATCAAATGAACAAGTGTATTTTCCACTTTCGATAGGTTATTCGAGATTTCCGCCAAGCGCTTTTAACAAGCCTACCAGCGGGTGATTGTTCTTGCCATACTCCGCAGGTACAATTTGCTTTGCAATATAATTGGCCGTTCCCAGCGCCTCCTCATAGATACGCTTTCCTGCGGCAGTAATGACCACCAGACTTACCCGGGCATCCCGCTCCCCCGCCTGACGCGCGATCAAGCCGATCTTTTCCATGGGCAGCAGCATCCGTGTAACGCCTGATGCTGTAAGGCCTGTTCTTTCCGCCAGATCCGTAGGCCGCATCTTTTCTCCAGGCGCTTCATGCAACAGGTAAAGGATGAGAAAATCATTGAATCCGATGCCGTGCATGGTCAACGGGTCGAGTCTGCGCGACATCATCGCCTGGATCTTGAACAGGTTCAGCAACACCTTCAATGAGGGATTAATACTTGACATATACTTGACTAATCAATTACATTGCAAATAAACAACATTTTTCCGGAAAATGTGCAACCTTTTTACATTTTGGCAGTACTTAGGGTATAAGCCCGCTTCTATGCTGAAAAACTATTTCAAGATAGCCTTGCGCAATCTGCGTAAGAGCCGGATGTATTCGCTTATTAACATCATCGGCCTCTCCACTGGTCTCGGCATCTGCATCCTGCTGTTGCTTTGGGTAAAGGACGAATTAAGCTACGACCGGTTCAATGTCCATGCCGCCAACCTGTACCGGCTGGCGCCGACCTTCGACAACGAAGGGCAGGTCAATGTATGGGATGTCACCTCGGCGCCAATTGCCATCTTTGCCAGGAAGGAACTTCCGGAGGTTGAAAATGCCTGCCGGCTCGCAGACAACTGGGCCGTAACCTATTTTGTATACAAAGGGAAGAAGATCGAGGAATGGCATAACAAGCACGTCGACCCTTCCTTTTTCAGAATGTTCACCTTCCCGCTTGTCGAAGGCAATCCGGAACACCCATTCGAGGATGCCCACTCGATAGTTCTGTCCGAATCTACGGCCAAAAGAATATTTGGGGACGAGTATCCCATAGGCCAAGTGCTGGCAGGCGATGACAAAAAATTATATCATGTCACCGGCGTGATGAAAGATATTCCCGGGAATTCCTCCATCCAATTCAAGGTCGCGTTTAATTTTGAACAGCTGGAACAGGAATATGACAGCACCGGCAGATATTGGAAGACGCTGAACAGCAGCTGGGGCCAGTACGATTATGACACCTATGTGCAGCTGAAGCCCGGTGCCAATCCCACGGCTGTCGGGGAGCAGTTGGGGCAGATCCACCGTCGCAATGAGCAGGACAATTTCACCAAACATCTTAGCTACCGGCTCAATCCGCTTACCAGGATCCACCTCTATGCCTCGGACGGCAAAGAACAGGGAATGGCGGTCGTTCGGGTGTTCTTTATCGTAGCTGTGATCGTGCTCGCCATTGCCTGTATCAACTACGTCAACCTGATCACCGCAAGAGCTATCAAGCGAAGCAAGGAGATAAGCCTGCGTAAGATCATCGGCGCGGATAAAAGAAGCCTGTTCCTGCAATTCCTGAGCGAGTCGCTGGCGCTATTCCTGATCTCGCTGGTGCTGGCAACCGGCCTGATCTACCTCGTGATGCCGCTCTACAACAATATTGCCGACAAGGCTCTTGTGTTCAAACCCTGGGAACCCGATGTCCTCGCAGTATACGGGCTGACGCTGCTCGTAACCCTGCTTCTCGCGGGTATCTACCCCGCGATAACCTTATCCTCCTTTAAGCCTTTGGAAGCGATGAGGGGCAAACTAAGCGGGATCGGCAGTAAGGGCAATTTCCGCAAGGTGCTGGTAGTCGTACAGTTCAGCTTTTCCATTACGCTTATCGTGAGCACCATTATCATCGGCGAGCAACTTAAATACATCCGGGCGAGAAACCTGGGGTACGATAAGGAGAATGTCTTCAGTTTCTGGATGCGGAATATCGACAAGCATTACGATGCTGCAAAAGCCGAACTGCTGAAACAGCCCGGCATCCTGGGTGTCACAGAATCCGGAGTGGATATCATCAACACACATAGCGGCACTTCGGATGTGAGCTGGGACGGCAAGCGGGCAGACCAGCAAACCTTTACCATTGCCCAAATGCCGGTAGAACACAATTTTCCGGAGGTGATGGGCATACAGCTGCTCGAAGGAAACGGATTTACAGGCACACCGGCCGACAGTATGCATTTCATCCTCAACGAAACCGCCATCAAAGAAGCCGGCATCGCCGAGCCGGCCGTCGGTAAACGTTTTACGATGCACGGTGTCAACGGGGTGATCTCGGGCGTGGCAAAGGATTTCCATTTTCAGTCCATGCGTACCCGGATCCGGCCGTTGGTGATGCATTACAGTACGAACTGGCGGGGGAAGATGTATATACGCACCACAGGCAAGGATGTCTCAAAAGCACTGGCGGCCGTCGAATCCGTATGGAAAGCGTACAACCCCGACTATGATTTTGAATATACCTTTTTAGACAGCGAGTTCAATGATCTGTATAAGACCGATCTGCACGTCGGGCAGCTCTTCAACGCCTTTGCCGCATTGGCTATCTTTATCTCCTGTCTTGGTCTTTTTGGGCTGGTGACCTTTACCGCCGAAAGCAAGGTCAGGGAGATCGGAGTTCGCAAGGTGCTCGGGGCAGGCTTGCCGCATATCGTGACGCTGCTGTCGAAGGATTTTGTGGTACTGGTAGCCATCGCCGCAGCCATCGCCTTTCCCGTGGCCTGGTATGGGCTTACCGGTTTTTTGCAAGGTTATGCCTATCGGACCGAATTGCACTGGTGGGTATTTGCGGCAGCGGCCGCGATGACCTTGATCATTGCACTGCTAACCGTAGGATTCAAGTGTGTACAGGCTGCGATAGCGAATCCCGTGGAGAGTCTGAGGACGGAATGATGCAGTTATCTCTTTCGCATGGAAACATTCTCATGAACCCATAGGGCTTCGGCGTCAGGTGAAATTTTATCTATCGTACTGTCTACCCTACTGAATGTGGCTCCGGCATGGTGATAAGGCTCACTATCGTCGAAAAAAGGGCCGACAACACCAAGTATCCATCCATCTTTAGCTGCCCAGTGTGGTTCATTTACCTTGTATTTAAAGACCTCGTAATGCACATAACTTCCCTGCCCGTCAAAATCGAAAGTTACGCGTTTGATATGCTCTATTTCATCGGGACAAGCGCCAAGCTCTGTGGGAAATTCCAGCCAATTAGCCAGCTGGCTCTCAGCGCCCTTGATCAACGTATAATACTCTTCCGGGAACAAATCTTTTTTGCCACGGCTGGTCAAAAGCTGATAGGCGAGGTGCCTGGTTTTAATATCCGCCGCATAGGGCAAAACATCTTGCGGATCGACCGTTTGGCTATTCGCCAATTTTTCATACAAGGGTCTAATCCTTTCAAATCTTAACCTATTCAGGTTTTTATTCTGATGGCTGACTTTTAAGTAGCGGTAAATGCCAAAAATTATAATTAGTGCAAGGAGAATCCCTACTACGATCAAGGCAATGTTCATGCGTTTCCAGGAGTTATTTACGCATTATACAAAATAAATTTCATTTGTGCAATGCGCAGCTACAGCTCGACATGCAGATCGTTGCGCAATTTTTCCGGATCTACTATCGTGTTTATCTGCATGATCTTTCCTTCGCTGTCGAACTCGAAGACCTGGCAAACGGCTAACCGGTCGCCGTCGTAGTAGACCAACGCCGGCTGATAGTTGACCCAGATAAGCCGCATCGTAAGACGCTGCAGGAACCGGTAATAGGCCAGCATCGCCAATTCCGCGACATCATGCGCGCCCACACATTCTTTCTTCACCACATGCAGCCTGGCGCCACCGTCCGCATAATAGGCGATGTCTGCGGAGAGCAAACTTTCCAATTGCGGAACGTCTCGTCGCTGAATGGCGTCCATATACCGCTCGAGGAGCCTGGAGGTTTGGGCGTCCCTGTCCACTGTGCCGGGCCCGGGCTTGAACAGCTTGGCTTTGGCCCGGCTGAGCAGCTTACGGGAATGCTCTTCCGTGATCGACAAAACCCTGGCAATCTCCTGGTGGCTATAGTCGAAGCTTTCCTTTAAAATGAAAACAGCCCTTTCCGTAGCATGCAGTTTTTCGAGCAGCACCAGCAACGAATAGGACAGGATATCCTTGAGGTAAAGGTTGCGATCCGCCGCGTCGTCGGTAGCGACGGGTTCGGGCAGCCAGACTTCTGACTGCCCGATGATCTTCCTTTTCCGTTTTTTGGCGTTGATGGCCCGGTTGATGACACTTTGGATGAGATAGTTCTTCTCGTCCCCGACGTCCGCCCGATCGTGGGCAACATAATTGGATAGTACGTCCTGAATGACATCCTTGGCGTCTTCGGCCGAACCGAGGATGTTGTACGCGTATGGAAATAGGATCCGTTGGTCGATCATAAGCTGTATTATGCGTGTTGCCCCACTTTATACCCGCCCGGAACCGTCCGGAACGCGCGGTTGAGCCTGTTCCAGGTGTTAATGGTCGCAACGGCCAGTGTAAGGTCGGCAATTTCCTTTTTACTGAAAAATTCCGTAAGGGCATCGAAGACCTCGTCTTCCACATTACCCGCAGTCACCGCTTCCGCGTAGGCCAGCGCAGCGCGTTCTTTATCTGAATAATAGGGGCAATCCCGCCAGGCGGCCACGGAATAGAGGCGTTGTTCCGACTCACCCCTGGCAACGGCATCCTTGAAATGCATATCCAGACAATAGGCACAGCCATTGATCGTAGAGAC
>DATJJA010000021.1:0-24369 GCA_035492595.1 Puia sp.
CGCTAATTCGTTTTAGCTAATATTCTGTCGTTTCCTTGCAGCATCTTATTAAATAATAATGTCCATACCTGTAAGTGACAATGTATTATAGATTTATAGATAAAAAATAGGTTAAAAAATAAATTTGTTAAGTAATCTATAATTTTTACTTTTGATCATTAATTGCTAAACTTTTTGCTTTATGACCATTCAACGATTGCTTTCCCGATGGGTCAGCTTCATCTTACTTTGTGTACTTTTCACACAAAATGCATATTCCCAAAACAAAACAATTACCGGTAAGGTTTCTGATGACAAAGGCGCTCCCGTTGCAGGCGTAACCGTAGCGGTGAAAGGCACAAAAAACGGCGTAAATACCAACGCCGACGGTGCCTTTACGATCAGCGTCCCCCCTACCGCCACAACTCTCGTCTTTAGCTCTGTTGGTTTTGCCACACAGGAAATAGCTGTCGGCGACCAGACAAACATCACAGTCAGTCTCGTAACGACACAATCCAATCTGAATGAGATTGTGGTCATCGGTTATGGTACCGTTCGTAAAAAGGACGCCACAGGCTCCCTGGTATCTGTTAAGGCAAAAGATTTTAACCAGGGCGTTATCAATTCCCCGGACCAGCTGCTCCAGGGCAAGGTAGCAGGTCTCGAAATCACCGCCAACAGCGGCCAGCCTGGTTCGGCTACTACCATCAAGATCCGCGGTAACAATTCCATTCGTACAGCAAATAACCCACTCTATGTGGTCGACGGAGTTCCGCTCGACGGCAGAACAGCCAGGCCTAACCTCGACCTCGGCGCAGCAGGCCTTGGCTTTGGTCCAACACCCGAATCGAATCCCCTGCTCTATATCAACCCTAATGATATAGCGCAGATCGACGTCCTGAAAGATGCCTCCTCAACCGCCATTTACGGTTCCCGCGGTGCCAACGGCATCATTGTCATCACAACCAAGAAAGGCATTACTGGTCCCACAAAGCTGGAATTCAACACCAGCCTCGGTACCAATGTCGGATACATGAAAAAGTACGGCCTTCTGACGGCCGACCAATTCAGAGCCGAGTCTAAAGCAAACAATCTCGTTCAGGATTCCGGCGCTTCTGTCAACGCCCTCAAAGAGATCACCCAGCATTCCCTGATCCAGAATTATAGCCTGGCTTTCAGCGGTGGCAATGAAAGCGGCAAATACCGCGCTTCCTTCCTCGGCTCCAGGACAGCGGGTTTCCTGAAAAAAACATCCCTCGATAAATATCTCGGCAACTTCGGAGGTACGTACAACTTCATTGACAAACGAATCACCATCGACTTCGACGTCATCGCCGGGCATACCACAGAGAACATGGGGCTTATCAGTAATACCACCGGTGCAGGCGGTAACGTGCTTTCCTGGGCGCTCAACTGGAACCCCACCCGCGCATTCAAGGCAAGCAACGGACTTTGGAACAACTCCACCGCTGCAGACTTTAGTCTGCCCAATCCGATGGCAGCTATTGACGCCTTCAGCGACGTAGCCGATGTCGACGTATTCCTGGCTAACATCTCCGCGAATGTCAAGATCATAGGTAACCTCAGCTACAAATTCCTGTATGCCATCAACCACGGGGCAGGCACACGAAAGACCAACATCGACGGCTGGCTGGACGGCGTTCAGGGTGTATCACAATCAGGGTTTGGAGCGCTCTCCCAGGCAGGCCTGACCTCACAGACCTTTACCCATACCTTGAATTATAACATGAACCTGACAGACGCGCTCCGTTTCGACGCCGTAGCAGGTTACGAATACTGGAAGACGAACTATTACACACAGACTCTGGGAGCTACGCTGTTCAATACCAACCTGAACCAGGCCACACAAACAGAGATCCCCTATACCAATTTCCTGCAGAACGCCAGCACACAGCTCCCGCTGGTCCGCGTCGTCGATCCGCAGGCTGAGATCCAATCTTATTTCGCCCGTGTCAATTTCAACCTTTCTGATAAATATTACCTGACCGGTACTATACGCGCGGATGGATCCAACAAATTCGGTAAGAACAACAAATATGGCTACTTCCCCTCCGTAGGCGCCAAATGGAACATCTCCAACGAGGAGTTTATGAAGAGCAGCACCGTAATCAGCAACCTGGGCCTGCGTGGTTCCTGGGGTATTACTGGTAACCAGGAATTCCCCTCCGGTGCATCCCTGGAACAGTTCTCTTCTACCGCCTATAATGCAGCCGGTCAGACCAACGTCGCCAACCCGGATCTGAAATGGGAAAAGACCACCACGACCAATATCGGTATCGACTACGGAATTCTGAAGGGCAGGATCTACGGTTCGATCGACTGGTATCACAAATCTACCACCAACCTGCTTTTCCAGAATACGGCAATCCAACCGGCCCCTGCATCCATCTATTTCATCAATCTCCCTGCTAACCTCATCAATAAAGGATTTGAATTCTCTCTCGGAACATCTGTTGTTTCCAGAAAAGACTTCAGCTGGGACTTCGCGTTCAACGTGGCCTACAACAAGAACAAGCTGACCAAATTTAACCAGGCACCGATTCAGACAGCTAAGGTCAGCGGCAACGGCGTTTCCGGCGTACTCGCCCAGGAGATCGCCAACGACCAGCCGGTTGACGTTTTCTACCTTAAGAAATTCAAAGGCTTTGATCAGAGCGGCCAGCAGATCATCGAAGATACTGCCAGCTTCCAGGGAGACCCCAATCCCCATTGGATAGGAGGTTTCAGCACTACCCTGAGACACGGGAAATTTACCCTGGCCTTCAACCTCGGCGGTTCCTTCGGAAACAAGGTCTACAACAACACCCTCAACACCGTTACCAATATTTATCAATTCTCCAAAGGCCAGAACGTTGCTAAATCCAACTTCGGTACAGGAGAGTCTCTCAGCTCTGGTGCGATCGCTTCCTCCCGTTACCTCGAAAGCGGCAATTACGTGAAGATGCGCAACGCCACTCTTAGCTACGCCATCGGAAACGTCGGTCAGTACATCCATAACCTCAACGTTTACGTCAGCGGTACCAATCTTTTCGTGATCACCAAATTCAAAGGATTTGACCCGGAAGTTAACATCGACACAAATAACAACTCATACCCCTCCAGGAGCATGGAATACCTGCCTTATCCAACTCCCAGGATACTTACCGTTGGTTTAAATCTTGGATTGTAAAATATTATAAATACGCAACTATGAATCGCTTCAAATATTTAAAAGTCATCACTGCCATCCTGGGAATAACTTCCCTGGCAGCCTGTACAAAGCTGGATCAGCACCTGCAAAGCACTCTTACCCAAACGGAAGCTGCCAACTCTTTCAACGCAGCCCTGTTCTTACAGAGCGCCTACAACGACGTAGGGAATCCCTATTCCGATCTGGGTAATATCTTCGCGCTCGAAGAGGTCACCAGTGACGAATGCGTAGTCCCCACCCGCGGCGGCGACTGGGATGACAACGGTAAATGGCGCGCCCTCCACCAGCATGCCTGGGCAAAGGACGGCGTAGACATCTTCCTCAGCATGTTCAACGCCCTCAACAAGATCCAGTTCGACGCGACCAACGTCTTCACCTTCAAACCAAATGCTACACAGATAGCACAGGCAAAATTTATCCGCGCCATCTCCCTGTACCAGCTGTTTGACCTTTGGAATCAATTCCCTTTCAGAAATCCGGGAGATACCCTGCTGAACGCCCCCAAAGTAATGAGAGGAGCCGAGGCTATACAATTCATTATCGACGACCTCAATTCTGCCATCGCCGACCTTCCCGAAGCAGGTACCAACGGAGTCAATGTCGCCAGCAAGGACGCCGCAAGGGTATTGCTGATGCGTCTCTATCTGAATCGCGGCGCCTTCCTCAACCGGGCAGCCCCTACCTGGCCTGACGACGACATGCAAAAAGTCATCGCTATCGGAGATACCATCATCAATAGCGGACATTATTCGTATATGGCCAACTACTTTGACAACTTTAACTCGTCCAACTCAACCTCTACGGAAGCAATATTCGCCTGCCCCAACAAATCAGGTGTTGCAACCAATAATACAAATATCAGTAACCGCTGGTATGCCCCGCTGCACTACAACCAATGGTCCGTAAAAAAAGGCGCAGCCGGCTGGAATGGTTTTTCCACAGTCGCCAGTACCTATGACATGTTCCAGACCAATGGGTCATCCACAGCCCGCGGACCGGCAGATACGCTTATAGACAAAAGAATAGGCGGAAGATTCTACCCGGGAGTGACAAATATATCCGGCGTCCGGCCCGGCTTCCTGATCGGTCAGCAATATGATGAGAAAGGTCAGAAATATGTCGACAGAAAGAATCCTCCGAATTCGCTTATCTTCGATCCCAACATCAATCCCAGTCTGAAAGAAACCGGCAACAACCTCGAACTGACAGGTATCCGGGTCATCAAGTACCCGCCTGACTACTCCCAGGGAACTGCTTCTTATGACAATGGCGGTAACTGGATGGTCTTGTTCCGCTATCCTGAAGTCGTATTGATGGTGGCAGAAGCAAAAATGCGCGCCGCTGCTCCCGACAACGCCGGCGCTCTGACCATGGTCAATGCACTGCGCACAGTCCGGGGAGCCGCACCTTTGGCAACCATGACTCTGTTCAATCCTGCTAACGTCTATGACCCCAATACCTTATTGGCTGAAAGAGGCCGTGAACTATACTGGGAAGATATCCGCAGAACAGACCTTATCCGCTTTGGCGTATTTCTCAACCCATGGGAGTACAAAGCCGCTTCCACCGCCAAATTCCTGCTTTTCCCGCTGCCCTCCCAGGCGCTGTCAACGAATCCTAATCTGATACAGAACACCGGCTTCTAAATAGTCCGCTGACTTTGTTAAAAATAAGGCTATCCAAAAAATAGCCTTATTTTTTTTACCGGCACTCCCGGATACACTACCTTAGTACAATTGCCATGACGCATTCCAGCAAATACCTTTTACTCATATCCTTTGTTTTTCTTTTTTCCTGCACCCAAAAAAAAGACGCCCCCCTGTTTGAGCTCGAAAAGCAGACAGGCATCGACTTCGTCAACACCCTCGAAGACACCAGGACAGACAATATCTTCAAATTCCGCAACTATTACAATGGAGGAGGCGTTGCCATCGGCGATATCAATAATGACGGATTGCCCGATGTTTTACTCACCTCGAATATGGGCGACAACAAACTCTATCTCAATAAAGGAAATTTTAAATTCGACGATATCACGAAGACATCCGGCATGCACCAGGACAGCATGTGGAGTACCGGGGTCGTACTGGCCGACATCAACAACGACGGATGGCTCGACATCTATATCTGCAATTCGGGCCATATGAGCGACGGCAATCGGAGAAATAAATTATACATCAATAACCACAACCTGACTTTCACGGATTCCGCCGCCCAATACGGCCTGGATATCTCGGCTTATACTACCCAGGTGTCTTTTTTCGACTATGATAACGACGGAGACCTGGACTGCTTTGTCATTAATAACAGCCCCATCCCCGTCAATACACTTAATAATTCCAATCGCCGTGACCTCCCGGACTCCGCATGGCCCATTGCCGCCAATCTCAAAGGCGGCGGCGATCATCTCTATCGCAACGACAACGGGCATTTCAAAGAGGTAACCCGGGAAGCCGGTATCCACGGGGGCCTCATCGGTTTTGGCCTCGGTGTCTCCGTCGGCGATCTCAATGCAGATGGTTATCCCGATATCTTTGTCTCTAATGACTCCTATGAACGCGATTATCTCTACATCAACCAGAAGAACGGCACATTCAAAGACGAGCTCGAACAACGTTTCCGCCATACCAGCTACTCATCCATGGGCGCCGATATCGCCGATATCAACAATGACGGATCTCCCGAGCTGTTCACAACCGACATGCTGCCAGGAGACGACTATCGCCTGAAAACACTCGGATCCTTCGACAATATCGACCTCTACAGCGCTAAAGAAAATGCCGGTTTCTATCACCAATACGTAAAGAACTGTCTTCAGCTCAACGACAAAACCGGCAAATTCATCGACATCGCTGACTACAGCGGCGTCTCCGCTACCGACTGGAGCTGGGGCGCCCTTATGTTCGATATGGACAACGATGGATTCAATGACATCTTTGTCTGCAATGGCATCAATAAGGATCTTACCAACCTCGATTTCATGGACTTCTTCGCCAATGATGTCATTAAAGATATGGTTGCCACCGGCAAAAAAGACGAAATGGAAGACGTCCTGAAGAGGATCCCTGTGACTCCAATGCTTCACAAAGCCTTTCATAATAATGGCGACCTGCATTTCAGCGACCGGGGAATAGACTGGGGTTTTACACAACCATCCTTTTCTAACGGCGCTGCCTATGGCGACCTTGATAATGACGGAGACCTCGACCTCATCATCAGCAATGTCAACGGCCCCGCCTTTGTATACAGGAATAATGCAAGCGAAACCACCGGTAATAATTATATCAGTGTCCTGTTAAAAGGTACGGCTAAAAACAGGTTTGCCATCGGAAGTACGATCAGATTATATAAAGGAGATACCGTCATCTCAAGAGAATTGATCCCCAGCAGGGGTTTTCAATCTTCAATGGACTACCGCCAGGTATTGGGCCTTGGCAAAATGACAAAACCCGATTCCCTCCTCATAATCTGGCCCGACAACACTTTTACAAAGCTCGATCACCCGCAGATCAATAAGTTATACACCCTCCAGCAGGGCGATCAAAATAACAGGTACTCCTGGCCGAAGCCCCCGGATTCCACTCAAACCCTGCTCCGACGTTTACCAGCCCTCTTTGAAAAACATGTTGAAGATGAATACGAAGATTTTCACTACGAGAGAAATCTTCCAAAAATGTCTTCCCGTGAAGGCCCCAGGACATCCGTAGGTGACGTCAACGGGGATGGCCTCCCCGACGTCTTCATCGGCGGTACAGCCGGCCATCCCGGTCAATTGTACCTGCAGACGCCTACAGGTTTTCAACGCAGTAAACAGCCTGGCTTCGACCTCTTCTCGGACTTCGAAGACGAAGCCGTCCTTTTCTTCGACGCAGACCACGACGGCGACCTGGACCTCTTTATCGGCCCCGGTGGCAATAATGTCCCGCCCAACAGCAGGCAGCTTCAGCTGCGCCTGTTCAGAAACGACGGTAAAGGAAATTTCACCCTCGATATTGCCGCATTCCCCGGCAACAACAACAACAGCGATATAAGCACAGCCGTCGCGGGAGACTTTAACCATGATGGATTTCCCGACCTTTTTGTGGGCGGCCACGACATCCCTCGTGAATACGGGGCTGCACCCTCCAGTTATATCTTCCTGAATGACGGCAAAGGACATTTTACCGACATTGCAAACACCAAAAATCCGGACATCGCCGGCATCGGTATGGTCACCGCTGCCCTATGGGAAAATCTGGGCGGGGACAATACCGGACAGCTCGTCATATGCGGAGAATGGATGCCGACCCGAATTTTCTCCTGGGATAACGATCATTTTACTGAACTTCACAACACCGGGCTCGACAATCTTTCCGGCTGGTGGCAAACCCTCGCTGCTGCCGACCTTAATGGAGACGGTAAAAAAGACCTTGTTCTCGGCAACATCGGCGAGAATTTCTATCTGCACCCCGACGCCGTTCATCCTGTAAAATGCTGGATCAAGGACTTCGATAACAATGGCATCACGGATAAGGTCCTGACCCGTACCGTTGAAGGAAAAGATGTCCCGGTATTTCTGAAACACGATCTGGAAAACGCGATACCCGGACTAAAAAAACAAAACCTGAAACATAAAGACTTTGCTCAAAGATCCATTTCTGACCTTTTTACCCCTTCCGACCTGGATAGCGCGCTGGTAAGGATCTTCAATTACCCCTCTTCCGTCGTTGCCATCAACGAAGGACATGGAAAATTTTCCGTCCATAAGCTGCCCGTTTTGACCCAAATGTCCTCAGCCAACGCCATCCGCTGTCTTGACGTCAACAACGACGGTTTTACTGACCTCGTCATCGGTGGTAATGAATATGGCTTTCTACCACAGTTCGGCCGCCTGGACGCAAGCCAGGGGCTCATACTGCTAAACGACGGAAAGGGGCAGTTCACGACCTTATCCTCCGCCCGTTCCGGCCTTGACCTGCCCGGCCAGATCAGGGACATCGCCCTGGTACCGGCTAAAGATCACATTTATCTCTTATTTCTGGCAAATGACGAACCCCCGGTCCTCTATACCCTTCCCGGAACGACAACCTCAAAAAAATGATTCGGCCCCCATACAATATCATCCAACTTCTGATCATAGGCTGTCTGTTGTCCCTGCAATCCTGCCAGTCTTCTGAGCATGGCCATATCAAAGACCCAGCCTTCATTGTCCTGGATCAAAAAACCACCGGACTCGAATTCAGCAATACCCTCCATCCTACCCCCGGCTTCAACGTGCTCGACTATATGTACTACTACAACGGAGCAGGGATAGGTGCTGGTGATTTTAATAACGACGGCCTGATCGACCTTTTCTTTGCCTCCAACCAGGAAAATAACCGGCTATTCCTCAATACTGGTAACCTGCATTTTAAAGACGTCACCACTCTTGCCGCGCTTCCGCAGGACAAAGGCTGGTCCACGGGCATTTCCGTAATAGATATCAACAACGACGGCCTGCTCGATATTTACATCTGCAAAGTAGGCCGGCTCGGAGGACTTCCGACCACAAAGAACCAGCTGCTGGTTTGCCAGGGGATTGATAAAAATGGTATCCCCTCATATAAAGACCAGGCTGCAGAATACGGACTGGACTTTTCCGGCTTCGGCACCCAGGCCGTATTTTTCGATTATGACGGCGACGGCGACCTCGATATGTACCTGCTCAACCATTCCATCCACCAGAACGGCACCTTCGGACCCCGGAAAGATAAACTAGCCACCATAAATCCTTACTCCGGCGACCGGCTGTTCCGCAATGACGGACACGGCCACTTTACCGAATGTACAAAAGAGGCAGGCATCCACGGCTCCGTCCTGGGTTATGGCCTGGGCGTAGCAGTATCCGATATCGACCTCGACGGCTGGCCCGATATCTACACCGGTAATGATTTTCACGAAAATGACTACCTCTATATCAATGATCACCACGGCCATTTCACAGACCAGCTCACCCAGCGCACCATGCACACCAGTCGCTTCAGCATGGGCGTGGACGTTGCCGATGTCAACAACGACGCCCTGCCTGAGATAATAACCATGGACATGCTCCCCTTCGACCCATACATCCTGAAACGCTCTGAAGGCGAAGACACCTGGGACAGCTATCATATAAAGCTCGACTACGGCTATAATTACCAGTATACCCGCAATAACCTGCAATACAACAGAGCTAATGGTCACTTCAGCGAAATAGGACTTTATTCCGGTGTCGCCGCCACAGACTGGTCCTGGGCCCCACTCTGGATGGACTTCGATAATGATGGGAAAAAAGACCTCTTTATCTCAAATGGTATCCCCAGACGGCTCAACGACATCGACTTCATCAACTTTGTATCCAATCTGGAGCTGCAGCAGACGGTAAACAACAAAAGCGCTGATGACAAAGAGATCGACATGATCAGTAAATTCCCACAGATCAAGCTTCCTTCTAAATTCTTCCACAACGATGGAGATATGAAATTCTCAGACATGGAATCACAGATCGAGGGTGCCAAACCCAATTTCTCCAACGGCGCAATTTATGCCGACCTGGATAACGATGGCGACCTTGACGTGGTAGTCAACAATATCGATGCTCCGGTACTGATCTATCAGAATACCGGCAATGATAAAAAAAACCGGCCTTCCGTCAGTATCTCCCTCAAAGGATCGGACAACAACCGCAATGCCATCGGTGCCCGGATAATCCTTTTTACAAAAGACCAGATCCGAACCTATGAGAAATATCCCGTCAGAGGTTTCCTCTCCAGCATGGAGATCCCTCTCTCCATCGGGCTCTACCAAACCCCGATCGACTCCGCTGTCCTGGTATGGCCGGACAACACCTTCCAGCCACTCACTCTTTCCGCCAGCGCCCCTCATCTTTCCTTCACCTGGCAAAAAGGCCTGCCGACCTTCAATTATTCCATACTTGATCGCAGAAACAAAGATTCCCTCCCCGCCTTCACAAATATTACAGCCTCTACAGGCCTGCTCTACCGGCATGAAGAAAATGACTTCCACGAATTCGATCGCGAACCCCTTATTCCCCACATGCTCTCCACTGAAGGTCCGGCGCTGGCAGTCGGAGATCTCAACAAGGACGGACTCGACGATTTTTTCATTGGCTCTTCCAGGCTGAAAAAGAGTGCTGTATTTATCCAGCAGCCCTCAGGTAAATTCCTTCGCACCAGCCAGCCTGATTTAGAAGCGGACAGCACTTACGAGGACGTCGACGCTTGCTGGACGGACGTTAACAACGATGGTTATATGGACCTGGTAGTGGCCAGCGGAGGAAATGAATTTTTCGGACAAGACCCCATGCTGATGCCAAGGATCTACCTGGGAGATGGAAAAGGACAGCTCCGGAAATTATCCAATCCTTTCAACAACATCTTCGTCAACGCCTCCTGCATAAAAGCATTTGACTTTAATGGTGACGGTTATGCCGATCTTTTCATCGGCGGCAGATCCGTACCATACAACTATGGCCAAACCCCGCCTTCCTACCTCCTGCTCAACGATGGAAAGGGAAAGTTCACCGACGTGACAGAAAAATATGCCCCGGGCCTCTCTCATATCGGATTCGTCACTTCGGCCCAATGGTCAGATCTGGACAGGAATGGTCACAAAGACCTTCTGATCGGATTGGAATGGGGCGGCATCCTGGCCTTCATGTACCAGCAGGGGCATTATACTCAAAAAGTCCTTTCTGATAAAAAAGGATGGTGGAACTTTATCCTGCCCGTAGACATCGACAATGATGGCGACATCGATATTATAGCCGGTAACCTCGGCCTTAACAGCAGACTGACGGCTTCTGAAAAAGATCCTGTGAGACTTTATGTCAACGATTTTGACAATAATGGAAAAAAAGAACAGCTCCTTACATATATCCTCAAAGGCAAAGAGATTCCTTTTGCGACAAAACAAGAGTTGGAAAGACAGCTGCCCGGTCTGAAAAAACGCTTTTTATACGCAGAAGACTTTGCCAAAGCCAGTCTCCGGGACCTGTTCTCAGAAGACCTGCTCAAAAAAGCAGATACCCTCAGCGCAAATTACTTTGCCAACGCCGTTTTGATCAATCAGGGAAATGGAAATTTCCAAACCCTTGCTCTACCCTGGCAAGCACAATTGTCCCCGTATCGGGATGCAGTGGTGTTCGATGCCAACGGCGACCACTTACCCGACGTGCTTCTGTTCGGGAATTTTTATGAGAACAATATTCAGATGGGGCGTTATGATGCAGACTATGGAACACTCCTGCTGAATAAGGGAAACGATTCCTTTTCCGCAGGCCCGATCAACGGCATAGCCATTCCAGGTCAGGTCCGCCATGCCAGCAATATCAGCATCAAAGGAGAACCAGCCTTCATTCTGGCCAGGAACAACGACAGCATAATGGTCATTCGTTCCGGCCACTAAAACCCTTAGGGTACCGCCTGTACCACTTGCGTGACCCAACGGGCCGTGTCCGGCTCCCGGTCCCTTTCCGTTACCAGCGACTGAAATGGCAATCCCATCGCCGGTTTCTGATGATCACCGACATATTCCTGGAGACGCACCATCGCCTGCTCTGCGCTGTATACCCCCCCTCTGACTTCCCCTACTACTATTTTCCAGGGAACATATCGCTTGGGTGCTATCTGCCCTGTACCCTTTAGCTTGCGGTCAACAGAAAGACCTACTATGGACTCATATAAGCCGTTTTCAACCGAAACATGCAGCATCGGGTAATTTATCGCCTGCGCACCTTCCGCTTTGGTGTAAGCACGTATTGCCGCTACAGCCCGGTATATCTCCTCAGTAGATGGATATCGTACTGTTCTTAACCTCATCACCAGCAAAGCAGAATCATTCGACATGGAATCCACCATATGGATTCCGTAAATATTCCTGTTGTCCTCAAGAAAAATGCGGATATGGGTGAGAACCGTATCCATTGCATGTTTGTTCCGGAAAGCCTGGCGGTATTGCTGCACACGCCGGAAAGGATTGAGACTGGTCTCAAAGCTATATCTCCACTGCAGGGCAACAGAATCCATGCCCCCGGGATTTAATATGGTTAATCGGCTCATTGCCGAATCGTTTCCCGTCATTATACTGATATCCATTTCATGAAAAGCCTTGCCCCTCACATGAAAGACATATCCCGGCACACTCCCTCCCTGCCAGCGGTTTCGCCAGGTGCTGTCCTCCCCAAGTACCCTGGCAGCCCCGTTCGGGTTGCATTTGACAGACACAATACTGGAGATCAGTAACTCGCGGGGAATAAAAATATAAACAGAAGCAAAAGATAAGAGTAGTAAAAGGATCAGCACAACCCGTAATAGTCTGTTCATATGGTAATCTGGTATGGTATGTCGAAAATAAACAATAATGTGTAAATTGTACCCAAACGATTGCAAAATTATAGCTATGCATCTACCTATAAAAAGATCTGTTTCACTGCTCATACTGATCCATTTATTCTCATTCTCTTTCACACAGTCTGTTCCTGCTCTTCCACCCCACACCAGCGCCTCAACTGCTGCCCCACCCGCCCCCTCCACCTGGACCATCCAGGCCGACTCCATCGATCCATCCAACTACTACGGTATCACCGTAGCCAACGGCATGATCGGCCTCGTATCCTCCACCGATCCCTTTAAGGCAAAAGACGTAGTCCTCAACGGCGCCTTCGATCTTTATGGCCGCGGTCGCGTCAGCAACATCCTCAAAACATTCAACTTCGTCAACCTTTACCTCGATATAGACGGCCGCCGCATCGAAAGCTTCAGACAGATCTCCCACCTCCGGCAAACCCTGGATATGAAACGCGCCTGCCTCACCACTACCTTCGAAGATCCCGGCAAAGCTACCATCAGCTATACCTGGTATTCCCTCCGCCAGCTGCCCTATACGGCCCTGGTTGACGTTACCATCACCGCTCAAAAAGATATTGAGATCATCCCCGCCAGCGTCATGGAAGCTCCCGATATGCTAAAGGACGTAGAACCCTATTTCAACGAGATCGACCGTCCCCATGTCACCATTTCTTTACTTACCTCCACCGCCAAAAGTCCTACCGGCAAGCTCTCGATGGCTGCATCCAACAGCTTCCTCTTCGACGAGCCCCACGGATCCGAACCAGGTGTCATTCACGAGATGTGGGACAATAACATGCACCTGCTCAAATTCAAAAAGAAGCTCACCGCCGGTCAAACCTATCACTTCGCAGTAGCAGGCTCCGCCCTGACCTCAGCTCATAATGACGATCCGCTCAACGAGGCGGAAAGGCTGACCCTCTTCGCTACCCTTCAGGGCACCCGCCAATTGATAAAAGACCATGAAGCAGCCTGGGATCAGCTATGGCAAAGCGATATCCTCATCGAAGGCGACGACCGCACCCAACGCGAGGTCCGGCTCATGCTCTATCACCTTTACTCCTTTGCCCGCGAAGGGACATCCTACAGCCTTTCCCCCATGGGACTCAGCGGCCTCGGCTACAACGGCCATACTTTCTGGGATACGGAAATATGGATGTACCCGGCCCTTCTCCTGCTTCAGCCTGAGATAGCCGCATCGTTGATGGAATACCGTTATCAGCGTCTCCCCGCAGCGTTGCGCAATGCTGCAAGCCATGGGTTTAAAGGCGCCATGTTCCCCTGGGAAAGCGCCGCCAGCGGTAACGAGGAAACTCCCATATGGGCGCTGAGCGGCCCCTTCGAGCATCATATCACCGCCGACGTTGGCCTCGCCGCCTGGAACTACTACTGCGTTACCAGGGACAAGACCTGGCTCAGAGAAAAAGGATACCCCCTTTTGCAGGCCACGGCCACTTTTTGGGCCAGCAGGGTGCAACGCAACGGGCCCGGTCACTATGATATCAATAACGTAGTCGCCGCCGACGAATGGGCGGAAAACGTGGACAACAATGCCTATACCAATGCCGCCGCCCGGGCCAACCTCCAATATGCCACAGATGCAGCGCGCGTCCTAGGGCTGACACCCGACCCCGACTGGATCAATGTAAAAAACAACATCCCCATACTCCGTTTCCCCGATGGCGTCGTACGCGAACACGCCGCCTATAATGGCGAATCGATCAAACAGGCGGACGTCAACCTCCTAGCCTACCCCCTGAAGGAGGTCACCGGCCCCGCCGCCATCCGCAAGGATCTCGAATATTATGAACCCCGCGTGGGAGAAGGCCCGGCCATGACCCACGCCATCTTTTCGATTCTCTACGAACGACTTGGAATGCCCGACAAGGCCTTCGCCGACTTTACCAACGGCTACAGACCCAACCTGCGCCCTCCCTTCGGCGTCATGGCCGAGACGGCTTCCGGAAATAACCCTTATTTCGCCACCGGCGCCGGTGGAATGCTCCAGGCCATGCTAAATGGATTTGCAGGCCTCGAGATAACCTCTAATGGAATAATACAGCTTCCCTGCAAACTCCCGTCGGCCTGGAGATCGCTAAAGATCACCGGCGTAGGCCCCGACAGGAAAACTTATATTGTAAAATAGAACCATAAGTATACCTATTATCAAAAAAAATCATAAAGTATCTGCATTTTTCCACTTATTTTGAAGAAGCTTAAATGATAGGACATTTTATGTATCAAAACCCAGGGGAAAACAATAAAAGATTCATTAGGCGTTATTTGCAAGTAGATTCGTAATTTTGAAACGGGCTCTGAACCACCTGTCCAAGTTTACTAATCTTGCGTTAACCACCTTATAAGAAAAACTATGGGCTTCAGGCATTCCATCCTCCTATTAAAAAAATCCTTCAGAAATCTCTATTTTCTGATGTTCTTCAATGGCTTTGTCCTTGCATCACTGTTCTATTTCAAAATGGAATCATCATACGAGAACGGACTTTTTGCATCCATCAAGTCAAGCATAGATTCCAGAATAGACTCCAACGATACCCCCGATTCAATTCTTGTAAAATCGATGAATGTCTGCCACCAGCTGATGAAAAGCCGGGCATCCACATTTACCACCGACAATAATCCGGACCTTGGACTGGAATCGACGATCTTCCACTCCACCACATTCGATCTGATGACGACCCAGGGCGCCTGCGGCAGCTACTCCCAGGTACTCGCCCGTATCATCGGCACTTATCATTATCCCGTACGCATCGCACAAATGAAGGCATGCGGCATCTATGGCGCCCACAATATCGTAGAAGCTTACAACGGCAGCGCCTGGGTAGTACTCGATCCAACATATAATACTTTTTTTACCCGTCCGGACTCCCGGCTCGCCAGCTTCGCAGATGTTCAGCACAACTGGCCCTACTATGCCAAACAAGTACCCGAAGGATATAATTCTCTTTATCGTTACGAAGACGTAAGGTATGCCAACTGGACAAAAGTTCCCGTCCTCTTCCCGGCCATAAAAGGCTTGCTCAATCTGACAATAGGTACCGATCGGGCAAACACAGTTTGCATCCGCACCCTTTTTCTGAATACCTATTCCGTCTACTTTTACGTCATATTGTTACTCTATATTCCCATATTCCTGATGACCTTCAGACTGGTCATGAAAACCAAAATATTCCCGAGCCAGGATATACCCGTTACTTTCAGGAACATTATTAAATATACCAGGCCCCGCATCATAGGGACATCTTATATACATTAAACTGATTAAACGAAACAGTCTCACCTTTTTACAAAACCACCCCCGGGTGGTTTTTATCATACGGCCCACCACTCACCACAATAACCTGGTCCACTGTCAGTTGATTGTCTATTCATCATTTTGACGTAGGTTTGAGGCTGAATAAAATTTAATAAATGCTTAAAGTAGGCGTTTTTGGAGTTGGTCACCTCGGAAAATTTCACCTTAATAACTGGAAAGAAATTAAAACGGCCGAACTGGTAGGCTTTTATGACCCGGAGGATTCCATCGCCAGCGAAGTCTCAGATAAATATCAGATCCCCCGATTCCCCGACCCCGAAAGCCTCATAGACGCCTGCGACCTGATTGACGTCGTAGCTCCTACCCACCTTCACTTTAAATTATGCGAAAAAGCCATTCGTAAGGGTAAACACGTATTTGTTGAAAAGCCGCTTGCCGGCACCATGGAAGAAGCCCGCGAACTGGTACAGCTTGTCAGGGAATCCAATGTAAAACTACAGGTCGGACACGTCGAACGCTTCAACCCCGCCTACCTGGCCCTGCAATCCGTGCCCCTGAATCCCCTCTTTATCGAGGTCCATCGCCTGGCCCAATTTAATCCCAGAGGAACCGAGGTCAGCGTCATCCTCGACCTGATGATCCATGATATCGACATCATCCTCAGTCTTGTCAAAAGCGAGGTAAAAAGCATATCCGCCAGCGGCGTTGCCGTTATGACCGATACACCAGACATCGCCAGCGTCCGTATCGAATTCAACAACGGCTGCGTAGCAAATCTTACCTCCAGCCGCATATCGATGAAAAAGATGCGGAAAATGCGACTATTTCAGAAAGATGCCTATATTGGTATCGATTTTCTGAATAAGAAAACAGAGATCATAAAGCTGAAGACACCCCAGGATCTGGACGTCTTTTCTTTTGATATAGAGACCCCGAACGGCAAAAAAACGATCGCACTTTCCAATCCATCTGTACCAGAGGTCAATGCCATTAAGCTGGAATTGGAAAAGTTCTGTGAAGCAATCCTGTCCAACACTCCTACGCGCGTATCCGAAGTAGACGGATTCAGGGCTATGGACATTGCACATCAAATCCTGCAAAAGATAAAACACAATACGATCAATACCTGATTCTGGCATGCCAGCATCCAAAAAGCTCCATACCGTCTCTATCCTCTGGTATATTCTCAGCGACTATGCAACTGCATTGTTGTCTTCCATGATCTTTCATTTTAGCCGGCGGATCCTGCTCTCAGAGACCATCTTTTACAACCACAGACTGGTGCTGACCCAGCGCTTCTGGCTGGGCATATCCACCATTCCCATTGGCTGGCTTATCCTGTATACACTGATGGGCTCCTACCGCTCCCTTTACCTGAAATCCCGGTTGAACGAAGCGACCAACACATTTATCTATACCATCATCGGCTGTACCACCGTGTTCTTTGCCATCGTCTTCAATGACCCCGTAAAGGATTATCACTATTTCTATCAAACCTATTTTATCTTTCTTTTCTCCCACTTCCTGCTGACTCTCACAGGAAGGATCGCCATCCTGAATCTTGTCCGCAATCAGATCACAAAAGGAAAAGTTATCTTCAACGCACTGCTGGTAGGCAGTGATGCCATCGCCACACGTGCCTATAAAGAATCCCGCGAAGGCCTTCGTTCATCCGGTTACCATTATGCCGGCTATGTCAGCAATCTCCACCAGCAAAACAATGGCATTGCCCGCTATCTTCCACAACTGGGTGACTCCGATCACATAGAAAAAACGATCGACCAGCACAACATCCAACTGGTCGTAGTAGCCCTCGAAAGATCTTCCAGGGAAGACCTCGAGACCATTATCGAAAAGCTAAGCAATAAGGACGTCCAGATCAAAACGCTCCCCAGTACACTCGATATCATTTCCGGCTCAGTTAGAACAAGGAATGTCCTGGGAGCCGTCCTTTCCGATATCCACACCGGCCTGATGCCGGAATGGCAACAGAATTCGAAACGACTGCTCGACGTTCTCATCGCCGTTACAGGCCTGGTAGTCCTGTCCCCCCTGATGTTGTATGCAACCATCCGCGTACGCTTATCCTCCGCCGGCTCCATCTTCTATCAACAGGAAAGGATCGGTTATAAAGGCAAAAAATTCTGGATCTACAAATTCCGCTCCATGTACCCCGACGCGGAAAAAGAAGGCCCCGCCCTCTCTTCCCTGCAAGACCCCCGTATCACACCCTGGGGCAGGACCATGCGCAAATGGCGCATAGACGAATTACCCCAGCTATGGAATATCCTGAAAGGGGAAATGAGCCTCGTAGGCCCTCGCCCCGAACGTGAATATTATATAAACCAATTATATCTTCGTACTCCGTATTTTCGTTACCTGTTAAAAGTAAAACCAGGCCTCACCTCCTGGGGAATGATCCAGTTTGGTTATGCAGAGAATATTGAAGAAATGCTCGAACGCATGAGATACGATCTGATGTACATTGAGAATATTTCTCTTGGCCTTGATCTCAAGATCATGCTGCATACCCTGCGGATAATATTTATGGGTCAGGGCCGCTAGGGCCGAAGGCCCCATATACAGGCCGGGACAAGAACTAACACCTAAGAGCGCCGAAGGCGCAACACGAATGAAAAAACTTATCTTTTTTATATTAACCTTCACCAGCGCCATCACCACCCGCGCCCAATCCAATTGGCAACAACAGATCAACTATACCATCGACGTCACCCTCAACGACGCAGAACGCTCCCTCGACGGCTTCATAAAGATCCAATACAGCAACCATAGCCCCGACACCCTGAAATTCATCTGGATCCATTGCTGGCCCAACGCCTACAAGAACGATCAGACTGCTTTCAGTGAACAGCTGCTCGGCAACGGACGAACCGACTTCTATTTCTCCGACCGCCAGCAAAGAGGCTATATCAACCGCCTCGACTTCCGCGCCGACGACCAGGAAGCCCGGATGGAAGACCATCCCCAATACATAGACATCATAAAGGTCATCCTTCCCAATCCCCTGCCCCCCGGAGGCCAGGTCACTTTATCCACCCCCTTCCATGTCAAACTCCCCTACAACTTTTCGCGTAGCGGCTATGTCGCGCTTCCCACATCCAACCCCAACAACTCATACACCGACAACAGCTACAACATAGCCCAATGGTATCCCAAACCCGCCGTCTACGACAATAAAGGCTGGCACCCCATCCCCTACCTCGACCAGGGCGAATTCTACAGCGAATTCGCGTCCTTCGACGTCCGCATCACCGTCCCCCAGTCCTTCACCATCGCCGCCACCGGCGAACTCCAAAATTCCCCGAGCCTCCAGGAGATCGCCCCCGCCATCGCCGTCACTCATCCCTCGCCAATAAAACCTCCTCACCCCAAACCCGGCGGACATCATCCCATCCAGCATCCCCCTTCCCCATCCCATACTGTATCACGCGCCCCTGCTAAAAGATCACCGCAAAAACGATCAGCGCCAGCACCCGTTGCACAAAACATACCCACAAAAACCTTAGTCTATCACCAAAATAATATCCACGACTTCGCCTTCTTCGCCAGCAAACACTTCTCAACCCTCCACGACACCCTCCAGCTCCCGTCCGGCCGCATCATACAAGTCTATTCCTATTCCACGCCAACAGCAAACCCTGCCTGGCAAAACAGCTTAAACTACATCAAAGACGCGATCAGATTCCGTAGCAGCCTCGTCGGCGAATATCCCTTCAACGTCGTGACAGCCGTCGAAACCAAAATGGGACCCGGCATCGGCGGCATGGAATATCCCACCATCACCGCGATCGCGAGCGACGTCACCGACCCGAAAGCGCTCGACATAACAATAGAACACGAAGTCGGACACAACTGGTTCTACGGCATCCTCGGCACGAACGAACGCCAATATGCCTGGATGGATGAAGGCATCAACACTTATTACGATAATCGCTACAAGGCATACAAATACCCCACCACCACCCCCGATAACTGGCTTTTCAAAAAGTTCCCTGCCGACGGGCAACAATGGAGCCTCGATATCCTGGAGGCAACCAGGAACGATCAACCCATCTCCACCACCTCCGGGACCTTCACCCAAACCGGCTATTATCTTGCCGTCTACGCCAAAACAGGCGAATGGCTAAAAAAAATCGAAGACAGCCTGGGCACAACGACCTTCGACAGCTGCATGCACGAATATTACCGGCGCTGGTCATTCAAACACCCCTACCCGGATGACCTCCAAAAGGTATTCGACGAGACCAGCCATCACAACACCGCACCTCTTTTCGCCCAGCTGGATCAAAAGGGACCGCTTCATCCACCTGTGCGCAAACAATTAAAACCGACTTTCCTATTCAACTTCAGGAATACGGACAAGTTCAATTACATCAATATCCTGCCGGCCTTCGCTTACAATAAATACGACCAGTTCATGGTCGGCGCTGCGATCCATAACTATGACCTTCCGCCTACCCCCTTTCAATTCTTCCTTGTACCCCTATACGCAACCGGTAGCCATCAGCTCAACGGCACCGGCGGTCTCAACTATACCTGGCGGCCGGACCGCTCCTTCCGGAAAATAGACCTTGGCATCACCGGCGAACGGTTTTCTACCATCAGCGGTTTAGACAGCAATGGACACCAGCTCACCGGCGGATATTATAAGCTCGCCCCTACACTGCGACTGACCTTCCCCAACAAAGAAGCCCGCAGTACACAGGAGAAATTCATCGAATGGAAAACATACCTCATTGGGGAAAAAGAGCTGGACCATTATGTACAAAAGTCCACCGACTCCTCCTACTATCCCGTCCCGGGGAAATATAACTTTCGCTATCTCAATCAGCTGAGCCTGGGGTTTCGCGACGACAGAGCCCTCTATCCCTACAATGCCCTGCTGCAGGTCCAGCAGGCAGCCTCCTTTTACCGAATCAATTTTACGGGTAACTACTTCTTCAATTACGTGAAAGGCGGAGGCCTCGACATGCGTCTCTTTGGCGCCAAATTCGGCTACATCGGCGGGCAGTCGGCAACAGAAGACCTCACCAGGTTCGAACCGAAGCTCACCGCCGTCCGGGGTGACGAAGACTACACCTACGAGAACTATTTTATAGGACGCAGCGAGTTTACGGGTTTTGCCAGCCAGCAAATCATGATGCGTGACGGCAATCTCAAGCTGCGGACAGACCTCTTCCAGGGCCTGCAGGGACGATCAGACAACTGGGTGGCAGCAGTCAACCTCAGCAGCACCCTGCCCCGCCAGATCGTCCCGGAATGGATTCCCCTGAAGGTTTTCTTTGACTTCGGCACCTATTCCGGCGCCTGGCAGACCGACCCGCCTACCAGCCATTTCCTCTATGTCGGCGGTCTGCAGTTATCCTTGCTAAAACAAGTGGTCAATATTTATATCCCGCTGGTCTATAGTAAAGATTTCAGCAACCAGCTAAAGACAGTTCCCGACCAGAATACCTTCGGGAAAAAGATCTCCTTCAGCGTGGACCTGCAAAACATAAAATTCCGCAAACTCTTCAGCAATATCCCCCTCTGACATGAAAAATGGTGACAATATTCGCTATCTGCATCGCGGGGAGATCGACACCACAAGCTGGGATCGCTGCGTCCGGGAGTCGCCTAACGGATTGCTATATGCGCGGTCTTTCTTCCTGGATACCCTTGGTGATTGGGACGCGCTGGTCACGCCGGAGTATCGGTACATTCTGCCCCTGCCAAAGAAAAAGAAATTCGGGTTGCCCTATGCCTATATTCCACCCTTTGTCGGACAACTGGGTATCATAGGCCCTGAACCGGTCGACGCAGCCGGGGTAGAGACTTTTCTCCGTCATATTCCCGGATCTTTCAAACTGGTCGATATATTATTGAATGAAGGCAATGCCGCTCCTGTCGGGGCCGGCCTGCACCTGACCGCCTCGCTCCGTTCGCAGCTGACTGCCCCGCCCGGTCTGCAGCTGACCGCCAGGACCAACTACGTGCTGCCCTTGCAGGCAGATTATTCGACGATCTACCAGCAATACAGCGGAGACGCCCGAAAGAATCTTCGTCGGACCCGGCGCGCCGGGCTTTATGCCGAGCAGAACATATCGGTCGAAAAGGTCATTGAACTGTACAGGGCAGCCTACCAGGAAAAAGCCAATTTCTTCTCTGACCGGGATTATCAACAGATCGCCGTTCTATGCGAGAGCTGCATTGCCCGGGGGCATGGTTTTACCCTGGGCATAAAAGGACCGGGGAATGCGCTGCATGCGGCCGGTTTTTTCGGACGGGATGAAAAGCGGATCTATTATTTACTGGGAGCGCCCGGCCCCGATGGCCGGCAGTTCAATGCTGTCCACAGCCTGGTCGATGAAGTGATCCGGAAATATGCAGGGACGGCGCTTAGCTTTGACTTCGAAGGATCGGATATTCCATCCGTGGCCGCCTTTTATCGCAAATTCAATCCCTTGACCCGGGTCTATCACCAGGTGAAGTTCCATCGCCTGCCCCGCTTCCTGGAGCGGTTTTTCGGCTCTCCAGCATCTTCTCCGCGATGAGAAGATCTATCGGTGTCGTGATCTTTATATTATTGATCTCCCCTTCCACAAGCTGCACGGTATGCCCGGCAGCCTCTGCTACCGTTGCCTCATCCGTAAACTCTTCCCGGTATTCGACCCCGGGAGCATAGGCAGGTAAAAGTATACTGCTGATAAATGTCTGTGGCGTTTGCACCAGCTTGACCCGGCTGCGATCGAAAGCGGCATTGTCCTCCCCTGTTACCAGTCTCACACTATCCTTCGAATCCACCACAGGTATAGCCGAACCCAACAAAACAGCCTGCTCACAACACCGGTGTATCAGCTCCCTGCTCACCAGGCATCTTACGCCATCATGCACAAAAATGACACAATCTTCGTCTATCAGCTTCAACCCGTTTTGCACCGAATGAAACCGGGTAATTCCCCCCGGCGTCAGCCGCACACGGTGCGAAGCACGCGTGGCCTTCACGACCGCTTGCGCAGCCTCCATATGTTCAGCAGGGACCACCAAAACAACCATCAGATCATCATAAGCCCCTAAAAAGGCTTCCAGGGTATACCATAACACAGGTTTATCCCGTAACAAAAGAAATTGCTTCGGCACCACGCTTCCCATCCGGGATCCAGCCCCTCCAGCCACAATAACGGCGTATTTTTTCATGACTATTTGTATATAGCTACCACCTCACTCCCATCACTGCTCTTATATCCCCGGTACATCCCCTGGCTATTGAATACCAGCGCAGCATTTCCATGCGCATCAACCCCGATCATCCCCCCTTCCCCGCCAATGGCCATCAGCTTTTCATGAACCACTATTTCCATAGCCTCCTGCAGACTCATGCCCCTATACTCCATCAGACAACTGACATCATGTGCCGCCACAGCCCGGATGAACATCTCGCCATGCCCGGTACAGGATATCCCGCACGTGTTGTTGTTCGCATAGGTACCCGCACCAATGATCGGACTATCCCCGATACGGCCATATTTCTTATTGGTCATACCACCGGTACTGGTTGCAGCAGCAATATTGCCCTGCTGATCACAGGCCACCGCCCCCACCGTCCCAAACTTCTTGTCCCGCATCAGCTCTTCCAGCCGCTGATGTGTATGGTCGAGCGAATAAGTGTCGCTGTCGCGGATCGCCTTCCATTGATCGTAACGGAACTGCGAAAAGAAATATTCATCCGGCTCCAGCTTGATCCCCTGTTTGATCGCAAAATCACTGGCGCCTTTCCCACTCAAAAATACATGATTGCTGTTGATCATCACCTCGGTAGCCAGCTCTATCGGATTGCGGACATTACGGACTCCTGTAACCGAGCCCGCATCCAGCGTTCTGCCGTCCATGATGGCCGCATCCATCTCCTGTACCCCCTTTTTTGTAAAGACCGAACCACGCCCGGCATTGAACAACATATTGTCTTCCAGGATTACGATGGTGGCCTTGATGGCATTGATAGCCGAACCGCCCTGCTCGAGGACTGCAAAGCCGGCATCCATAGCCTGCTGTAAACCCTCCAGGTAGGCCAGCTCTAATTCAGGGGTCATATCTGCTTTAAGGATCGTACCGGCTCCGCCGTGAATCGCGAGAGTAAACCTCGACATAGCTTTTATTATTAAGCTTGTAAAGCTATAAAAATATGTGCCTGAGATTTTTGAAGAATTGACGCAGATGGTTGAACAGCCGCTAACACCTTGCTGAAATCATTCGAAACTAATCAACCCAACAACTTCCCACACTCCTGCAACAACAGCTCCCGGCCAATAGCCGCCGTTCCAACCTCCTCGCAAACCAGCCCCCCGGCAATATTAGCCACCTCCGCCATCAGATTGACATCCCCGGTAGCCGCATACACCAGCGAGGCCACCGCGATCACCGTATCCCCCGCCCCGGATACATCCGCAATATTACGTATGTGCGAGCTGATCAGAGCGAACTCCTCCCCTTTCTGATAAAACACTCCCTTCTCTGACAGCGTAATAAAGGAGATCTCGTGC
>DATJJA010000022.1:0-8805 GCA_035492595.1 Puia sp.
TTCACAATAAAATGTGTCATAATCCGTTGGAAGAAGTTTAAAAACCGACGGCCCGGCCCCGGCCGCTGGAAGTCATCGCAGTTCAAACATAATTAATTAATAATCATTAATTTAGCAGCCTATATCGCAAATCTACTTTTCTAAAGGTCAAAAAAACAAACAGGCAGGGGAAACCAAATTGCCAAAATTTGCGTGTCTGACTGGGCGTCGACCAATTAATTATTTGCGCAAGAAAGAAAATTAAAAAAGCTCATGAAAAGATTTTACCAGGGATTAGCTGCTTTGTTAGTTCTAGTTTTAACGGGTAGAGAGGCGGTGATGGGACAGGCTAATAACATCAATGTTACAACTACGGCAGTTCCCTTTTTGCGGATCTCGCCGGATGCCCGTGCCGGTGGTATGGGTGATCTGGGGGTAGCCACCTCTCCGGATGCGTCTTCCGGCTTTTACAATCTTGCGAAGACCCCTTTTGCCAAAAAAGACGTCGGGATAGGGCTGACCTATACGCCGTGGCTGAAGGACCTGGGTCTGAACGACGTGTATTTACTGGCGGCGTCCGGCTATAAAAAGCTGGATGAGTTTTCCGCCTTATCGCTCGGCATCCGGTATTTCAGCCTGGGTAATATCCAGTTCGAGGATTTCAACGGGAATGCGCTGGGGGAAGGCCATCCCCGGGAGTTCAGCTTTGACGCGGGTTATTCCCGTAAGCTCGGCGACAAGCTGTCCATCGCCCTCGCCGGCCGCTATATCTATTCGAACCTGGCCTCGGGTTATGCCGCCAGCGGCGCGACCTATCAGCCCGGTAAGACCTTTGCCGCCGACATCTCCCTGTATTATCATGGGGTGACGGATGAAGCGGGTGGCTGGAATTTCGGCCTCGCGCTGACCAACCTGGGCGGTAAAATAGGCTATACCAATTCCGCTACCGAAAAAGACTATATCCCGGCCGACCTCGGACTGGGCGCAAGCTATACGGCTGTCTTCAACGAGGATAACAAGCTGATGATCGGTCTGGACATGCACAAGCTGCTGGTTCCGGTACCCCCTAAGCCTTCCAATACCGGTAATCCGACACAGGACGGGATCAACGATTCGACGAACCTGGCCAACTACCATAGCAAGTCTTTTGTAGGCAGCTGGTTTAGCAGCTTCAGCGGCGAAAGCCAGTTCAAGAGCCTGCAGTTCTCGCTGGGTGCGGAATACGCCTACCAGGATCAGTTCTTCTTCCGCGCAGGTTATTATTATGAGGACCCTACGAAGGGGGACCGGAAGTATTTCAGTGTAGGTGTGGGTTTGAGGTATAATGTCATGGGGCTGAATTTCTCCTACCTGGTGCCCAGTGGCAGTGGAACGAACAGGAATCCGTTGTCCAATACGCTGAGGTTTGGATTGACGTTCGATCTGGATAGTAATAGTGATAATAACACGAGCAGCAGTACGAATTAGTTGTTGCCCGGCTACGGCCCCGCGTTGCGGGACCTAAACGGGGCCAATGATTTTAAATATAAAGAACCCGGGTAGTCCCGGGTTTTTCAGTTTTGTAGTGCGGGTTCTTTATATTTGGGGCATGTCATACAGGATAGGTTTTGGCGTCGACTTTCATCAGCTGGCCGAGGGGCGTGAGCTCTGGCTCGGCGGAGTGCAGATCCCCCATATCAAAGGTTCGCTTGGCCATAGTGATGCAGACGTGCTGCTGCACGCGATCTGCGACGCCTTATTAGGGGCGTTGAACCTGGGGGATATCGGGCAGCATTTTCCCAATACGGACGATGCCTATAAGGACATCGACAGCAAGGTCCTGTTGCAGAAGACCTATGCCCTGGTGCGGGCAAAAGGATGGCGGGTGGTGAATATCGACAGTTCCGTCTGTCTCGAAGCCCCGAAGATCATGAAGTACGCCGGGGCCATGCGGGAAACGATGTCCAGGATCCTGGCGATAACGGCCGACGACATTTCCATCAAAGCCACCACGACCGAGCAGATGGGTTTTGTAGGTCGCGGGGAAGGGTTGATGGCCTATGCGACGGTGTTGCTGGAAAATGGGCGCTGAGGCGCCGGGCCATCCCACTGAAACCCCTACCTTTGCGCCATGTCAACTATCAAGGTAAAGATCATCAACCAATCTCCCAATGCCCTGCCTGACTACGCCACGGAAGGCTCTGCAGGCATGGATCTCCGGGCTCATCTCCCCGGTCCGGTGGTATTGAAACCCCTGGAAAGACAACTGATCCCCACCGGGTTATATATGGAACTGCCCCTGGGTTATGAGGCACAGGTCCGGCCACGCAGCGGACTGGCCATCAAACAGGGGATTACCTGTCTCAACTCTCCCGGCACCGTCGATTCCGATTATCGGGGCGAGATAAAGGTCATCCTGATCAATCTTTCCAATGAAGAGCAGGTCCTGCATCCCGGGGATCGCATCGCCCAGATGGTGATCAGCCCCGTAGTCCAGGCCGGATGGGAAGCCGTGGAAGAGATCAGCGTTACGACCCGCAATGCCGGAGGGTTTGGGCATACCGGCCTGTAGCCTCCGGCCTCCGGAGGCGGAAGGCAAATCGTTGGCCCTGCCAGGTGCAATGGCACCGGTACAAAACAGCCAGATCGAAAGTGTGATGGGACTAGCCAGATCGAATATCTGACGCGATCCCAAGCATAGGACCCAAGACACAGATCCAAAGCATAGATCCCAAGACCCAAAGAACAGGACTATTTTTCTTATTCAACATATTCTATAGAGCATGCATAAATTTTTTGCAGGTATCGCCCTCGTATTCTTGTTAGCAGGTTTGACCGAGGGCTGCCGCTCGACAAAAAAGATCCAGAAAGTGATCAGTACACCCGTCCGCCAGGATACCGCCGGCAGGGCTGCCCGCGTTGCGGCTGCGCCTGTGCGTGACGAACATGCGGACTCGATGGCCGTGATCCGGGAGACGATAGAGCAGCTGATGCGGAATCATATCGACTACAATACGTTCAGCGCCAAGGTGAAAGTCCATTATGAAGGTGGTGATGGCAAGGATAATGAGTTCAACGCCTTTATCCGTATGCAAAAAGACAGCATGATCTGGATCTCCATAAATGCCGTCCTGGGTTTCGAGGCCTTCCGGCTGCTGGTTACGCCGGACAGCGTGAAGATACTCGACAGGCTGAAGAAGGTCGTGCGGCTGCGGAGCGTGTCGTACTTACAGGAGGAAGTTCACTTACCCGTGGACTTTCATATCCTGCAGGACCTGCTGCTGGGCAATCCCATCTTTTTGGATACCACGCATATTGCGTTCTATAAAACTGAGGTGAAGGGCATATCGCTGTTCAGCTCCGGTACGGTCTTCCGCAATTATCTAACGCTGGGTACCGATCGCACCCCCCTTCACAGCAAGCTGGATGATACGGACCCGCTGCGGTCCCGGACGGGGGATGTGACCTATGGAGAGTACGACTATTCATCGGGGGTACCTTTTTCTACCTACCGCAAGGTGTCGGTGGCCGAGAAGTCGAAGGTGGATGTCGAGATCAGCTATAAGCAGTTTCGGTTTAACGAAGTTTTAAGCTTTCCTTTTTCGATTCCGAAAAATTATAAGAGGAAATAAACGTTATGGTTTAGGTGGCGCGATTGCCGCGAGCCGGTAAATCATTAAATTTAGGGGGACTATGCTGAAAAAAATTCTTACGGGGACCTTTTTATTGCTGGCCGTCGCCATCCGGATGTCCGCCCAGGCGCCTGGACAGAACAGGGCCGACCTGGAAAAAGAAAGAGCTTCTATCCAGAAGGAGATCGAGGACGTGAAGCGGTCCCTGGAAGAAACCCATAAGAACAAGCGCGAGACCCTCGGGCAGCTGAACCTGCTGCAGCGCCGTCTGAAGCTGCGGGAGTCGGCCATCCGCAATATCAACGCCCAGATCGACGTGATCCAGGGAGACATGAACTCCTCCTGGCGCGACATCACGAAACTCCGCAGTGAACTGGATACCCTGCGCATTCAATATGCCCAGAGCATCGTGTTTGCCTATAAGAACCGCAGCAGCTACGACTTCCTGAATTTTATCTTTTCCTCTACCAGCTTCAACGATGCTATTCGTCGCATCCAGTATCTCAAGTCCTACCGCGCCTACCGGGAAGAGCGGGCCGAGAATATCCTCCGTACGCAGGATCTGCTAAAAGCCAAGATCGACGGACTCAAACTGACAAGGTTGGAAAAGGATGAGGCCCTGAAAAAACAGGACAAGGAACGGAGCCTGCTCGAAGTCGAAAAGAAGGAAAAAGACGCCGTCGTCACCCAGCTGCAGTCCCAGGAGAAACAGCTGAAGAAGGAAATGGCGGCCAAACAGAAACAGGATCTTCGACTGGCCGGCGCCATCACGGCAGCCATCAAACGCGCCCGTGACCTGGCCATAAAAGAAGCGGCGAAAAAGAGCGCCGACGCCAAAGCCGCCGAGAAAGCTGCTGCCGCCACGGCCAAGACTACGAGGCCCACGGCCAGCGAAGAGCCGGTTGCGCCTGCCACCCTGAATACCGTCAAGGCCTATAACAAGACCGTCTTTACCAGCGACGAAGACTTACATCTTTCGGGTAATTTCGAAAAGCACAAACACGAGCTGCCCTGGCCGGTGTCAGGTACCGTGTCTATGGCTTTCGGCCCGCATGAATATATCAAAGGGATCAAGCACAATAACCAGGGGGTTACTATCGACTGTTCGGCAGGGACTTCTGTGAAAGCCGTTTTTGACGGTGAGGTACAGAGCATCTTCAGCGTGGGCGATGTGCAGGCCGTCATGATCCGTCATGGGAAATATTTTACTACCTATAGTAACCTGAGCACTGTCTCTGTCACCAAGGGCCAGCAGGTAAAGACCAGCCAGATCATTGGCCGGGTGGGCGATGAAGCGCAGCTGGAGTTCATCCTTTCGGATGAAAAGAGCAAGGTTTATGATCCTGAACTTTGGTTGAGAAGATAGTATGCTAAAAAAAATAATCACAGGTACGATCATGTTGCTGGCGATCACGGGCCGGCTATCTGCGGAGGCTTCTGGGGCTTCCGAGGTTCTTGAGGCTACTGAGGCTCCTGGGACTTCTGAGACTTCTGAAGCTCCTGCGGCTTATGAGGCATTTGTGCCCGGGGCCGCTGTCAGCTTCGGCGCAGGACTCAGCTTCGGCGCAGGACTCAGCGACATTACCAGCAAGCCGCCATTCCAGCAAAAGGGGATCAAAAAGAGATCCGCCGCCCGGCGCCAGTCCAGGCTTGCGCATCAGAAACGCGATCGTCACCTGGCAAAAGTGGTTAAAAGGGGTATCGGACGCAAGGGTTTATCCGGTCGCCCGGCGACCACGGTCCTGCCTGCCAGCTTCGACGAAACAGAAGACAGGCATCTTTCGGCAGAGTTCGAACGCCATAAGGGTCAGCTGGCCTGGCCGCTGTCAGGCACAGTCTCGATGTCCTTTGGCCTGCATGGATATATGGGCAGGGTCCAGCACAACAATGTCGGGATCACCGTTGATGCCCCCGAAGGCACCATCGTAAAAGCGGTATACCAGGGAGAGGTCACCGCCCTGGAAGAGATCGGAGATGTATGGTGCGTGATCATGCGGCATGGAAGATATTATTCCGCTTACAGTAACCTGGCCAGCACGACGGTTGTCAAGGGACAGCATGTGTCAGTGGGCGAGACACTGGGCAATGTTGGAGATACCGGACAGCTGGAATTTTTGCTGATGCATGATAATGGGGAATATGTCGATCCGGAGAAATGGTTGAGGAAGTAGGCGGACGCGACCTGCGTTACGACTGTGCAAATTTTCCCCCGCACTATGACAAAAACTTATTATACAGCGCCTCATACTGCGGCACAATATGGTGTATATCAAAATTCTTCGCATGTGCCAACGCGCTCGTCTTGAACTTTTTGAGCGTTGCATCATCTTCAAGTATACGGATCGCGTGCTGGCTCATGCCGTGAATGTCACCGACATCGTCAAGGAAGCCGGTCTCACCCTGAATGGCGATCTCGGGCAGTCCACCTGCATTGGTGGAGACGACGGGCACACCGGCGGCCATCGCTTCGAGGGCGGCCAGACCAAAGCTTTCATATTCGGAGGTCAATAGAAAGAGATCGGCAACCGCCAGTATCTCTTCCATCTGCTCCTGCTTGCCGACAAAACGGGTGCTGTCGGAGAGGTCCAGCTCGCGGCAGAGACTTTCTGCGTCGGAGCGTTCGGGGCCGTCACCGACAAACAGCAGCTTGCTGGGGATCTTCTTGTGGACGATGTCGAAGATGCGAACGATGTCCTGGACGCGCTTGATCTTCCGGAAGTTGGAGGCATGCATGAGGATGCGTTCCCCGTTGGGAGCGATGACTTTGCGGAAGGCGTCGATCGGCTTTTTATGAAAACGATGGGTGTCTACAAAGTTATGGATGACATTGATCTCTTTTTCAATGGGGAAGGTGCGGTAGGTTTCATCCCTTAGGTTTTGTGAAACGGCGGTGATGGCATCGCTCTGGTTGATGGAAAAGGCCACCACGGGAGCAAAGGTCTTGTCGCGGCCGACCAGGGTGATGTCCGTACCGTGGAGGGTAGTGATGACCGGTATATAGCGGCCGGTCTGGGCCTCGACGATCTTTTTTGCCAGGTAGGCGGCCGAAGCATGCGGGATGGCATAGTGAACGTGGAGCAGGTCGAGCTGATGGTTGTTGATCACATCCACCATCGCGCTGGAAAGAGCGGTCTCGTATGGGGGATAGTCGAAGAGAGGATAGGTCGTGACCCGGACCTCATGATAGAAAATGTTGGCGTTGAATTCATTGAGCCGGACCGGCTGCTGATAGGTGATAAAGTGTACCTGGTGGCCCTTGTCGGCCAGTGCTTTTCCCAATTCTGTTGCCAGTACGCCGCTTCCGCCAAAGGTTGGATAACAGACTATTCCTATACGCATAGATTGTGTTTGTGCTTGACTCAGGCACAAGTGCCCGAAGGTAATGTAAATTGGGAAGATCGGGATCGGGGCCAGCCACGGCTCGATTCCTTTCCTTAACTTTAGCCCAAATTAACACGATGCACCCTAAATTGTTGAGAAGCAACCTGCTATTATTTTTTTTAGTGACTGCAGCCTTGTCGGGCTTTGCGCAGACCGGTGGTCCAGCCGCTGGGGCGCCCGTACTCCATAGCTCGGCGAACGCGGCGACCGAAGACTCTCTTCTGATCCGCCGCCTGGCCGACACCATCCTGACCGATGGCAGGACCTATGGGAATTTACACCTCCTGACCAAGAACGTCGGTCCGAGGTTGTCCGGCAGCGCCGGTTATTACAAGGCAGAGAAATGGGGGCAGCAGGTGTTGCAGGAGGCCAGTGCCGATAAGGTTTGGCTGCAGGAGTGTATGGTGCCGCATTGGGTAAGAGGTGGGAAGGATTCGGCGTCGTGGATAGCTGGCGGAGCGCAGGACAAAAATTTATACCGCGGCCTCGATGTGCTGGCCCTCGGCAATTCACAGGGGACCGGTCCGAAAGGGATCAAGGCCCCGGTCATGCTGATCAATAATTTTGACGAGCTCGAGCAGCGCAAGGACGAGGTCAAGGGCAAGATCGTCTTTTATAATTATCCCTTTAATCCTCTTTTTGTAGAGACCTTCCAGGCATATGGTGACGCGGTGCGTTACCGGGGCGGGGGCGCCAGCCGCGCGGCCAAATACGGCGCGGTGGGTGTGATCGTACGCAGCATGAGCTCTTCGATAGACAACACGCCGCATACGGGCGCGCTGAGCTATAATGATTCCTTTCCAAAGATCCCTGCCGTTGCGGTGGGGCTGCGCGATGCGGACAAGCTGGCGGCGCAGCTGGAACAGCATAAGCCGGTGGATGTCTTTTTACGCACAAATGCCCACATGCTGCCCGACACCGCGGCGCATAATGTTATCGGTGAGCTAAAAGGCACCGAATTCCCGGATCAATATATTACGGTTGGCGGTCACCTCGATTCCTGGGATCCTGCCGAAGGGGCAATGGACGATGGAGCAGGCTGTGTACAATCGATCGAAGTATTACGGGCGCTGAAGGCGATCGGTTATCGCCCCCGTCATACCATCCGGGTGGTACTGTTTGCCAATGAAGAGAATGGCGGTCGCGGCGGCAGGAAGTACGCGGAGGCGGCGAAGGCAGCTGGAGAACAGCATCTGCTGGGTCTGGAGAGCGACAACGGCGGGTTTACGCCAAGAGGCTTCACGCTGTCGTTGCCGGCGGACAAGCTGGCGGCGATCCAGCCCTGGGTAAAGCTGTTGAAACCCTATGGTGTCTATGAGCTGGAGCAGGGCGGCGGCGGTTCGGATGTTGGCCCGATGGCCCGGCAGCTGGGGGCGGTTGTAGGCGAACTGCGTCCGGATTCCCAACGCTATTTCGAATACCATCATGCGCGCAATGACGTGCTGGAAAATGTAAACAAACGCGAGCTGGAAATGGGCGCCGTGAACATGGCCGCCCTGATCTACCTGGTGGATAAATATGGATTGTAAAATAGTCGGACCATGAAGAAATTCCTTGGCATTTTTCTCGCAGTCGTCGTTGTGGGGCTGATAGTGTTCATCGGGTTTCGCTATTTCTTTGAATTTGGGGAGGGTGTGAAAGCGGGGGAATTGAATTACGTGGTAAAGAAGGGGTTTATTTTCAAGACCTACGAAGGCAAGATGATCCAGAACGGCCTGCGGTCAAAGGCTCCGAATACCGTCCAGTCGTATGAATTTGTTTTCTCCGTTTCCGATGAAGCGGTTGCGCAAAAGCTGATGCTCAACAGCGGCCGTATCGTGCTGTTACATTATAA
>DATJJA010000023.1:0-36888 GCA_035492595.1 Puia sp.
CTTAACCCGATTCTCGAACCGGGGGTTGTGCCGTTCCTGCGGTTGAGCACGTTCTTTACGATGACGTAATCGGAGTGAATGGATACGTTGATGGCGAGTGGTTTTTTCTCGCTGAATTCGTTGTGCTTAATGGCGTTCTCAACCAGGGCCTGCAGGGAGATCGGCGGGATCAGGAAGTTTTCGGCGGACAGATCGGTGATCTCGATGGTCATGCTGATGGCGTCGGCAAAGCGGATCTTCAGGAGGTAAAAGTAATTGCTGATGAACTCAGTTTCTTCGCGAAGCAGGACCAGGTCTCTCTCTTTATTGCTAAGGATGTACCGGTAGACCTGTGCCAGGGTATCGTTGTACAAACGGGCGCTCTTTGGGTCGCGGGTTATGAGGAAGGACAGGGTATTGAGAGAATTGAAGATAAAGTGAGGGTCGATCTGGTTCTTTAGCGCTTCCAGCTCGGCTTGTGCCTTGGCGACATTGAGCTGTTCGACCCTGGACTCGGTGACCTCTTTTTCCCGGTTGAGGAAAAGGATCTCGTAGATATTGGTGATGAAGCAGGCGGCGATGATAATGATGAGCACGGTACTGACGATGGCCTCATTGCCTGACCTGGTTTCGTGCGAGCAGTAAGACCAGAGCTTGAGCAGGACGGAGGAAACGAGCCCGGAGTAGACGATGTTGGCGAAAAACAGGGAGATTATGATCTTGTGATAGGATTTTTTTGTCCAGGGATAACGATCACGGATAAAATACATGAGGCGGACGTTTCCTTCCCAGACCAAAAATGCGACTGTAATAAAGAAGAGATAACAGGCGACTAATTCAGATACGGAGTAGAGACGATTGCTGATGAGTCCGGATAGATTCGGGATCAGCAGGCCCAGGACAGGGACGCCGATCAGTTTAACCATTCTGTCGTTCAAGGCTTGTTGACTAGTCATAGCAGTGTAGGGCCAGGCCGGCGGGCGCCCATGCTGATTCATTTTTAGCGTTTGGGAAAATGTTCAGTTGTTGGTGTAGTAGATTGGAATAACGGCAAGTTGTCTATTTGCCCTGTGATAGAAAAGTTAATTTATTGTGAATGGAAAAATGAATGGTTGCCCGGCTACATTAGTCTGGTTATTTGGTAGGGATAGCGGCGGCGGGCTGGGCGTTCATACCTCTATATGAACCATTGAGCCTTGAAATTTCCCGTTTGAGTCAGTTTGTCTATTCGCTGCGAAATAATGTTTTTATCTTTCCGTTATATAAACTCATTCCGGGGTTAATGTATTTCTCTAACGGACAACTTCCCCGGACTTCAAAAGAGTTGTCCTTAGAAAGTTTTCTCATGTGACTCGCAGGTGGTTTCTACCACCTGCTTTTTTTTGTGTCAGGGTGAGTGGGGAGTTTGCATCCGATTGAGGGGGAATTTGTAAAAAAAAGCAGGCCGGCCACGCTTGAAGCGGGCCGGCCTTGTGTGCTGGTTATGGTTGACAGTGAAAGACTAAGACTATGGGGCGTCCCACCAGACGCGGTCGGTGATCGCCAGGCTCTGCTGAGGCTGCGGATTGGAGGTCAGCTCGGCCAGGGGATATGGGAAACGTCGAGGGATGGTTGGGACGTAGGGATTTAACACAATGGATAGAGCCGGGAATCCGGTTCGGCGCCAGTCGTTGAAATTCTCGATATCGAGGAAGTTGGCGATGCTTTTCTCTTCCATGATCCGCTGGATGCCATTGCCGGCGGTGAGAGGGCTTCGCGCGGCAATGTAGGCAAGTGCCGGAGCCGAGGTTGTATCGAGCCCCAGCTTATTCATGTGGCTCTTAATGGCGCTGATATAGAAAGGGGTTGCTGCAGCGGCGCCTGAAATGCGGAAAATGGCTTCGGCTCTCAGGAAAAGGACCTCGGAATAGTTGAAGAGGGATTGGGGAGCGTTGCTGGCGCCATAAAAGTCATTGATATTGGAGTAGACGTTCTGATTGGGTGCGGGGTCAGTGCCAATGAGCCTGCCTGCATAATCTCCAGCCTTATTTTTGGTAGCGATGAGTGGAAGCCGGGGGTCGTTGTTGTTTTTGAGGAAATCGACAAATGTGGATGCCAGTACGATCGGGCCGTTGGCGGGCAGTAAATTTTCGTACCAGGGACTTTCGCTGCCAGCGTCACCTTTGTAAGCGGCAAAGCTGGCTTCTTCGGCTTGCGAACTAAATCCATTTTGCAAGGCCGTGAGGACAAGACCCGATTGAGTGGCTGCATCATAACCAGGGGCCTTGGTGAGATGCATGTAATACCTTGCTTTGAGAGAATAGGCAAATTTTTTCCAAAGGTCAATATCGCCGCCGTAGATGAACTCGTCAGAGCTGGGGGTAAAGAGACCCGGATCAAGGGCGCTTTCTAAAATGGCGCTGTCCAGGATGGAATGAAGCGTTTTGTAGATGTCCTCCTGTTTGTCATAGGCAGGATGGAGGGCGCCGTTGAGCGCCTTTGACCAGGGGATATCTCCGTGCATGTCTGTGACTATGCCCAGCGTATAGGCGGTCAATACTTTGGCGATGACCCCATAGGCATGGTTGCCATGTGCTTCCGCTTTGTTGTTCAACAGCTGCAGGTTCTGGAAGATAGTACTATAGATCTCGAGCCATTGCTGGTCCATGTCATCGGGCCGGACGCGATATACATCGTTCTGCGGTGGAAGCTGGTTCAGCGCTGTCTGCTGGGTCCAGTAGGCTGTCACCTGACCTATAGACGTATAATTTCCGATAGTCAGGGCGCCGCCTGCCAGCGTGGTTGAAATAGCGGTTTCAGTGGAAACAAGCAGCAGGTTTTCCTGCACATCGGCGGGATTATTAGGATCTGTGTTGACGTTAAGATATTTTTTGCAACCGGCGCCCAGCAGGATCGCGGCTGCAAGTAGTATATAGCTGATCTTTTTCATTTCTTTCGTTTTACAGGTTTTGACTAAAAGGAAGCTCTGAGCCCGAGGATGAAATTGCGGGAAGTGGGTGTCAGGAAGTTGATGATACCCTGGCCGTTGCCGCTGCCCTGGAGGCTGACTTCCGGATCCGAACCGGTGAAATGTGGTTTATAGATCCATAAATTATTGCCTGACAGACTGATGCCGATGGATTTGAAGGGCGATTTTTTGAGAATGGAAGAACCCAGGGTATAGGATATATTGACGGAACGCAGCTTGATATACGTGGCGTCTTCGATCACAGCCTCATCGATGTTGCTGATGTTCTGGTAATAGTCCTGAGCGGACACGGGGATATCGTTGGCTTTGCCCGTACTCTGGACGACGCCCGGGACAATGCGATCCTCGCGGTTCTCCGTCACTTTTGGTGTTCCATAGAACCAGTTGTAGTGGTCATCCAGGTTATAGATATCGCCTCCCTTTTTCCAGTCGAATACAAAACCAACCGAAAGATTCTTATAGGTGAATGTATTGGACAGACCTGCCTGGAAATCCGGCTGGGTACTACCGATGATGCCATTATCGCCTATCAGGGGGTTACCCGTGTCATCCACTTCGATCTGACCTTTGGCGTCGCGCGAGTACATGGACCCATACAGGACGCCATAGGGCAGGCCCTTAAAGGCATAAACGCCGCCACCGCCGCCAAATCCGCCGAACTGCAGCTTGTCCACGCCTTCTGCCAGTTCCAGCACTTTATTGCGGATACGGGTGAAATTGGCAGACACATCCCAGGTGAAGTATCTGCTTTTAAAGGGAGTCCCGCTGACGAGCAGTTCTACGCCGCGGTCGCGCATGCTGCCGGCATTGAGGTTGTATTTATAATAACCGGAAGAAGGGTTGATGGGTGTTGGGGTGAGCAGATCGGACGTTTTGCGATCGAAATAAGAACCTTCAAAGGACAGGCGGTTCTTTAGGAATTTCAATTCGAGCCCGAATTCATATTCCCGCAGCGTTTCGTTTTTGAGGGTGGCGTTGCCGAGGATATTCGCGCGAACGAAGGCTGCCTGACCATTGAAGGGATAATTGATGTTGTTGGCAGTTCCCGTGGCTGATACATAAGGGGTAGTAAGGGAATACGGGTCGAGATTATCGTTCCCTACTACAGAATAGGAAGCCCTCACCTTTCCAAAGCTGAGTATATTATTGGGCATCAGCTCTGTGAAGATGAATCCCATGGCCGCAGATCCGTAGGGGTAGTAATTTTTGTTCTGAGCGAGCACCGAGCTGCCATCATAACGACCGGTCAGCGCCAGGTTGAGCATTTTCCTGTACTCCAGGTTAGCCTGTGCGTAGTAGCCTACTTTCCGGCGTTTGGAAAGGATGTCGGTGCTGGTTTGGACACTCATGGTGGCAATGTTGTAGAAATTTTCGACGGTCTGGCCGAGTCCGGTCTGGGTATAATTTTGCGAGGTCTGCGCGAAGAGATTGGTACCCAGGGTGATGCTACCGAACAGGTCGTCGGTGAAGTTCCTGCGCGCCTCTATGATGAGGTCGTTGTTGAACTGGCGGAAGGTCTGTGTCCTGTTGGAGACCCCGCCATTGTTGTTAAAGAAACCCAGCAAGATCTTACTGGATTCTTCGTAATGAGCTTCGTCGGTATAGATGTCTGCGCCAATCCTTTCGGTGATCGTCAACCAGGAAAGGGGGGTATAGGTGAGGGTAAACACAGGCAGGAATCTGTTGACCGTGGATTTGAAGGCGGTATTATCGAGTATGAAATAAGGATTGTTTCGGTTGGTCCTGTACAGGCGCTGGCTTCCGTCGGGAAGGGTGGTAGGGAAGGGATTCCAGCTTATGGGCGCTGCATACACGGTCCACAGGGGGCTCGTGAGGCCATTTCCTTCCTGGATTCGATCGTTGACGGAATTGATATAATTCAGCTGGAGATTGGCTGTGAACTTACTGCTGATCTGGTTGGAGAATTTAGCAAACACCGAATGCCTGGTGAAATCGGTTTTGGGCATGATCCCGTCGGTCTTCAGATAAGAATAAGAAAGCAGGTATCTGGACTTGTCAGTGGCGCCGCTGGCACTGATGTTATTGTCATAGGTATGGCCGGTGTGGAAGAATTCCTTCTGGGGATTATGTTTGGGAACTCTGGCCCCGTTGACCCTCAGCGTGTCGATCAGCGGTCCCCATGAAGTAGAAGCGAATTCTCCGTTGTTGCCATCAATGTACTCGCCATTCACGCCCTGGGCGTATTTGTCCTGGGTAGGCAGATAGATAGGTTTGTTGAAGCTGACGCTGCTGCTGATGCTGATCTGGGGTTTGGAGGATTTGATCCCATTTTTTGTGGTAATGATGATGGCGCCCCGGGCTGCTGCGGATCCGTAGAGGGCTGTGGCTGCGGCTCCTTTCAGCACGGTCACCGACTCGATGATGTTGGGATCGAGATCGATGGCTCGATTGGAGGTGCTGCCCTGATTGAGAGATACGTTATCGGGTCCGGCGCCAAAGGCATCGATGGCGCCTGCTTCTGTATTATCGATGGGAACACCGTCCACAATAAAAAGGGGTTGATTCTCTCCGACGAGGGATGTCGCTCCCCGGATGACGATACGGGAGGAACTGCCGGGCATACCGGTAGAGTTGGTTATCTGGACGCCTGAGACCTTACCGGCCAGGGAGTTGACGATATTGTCCTGTTTGGCGGCGACCAGTGTCTCTCCTTTCAGTTCCTGGGCGCTGTAAGTGAGGTCGCGTTTCGAGCGTTGGATGCCCAGGGCTGTTACAACCACTTCATCCAATACTCTTGAACCTGCCGTGCGGAGTCTGACTTCTACAGAAGTGCTGTTGGATACATCGATTTCCTGCGGCTCGAAACCGATTGCGGTGACGACGAGGGTAGCATTTTGCGGTACGCTTATCTTAAATGAGCCATCTGTAGCGGCGGGGACGCCTTTTTTGTCGCCTTTAAGGCGGATGGTGGCGCCGGAGACTGCATTGCCGGCGGAATCTGTCACCTTGCCGTTGACTGCTTTGATCTGTGCGTTTGCCCAGACTGCAGAAAATAGCAGTAAGGTGAGAAAGGTTAGCGTTTTTCTCATAATCTTAAGTTTTGTTGAGTGGTGTTAATGTAGGAGACAAAAAAATCAAGTGAATTCATGCAGGATGGGGCTGGTTTGTGACCCAAGCGGGAAATTTCGACTCTGAAGGATGAGGGGGCGCGGCCGAATGTTCACCGGTAAAAAGTGCTGGTTTTAAGAATTTTTCAGGCTACATGCGTTGAATTGCCGGTTTTTTTTGTCTTCATATCATTACCGAAACGGTCTTATCCCATCCTGAAGCGGCTTTATATCGTTCTCAAGCGAATCTTTAATACTTCCTGGAGCTTATTTTTTAATTCCTACCCTTTTCAGACCTCACTATCCTCATTTCAGACCTCATTATCCTCTTAATTGTACCAACGCAGGAGGCTTTCCTGTGCGGTATCCGTATTACTGATCTATCTAATTCACCTAAACAAAGCAAGATGAGAAAGATTCTATTAGTGTTATCTGCCAGCTTGTTCTTCGTTTTATCAGGGATCGCCCAGGATCGGGAGATCACCGGCAAGATCACAGATTCGGCTGGCCTGCCCTTACCCGGGGCAACAATCAATGTAAAGGGAAAGAAGGGGGGTACCAGCGCAGGTCCCGACGGTAGTTTCCGTATAAAGGCTGCACCTGAGGCTATACTCGCGGTTAGCGCCGTGGGATATGAAACGAGAGATGTACGGGTAGGCGCGGACAATGTGCTCAACATCGTCATGTTGCAGAGTAACCGTGTCCTGAATGAAGTAGTAGTAACCGCGCTGGGCATCCGGCGGGAAAAGAGGGAGCTCGGCACTGCCACCCAAACGATCAATGCCGATCAGTTGAATAAAACGGGGACGGGCAATGCGCTGAATGAGCTCAATGGAAAGGCCGCCGGTCTGACCGTTATTAACAGTAGTGGTGATCCGGGCGCGGGCACTTATATCCGGTTGCGTGGGGTGACATCCATTACCGGGAACAACCAGCCTCTGATGGTGGTAGATGGCGTACCCATCGACAATTCCATCAACAACTATGACGCTACTTCAGCATCGCCGAACCAGGTGTCGGGGCCCAATAGCAACCTGACGGGCGGTGTACAGCCTACCAATCGTGGTGTAGACATCAATCCAAATGATATAGAATCAGTTACATTGCTGAAGGGGCCGACGGCCACTGCTCTTTACGGGATCCAGGCCGCCAGCGGCGCATTGATCATCACCACTAAAAAGGGAGGCGGCCGCACCCATCTTACGTTCAATTCTTCCACGAGTTGGGACAGGGTCAGCCGGTTGCCGGGACGCCAGGGGATCTATTCGCAGGGCGGAGGTGGTTTATATGCCAGTCCTACCAGCAGTGGCGCGAACAAGCGTTTTTCCTGGGGGGCGAGGATCGACACGCTGTACCGGAATGGGATCCCCAATGATTATGATCCTAACGGCGACGTGGTTGGCGCATCCGATCCAACACGTAAGACAAGGGCACTTGTGTATGATCCCTATGATTTTTTCCAAACGGGGCACACGCTCAACAACAGCATAGCGATCTCCGGGGGATCAGGAGGCACGGCGTATCGTCTTTCGCTGGGCAATCTTCATCAGACCGGCGTCATTCCACTCTCAAAATATGATAAGACGACGCTTAGCCTGAGTGGACAGTCGGCCATTTCCAACCGGTTCAGCGTTTCGGCTGCGATCAATTTCATCAGGGGCGTGAACGATAAGGTGCAACAGGGATCCAATACATCCAGCATCATGCTGGGTTTGCTGCGGACGCCTCCCACCTTCGATAATACCAACGGGCTCAGTGATCCGGTGCACAACACAGCGGCGTATGTATTACCCGACGGTACACAAAGGGATTACCGCGGAGGGCCAGGATATGATAACCCTTACTGGACGGTGAACAGAAACCCTTTCCATGAGGACCTGATCCGCGCTTTTGGGTTTGCACAGGCGAACTACACCCTGTTCGATTGGATGGTGCTGACTTACCGGCTGGGTGGTGATGTCTACGCCCAGAACGACAAGAATGCATATGATATCGGTTCGAATGCTTTTCCGGCAGGGGCTGTCCACCTGCTGAATTATTATAACCAGCAATACAACTCTGATTTTACGATCAATATGAAGAAGACCTTTTCCGATAACTGGTCCGGATCATTACTGCTGGGGCAAAACTATTTCACCTATAACAATCATGCGCGGCTGACCCATGGTTCGGGTTTTGTTTTGCCGAACTTCCTGGACATGGCCAACGCCACTTCCTATACTGCCAGCGAAGGCGATTCGAAAAAACGGACATCGGCATTTTATGGGGAGGCCCGGCTGACTTTTAAAGATCAGTTGTTCCTAACGGTGTCCGGACGGCGGGAAACCTCTTCGACCTTACCGGCGAAGAACAACAGTTTCTTCTATCCTGCAGCCAGTCTGGCATATGAGTTCACGAAATTACCGATGTTCTCCGGCAGCGGTGCACTCAACTACGGGAAATTCAGAATGTCTTATGCCCAGGTAGGGAAAGACGCGCCAGTACAGGGGCTGCAGACCTATTATAATACCGCGGTCGTCACGGACGGTTTTACGAGCGGGATACAGTATCCCATCAATGGAAATGCCGGTTATCAACTGAGTTCGCCAACGGCAACCATCGGGAATCCTGACCTGAAGGCCGAAAAGACCAATTCTTATGAAATAGGCACCGATCTTGGTTTTCTGAACAACAGAATAAGCTTTAACGCGACGGCCTATTATTCCAAATCGTCGGATGTCATATTGATCGTTCCTGTCGCGTACAGTACGGGTTTTGCGGCTGTATTGCTGAATGCGGCCACCATCGAAAATAAAGGATTGGAGCTGACTTTGAATACCACACCCTTCCGAACCAAGGACTGGCGCTGGGATGTGAATTTCAATTGGGCGAGAAATATCAACAAGGTAAAAAGCCTGGCGGCTGGTGTGGACCGGGTGCTGATAGCGGGCTTTCAGAATGGGGAGATCGACGCCATTGCCGGACAGCCATTCGGGGTTATCTACGGCAGCAAGTACGTGCGTTCAAATCCTGCTGATCCAAAAAGCCCGATGCTGATCAATGATAACCAGGGCGATCCTGGTTATGGCATGCCTATTGTCGGCAGCCAGAACGGGCCGTTGGGCAAGATCGATCCCGACTGGACGGGGTCTGTCATTTCGACATTGACCTGGAAGGACATTAGTCTGGGTGTACAGTTAGATGTCAGGCATGGTGGATATATCTGGAATGGGACGAGGGGCGCGATGTCTTATTTCGGGACCTCGGAAGAAACGGGCACCCGTGGACGAACCCGGGTTTTCCCGGGCGTGCTGGGGCATTTGGATGCTAACGGAAACGTGGTACACTTCGAAGGTGGCGCAGAAGTGGAAAAGCCAGGAGGTACGAACAATATACAGGCTACCGAGGATCAAAATTACTGGCAGAATATCGGAAGCAGTTTCATCGGGCCCGCGGAAGCGGACGTAGAAAAGACCTCCTTTGTCCGGATCCGGTATATATCGCTGGGGTACACGCTTCCTGCTTCGTTGGTGCAAAAGTGGCACATGAAGAGCTTGTCACTCACCTTCTTTGCGAATAACCCGGTATTATGGACAGACTATAAGGGCGTCGATCCGGAGACGAGTCTTGCCGGCCCGGCTAACGGCCAGGGGCTGGACTACTTCAATAACCCGGGATCGAAGAGTTATGGCTTCCGGCTGTCACTTGGTCTATGATCGGCCACAATTAATAATTAACAGAGAAAACAAAAGATATGAAACCAAACATCCCAAAATATAGCGGTCCTGCGCTGGTGATACTATTGGCCATACTGGCAGGCACGGTAAGCTGCAAGAAATCGTTCTACACGGATGCTAACGTGAATCCCAACTCGCCCTCTTCATCCAGTATTGTACCCAGCGTATTGTTATCAACAGTCGAAGGGGCATTGGCGTATATGCAGGGCGGGGACCTTTCAAGATTTGCTTCGTTGAATACGCAGCAAACCAAGGGAATCAGCCGCCAGGCGCAGGGGTATTATCAATATGTATATACTTCCCAGGATTTTGATAATGCCTGGGCCAATATGTATACCTCCACGCTGGAGAACAATGATGCGTTGATCAAGTTGTCGGACGGGAAGGGCTATAATGCCTATAGCGGTATCGGCCGGATCTTGCGCGCCTATGCCTTACAACTGGCTGTCGACACCTGGGGCGGAGTCCCGTATTCGGAGGCGTTCAAAGGAGCCGGTAATCTGGAACCAAAATACGACGCCGATAACGCATTGTACGATACGATAGGTTTGTTGTTAACGACGGGCATAGATCAGTTGGGTAATGCGGATGCCGGATTGCTGACACCTGGTGTGGAAGATGTCATTTACGGGGGGGACGCAGACCTGTGGATCAAATTTGCGCATGCGATCCGGGCCCGGCTCTATCTGCACCAAAGCAAGGGCAATCCTACCATGGCAACCAATGCGCTTACCGAGATCGGGCTTTCCTTCAGCGGGAATGCCGACAATGCGCAATATGTTTTCGGTGTGACGGAAACCTCGGCCAACCCCTGGTATCAATTCAACCAGCAACGCACCGATATCAGTTTCTCCGAAGGCGGTACCGGCACAAAGATGATTGCGTTGCATGATCCGCGTCTTCCCATTTTGATCGATACTACAGCTGCTTCCGAGCATGACGGCTTGCTGTACTACGGGCAGATAAATTCGCCGGTGGAATTCATCACTTATGATGAATTGTTATTTGCCAGCGCAGAAGCTACATTACGTACTTCCGGAGACGTAGCGACGGCAGAGGGATATTACAGGGACGCCATTAAAGCCAATATGGAGAAGTTAGGGGTCAGCGGCGCCAATATTACCGCCTATCTGGCTGTCAATGGCACCTTGCCCGCGGGGGTTGACGCCGCCATCGCGCAGGTGGCCGAGCAGGAATACCTGGCCTTGTATCTCAATCCCGAGGTTTGGACCTTGTGGCGGAGGACGAATGTTCCTGCCCTTACTCCTGTGACGGGAGCCAGTGTGCCACGCCGTTTGCTCTATCCGCAGTCGGAATATTCGTATAACGGCGCCAATGTGCCGGGGTCTGTGACGTTGTTCAGTCCGAAAGTGTTCTGGGACAAATAGTTGGCGTTGCAGTGGAGTTTGCGGGTTTTGTCATAATTTCAGTAAAACTGAAAAGCTTATGGTGAAACCGCCGGCTCGCCCCCCAACTCCTTCTTCCGGTTTATCGCGTACCCTGGGTCCCTGGATGTTGTGGGGATTAGGGGTAGGGTATGTGATCTCGGGAATGTATTTTGGCTGGAATCTCGGATTGGCAGAAGGGGGGACGGCGGGTCTGGCGATAGCCACCGCGGCGGTGATCGTGCTCTACATTACGTTTACTTTCTCTTATACCGAGCTGGCCTGTGCTATTCCCCGGGCGGGAGGGGTCTTTGACTATGCGACCCGGGGGCTTGGCCGTGATCTGGGTTTTATTGCGGGTGCGGCGCAGCTGATAGAATTCCTTTTTGCGCCGCCGGCAATTGCAGCTGCTATCGGGGCCTATTTTCACATCTTTTTGCCGCAGGTGCCGGTGACGACGATCGCCATAACGGCTTACCTGGTCTTTACGGCCCTGAATATCTATGGGGTGAAGGCGGCTGCCGGTTTTGAGCTGATCGTGACTGTCCTGGCGGTCTTTGAGCTGCTGTTGTTCTCCGGCGTTTGTTTTCCGCATTTCGAGTGGAAGAATGTCGCGTTGAATGCTTTTCCATTCGGGTGGAAGGGTGTCTGGGCGGCGGTGCCTTTTGCGGTATGGTTTTTTCTGGGTCTTGAAGGCGTGGCGAATGTGGCGGAGGAGACGGTGCGACCGCAGCGCAATATATTATTGGGTTTTGGGTCGGCATTGGTCACGCTGATAGTGCTTTGCGTGCTGGTGTTCCTTTCGTCGGTGGGGGTGGCGGGCTGGGAGGCTATCGTATATCCATCACCGGGGGCAACTGCTTCCGATTCTCCGTTGCCGCTGGCTTTGTCGAAGATCACAGGTACGGAAGGCTGGATCTATCATTTGCTGATCACGATAGGGCTGATGGGGCTGGTGGCTTCTTTTCACGGGATCATCCTGGCGGCGAGCCGGGCGACGCTGGAATTTGGCCGGGTGCGTTATCTGCCGGCTGTGCTGGGTCGTGTTCATGCCCGACGGCAGACGCCGGTCAGCGCGCTGCTGGTGAATATGGTGATTGGGATCATCGCCTTGTTGTCGGGCAGGACGGGGGATATCATTACGATATCCTGTTTTGGCGCGCTGACCCTGTATGTGTTGTCGATGATCACGGTGCTTATGCTGCGCAGGAAGGAGCCGGGGCTGGAACGGCCATTCCGGGTACCTTTTTATCCGGTCTTCCCGATCGTGGCGCTGGTGCTCGGGACGATATGTCTTGGGGCCATGATCACATTGAATATTAAATTATCCGGTATCTATTTTTTGCTTCTTGCGCTGTCCTATATTTGGTTTCATTTTTTTGTAAAACCTACGATTAATGCAGAACAATCAATCGTTACCTGAGCTGCTGGACAAACTTGCAGCTGCGAAAACTGAAAAGGTCAAACTGGCAATAACAGATATTGATGGGGTGTTGCGTGGCAAGGTGATGAGCTTTGAAAAGTTCAGGGCCATTGCCGAAAAAGGTTTTGGCTTTTGCGATGTAGTATTTGGATGGGATACGGAGGACCAGGCATATGACAATGGGGCTTTTACGGGCTGGCATACGGGGTATCCGGATGTCATGGCGGTGGTGGATACGGGGACGTTGAGGAGGGTGCCATGGGAGGGAGGCTTGCCGTTCCTTCTGGCGGATCTTGCGGGAGGGCCGGTCTGTCCCAGGAGCTTGTTAAAAAAGATGATCGGCCAGGCGACGGAGCTGGGGTATACGGCTTTCTTTTCCCAGGAATTTGAATGGTTCAATTTCAAGGCTCTGGCAGAGGGGGAAGTCATACGATCGTTTGAGGAACTGAGGCCATTATCACAGGGGATGTTCGGTTATTCGATCCTGCGGGCTTCGCAGGGCAGTGATTATTTTCATGCCTTGTTCGACAATCTGAAACAATTCGGGGTACCCCTGGAGGGATTACATACGGAGACGGGGCCCGGAGTCTATGAGGCGGCCATATCGTATTCGGATGTGCTGGAAGCGGCGGATCGGGCTGTGCTGTTCAAGACGGGTGTCAAGGAGATCGCTTCGCGTCATGGGATATTGCCGACCTTTATGGCCAAGGTGAACGAGACCTTGCCGGGCTGTAGCGGGCATGTGCATCAGAGCCTGTGGACGGCTGACGGCAGCCGCAATTTATTTTATGATGGGGAAAGTTCTACGGGCATCAGTCCGTTGATGGAAAGTTATATTGCCGGGCAGCTGCACTGTCTGCCATATGTACTACCGATGTATGCGCCAACGGTGAACAGCTACAAGCGGCTTGTAGAAGGGGCCTGGGCTCCGACGACGCTGACCTGGGCTATCGATAACCGGACCACGGCCCTTCGGGCATTGCCGGGTGGGGTCAGCTCGACGCGGCTGGAGACGCGGGTAGTGGGATCTGACTCCAATCCCTATTTAGCGATGGCGGCTTGTCTGGCTACGGGGCTTTACGGCGTGAGGAACGGGCTGAAGCTGACGACACCGGCTACGAAGGGCAGCGGTTATGCCGACAAAGCTGCCGGTGTGCTGCCGCGTAATCTATGGGAGGCGACGCAGGCGATGAAGGGCTCCGCGCTGGCTAAGGGATTGTTCGGAGAGGCTTTTACGGATCATTTTACGAGGACCCGGGAATGGGAGTGGCGGCAGTTTTCGCAGGTGGTAACGAATTGGGAACTAAAAAGATATTTCGAAATCATATGACAGACTTCAATGTAATAAGACAGTACAATTTCCCGACGACAATACGATTTGGGGCAGGGGTTATCCGGGAGCTGCCGGATCATTTAGCTGCTGCGGGGCTGAGCCGGCCTTTGTTGGTGACGGACCCGGTGGTAGCGCAATTGGGTTTTTTTCATGAGATCAAGAAAAGCCTCGAGGCCCGGGGCATTTCGGTCGAGGTCTTCTCCGACATTCATAAGAACCCGGTGAAGTCGGATGTGGAAAAGGGAGGAGCCGCCTTTGTTGCCGGCGGACGGGACAGTATTATCGGGATTGGCGGCGGGGCTGCGATGGATGTGGCGCGGGCGGTTGTCCTACGGATCCATCACCACCGGGATCTTTTTGACTATGATGATCTGATCGGCGGGGACGTATATGTGACGGAAGAGGTGCCCTATTTTATTACGGTGCCTACTACGAGCGGTACGGGCAGCGAGGTAGGGCGGAGCGCTATTATTTCAGAGGATGATACGCACCGGAAGCGAATATTATTCTCGCCGAAGCTGCTGGCGAAGATCGTATATGCGGACCCTTTACTGACGATGGACCTGCCGGCGTTCGTTACGGCGGCTACGGGGATGGATGCGCTGACGCATAATATGGAAGCTTATATCGCGAAGATGGTGCACCCGATGTGTGAGGGTATTGCGTTGGAGGGAATCGATCTCATAACGCAGTCTATTGTGCAGGCGGTGCACCGGCCCGACCTTGAGTCGCGGGGTAAACTCATGATAGCATCCCTGATGGGGGCGGTGGCATTTCAGAAGGGACTTGGGGTGGTGCATTCGTTGGCGCATCCGATGAGTTCTCTGCTGGACACGCATCATGGGTTGGCAAATGCGGTGAATCTGCCATATGGGATGCGGTTCAATATTTCTGGTTTTGAGGGGAAGTTCAGGAAGATCGCCCGGGCGATGGAACTCAAGGAAGAGAATGGTGAGGCGGTGGTGGAGCGATTGTTTGCGTTGAACAAGGAATTGGATCTGCCGGTGCGGTTGAGGGATGTGGGGGTTAAGGAGGAGCATTTGGAGACGCTGGCCGATCTGGCTTTTGAGGATTTTGCGCATCCGAATAATCCGAAGCCAGTAAGCAGGGAAGATTTTTTGAAATTATACCGGGAGGGACTATAGGCGAGCCGGAGGAGGCCTTAAAAGGACAGATATGAAGATAGGATTGACATATACGGGGACTGACTGGAAACACGAGAATTATGTGAAGTGGATCAAGGCAGATGAAGACATCGAGGTTATCCGGCTGGATGCGGAGCTGGCCAATCTGCATGCCGTGCAGGAATGCGACGGGCTGGTATTATCGGGCGGTGTGGATATCGATCCGGAACTGTATGATGGAGAGGTGAGCTATGTGAAGGCACCGGTGGATGGATGGCAGACTGAGCGGGACCTTTTCGAACAGGCGGCGCTGCAGCTGGCGTGGGAGACAGGATTACCGGTGTTGGGGGTATGCCGGGGGCTGCAGTTGATCAATGTGAGTCTGAATGGTACGTTGATACAGGATCTGGGAGAAACCGGCGATGAAGTGCATGAGGGTATGGGAGGAGTGGATAAGGTGCATGGAGTATCGTTGTTGCCGGATAGTTTGCTGTGGTCGATAGCATCGCGTGCGCAGGGTAAGGATGGCGGGATAGTCAACAGTGCGCATCACCAGGCGATAGGCCGGTTGGGGGAGGGATTGAATGTAAACTGCCTGGCGGAGGATGGGACGATAGAGGGGATCGAATGGGCGAAGCCGGCCGGGAGGCCTTTTTTGCTGGCGGTGCAATGGCATCCGGAGCGGATGTATGTCAATGGGTTTGCGGATGGGTTTTTGTACCGGGCGATCCGGGATGAATTTATTAATGCTATAAAAAAATAATATGCAGATCGTTAATCCGGCTACGGAGGAAATTATAGACGAAATAACAGAGGATACGGAGGTTTCGGTAAATCAGAAATTCGATCTATTGAAGGCCGGGCGGCGGGCCTGGGCTGCGAGACCGGTGGAAGAAAGGCTGGCGGCGATAGAGCGGTTCTATGAATCATTGGAAACGGAAAAGGAAGTGTTGGCCGGGACGCTGACGGCTGAGACGGGGAAACCTTTGCAGCAGTCTTATAATGAGCTGAATGGGGCAAGGGCCCGGATCCGGTGGTTCCTGGATCATTCGAAGCGATGGCTGGAAGAGGAATGGGTGGTAACGGAGGGGGCTACGCGCGAGAAGATAAGCTATGAGCCGCTGGGGATCATTGCGAATATATCAGCCTGGAACTATCCCTATCTTGTTGGCGTCAATGTATTTATTCCGGCGCTGATAGGTGGGAACGGGGTAATGTATAAACCGTCCGAATATGCTACGCTGACGGGTTTACATATACAGCGTCTGTTGTACCGGGCGGGGGTACCCGAGAATGTATTTCAGCTGGTGGCGGGGAAGGGAAAAGCGGGGGAGTGGCTGTTGCAGCTGCCGCTGGATGGATATTTTTTTACGGGCAGCTACCGGACGGGGCGGCTGATCGCCGAGAAAGTAGCATCGAAGCTGGTGCCTTGTCAGCTTGAATTAGGGGGAAAGGACCCTTTGTATGTCATGGATGATGTCGAGGACATCAATAAGGTGGCTGCTGCTGCCCTGGAGGGTGTTGTATACAATAACGGGCAGAGCTGTTGTGCGGTGGAGAGGATCTATGTACAGGAAAAAGTGTATGACAATTTTGTAAAGGCCTATACGGAGCAGGTCCGTAAGATGGTGGTAGGGGATCCTACGGATGCGGCGACGGAGGTGGGGCCATTGAGCCGGCCGGGTCAGCTGGAATTTTTGCGGGAGCAGATAGCAGATGCGGTGGGAAAGGGAGCGAAATTAGTGTATGGCGGGCGCCGGGTTGGGGACAAGGGGTATTTTATAGAGCCGGCGGTGCTGGTGGATGTGGATCATGGGATGAAGCTGATGAAGGAGGAGTCTTTTGGGCCGGTGGTGGGTATCCAGCGGGTGAAGGATGATGCCGAGGCGGTGGAGCTGATGGGGGATACGGAATACGGGTTGACGGCGGCTGTTTATTCAAAGAGCTATGAGCGTGCGGAGGGGGTAATGCGGCAGCTGGATACGGGAACGGTATATTGGAACTGTTGCGACCGGGTGAGTGCTGGACTGCCCTGGTCGGGGAGGAAGCATTCGGGGTTGGGGATGACTTTATCTTACCAGGGGATACGGGCTTTTGTACAGCCCAAGGCGTATCATATAAGGCCGTGACCCGCGCGGGTGTGGCGGCGGCCGGGGGATGGGTGTTATACACCTCCTGTGTATATCTAATTAGGGGTTTTTCCTATAACTTCCTTAACATTATGGTGCTGGCCGCGGGCCGGCGACCCTGTGCAGCTGATAGTCGTACCCGCCTTTCTTAATTTTCAAGTTTTTAGTTTATGATCAAATTTTACTATCGAATTAGTAAGAGCGGGAGATTTTTTGGCCTTATGGTACTGGTGTGTTTGTCAGGGCCGGTTTTGCGGGCGCAGACGCTGGGATCGAATATCATTCTCAATGGGGATGCGGAGATGGTGCAGGCTGATACGCTTGTAGGGTGGTCTGTGAGGAATACGGTCGATTTTGGCAATCCCGGTAATGCCACGGGAGGGGTATGGTGGCTGGCTGCTAATTCGACGTATCCCAATCCTTCGCATGGCGCGAGCCAGTCGCATGGCGGCAATTATTTTTTCAATGCGGGTACGGCACTCGTTCCTGATAATGAGGAGGCGCGATTGACGCAGTATATCGATGTGACGGCTTTTGCCGGGCAGGATATTACGTACTCCTTTAATGCCTGGGCAGCGACGAATGGTTTTGCTGCCTGTTGCGGAGGGGCTAATACCGTTCAGATCTTTGTGGAATACCTGGACGATACGGTAAGTCATACAGATATCTATTCTGCTACCTATACTTATGATCCGGCCACCTCGACCTTTTCCGACTGGTTTAATATTTCCGGGTCACAGGAGGTGCTGGGTGTGGATGGGGTAGGCTGGCTCCAGGTAACGCTGATCGCGCAAAATACCAATCAATCGAGCACCATACAAGCCTACTTTGATGATGTCAACCTGACGCCGAACCTGTCCACCCTGCCGGTGACGCTGATAGATTTCCATGCTTTGCAGCAACCGGATCATACGGTAGAGCTGCTGTGGGAGACGGCGCAGGAGCAGAACAGCAAGTATACAGAAATACAGCGGAGTGGGGATGGGAAGACGTACCTGGCGATCGGGCAGGTGGCGGCGGCGGGGAATAGTACGCAGACCAGGAACTATACTTTTACGGATAAGTCGCCCTTGAGTGGCCGGGCTTTTTATCGCCTGAAGATGGTGGATATCGATGGCAGCCTGAAATTCAGTAAAGTGTTACAGGTAACAACCGGAGCGGTCGGAACAGCGATAAAGGTATATAGCAATCCTTTTCACGATCAGCTTGGAGTGGTGATACCTGCTGTGACATCGGAAAAGCTGGTATTGTCCCTTTTTGATCAGACGGGTAAAATGTGTTTGCGTCAGAATTACACGACACAGAAGGGCGATAATTTTGTCAACCTATACCCGGGGGGGCTTGCTGCGGGTGTGTATCTGCTGCAAATACAGGGGGCGCAGACGAATAAGACGATCCGGGTGCTGAAGCAGTAATGTATAAAATGAATGATGGGAAGTACGATAAAAAAGAGCCCTTGTCAAGAGACAGGGGCTCGTCTATTTAATGCTGTGCAAGAGGATGTTGTAAAGCTGAAAGGGTCCTAAAACAGGAGAGGGCAATAGAAATTGCCCTCGCGTCACTTCTTATGTGACCATTCAAAACTAAAAATATAGAAAAATTTAAATGTATTTATTTCAGCAGGATAATTGTCAAAATTACCATTCTAAACGGATAATGCAAATCCTTCAGTGTACTAATTACGGTTTTTATGGTTAAAAATACCGGTTTGAAACGATGAAGGGCAGATATCAGGGTTGCTTATCCATTTGGGCGATGATCTTGTTTACTTCGGCTTCAGTGGTGCGGAGTTTGGCCTGGCACCAGGTGATGAGTTCGGAGGCTCTTTTGACCTTTTGGGCCAGCACGTCGACGGAGACGGATTCCGATTCGATCTCTTTTGCAATAGCGGCTAATTCTTTGTATGCTTCCTCATACGTTAAAGTCATTTCCATCATACTCTTTTTTCGATGTTACTGTAGCTGTGATCTCTTTATCCGATAGTATTATTCCGATCTCGTTACCGATGGCCAGGTCGTTGGGATCGCTGGTTATTTTATTTTTGTTTTTAATAATAGCGAAGCCTCGTTTCAGGGTGTTTTCGGGAGAGGCTATTTTGATCATGGAAACAAAATGAGAAAGATAGCCTTTTTGGTTCTTTATATAGATCGAGCTAAAGGTATTCAGATTCGATCGGATCTGGCTGATGTCGTTCAGTTTATTATATACGATCACCCTGGGTTTTGTCAGGATGGATGTGCCCATAGTGTAGAGCTTTTCTTTGTGATCTGCGAGGATGTTATGGGATTTATTTACGATAGTATTATTGACCTGGCCCAGGGCTTTAAAGTCGGCCGCAAATTTCTGCTGGGCTTTGATGATGATATTCTGGCGGAGCCTGTTGATCGCGTCTTCGAAGGAGCGGTTGTGGTTGATGATAAATTCTGCGGCTTTTGTCGGAGTTTTTGTCGGGGTATGGGCCATCAGGTCTGCGATGGTCTCATTTTTTTGATGGCCGATGCCTGTAATGACGGGGATAGGGAATTTGGCGATGGCCTTACCGATCATATAGTCGTCAAAGATGAGGAAGTCGGTTTGCGCTCCGCCACCGCGAATGATCACTACCACGTCGTAATTCTTTGCGCTGTTGAACACGTCGATCAGGCGGGTCAGGAATTGTTGTGCATTGTTCTCGCCCTGGACGACTGTAAAGTAGTCGTCGACGGTAAAGGCGTAATGAAAGGGATTATTTTCGAGGGTGTGGCGGAAGTCCTGCCAGCCGGCTGAGGTTTTGGAGGAAATGACGGCTATGTTTTGGATTACTCTATTCAGGGCGAGCTCTTTATTTCTTGTGATGAAGTCTTCGCCGACTTTCCGAACGAATTCGGGGTTCTCCCGGACGAGCCGGGCGAGGGTGGCGAGGCGCTGTGCTTCCAGCAGACCCAGGGTAAAATTGCTATCGATCGCGTTGACATTAAGCTGCAGGCCATAGACGGGGTGGAAGTTGACGGAAACGTTGACCAGCACATTGATGTTGTTGGTAAAACGTTGCCCGGTAAGGGCCTGGAACTCTGCGATGCTGACAGCCCCTTTTCCCCAGGCTTTGGCCTGGATCTTTGCGATGAGCGTATTGGAAGCCGGGTCTTTTTCTACGAGGTCGAAGTTGTGGTAATTCTTATCCGGGCGAAAGGTGTGACTGGTAACGTCTGCGACTATCCACCAGGTACGGTGAACGAAGGCATTGTTCAGCGTCTCCGCGATGGCAGCGGTGAGTTGGGAGAGCCGAATTGGTTGGACGGTTGACACGGGCGGTTAGAGTAAAAGCTTATCCGGATTGGGGATGAAATTCAGGAAGGCCTGGAAATTTGCTTTGTATTTCCGTTTATCCAATTTATAATAGAAGGCCCCTTTTTTGGAGTTGGCTTTGTCTTTTTCTTTTTGTTTGATCAGGAGCTCGGTCGACAGGACTTTGCGGCTGAAGTTGCGATTGTCGAAGGCGGTATCGTAGATGCCTTCGTAAAGGATCTGGAGCTGAGGGATGGTGAATTTAGCCGGGAGCAGCTCGAACAGGATAGGATGGAGGGCTGCCTTGTACCGGAGCTGTTTTTTGGCAATATCGACCATCTTTTTATGATCGAAGATAAGGTCGGGCATTTTTTTGACGTGGAACCATTCGGCGTGGTATTCGTTGCTGAGCTGTTTTTCGTATTGATGGATATCGATCAGGGCGAAATAGGCGATGCTAAGGGTTCTTTCGACGGGGTCGCGATCGGGTTCGCCGAAAGCTTTCATTTGTTCCATGTAGACGCCTTCCAGCCCGGTAAGTCTTTTCAGGATGCGGTTGGCGGCCTGTTCAAGGCTTTCTTCTTCCCGGAGGAAGCCGCCCATGAGGCTCCATTTTCCTCTTTCCGGTTTCAGGCCTCTTTGTACCAGCAGTAACTTGATGTCATTTCCGTCGAAACCGAAAATTATACAATCTACTGCCACCAGAATGCGGGTTTCTCCCGGATAACGATTCATATTCCCGATTGGTTTATATTATGGTTGTGAATATACTACCAAAACTTTACATAGAGTGCCATCAAAATGACTATTGTAACGATGATAAGCACTAAGGTAGATGGTTTTACTTTAAACATTTCCTTGTCGAGCTCGAAAGATTTTGGATTGATCTTAGGGCCACCCAGACTTAGTCCGACCATTACGACGACGGTGAAGAAGAAGGCCAGGCCCATACAGATGAGGAAAGGTATTTGCCAGACGGTTTGGGTTATACCGTTCTCTACGGCTTGCGTAGGATAAGCTGTATACAGGAAGGTCTCGTGTCCCATCACCTGGGGAGCGAATTCATTGAAGAATACGGACAGCACGAAACCGGTGATGAGGCCTGCGATGGCGGCGGTGCCGGTAGTTCTTTTCCAGAACATGCCGAGGATAAACATGGCGAATACGCCGGGGCTGATGAAGCCGGTATATTGCTGGATAAAGGTAAAACCTCCTTTGCCGCCGATGCCGAGGACATCTTTCCATGTAAAGATGATGCCAACGAACATGGAGAGGACAACGGCGAGGCGACCTGTCCAGACCATTTTCTGTTCGTCCGCTTCCTTGTTGAAGTATTTTTTATAGATGTCGAGGGTGAAGATGGTGGAGATGCTATTGACCTTGCCTGCCAGGGAGGACACGATGGCTGCGGTAAGGGCTGCGATGGACAGGCCTTTCAGACCGGAGGGCAGGAAGCCAAGGACTGCGGAGTAGGCATAATCCTTTCTGCCGTCGGGAAGATGGAGTTGACCGTGTTTATAGAGGACAAAGGCGGCGATGCCGGGCAGCATGACGATGATGGGCATCATCAGCTTGAGGAAGCCGGCAAAGAGGATTCCTGTGCGGGCTGTCTGGAGATTGGCTCCGAGGGCCCGTTGGGTGATATACTGGTTACAGCCCCAATAGTTCAGGTTGACGATCCACTGGCCGGCGGCGTACATGAGGATGCCGGGCAGGACGAGGTATTTATCGATTTCCAGCTGGGGTGTAGAGGCGGTTGGTTTGTGGAAGATCATCCGGAAGTGTTCGGGAGCATCTTTCATGAGGGCCTTGAAACCCGCGAGGGCGTTGCTTCCCAGGCCGAAGCTTTCCGAAACGACGGTGAGTGCCAGATAGGTAGTTGCGAGTCCGCCGATGATGAGAACGCCTACCTGGATCACGTCGGTAAAGCCGATGACCTTCATACCGCCGAGAGTGATCAGCAGGGAGAAGATGGCCAGGCCGATCATGATAAGATGGAGGTTATCGCCGCCGACGAGCCCGTTGATGGCTACGGCTCCGAGGTAGAGGATGGAGGTAAGGTTGACGAAGACATAGAGCAGGAGCCAGAAGATGGCCATGATCAGGGCTACTGTTTCGTTGTAGCGAGTCTTCAGGAACTGCGGCATGGTATAGATCTTATTCTTCAGGTAGACCGGGATGAACCATACTGCGATGATGATGAGTGCCAGAGCGGCTATCCATTCGTAGGCTGCGACGGCGATGCCGGCGAAGAAGCCTTCGCCGCTCATCCCGACGAACTGTTCGGCGGAGATATTGGAGGCTATCAGGGAGGCGCCGATGGCCCACCAGGTGAGGGAGCCTTCAGCGAGGAAGAAATCTTTTGTGTCGGTTACGGCTTTGCGTTTGCGACGATAGATCCAGATCCCGTAGGAGGCTACGAGTATAAAATAGATGATGAAGACGATATAGTCGGCCGTTACGAGATTTTTGTTCATATGCAATCGTTTTGAATGACGGGAGCCGCGCGGCATGGGGGGGAATATGGCGTCGTGCGGCTCCCGTCGGGGTTTATCTATAATATGCTTCGTTCCAGCGGAGTTCGTTCCGGAACTGGTAGAGGTCGGTTTTTTTTCCGATCAGTGCGAATTCGATACCGGCCATGTCGGCGAAGTCGCGCATGTGTTCGGCTGTCAGGTTCTGGCTATATCCTGTATGGTGGGCGCCGCCAGCCTGGATCCAGGCGGAGCAGCCGGTTTTCATGTCGGGGTAGGGTTTCCAGAGAACGCGTGCTACGGGCAGCTTTGGCAGCTGATGAGTTGGCGCTACGGCTTCTACTTCGTTGACGAGGAGCCGGAAGCGGTTGCCCATGTCCACGATGGAGGCGTTGATGGCGGGTCCGGCGGCGGAATTAAAAACGAGCCGGACGGGATCGGCTTTTCCGCCGATGCCCAGGGGGTGGATCTCGCAGGTTGGCTTGCCGGCAGCGATGGATTCGCAGATCTCGAGCATGTGTGCGCCGAGGACCATGTTATTGCCGGGTTCGAAATGATAGGTATAATCTTCCATAAAGGAATTGCCGCCGGGTAGTCCGCTGCCCATTGTTTTCATGGCGCGAACGAGGGCGGCTGTTTTCCAGTCGCCTTCACCGGCGAAGCCATAACCGCTTCCCATGAGGCGTTGAGCAGCTATGCCGGGCAGCTGGGTCATGCCGTGGAGGTCTTCAAAGGTGTCTGTAAAACCCTTGAAGCTGCCTTCTTCGAGGAAGGTACGAAGTCCCAGCTCGATGCGGGCGGCTTCGCGCAGGGAGCTGTGCCGGTCTTTTCCTTTACGAAGGGAATCGGCCAGGGTGTAGGTATCGTCGTATTCTTTTACCAGCTGGTCGATGGCGTTGTCGGCAATGCTGCTGATGGTTTTGACAAGGTCGCCGATGCCGTAGGTATTGACGGAATATCCGAATTTCATCTCGGCTTCTACTTTGTCGCCTTCGGTAACGGCTACGTAGCGCATGTTGTCGCCGAAGCGGGCGAATTTCGCGCCCTGCCAGTCAAACCAGCCGGCGGCGGCGCGGGTCCAGGCGTTGAGCTGCTCCAGTGTCTCAGGGTCCTGCCAGTGGCCTGTAATGACTTTACGGTCGAGGCGCATGCGGCTCATGATGAACCCGAATTCCCGGTCGCCGTGGGCGCTCTGGTTGAGGTTCATGAAATCCATATCAATGGTATCCCAGGGGATGTCCCTGTTGAACTGGGTGTGCAGGTGAACGAGCGGTTTTTTCAGGATACGCAGGCCGCCGATCCACATTTTTGCGGGGGAGAAGGTATGCATCCAGGCGATGATGCCGATACAGTTAGCGGTGGTATTGGCTTCCTGGCAGGCAGCGTAGATCTCTTCCGGGGACTTGACGGTAGGGCGGAAGACTACGGTGACGGGAATTTGTCTGGCCTGGCTAAGAGACTTTGCGATGGTTTGGGAGTGTTCGGCTACTTGTTTTAAGGTTTCTTCGCCGTAGAGGTGCTGGCTGCCGGTGACGAACCAGACTTCGAGTTTTTTAAGTTCCATATTGTTGTTTTGTTGCCCTGGGGCGGGCGTTGTAGATATTTAATGCCCTGAGGGTGGGTGTGATAGTTATGTTATTGTCCGTAATATGAGTCAGGACCGTGTTTGCGTTCGTAATGTTTTTTTATCAGGGAATCTTTTAGCCGGGGTGCGACTGCGCTGATCTGTTCGGTCAGGTAGGCCATCTGTGCGATGCTTTCGAGTACGGCGCTGTTGTATACTGCTTTGTCGGGTGTCTTACCCCAGGTGAAGGGGGCGTGGTTCCCTACGAGGACCATTTCCACTTCTTCGTAGCTAAGGCCTTTTTCCTGGAGGGTATTGATGATCTGGAAGCCTGTCTGGTATTCATAATCCCCTTTGATCATTTCATCATTCATTGGTGGGGCGCAGGGGACATCGACTGTGTTGTGATCGGCATGTGTGGTGCCGAAGATGGGGATATCCCGTTGGGCCTGTGCCCAGGCGGTGGCGTAGGTGGAATGGGTATGTACGATGCCGCCGATCTTTTCCCAGTGTTTGTAAAGGACGGCGTGGGTAAGGGTATCGGAGGAAGGGCGGAGCTTGCCTTTTACGACTTTGCCTTCGAAGTCGACGATGACCATTTTGTCGGGTGTAAGCTCTTCGTAAGGCACTCCGCTGGGTTTGATGGCGAAGAGGCCGAGGTCGCGGTCTGCGGCGCTGACGTTGCCAAAGGTAAAGAGCACGAGTCCCAGTTTGGGGAGGCGCAGGTTGGCTTCGTAGGCGGCTTCGCGGATGTGGGTGTATTTGCTCATGGGATCATTTGTTGTGTTGCAATCGATATTTTGGGGATAAGCTCATGGGTTTACTATGGTTTCGGTTTCGATGAATGCGCCCAGTTTTTCGTAGGCCCTAAAGCGTTGAGCGTATATTTCGACGCGTGCCGGGTCTGGAGTATAGGTAGCATCGAAACCCTGTCCGATGGCTGTCATGGCGTCTTCTACTTTGGGATAGAGGCCGGCTGCGGTGGCGGCGAACATAGATGCGCCGAGAGCGCAGGTTTGTTCGGAGCTGTGGATGCGGATGGGCATGTTCATGACGTCGGCCATCATCTGCATGATGAAGGGTGATTTTTTTGCTACTCCGCCGAGGCCGATGAGGCCACGTACGGGGACACCTTCCCGGTTGAAGCGATCTACGATGGTCTTTGCTCCGAAGCAGGTGGATTCTACGATGGCTCTGAACAAGCGGGGTGCGTCGCTACCCAGGCCGAGGCCGGTGATGGCTCCTTTCAGGAGCTGGTTGGCATCCGGTGTGCGGCGGCCGTTGAACCAGTCGAGGGCCAGTTCTGCCTGTGTATCGGGGGGCAGGGCTGCGGCCTGACGGCTGAGCTCGGGAATTATTTTGTCTATAATGGTTGTAAGCTGTGTGGAGCTGATAAAATCCGTCCCCAGCTGTCGGAGGGGCCAGGACAGGAGGTTACGGAACCAGGCATATGCGTCGCCGAAAGCGGACTGACCTGCTTCCATGCCCATCATACCGGGGATGACGGAGCCTGGGACCTGTCCGCAGATGCCTTTTACGAGTTTGCCCTTTACTTCGTCGAGGGGGGCGACGAGCATATCGCAGGTGGAGGTGCCCATGACCTTGCTGAGGTGGTAAGGTTCGATCTGGCCGCCGACGGCTCCCATGTGGGCGTCGAAGGCGCCTACTCCTATGATCGTATTGGCGGGCAGGCCGAGGCGTGTCGCCCATTCGGGAGAGATCCGGCCGGCCGGCTGGTCGGCGGGATATGTTTTTGTGAACAGGCGGGCGGTGAATCCTTTCAGCAGCGGATCGAGAGATGCGAAAAAGGCATCGGGGGGAAAGCCGCTGGGGCCGAACTCCGTTGCCCAGAGGGCTTTATGGCCTGCTGCGCAGACGCTGCGTTTCATTTCAGAGATGTGCCGGCCGCCGGTGAGGAGGAAGGGGATCCAGTCGCAGTGCTCCACCCAGGAATGGCAGGCATTTCTAACGTCTGGGTCTATTCGAAGAATATGGAGCAGCTTCGCCCAGAACCATTCGGAGGAATAGACGCCGCCGACAAACTGCAGGTAATTGACGGGAAAGCTTTGGGCGTGTGCGTTGATCTCTGCTGCTTCTTTTACAGAAGTATGGTCTTTCCAGAGTACGAACAGGGCGTTGGGATTTTCTTCGAATCCCGGCAGCAGACCTAAGGGGGTACCTGTCTCGTCGACGGCTACGGGTGAGGAGCCGGTGGTATCGACGGAGATGGCCCGGACTGCTGCTGCTACCGCGGGGCCGGCCTGTAAGAGGCAGGCTTTGATGGTATGTTCGAGTCCTTCGATGTAATCGAGGGGATGCTGGCGGAACCTGTTCCCGGCGGGATCGCAGTATAGGCCGTCTTTCCAGCGGGGATAATGATATATGGCCGATGCTATTTCGCTGCCGTCGGCAGCATTGACGATGAGGGAGCGAACGGAATCTGTTCCGTAATCCACTCCTATTACATAATTATCTTTTCCCATATGGCTTTAGGCAGGTCATTCCTCTTTTTTGGCGGAAGGAATTCCTGTCAAAATAACATTTAATTTCCGGGTTTTTAAAAATTATTTTGGTATTGGGGTTTTGCGATTTTGTGTGTGGCCGGGGACTGTTTTTGTGAAGGTGTGTTGCTGTCTCGCAGGGGCTTTGGTTCGTCGTCCATGTATGACCCATCCCATTAGATTTGCCAGATTTTGCATAACAAAGGCGCACTAAAAATAATCTTAGCGAGGGAGAGCGGTACTCGTTTTGTGAGGGCTTTGGCTGTCATTGGGAAGCGGGGATTGGAAGAGGTCGGAGTAGTGGAAAAAAAATCAGGGGAACGGTATAGGGAAGGATCCCCTGATATATTACTGAAAATTAAATCCCAGAGCCATAACCAAATTTTAATGTCAAGGGTAAGATACGTAAAAATCATTTTATGATACATTATACTGATTAAAAAATATCAATAGCGTATCTAGTAAAGCTGGAAGATGTTGATTCCTAGAAACTTATCTTCGATTTTGCGTATTGGTTATACCAGAAATACCCTAAATTGTCTTGCCCCTCAAACCGCCGGAGAAAATGTAAAAAAAGATTAAAATTAACAGGATCAAAGCTGTCTTAGCAGAAAAAGATATATCGCATAAAGACCTGGCGATCAGAGTAGGCATTGCGCCCAATAGCGTTACACGCATTTGTAACAATGAATTTCAACCCACTTTAAAGCTGCTTCGGGACATTGCCTTAGCGTTGGATGTGGATATCCGGGAATTGCTGATCCCGACCCGGAATTTCTGAGAAAATTGTCTTATTAGAGGGGAGCAGTACGATCTGCAAGTGTTTGCTGCCGGGTGAAACCGGATGGTGGAAATGGGTATCTTTAGGGCTTAAACCTGACAACTAAAGATAACTATGACCAAACGTTATTTCCTATGGCTGTTTGTTACCCTTTTTTATGGTTTTTCAGTATCAGCCCAGCAGAGGAGGATGGATACTATTGTTGTGGACAGTCTGAAGCGGGAATTATCAAAGGCGAAGACGGCTGCGGATAAAGTACAATTTTTATTATCGCTGGCGCAGTCTTCACTTGACTCTTCGATGCATGTGTCCTATAGCGATCAGGCGATAGAAGTGGCAGAAATGAGCAGGGACCGGAAACTCATGGCGAACACTTATCTGCTCAAGGGGAAGTTCTATCTGAACAATACTGAATGGGCAGAGAATCTGGACAATGCTATCGCCGATCTCGGCCGGGCGGAAGAGATTGCCCGGACGGAGAATTTTGAATTTTTGCTGGAGGAGAGTTACAGGGCCCAGGCGATCGCCTGGCATAATAAAGGTGACGATCAAAAGGCGCTGGCTCTGAGCAACCAGGCTTTATCGTTAGCCGGGAATACGGAAAACGATTCGGTCAGGGTCTATGCCTATATTGGCATGGGCGATCAGTATCTGCAGATGGGCGAAAAGCTTCTTTCTTTCCGGAATATCCTGGAAGCGTTGTCGGTGGCTGAGAAGAGCGGGAACGAAAGTTTGTTGCGGGTCGTTTACTCTTACCTGAGAATGTTTTATGCCAGTATCCACGAATATGGGAAGGCGATAGATTACGGGATGAAGGAGTATGCGATCGACAGAAAAGCCTGGAATGTCTTTCAAATGGTCCCGGATGAGTATGAGGTGGGGGATCTTTTCGCTCATAACGGACAGCAGGAACTTGCTCTGAAGATGTATGAGAATGCCATTGCGCTGGCTGATACGGTGCATTATGACATACTGAAGATCGACCCTTATTTCCGTATTTTCAACATGTATTTCAGCAGCGACCAGTATGTAAAGGCATTGAATTATCTCAAGGCTCACCAGCAGGTGATAACTATTCTCGAGGGGCTGGGTTATAAATCTTTTATCAACCAGGTATATGGGATGAGTTTTTCGCAGCAGGGAAGGTTTGATAGTGCGGATCATTATTTCCGATTGGCTGCTCCGGAGATGGAGCAGAAGGGCAGTCCTTCGGCACATTTTGGTTTTTACAGTGCTGTCGGGGATGATTATGTCCGAAGAAAAGATTATGTACGGGCTGTTTCCTATTATAAAAAGGCGTTTGGGGTTGGTGAGGCGGTAAAAGATCTGAACGAACAGCAAGCCAGCGCCAGGCTATTGGATTCCGTGTATGGGCTGCTGGGAGATTTTCAGTCTGCCCGGTTTTATAATACGCGTTATCATGAACTGAATGACAAGTTGAGAGAAATGAGTCGTGAGGCTGATCTGCTGAGGCTGGAAGTTGAGAGTGACAATCAGCACCGGGAGCGGCTGGCGCGGGAGGAGGAGGCGAGGATGGAGCACCGGCACAATATACAGTATATGGGCTTTACGGTGGGGTTGGTTGTATTGTTCATTGTCCTGGTGATGCTGGGGTGGTTCGCCGTGCCGGCGGGCGTTATCCGGGCCCTGGGTTTCCTGTCTTTTATCTTTCTTTTCGAGTTCATTATTCTGCTGGCGGACAGGAATATTCAGCGATGGACGCATGAGGAACCGTGGAAGGTGCTGGTGATCAAGATCGGGCTGGCGGCTATCCTGGTCCCCCTGCATCACTGGCTGGAACACAAGGTGATACATTATCTCAGTCATCAGAAGAGGGTGAAGCGGGAGGTGAAGACGCTGCAGACTGCCGAGGCCTGAAAGGAGCCTTCTTTGGGATGGAGGTGAATTAAGTGCATGAATTTGTCGGATGAAAAGAATTTTATTCTGAAAAATATTATATTTGCATAATAAAATATGGAAGTAACGCTTGATAACATTGATCTGCGAATACTCCGGCTCATGCAGGAGAATGCCCGTATTTCGAATGTGGAGCTGGCGAGGGAGCTGGAGATGGCGCCTTCGGCCATGCTGGAAAGGGTAAAGAAACTGGAGCAGAAGAAAGTGATCCTTACTTATACGGCGCAGGTCAATCCGGCTATTGTCGGACAGAAACTGCTGGCTTTTATTTTCATAAAAACCAATGACGGTTTTGGCTCGACTGTGACGGGGCCGGCTCTTGCGAGGATACCGGAAGTGCAGGAAGTGCACAATATTGCGGGTGACGATTGTTATATCGTCAAGGTGCGAACGGCCGATTCAGCGGGTCTGATGGCGCTGATGCGAAATGAGTTCGCGAAGATCCCTACCATTCATTCCACGAAGACTACGATAGTGCTTGAAACAGTGAAAGAAGAACAGAAAGTAAAAATTCCAGATATCCAAAGATAACAGTCGCCAAGATAACAGCCGCCTAAATAACAGTTATGTCCTCTCCTTCTAACAGACCTGCCTCAACGATGATGGTGGTAGTGGCCTTTGCCATCGTATACATTGTTTGGGGATCCACCTATTTTTTTATCCAGCTATCGGTTGCGCATATTCCGCCGATGATGGTCGGGGTATTGCGTTTCCTGCTGTCGGGGACTATCATGTTATTGTGGTGTCTGTTCACCAAAGAAAAGTTATTTTCCTGGGTGGTGATGCGGCCGGCTATTGTAAGCGGTCTGTTATTACTGGGGTTGGGCAATGGGGCGCTGATCTGGTCGGAGCAGTATATTCCGAGCAGTCTGGCTGCCATTCTGCTGGCTGCGGGTCCGGTCTGGTTTGTCTTGCTGGACAAGGGGAAATGGCGGGAGAATTTCCGGAGCCGGTCGACCATTTTCGGATTGGTAGTTGGGTTTGGGGGGGTATTACTTCTTTTTGCGGAACAGTTAAGGGGAGTCAGCGCCGGAGCGGGTAAAGAGGGGGGTGTTGCTGCGGCTGCCGGAACCGGCCGGCATATGGAAATGGTTGCCCTGGTCGTGCTGGTTCTGGGTTCTATTTCCTGGGCGTCGGGCTCTCTTTATTCCAAATACAAGTCGGTGGGCGGGAGCAGCAATGCGGTGAATGCCGGCTGGCAGATGTTTGCGGCCGGGGTCGCGTTTGTCCCGGCGAGCCTGATCAGCGGGGAATGGGTGCAATTTCATCCGGCAGAAGTTCCGATGTCATCCTGGATGGGGGTGGTATACCTGGTGACGATGGGTTCGTTGGTGGGTTACAGCGCTTTTGTATGGCTGCTGCAGGTGCGGCCGGCTACTCAGGTGAGTACGCATGCTTATGTAAACCCGGTAGTTGCCGTATTATTGGGGGTATTTTTTGCGGGAGAAAGGATGTCTCCGCTGCAGCTGGCGGGCCTGGCTGTCATACTGGTCAGTGTCCTGCTGATCAATCTGTCCAAATACCGGAGTGGGCTTCCGAACGGCCGGAAGGTGACCCCGAAAGCAATTGCTACGGAATAAGTTGTATAATACTCCTTTATTGATGTCAATTTCCATAGAATTCAACCAGAAAGGGAGATAATTTGTTAATTTGGTGCCGAAGGGGAAATACCCCTCAAAACACCGGCCAATGGATTATAGCAGTATTTTAGAACAGGCACAGCATTATGTCCGATCTTTTTTTGACACGCACGTCAATGACAAGCTTTTATATCACAATCGGAAGCATACGGAGCAGGTAGTGGAGGCGGCGGTACAGATCGCGCAGCATTATCAACTGAATGATGAAGAGTTCTTTGTCGTAAAAGTTGCGGCCTCCTTTCATGATATAGGTTATCTGACGGGGTCGGGCCCCGGTCATGAGGAGAGGGGGGCGAATATGGCGCAGGCTTTCCTGGAGGGCACCGGTGTAGACAGGGGGATCGTCGATTCTATCCGGAAATGTATTCTTGCTACGCAGCTGCCTCAGCGGGCCGTCACTTTGGTGGAGCAGATCGTTTGTGATGCGGATCTTTATCACCTGGGTACGGATAGTTTTGGGGACCGGAACAAGCTGATGCGGAAGGAAGCGGAAGCGACGCATCATAAGAAGATAAGCAAGGAGGAGTGGCGGAGGGGGACGATCCGGTTCCTGGAGAGCCATCATTATTATACGGACTATTGCCGGTTGCTGCTGAATGAAAGACAGCAGGAGAATCTTGATAAGCTAAAGGCAAAGGAACCGGAAGCGGATGAGGAGGAGGGGAGTGTGCTGAATGGGTTACTGAAGCAGCATGGTTTGCTGGAATCGGGGGCTGTCGCGGGTGGGAATGGCAATCCTTTGGAAGGGTTGTTACGGAAGGCTGGCGTTGGTGAGCCGAGGTCCGATGTCGAAGAAAAGCCGAAGGCGGAAAAGGAAAAGAAGAATAAGAAGAAGGATCCGGGACGTGGGATAGACACTGTATTCCGGATCACGTCGAATAACAATCAGCGGCTGAGCTCGCAGGCAGACAGCAAGGCGCATATTCTTATCCAGGTGAATGCCATTATCATTTCGGTGCTGCTGAGCCTGTTGCTGCGAAAGATCGAGGATCATACCAATCTTGCTATACCCGCCACTCTATTATTGTTCGTCAACCTGATCACGATCATTTTTTCGATACTCGCGACCAGGCCGCATATTCCGCCGGGGACGTTCACAAAGACGGACCTGGATGACAAGAAGGTGAATCTGCTGTTCTTCGGTAATTTTTACCGGATGACACTCGAAGAATATGCCGGAGGTATGCTGATCATGATGGATGATAAGGATTTCCTTTATGGCAGCCTGATCCGGGATGTGTATTACCAGGGGATCGCCCTGGGCAAAAAATATCGGTGGCTGCGTTGGTCCTATAATACGTTCATGTATGGGCTGATCGCATCCGTACTGGCGTTTTTGATCGCTGCTCTTTTCTTCCCATCCAAGTAGGGAGAGGGGCGGCATAAACAGATTTATATGCAAAAGACCGTCATCCATATCATTAAAGAGGTGGAGGGGGGCGAGCAAGTAGAGTCCTGCCTGTCTTTTCGGGGGTTTATCAATTTCCTGAAGAAAAGGAGACTGGAAGAAAAGACCATGCGGGTCAAATATCTTGACTTTGTCATCCATCATTTTGAAGAGCGTCTGCAGGGAAAAGATCTGATCGGGATCGAGGAGATGGATCAGTATGGGGACCTGCTGGAGCTGATGTATTCCTCCATTTTTCCTGCGGTAGCCGAAGAAAAGGATAATATGTGGGCCCTGGCGGTACCGGTCAAACCTACTTTTTTTTATGGGACCGATACCTTTTACGATCTGCTGCGGGATCCCGGCAGCAAGGATGTGAAGGCCTGTATGATCGAGAAGATGAATAAGGTTCGCAATAACCTGAACCTGGAACTTGTATACTCGAATATTCTGCGGAAACTGTATGATATCCATCTTCCTGTCAGGAGCAGCATGATCCGGTCGTGGCAGAATGAGACTACCGGGCTGAGCAGCTATTACCAGCTGAACATCGACACCCGGTTTATGGAAGTGGTTGCAAAAGGGCAGCTGCCCGAGGTCGATCCGGAGTTATTCAACTCCCACAAGCCAATGGCCGAGATCCTTGCCTGGCTGATGGAACATCTTCCGTTGACGATGGTCCGTTTCGAGGGGATCTCTGCTATCACGCTGGTGGATGTCACGGAAGATTATGTGGTGGACAGCATCAAGAATATTATCCTGAATCCGGAGCATTGTGATGAGGAGTCCATGCATGAGGGTGAGGTCATTCATTATTTGAAAGTGCTGGCGGCCAAGGCGGATATCGATTTTGGGATGGTGCCTTTCAGGAAGGTGAACGGCCGTGCGGTTTTTACCGAGGATATCTGTCATCATAGTGTGCTGGCGAAGTCGATGGTGAACGATAAGGAGAGGGAGAAGCTCTATCTGCAAATGGTGGAGCAGTATTTTTTGGACCCGCAGCTGGTGGTATTTGAAACGTTGGCGCCTTACCAGCAGGGGGAGCATTTTTTTCTTGCTCCTTTGCGTAGGGAAGGGATCAGGAGCTATGGGCTGATACCGGTGTATTATAATAACAGGTTAGCCGGTGTGCTCGAAGTTTCTTCGCGTACTGAAAATTGCGTAGATAGGGATCTGCTGGCGAGATTGGATGTAGTGATCCCTTTGCTGGCTCAACTGTTGCAGCGGACCGTTGAGGAGTTCGACGCGCAGATCAAGTCCATCGTCAAAGAAAATTTCACTTCGATACAGCCTGCTGTCGAATGGAAATTCAATGAGGCTGCCTGGCATTTTGAACAGTCGAAGCAATTGGGAGAATATCCTCCGGTGCTGGATACAATTTACTTTAAAGAAGTCTACCCTTTGTATGGGGCTATCGATATCCGTAATTCGACTATTCAGCGGAACAGTGCGTTGCGACTGGACCTGCAGGTGCAGTTCGAGGTCCTGACGGCGACGCTCAATACGTTGCAGCAGAAGGTGAACCTGCAATTGATGGAAGAGCTGCTGTACCAGGCCAAAAAATGGCAGAAGGCGTTGAATGGGGCGATGACCACGGCTGATGAGCTGAGTCTGAACTCTTTCCTGAAAGACAAAGTCGGCGGCTTCCTGGAGCATTTTTCGGAGAGCCGGCCGGAAATAGCGCACCTTATAGCTCCCTATCTGGAGGCGATCGATGAAAACACGGGGATCGCCTGTTCCCACCGCCGGGACCTGGAGACATCCTTTCGGTTGATCAACAATACTATCAACAGACATCTTGAGCAGGCAGCGGAGGAGATTCAGAGGACCTATCCTTCTTACTTTGAGAAGTTCAGGACCGATGGGATCGAATACGATATCTATATCGGTCAGTCTATCGCTCCGGATCATCCTTTCGACATATTATATCTGCGTAACCTTCGGCTCTGGCAGCTGAACTCCATGGCTACGATCGTGCAGCTAACGAATGCGTTGTTGCCTCAGATGCCGGAGCAGCTGCTGACCACACAGCTGATATTTGTTCATTCCTCTGCCATCGATATCAGTTTCCGCAAGGATGAAAGACGGTTTGATGTAGAGGGGGGCTATAATATCCGTTACCAGGTGGTGAAGAAGCGGATCGATAAGGTGCATGTACGAGAGACCAATGAGCGGCTGACCCAGCCCGGCAAGATCGCTATTATCTATTTGAATGAGCGGGAAGCTGAAGAGTACAGGGGGTATATCCGCTTTTTACAGGAAAAGGGTATTCTCGGCGCGGAGGTAGAGAACCTGGACCTGGAGGAATTACAGGGGGTCAGCGGGTTGCGTGCGTTGAGGGTCAGCGTGAATGTGGAGAACAAAGCGGGCGGTGAGTGGAAGCTGGAGGAGAGCCGGATGGAAAAGGCGGGTGCAGACTGAGAAAAAAATCATGATATGCGGAAATGGATCGCGAACGGGTTGTTTGGTATAGCGATGTTTACTTCTTTTATGAGTTGCCAGGAGCCGGTGCAGCAGAAGATCTCGCCGCCGGGTTATGATCTGGCGACGCCGAAGAAATATTTGATGAATGATGTTCTTCATGAGATATCGGGGATCGTCTTTCTGAAGGGAAATCCTGACACAGCGTATTCCATTGAAGATGAGGACGGCAAATTATTTTATTATCATTTAGGGGATGGCAAATATCCGTACTGGAAGTTTGGCAAAGGCGGCGACTATGAAGATGTTGCGATACTTGACAATAAGGAATTCGTTGTATTGCGGAGTGACGGGACTCTTTTGGTATTCCCGATAGACCGGGAGCGGATGGAGAAAGATAGCGACAGGTCAAAGAAAAGTGAACAGGATCTAACCAGGGTCTACGGGAATATTCTGCCGGCGGGTGAATACGAAGGTCTTTATGCGGATGGGGGCGACAGGCTGATCGCTTTGTGTAAGAACTGTGCGGACGACGATCAGCGGGATGAAGTATCCGCTTATGTTGTGCAATACAATGCGGGACATGAGCTGGCGGTAACGGGTCATTTCCTGGTTGCGGTGAACCCTGCGACGCTGACGAGCGAACATAAGAAAGTCAGATTCCATCCTTCCGCGCTGGCGCGTCATCCGGTGACAAAGGAATGGTATATTCTTTCTGCTGTCAATAAGGCATTGCTGGTGCTGGATGATCAATGGAAGCTGAAGAAGACATATCCTCTGGATCCCGGGCTGTTCAAGCAGCCGGAGGGGCTGGCATTTGACCGCAATGGGAATATGTATATCAGCAATGAGGGGGCAGGGGGTAATGCGAATGTTCTGTTTTTTAGCTATAAGCCCTAGATGGACCACGTGTCCATTGGCCGAAGGCCCATTTTTAAACGGGTATTCTCCAAAGGCCCGGATTTGGATAATAAGGGCTTTGGAGAATACCAAATATTAATGTTTATGAGAAAATTTATACGAATCATCAGCCAGGTATTGATTGCAGCCGGGAGTTCCCTTGTCGTGTCAGCGCAGGGCTCCCTGGCCGGAGGCGGGCCTAATGATCGCGTTGTGCAGCGGCTGTTCCTTGTTGGGGATGCGGGGGAATTGAAGGACGGGCATCATCCGGTATGTGACTGGCTGAAGCAGCATGTGGACTGGAATGACAGCAGCAATGTGCTGGTCTATCTGGGCGACAATGTTTACCCGCGTGGTGTGCCGGCGGATGGCAGTGCGGGGCTGGATGACGCCAAAAGGATCCTGGATTATCAGTTATCGGTAGTGGCCGGGAAGAAGGCCAGGGCTTTTTTTGTGCCGGGTAATCATGACTGGAGGCAGGGCCGGCCGGGTGGCTGGCAGCAGGTGAAGAATGAGGAGGATTATATCATGTCGTTGGGAATGGCCAATGTCGACTACCTGCCGAAAGGCGGTTGTCCGGGGCCGGTAGCGGTCGAGGTGGGGGAAAAAGTTGTATTGGTAGGTATGGACAGTCAGTGGTGGCTGCAGGATGAAAATCAGCGGCCTGGGGTCGAATCTGCCTGTGACTGCAAGGATGGGAAGGCGATAATCAATGCATTACACGATATCATCGGGACTTACCCGGACAAGCTGATCGTGCTGGCGATGCATCATCCATTGTATACACATGGTGAACATGGAGGGTATTATACGATCAAGCAACATATTTTTCCGCTTACGGATCTGAATCCTGGTCTGTGGATCCCATTACCGCTGATAGGGTCCATTTATCCTATAACCAGGGGGGTATTCGG
>DATJJA010000024.1:0-23826 GCA_035492595.1 Puia sp.
CGAAAACGAGAATACGGTGCATAGGCATTTGCGGTGACCTGCTGCGCCGTCTTTAACAGGGCGGCATCGGATGCAGTGAGTTCCTGGGCGGAATTATATTCGTCGTAAGAGAACTGATATTGTTTTTTGTTCATACTAAAATTATCTGATCTTCTGGAACAACCTGCTCCAGCGGATGCCCTTATTCCAGCTCATCCAGATCAGCCAGGCTTCGCCAACGACATGATCTTCCGGCACAAAACCCCAATATCTCGAGTCCTGTGAGCCATGACGGTTGTCCCCCATCATCCAGTAATAGTTCATCTTGAACGTATACTGCGTAATGGGCTGGTCGTTCAGGTAGAATTTCCCATCCTTCATCTCAAATTTGTTGCCCTCATAAACCCGTATGGCCCGCTCGTACATCGGGTAGTTCTCAGCAGTCAGCGTCAGCGATGTTCCTTTGGCAGGTATCCAGAAGGGACCGTAATTGTCCCGGGTCCAGCCGTAGGATCGGACATAAGGAAATACGGTCTGATCGGCGTCGATGTCCGGCGTAATAGTTTTAGCCAGGCCATTTTTTAACATTTTCTCGTGCGCAGCCCAGGTCAGCAGCATGTAGTATTGATTGGGCGTGCCTGTGGGACGCACCTCTTCCGTATTATTGATGTCGAGATTATACTGTTCCCGCATGACGGTCTCGTCGAGCTGGGTCTGGCTCTTCAGCTCGACCATATAATTTGTTTGGGATTCCGGCGGGAACGTCTGCGCCTTCCCGTTGATATAGATGACCTGGTCCTTTATCTGGAAGGAATCACCGGCAATGCCTACACAGCGTTTGATATAATTCTCCTTTTTGTCCACCGGGCGAATGACCAGTGGATAGGTGTCCGGGTCACCCAGGATCAGCTGGCGACCGGAATCGATATTGCCATTGCCCCTTCTCCGCGCCTCGTCATAATAGGTGTTCTGTGACTGGAAATCGGGCAGATTGATCACCGTATCGCCGGCAGGGAAATTGAACACGACCACGTCCCCCCTTTTCACCGGGCTTGCAAACCAGCGGGTATAGGGTATTTTGATCCACTCCACATAGGAGTTGCCATTCGTTATCGGCATTGTGTTGTGGACAAAGGGAATGGACAACGGGGTATTCGGGATCCTCGGCCCGTAGCTGAACTTGCTGACGAACAAAAAATCATTGATCAGGAGCGTTTTTTCCATTGACCCAGTAGGGATGGTATACGCTTCAAAAACAAAGGTCCGGATAAGTGTCGCCGCCACGATCGCAAAGACCCCGGCATCTACCCACTCCCGGGCGGTGGATTTCTTGTATTTCCGCACTTCTTCCGGTCCTACGAACTTTGTTTTCGGGTCTAAGCCGACATAAAGAAAATACAAGCCGGCAGTAAAGACAGTCAGCGCGTGCTGGTAGAACTTGAATTTCCCGAAAACCTTGATGAATTCGATCATGATCCCCAGGGAAATAAACCATCCCACCACGGGTATAAATTGCAGAAAGAACCAATAGAGAGGTCTGTTGGCAATTTTCAGCATCACAAATGTGTTGAAAACCGGGATCAGGGCTTGCCAGCCGGGCTGACCGGCCTTTTTAAACAACAAAAAGGCTCCGACGGAGGGCAGGACAAAAAATATTAGTGCTATTAGGCTGACAACCAATATTTGGTGAGAGTTCATGTAAACGTTTATTTAGGAATTCCGGGCAAATTTAATTGAATAATTGAGAATGAGGTCACATATCTGTCGACCCGGTCACCAAAATATTACAAAATTTGTGGTAGTTTTCATCCGATGAACGCATTCACTATCCGGGACATAGAGAACATGTGCGGGATCAGGGCGCATACCCTGCGCGCGTGGGAGCGGCGTTATCAGCTGCGCATTCCGAAGCGAAAAGCCGGCAATCACCGGCTCTATGACAATGACGATCTCAAATACTTCCTACGGATAGCCTTTCTTTATCACAATGGTCATAAAATATCCCAGCTGGCCCAGCTCGACGAAAAAGAGATAGGCAGGCTGGCCCTGAAAGTCCCCCAGCCAGGCAGAGCCAACGACATCTTTATCAACCATCTCATCGAAGCCTCCCTCGATTTCGACCAGGAGCTGTTCGACAGGATCCTTCACAACATCATCCTGCATATGGGTTTTGAGAAGGCCATCACACAGGTCGTCTACCCCTTTCTTCAAAAGATCGGACTCCTCTGGCTTACAGGCAATGTCGTACCCGCGCAGGAACATTTTGCCAGCGCGCTCATCACCAGGAAGCTGCTGGTCGCCATCAACAGCCTGGAAAATCCCCGGCCGGCGCCGGGCCAGGAGCTGACCGAACGATCCGGCGACCTACCCGGCTCAAGATCCTCATCCGGCTCCGATGTCCCACCCCGCCGGCACATCCTGCTCTTCACCCCCAAAGGCGAGTTCCATGAGATACCCCTGTTGTATATGCGCTATTTGCTGAAGAAGAACGGTCAATCAACCGTCTATTTCGGGAAGAATGTCTGCCTTGAAGACCTGCATTACTATTGCAGTCAAAAAGAGGTCACCGATCTTTATTTCCACCTGGTGACCCATCTCCTGCGCTGCGAGCCGGAGCAATATATCAAGAAAATGAGCGAGAGTTTTCCTGACCAGCAGATCATCATCTCCGGTAATATCGGCGCAGGCGTCTACACCACCGATCCACGGGTCCGCCTGCTGAAAACCCCGGAGGAAATGCAGGAATTTGCTAAGGGGAATTAAGGACCTTTTGAAGTATGACGCTGACCTCTTCTGCCCGGTTGATAACCATAAAGTGTCCAGCCTCCCGCACCACATGTGTAGCCTTTACCCACTTCAGCGGGAACATCCTGTCCCGGCCGCCATGCAGGTGATAAAGCTTGCGAGGTGACCATTCATTTTTCCAGTTTACGATCCGGTCAACCGCCCATTTTAAATAATGAGGATCGGTCTTTCCCCTGAAGTCACTGACGAGCCTGGCATCCTCCGCCGTCTCTACACCCAGATAGTAATTCTCCAGCCAGCGTATCCCCTTTCCCGGTCGGACGGGCATCAACCGGTTAAGCCCCAAACGCCCGCAGATACTCATCCACCATGGCAGGGAATGACGGCTGCCGATGCTTGAAACCAGAATGACCGTTGCGGCAGAATAATATTTAGCTATTTCAACAGCCATCATCCCTCCAAATGAAACCCCCAACAATACAGGATTATCTCCTTCAATGTCATCCTTCATTCTAAAGGCATAGGCTTCGATGGATTCATCGGAAAAAGGTATCAGCCATGGTAAATGAAGCAGCCGTACACCGGGGATCTTCAGGTGGGAAAATATTCGCTGGTCCGCGCCCAATCCGCTTATACAATAAATTTCCTTTGTCATACGCTCGGAGCTCCGCCTTATTTTTTCGGCAGCACATAACTTTCTACGTCCGGTGCGGAAATGGTCTTCCCCGATAAAATGATCAGGCGCTCCACCACATTCCGCAATTCGCGGATATTCCCGGTCCAGTTATGCATTTGCAAGGCTTTTATGGCATCCTCATCGATCGCCTTCTTTGCGATGCCATAGTCCCCGCAGATGTCGATCAGGAATTTATCTACCAGCAGCGGGATATCATCCTTCCGCTCATTGAGGGAAGGCACATGGATTATTATAACACTGAGACGATGATAAAGGTCGAGCCGAAAATTCTTATCATCGACCTCTTTCAACAGGTCTTTATTGGTCGCCGCTATCACTCTTACATCGACGCTGATATCCTTGTCCCCGCCCACCCTTGTGATCTTGCCTTCCTGGAGGGCTCTTAAGACCTTTGCCTGTGCGGTAAGACTCATATCTCCTATCTCATCCAGGAAAAGGGTCCCGCCGTTGGCCTGTTCGAATTTGCCTATCCGCTGTTTCACTGCGGAAGTAAAGGAGCCTTTTTCATGCCCAAAGAGCTCGCTCTCGATGAGCTCGCTGGGAATAGCCGCACAGTTGACCTCTACAAGCGCACCGGAAGCCCGGTTGCTCTTTTCATGTACCCAGCGGGCAACCAATTCCTTCCCTACCCCATTCTCACCGGTGACAAGAATGCGGGCCTCCGTTGGTGCAACCTTATCGATGGTCTCCTTGATCTTATGAATAGGTGTGGAAGACCCTACGATCTCCTGTACCTTGCTCACCTTACGTTTCAAAACCTTGGTCTCCGCGACCAGCGTGGTCTTGTCCATGGCGTTGCGGATAGTGATGAGCAGCCGGTTCAGGTCCGGCGGTTTGGAGATATAGTCGTAGGCGCCCTTCTTGACAGCTTCCACGGCCGTCTCGATGGTACCGTGGCCCGAGATCATAATGATCGGGATATCGGGATTGGTTTCCTTTGTTTTTTCCAGGAATTCAATACCGTCTATCTTAGGCATTTTAATATCACAAAGAATGACATCATATTCCTTTTCCTTTACCTTCTTCAGACCCTCTTCACCGTCTCCGGCCTCATCTATCTTATAGCCCTCATAGGATAATATCTCACTCAGTGTCTTACGGATCGCTTTTTCGTCGTCAATGATCAGGATATTCGACATGGGTTTTAACAATCTTTTTTATGGAATAATAAAAGGCAGGCTTCTCAAGCCAGTAACCTTCAAATTTACGACATGCAATCCAACCTCCGGCGCCTCCTTTTTAAAGCAGGAATAATAATTTTCACCCTGCCTGGTTCCGGCCAGCTGAGAGCCCAGCGTTCCAACCCCTACGCCACCATCGCCGCCATACCCGTCCCCCAGGGATATCACCGCATACCGGCAGGGGCGGCTTCTTTTGCTGCCTGGCTTCGAAATATACCCCTGAAAAAGGACCGTACCGTATATCTCTTTGACGGCAGGCTCAAACGCAACCAGGATGCCCAGTTCGCTGTGCTGGATATCTCCGTCGGAAAACAGGATCTTCAGCAATGTGCCGACGCCGTCATGCGTCTCCGGTCAGAATATCTGTACAGCCTTCACAGCTACAGCAGCATCGAATTTTATACAGAACAGGGAGCCCGGCTCAATTTCGGACAATGGCAGCAAGTGAAGGGTTCGGACCCCGGCTCCTTTAGGAACTACCTCACTACCGTATTTACTTATTGCAGCACAAGAACCCTTGAGAAACAACTTGTCCCAGTAACCAACTATCGTACCATCTCCGGCGGAGATGTCCTGATCAGAGGCGGCTCCCCCGGACATGCCATGCTCGTAGCAGATATTGCCGAAGATGCCGCGGGAAGGCGAATCTACTTATTGAGCCAAAGTTACATGCCTGCCCAGGATATCCACATCGTAAACAACCCCGGGAATGCTGCGATCAGCCCATGGTTCGACTCCAATGCTCCGGACATCTATATTGAAACTCCCGAATGGACGTTCAGGACCAACGAGTTACGATGCTGGCCCACGCCGGCAGGAAAACGGTGATTATTCTTACTAAATGGGACAAAAAACTACTTATTCCAGGGAAAGCTTTGCATTTACCTCCGCTTTGTAGTACCTTAGCCTCATCCAATTCGCTATTTAAAACCAATTTAATAATCCAAAATATTTCCCTATGAGGCATGAAATCGAACTTCAAGCTCCTGCAACTTCCAAAGTACTTTTCAAATTAACTATTATCGGATGTGTATTGTTAGGCTGTGTATACGGCTTTCTTATGCTATTTAATTCAGCCCTGGCTGCTATAAAATAGACATCCATACTTTAAAATAAAAAAACCGCCGAATGGCGGTTTTTTTATGCTATATCAATTGCTTATTTATACATATACATCACCTCTTTCACCAGCTTAACTGTCCGGCTTACATCCGGCAATGCCGCAGCAACCAGGTTGGGAGCATAGTGTAATGGCGCATCGGCAGCGGTGATCCGGCGAATAGGCGCATCCAGGTAATCAAAGCCTTCCTTTTGTATCCGGTAAGTGATCTCGGATGAAATAGAAGCAAAAGGCCATTGCTCTTCCACGATCACCAGCCGATTGGTCTTCTTCACGCTTTCGAGGATGGTCATCCAGTCCAGCGGGCGGATGGTCCTCAGGTCGATGACCTCTGCGCTGATGCCTTCCTTGTCCAGCTCAGCAGCAGCGCCAAGAGCCACTTTCATCATTTTATTAAAAGAGACGATCGTGACATCCTTACCCTGCTTCTTAATATCCGCCTTGCCCAGCGGGATATAATATTCTTCCTCCGGTACTTCGGATTTATCACCATACATGACCTCGCTTTCCATAAAGATCACCGGATCTTCTTCGTAACGGATAGCCTGCTTCAGGAGACCTTTCGCATCATAACCATTGCTGGGAGAAACAACCTTGATCCCCGGGATATTCGCATAATAGCTTTCGAAAGCTGTGGAGTGCTGGGCGCCCAGCTGACCGGCAGAGCCATTGGGTCCGCGAAAGACGATAGGACAACCAAGCTGTCCGCCACTCATCGCCAGCATCTTGGAGGCGGTATTTAAGATCTGGTCCAGCGCCAGCACGGCGAAATTCCAGGTCATGAACTCAACGACGGGCCTGAGACCGTTCTGAGCCGCACCAACGGCGACCGCAGTAAATCCCAGCTCAGAAATGGGCGTATCGATCACCCTTTTGGGACCAAATTCATCCAGCATACCCTGGCTGACCTTATAGGCGCCATTGTATTCCGCAACCTCCTCACCCATTAAAAAAACACGATCATCGCGCCGCATTTCTTCATTCATAGCTTCGCGCAGAGCCTCCCGAAAAGCAATTTGTCTCATTCTTATTTTTTTGTTTGCGGGCCCGTGGCCCATTCTGCGCCTGCTGCAATTCCAATGCTTCGGCGCGTTGTTCGAGCCGCAAATTTATCGGTTGTCACCGATATTATCAAATAGTGTTCACAATGCCCTTTACTTTATCATTAATTTACATATTACCCATTTATTTTGCCTCGGGTTTTGTAGCTTTATACCGCTCTGCTACCATTAACTGTCAAATTGCCAAAAATGAAAAAACTGCTGCTTATTGCCGTTGTCCTTACTGCATTGATAACGACCAGCTTCCGTCTTGCGCCCGGCACTCTTTCCATCGACGAGCGCAAGTTCGCCATAGACTACTATTCAAAGACAAAGGCCCGCCTGCTCAAAGACCTCAAGGGGCTCAGCGTAACCCAGCTCAACTTCAGGGCCGACTCCACCCGCTGGTCCATCTACCAGTGTACCGAACATATAGCCCTGGCAGAAACCATGATCTGGCAGTGGATCCACGCGACCGAACAGGAACCCGCCACCCCGGCCAAACGAAGCGAGGTGAAAGTAACTGTCGAGCAACTGATGAAAGGCACGCTCGATCGTTCGCAGAAATTCAAAGCGCCGGAAATGCTCCAGCCGGAAAAGAAATTTCCCGACACAGAGGCAGCCCTTCAGGCATACATCCTTCGCCGGGACTCCACCATTTATTATATCAGAAGCACGCAGGATGACCTGAAGAACCACTTCATCACCCATCCCGCTGCCGGAACCATGGACCTTTACCAGGCCCTTATCCTGCTTGCAGCCCATAGCGAACGCCATACGCTGCAAATAGAAGAAGTCATGGCCGACCCGAATTTCCCGAAACAGTAGCCCGGCGGCAAACCCTGTTGCCGGCTAATATCAGCGAACAATGGAACCTACTATTCTGCATCTGGAAAAGATCATCAGCAACTACACCCGGCGTCTCGAAGCCGTGTCCGAAGAGAATTATGCACTGAAGCCCAAAGCTGAAAAATGGAGTAAGAAAGAGATCCTCGGACACCTCGTCGATTCCGCCCAGAATAATATCCGGCGTTTCCTGGTAGCCCAATACGAAGACACCCCCGTCATTTTATACAACCAGGACAAATGGGTAGACCTGACAAACTACCAGCATTATCCGACCCGGGACCTTCTTTCACTTTGGATCCTGCTTAACCGGCATATCTGCCGGGTCCTCCGGCGTCTGCCGCCCAATGCGGCTACGCGAAAAGTTTTTATGGGAAATTCACAGCCGCATACTATCGAATGGGTGGCCGCAGATTACTGCAATCATTTGCTGCATCATCTCCACCAGATCCTCGATCTCGACCCCATCGCCTACCCTTAGCAGGGCGCGTCGCTCAAGCAGCCGGAGCTTGACTGGCCGGGCAAATCCCGGGATCGGCGCTGGGACGCATGAGCCGCTCAACTCACCTGCTCAAAGGTCAGCATAAAGCTGGTCCCCTCACCCAGCTGGGAGTTGACATCGATCCCAGCCCGATGGGATTGCAAGATGTTCCAGGTCGCTGCCAGCCCCAACCCAAATCCATTGGTCTTTGATGTAAAATAAGGTTCGAAGATCCTGGAGATATTCTCTTCCGGTATACCTCCCCCATTATCATTGATGAATACCCGAAAATTCGGCGATTCATCCCGGATTGAGATAGTGATCACACCAGACTGTGCGGGTACTGCCTCTACGGCATTGATCAGGATATTCAGGAAGGCGATCTTTAACTTTTCCCGGTCGGCCATCACAAACGCAGGCTGACCCGGATACGCCAGATCAAGGCGGATATTCTTCAGTGCGATGCGGTCCGATGCAGCAGCAAGCGTAGAATTGATGATATCCTGCAGGTCTGTCCTTTGGAGGGAGATCTCGGCAGGACGCGAAAGATCCAGCAGCTCGGAGATCAGGCTGTCGATCCGGCCGCAATTGCGCGCAATAATGTCCAGGTAGATATTGGCATCCTCACTGAGACATTCCGGCTTCAGCTGTTCCACAGACAGGTTGATATTGGTGAGCGGATTCCTCACTTCGTGGGCCAGCGTCCTCAGCAGAGTGGCCGTGCCGCGCAGTTTTTCTATCTGGAAGGTCGCCCTTTCGATACGTTTCAGGTTGGTAATATCATGTATGATCCCTTGAATATAGATCTCACCGCCGGAATCCGCCTGCCGGGAGATCGACAGGATACAGTTTCTTCTTTCCCTGTTGCGCGTCATCAGCTCCACTTCCATCTCCTCCCCTTCCCCACTGTGCAAGAGTTTGTCTTTCAGAACATTGGCAGCTTCTTTGCGGGCGAAGAGCTCGTAAAGGCTAAAGTCCAGCAGCTCCTCTTTGCTATATTTGAAAAGATCGCAGGTTGCATTGTTGACGTCCCGGAAAACCAGGCCTTCTCCCAGTAAGAAAACGGCATCCTTGCTTCGTTCGAAGATATTTCTGAACTTCCGCTCGTTCACCCGCAAGGCCTTGATATAAGCACTTCTTTCCAGCGCATACCGGATACTGCGCTCCAATTTTTCCGTATTGATCTCCGATTTAACAAGGTAGTCCACCGCGCCGATGGTCATCGCCTGTATATCCACGTCCCGGTTACCTATCCCGGTGAGCAGGATCAGCGGCTCTTCACAGCCGATGGATATGGCCTCCCCCAGAAGCTGAAGGCCTGTCTTTTCCCCAAGTAAATAGTCTATAAAATAAATATCGTAGCGCCTTTCGCTGATACGCTGCAGGGCATCATCGTAGTCATAACACCAGTCGATAAGAAACTCCTTATCGGGAATATCTTTGATACAGGCCTCTATGATCAGGAAATCATCCTCATCATCTTCCACGATCAAAATATGTGTTGTCGAATTGCCAGGCAACATACTGAACGCTTTTTTTTATCGGTTTGTATTTTCTTCAGGGAGCCCGGGCCGGGCTTCCGCTGTCTTTTCTTTCCGGCTTTCCTGTAAGGGAAGAGATACAATGAACACCGCCCCTTCCCCCGGCCTGCCCAGGGCCGAGATAAATCCCTTGTGCATTTCCACGATCTTCTTGCAAAGAGCGAGCCCGATGCCGGTACCCTCGTACTCCGCGTTGGCATGGAGCCGGCGAAACATATCGAAGATCTGTTCCGCATACTTCTGATCAAAGCCGATCCCATTGTCCTCAATGTAGATACGACCATAATGGGTCTCCGGTTCCCGGCCATTGATGCCACTGCCTACCGGCGCCTCTTCATACCGGATCCTGATCCGCGGCTCGCCCTGCTTTTTACTGTATTTCAGAGCGTTGCTGATAAGATTCGAAAAGAGTGGCCCCATCAGGACCGTGCTGGCGGGCAGGACAGGCAGCTTGTCGACGGTGATCACCGCATTCTTTTCCCGGATCAGCCCTTCCATCTCCGAAAGGACCTCATCCATCACTCCATTGAGGTCCACCGCTTCAAAGGACTGTTTTTCCACCGAGATCTTGGAAAAACGGAGAATATCATTGATCAGGTCCTGCATCCGCCGCGACACTTCCTGGATCCGCGAGAGATAGAGCCGGCTTTCCTTGTTCAGAGCATCCCCCGGATTGGCCAGCAGCCTGTCGCTGAACATACGAATTTTCCGGAGAGGCGCCTGCAGGTCGTGAGAAGCCATAAAGGCGAAAAGGTCGAGGTCCTTATTCGCCGATTCCAGCCGGGCTATATTCTCAAGCAGCTGCTTGTTCAGCTCGTTCACTTTTTCCTCCGAGGCTTTCCGCTCATTGACCTCCAGTTCCAGGCTCCGGTTGATAGCCACCAGCTTCTGCTCCTGCGCCATCAGCCGCTGGTTCTTTCGGTACAGCTCCACGAATACGCCGACCTTCACCCGCAGCAGCTCAGGGTTCACCGGTTTATAGATATAGTCAACCGCACCTGCCCGATAGCCTTTGAACAGGTTTTCTTCGCCGTAATTATTCGCCGTGATAAAGATAATGGGGATATGTCTCAGCCTTTCCCTTTCATAGATCAGGGCCGCAGTTTCAAAGCCGTTCAGATTCGGCATTTGTACATCCATCAGGATCAGCGCAAAATCAAAGTCATTTAGCAATAATTTCAATACCTGGCGACCGGAACTGGCCTTTATGATATGATAACCATCAGGCTCCAGCACACTTGCCATCGACAGCAAGTTATCTTCCCGATCGTCAACTATCATGATCTTTGGCTGCATGTATAGGTTTTGAGAGTTTGGGATTATTTATTTCAAAAAGCGCTGATCTATTTATAGAACCATACCCGCATCAGCGACAACAGCTGATCGATCTTCAACGGTTTTGTAATATAATCAGACGCCCCCGCCTCGATACATTTCTGCCGGTCTCCCTTCATGGCCTTGGCCGTCACAGCGATGATCGGCAGGGTATTGTTCTTGTGTTCCCTCCTGATCTTCTGCGTCGTCTCATAACCATCCATTTCCGGCATCATAATATCCATCAGCACCATATCGACCTTCTGCTTATCATCATTGATGATCTGTATCGCCTCTCTACCGCTCTCCGCCGTGATGACATTGATATTATACCGTTCAAAAACGGTAGTCAGGGCAAAGAGGTTACGCACGTCATCATCCACTACTAATACGTTCTTGCCGGTAAGGATATCGTCCTGCATCCGGATGTTCTCTATCACCTTTCTTTTTTCCGGCGCCAGCTCCTTGTGGTTGATATGCAGGTGTAATACCGTTTCTTCCAACAAATGCTCCAGGGAGTTCACGCCTTTTAGTAGCACGGTATTGGAAGCTCTGTTCAGATGATACAGCTCTTTTTTGTCAAAATCCTTGGCCGAATATACGATCACCGGGGTCAGCTTTTGCTTTATTTCGCTAACCTGCCTGAGCAGCTCTATACCTGATATATCGGGCAGCGTATAGTCGAGGATGATACAGTCGAAGTCCTTGATATTATATTCCTGCAGGGCTTTCTTACCGGTAGCGGCAATAGTCACCTGCATATTATCACTCTGCAGCATTTTTGTGATCTGGGAGGAGTCCAGTTCGTTGTCCTCGATGACCAGGATCTTCCTGCCTTCTTTTTTATTGAACGAGCGGATATCATCGAAGAGCTCGTCCAGGGATTCATTCTCCAGTGGTTTCAGCAGGAAGCTGCGGGCGCCGCGTTTCAATGCCAGGGCCCTGTTCTCCTCCCCGGAAATTAGATGGATAGGAATATGCCGGTAGTTAAGGTCATTGCGAAGCAGGTCCAGCACTTTCCATCCGCTGGTGTCCGGCAATTTCACATCCAGCGTGATGGCCACCGGCGTAAATCTGTTAATGAAATCGAAGACTTCCAAATAGTTAGAGGCCACCACCGCCTTCATATCATAAAGATGCGCCTTCTCGATGATGATGCGGCCAAAACGCAGATCGTCCTCCACGACCAGCACGATCCTGTCACCCTGCTGGATCGAACTTCGATCGTCCCCCGTATCATTGATCATCTCGTTGACGATATTCAGCTTGTTGGCTGATTCTATCGTCTCCCCCGTTACTCTTAAGGAGTTGAGGAGCGTATCGATCTCTCCGCTGTCCCCGCCCAGCTGCAGCTGCCGGATGGCGTTGAGACTTTCGGATGCTTCGCGGGAAATATGGCCGACGACGTTCTCTACCGGCAGGAACAGCGTAAAGGTGCTGCCTCTTCCGGGAACGCTCTCCAGTTCTATCGTTCCGCCCAGCAGCTCGGCCAGCCCGCGGCTGATCGATAAGCCCAGCCCCGTTCCACCGTACTTACGGCTTGTAGAGCCTTCTGCCTGCTGAAAGGCTTCGAAGATGATATTCTGTTTTTCCTGTGGAATGCCGATGCCGGTATCATGAATGGCGAAGGCCACTACCTGCCTGGCTTCATCCAGGCTGGGGTTGCCCTGTTTCCAGTTCCGGTTGGCCTCATAGATCCGCAATTTGACCTCTCCTTTTTCGGTAAATTTAAAGGAGTTGGACAAAAGGTTCTTAAGGATCTGGTTCAGTCGCTGGAGGTCGGTTTCCATATTCTGCGGCAGACGTGGGTCCGTCTCGATGGTGAACCGCAAATGCCGCGCTTCCGAGATGGGCTTGAAGGTCGTTTCCGCGAACGAAGCGATCTCGCTGAACCGCACCGGGGAGATATTGGCCGAGATAAAACCCGATTCGATCTTCGAGAGATCGAGAATATCATTGATCAGCTGGATCAGGTCATCACCGCAGGAGTGGATCGTCTTGGCATAACGGATCTGCTTATCAGTCAGGTTACCCTCCACATTCTCATATAGCTGCTGCGCCAGGATCAGCAGACTGTTCAGCGGCGTGCGCAGCTCATGGGACATATTTGCCAGGAACTCCGATTTGTATTTCGAAGTAAGGGTCAGCTGTTCGGCCTTCTCCTCCAGCGAAAGACGCGCCTCTTCCACTTCCTTGTTCTTGGCTTCCACCTCATTCTTTTGCTTTACAAGCAGCAGGGCCTTATCCTGTAATTCATCATTGGTCCGCCGCAACTCTTCCTGCTGGATCTTCAGCTCACCCGCCAGTGACTGCGACTGTGTCAGCAGCACTTCCGTACGGCTATTGGCCTCGATCGTATTCAGCACGATCCCGATACTTTCTGTCAGCTGGCTTACAAAGTCAAGGTGCGTTTCACTAAAGACGTCGAGAGATGCCAGCTCGATCACCGCTTTCACTTTGTTCTCGAACAGGACCGGCAGAATAATGAGATTGGCGGGCTTCGACCGGCCAAGACCTGAGGTGATCTTTATATAGTTACCCGGAACGTTTGAGAGCATGATCCTTTCCTTCTCAAAGGCAACCTGTCCTACCAGGCCTTCTCCGATGGAGAATTCGGTCGGGATATTCTTTTCAGATTTATATCCATAGGCGGCAAACAGACGCAGCTTGTCTTCCTTTGAATCTTCATCCTGCTTGAGAATAAAGAAGGCGCCATAATGGGCCGACACTACCTGCGCCAGCTCCGACAGGATCCGCTGGGTAACGGTATTGAGGTCTTTTTGCCCCTGCAGCATCTGCGTGAACTTCGCCAGGTTGGACTTCAGCCAGTCCTGTTCCTGGTTACGCAGGGTCGTTTCCTTCAGATTGGCGATCATCTGGTTGATGGTGTCTTTTAAGGCTTCCACTTCCCCTTTCGCTTCTACTCGGATGGTCCGGGTAAGGTCACCCTTTGTCACCGCCGAGGCTACTTCCGAGATGCTGCGCACCTGCGTGGTCAGGTTCTGCGCCAGCTGGTTCACATTCTCCGTCAGGTTCTTCCAGATCCCCGAAGCGCCCGGCACGCTGGCCTGCCCCCCCAGCCGTCCTTCGACACCCACCTCACGGGCCACCGTCGTCACCTGGTCGGCAAACAAAGCCAGTGTATCGATCATTTCGTTGATGGTATCCGTTAGCTGCGCCACCTCACCCCGGGAGACGATCGAAAGTTTTTGTTTCAGGTTACCAGTCGCCACCGCCGTCACCACCTTCGCGATCCCCCGCACCTGGTTGGTCAGGTTCGAAGCCATCATGTTTACAGAGTCCGTCAGATCCTTCCAGGTTCCCGCCACGCCTCTTACTTCGGCCTGACCGCCCAGCTTACCTTCCGTACCGACCTCACGGGCGACCCGCGTCACCTCATAGGCAAAGGAGTTGAGCTGTTCCACCATTACGTTGATGGTATTTTTGAGATCGAGGATCTCTCCTTTTACGTCAATGGCCACCGTCTTGGACAGGTCACCGGACGCTACCGCCTTTGTTACTTCCGCAATATTACGTACCTGCGCCGTCAGATTACCTGTCATCTGGTTTACCGAATCGGTCAGATCCTTCCAGGTACCCGCCACACCCGGCACGAAGGCCTGGCCACCCAGCTTGCCATCCGTACCGACCTCACGCGCCACACGAGTCACCTCGGAAGCGAACGCCCGCAGCTGATCCACCATCGTATTCAGCGTTTCTTTAAGCTGCAGGATCTCACCTCTTACGTCCACGGTGATCTTTTTCGACATATCCCCGTTAGCCACCGCGATAGCTACCTCAGCGATGTTTCGCACCTGGCCGGTTAGATTGGAAGCCATCCCGTTCACCGAGTCGGTCAGATCCTTCCAGGTACCTGCCACACCCGGCACGAAGGCCTGGCCGCCCAACTTCCCTTCTGTACCGACCTCGCGCGCCACGCGTGTTACCTCCGATGCAAAACCACGCAGCTGGTCCACCATCGTATTGATCGTATTCTTCAGTTCCAATATCTCTCCCTGTACGTCCACCGTGATCTTACGCGACAGGTCACCATTGGCCACCGCCGTGGTCACTTCCGCAATATTCCGCACCTGCGCCGTCAGATTACCCGCCATCTTGTTTACCGAATCGGTCAGATCCTTCCAGGTGCCACCGACACCCGGCACGTCCGCCTGACCACCCAGCTTACCTTCCGAACCCACTTCACGCGCGACACGCGTCACTTCCGATCCGAAGGAGTTGAGCTGGTCCACCATCGTATTGATCGTATTTTTCAATTCGAGAATTTCTCCCTTCACATCCACCGTGATCTTACGGGACAGGTCACCCCGGGCCACCGCCGTCGTCACGTCCGCAATATTTCGCACCTGCGCCGTCAGGTTACCTGCCATCCCGTTCACCGAGTCCGTCAGATCTTTCCATACCCCGCCGACACCTTCTACCGCAGCCTGACCGCCCAATTTACCCTCCGAACCCACTTCGCGGGCAACCCGGGTGACTTCAGAGCTGAACGAGTTCAGCTGATCCACCATCGTATTGATCGTATTCTTCAATTCCAATATCTCTCCCTGTACGTCCACATCGATCTTACGGGAGAGGTCACCTGTAGCAACAGCGGTGGTCACTTCCGCGATATTCCGCACCTGCGCCGTCAGGTTACCCGCCATGATATTCACCGAATCGGTCAGATCCTTCCAGGTACCACCGACACCAGGCACGTCCGCCTGGCCGCCCAGCTTGCCCTCCGATCCTACTTCGCGGGCCACACGCGTCACTTCGCTCGAAAACGAGTTCAGCTGATCCACCATCGTATTGATCGTATTCTTCAACTCGAGAATTTCCCCCTTCACATCCACCGTGATCTTACGGGTCAGGTCACCCTTGGCAACCGCCGTCGTCACTTCCGCGATATTCCGCACCTGGCCGGTAAGGTTAGACGCCATCCCGTTGACGGAGTCCGTAAGGTCCTTCCAGGTTCCCCCGACACCCCGCACATGCGCCTGGCCGCCCAGCTTCCCTTCGGTCCCTACCTCCAATGCAACCCTCGTGACTTCGGAGCTGAACGAGTTGAGCTGGTCCACCATCGTATTGATCGTATTCTTTAATTCAAGAATTTCACCCTTCACATCCACCGTGATCTTCTTCGACAGGTCGCCTTTGGCCACCGCAGTGGTCACATCCGCGATGTTTCGCACCTGGGCTGTCAGATTACCCGCCATCAGGTTCACGGAATCCGTCAGGTCCTTCCAAACCCCGGCCACCCCTTTTACCTTCGCCTGTCCTCCCAGCTTTCCTTCAGAGCCCACTTCACGGGCAACACGGGTTACTTCCATGGAGAACAGGTTCAGCTGTTTTACCATGTCATTTACCTCCCGGGCAATGCGGGAGAACTCTCCCTGCAAAGTATGACCGCCAATCTCAAGGGGCATATTCTGTGAAAGATTACCTTTAGCCACCGAGCTTATCACATGCGCGATCTCGATAGTAGGATGCACCAGGTCGGAGATCAGGGAATTGAGGGAGTCGACACCCGTTGCCCAGGACCCCTTGGCATTGGGAACCTCGATACGCTGGGTCAGCTTTCCCTGTTTTCCGATGGTGTTGCCGGCCTTTGTAAACTCCCGCATCATTTCCTCATTCAGCGAGATGATCTCATTCAACGTGTCGAATACCCGGCCTTTCAGACCCGTTTCGCCAATGGGCATACGCACCGTAAAATTTCCGTTACGCACCTGTAGCAGGATCCGGAGCAGCTCCTTATCCTCTACGAGCGAATCTTCCTGGTAAGGGGTATGGCGGCCGTTGGAGGTATTTGACCTTGAAACTGTACTCTTGACAGCTGTTTTTTTGTTTGGTGCGGCTTTTTTCTTTGCAACCCTGGTTGTAAGTCCCATAATGCACTTTTGCTTTACAGATATAAATTTTAATAGATATTGGCTTTCCGGCAGGCTGCCGGTTTGCTTTCCGGGCACTTGTAGCACAAGTCCCGCGCCATATATTTGGCAAGGTTATAGTATTACAGGCTGAACGGAAAATCACTTATCTTATTTCGGAATATAAAGTAGATTGGAAGTTAGTGAATTTGTCGTAAAATAATAACTTTATGATACCCTTATAAAGAACAACAGCCTGGCCTTATCACCGTTCAGAACAACTATTATTTAATTATGAAAAGCAATTCTCATCTCATCTTCATTGTAGATGACGACCCGGACGACAGGCAGATCATATTGGATGCTTTCCTGGAACGAAGCCCGCTGATTGATTATGTTTTTATTGAAAACGCCGAAATGCTGATGGAGACGCTGTATTCCGGCGACGCAGAGTTCCCTGCGCTGATCCTGCTCGACCTCAATATGCCCGGCATGCTGGGTCTGCAGGCTCTTAAGGAGATCAGAGGAAACAAACAGTTCAGCCAGATACCCGTTATCGTGCTGACGACCTCCACGCTCAACCAGGACCGTAAAACTTCCTATGAGCTTGGGGCTTCCTGTTTCCTTAGAAAACCTGATAGTTTTAGCGAATTGGTGGAATTGACCGATTCCATTGTAAAACTTTGGCTGCATGAATATCAGCCTCAGTCCCAACAAACACCTTCAGAAAAAATGTAAGACAGTAAAAAAAGTGTGGAATAAAATCCACACTTTTTTATTTGGTATCCACTTACCCCTCCGGATCATCCATACGTCAAAGAAATTTCCATTTCAGGGTCAAAACCGGAATTTTGTACCTTGTTATGGTGAACATATTTAAAAAATATTTCTTTCCGCCTTTGTATGGGCTCGCTGTCTATTTTACGATCCGGCTGCTGCTGGATACGGTTACCGGCATGAAATTCTGGCATAGGAGCTGGAAACTGAACGCCTTTGAACTGATCTATTGCATCCTTTTCAGCTACCTGTTCCTTGCGATCTGCAACCGGCTGTTCCGGTACTTCGATCAACGCTGGCCCGCCACCGGTCTTAGCTACAAACGGGTCGTCCGCGAGCTGCTCTGGCTGTTTGGGCTCAACCTGGTCTTTCAAAATGTTTTCCTTCTTCCGCTGGCCGCTTTCACCGACGACGGCGCTCAGTGGTATGACGTTGTCGATCTGAATACCATACCTCTCCTGTATTCTCTTATCTACTATGGCATCGCCCGGAGCAGCACCTTTCTCAGGGCCTATATCGATGGGAAGGTACAGCTCGAAAAGATCACCAACGACCAGCTGCAGACCGAACTGAAATTCCTCAAAGCCCAATACCACCCTCATTTTTTGTTCAATGCGCTCAACACTATTTATTTCCAGATGGACGAAAATGTGGCCGACGCCAAAAAAAGCGTGGAGAAATTCTCCGAACTGCTTCGTTACCAGCTTTACGACCAGCAACAGACCGTCGCAGTCAGCCAGGAACTGCACTATCTCAATAATTTTATCCAGTTGCAGCAAACCCGCAGCTCGGAAAAGCTGCAATTGGAGACCCGTTTCGACCCTGACCTGGACGGCCAGCAGGTCTATCCCCTCCTTTTTCTGCCCCTGGTAGAGAACGCCTTTAAGTATATCGGAGGGGATTATCATCTTCGCATCTCTGCCGCCCTTCAGAACAACCGGATCGAATTTACCGTGATCAATGCTATACCTGATGATATCCCGGTCAAAAAGGAAAAAGGCATCGGCCTTGAGAACTTAAAAAGACGTCTTGAGCTGCTGTATCCCGGCCGCCATACCCTGTCAGCCGCCAATCAGGGAAAAGATTTTACCGCCATCCTCACCCTTCAATACCGCTAACTATGTCACTGAAGATAAAATGTATCATCACCGACGATGAGCCCTTTGCACGTAAAGGCCTGCAGGGATATGTCAGCCAGATCGATTTTTTGCAACTGAAAGGAATCTGCGAAAATGCGCTGGAATTGAATTCCCTGATCAAGCAGGAACCCGTGGACCTTCTCTTCCTCGACATCGAAATGCCCTATATGACGGGCATCGACTTCCTGAAAAATCTCCCCACCCCGCCCAGGGTCATCTTTACTACTGCCTACGAAAAATATGCGCTGCAGGGCTTTGAGCTGGAAGTGCTGGATTATCTGCTCAAACCCATCCCCTTCGACCGCTTCCTGAAAGCGGCCAACAAAGCATTCGATTATTTTCGCCAGCAGCAGACTCCAGCTTCTGTGGAAGATTATATCTTCGTGAAAGCGGATAGCAAGCTGGAAAAGATCCAGTTCGCCGACATCCTGTTCGCCGAAGCATTGGAGAATTATGTGGCCATCTATACCCGCGAAAAAAAGATCATTACCCACCTCACCCTAAAAATGCTCCAGGAGAAATTGCCCGCCAGCTCCTTTATCCAGCCTCACAAGTCCTACATTGCGGCCATCGACAAGATCAACTCCATCGAAGGCAATATCCTTCACATAGCCAGCTACCAGGTCCCCATCAGCAAATATCAGAAAGAGGAGATCATGGAAAAGATCGTCAACAGCAAGCTGCTAAAACGATAGCCGGTGCCCCCACATACTCCCTGCTCCGACGCCGGCGCATACTCACTGCATTACCAAATCATTAACAAGGATCGGAATGTTAGAATCTTACCTGGGCCGATCGAAGCCAAATTTAGTTTTGCGCACAAATCGACCATATGCGCAACACCAAACGACAAAAAATCTGGTTATGTTATCTCTTATTTGCTCTGACCCTCTTCCTTCCGGCCACTCTCTTCGCACAAGGTACAGATGCCTCCATTAAAGGGATGGTCCGTACTGCAAAAGGAGAAGCCGTTGTCAATGCAACTGTAACAGTAAAAAACCTATCCACCGGCTTTACCGCTTCCACGCTCACGGGTAAAGACGGAAAATACAATTTTCTTCAGCTGCCGCTCGGTAGTCCCTGGTCATTAAAAGTAGAATACCAGGGTTATGCCACTGAAGTTCGCGAGAACATCACCGTCAACCAGGGAGATGATCTCCTGTTCGATTTTTCGCTGGCTGTCAAGGTCACCCAGCTGGAGGAAGTCGTCGTTAAACCGGGACTGGCGAACAGCCGTGTAGATCGTCTCGGTTCCAGCACCGCCATCTCCGCACAAACCATCCAGCAGATCCCCGCCCAGAACCGGAACTTTACCAATCTTGCCGCCCTGGCCCCTACCAGCAATGGCGGAAGTCTTAGCGGTCAGCGCGCCTCTTCCACCAACTACACCATCGATGGTCTCAGCGCCCGTAACAACCTTACATCCGGTACCGTAGGCGGCGGCCCCTATTCCCTGTCACTGGAAGCCATACGGGAGTTCGAGGTGATCACCAATCTCTATGATGTTACCCAGGGTCGTTCGGGCGGTGGCACGATCAGCGCCGTGACAAAGTCGGGTACCAATACCTTTACAGGATCGGTATTTGACTACTACCGCGCCGACGAGCTTTCCAGTCAGTACGATATCCGCGGTGTCCGACGCAACCAGCCCTTTATGACCAACCAGTATGGTTTTAGCATCGGCGGCCCGATCATAAAGGACAAGCTGCACTTTTTTGCCGCCCTCGACCGTCAGAACGAATCCACGCCCTTTACCATTGCCGATATACGTTCCAATGATGACGCCAACAGCCTCAACATCAGCAAAGGCGCATTGGACACGCTGGTCAATATCGCCCGTACCAAATATGGAGTTAGCAGCAGCCCGCAGACGGGTCAGTTCGGGCGTAAGACACTGGCCAATACTTTTTTTCTGCGTCTCGACTGGCAGCTCAACGCAAAGAACCGCCTGACCCTGCGTAACAACTACAGCGACTGGAATAACCCACACAGCAACAGCGACAACTCCAGCATCAATCTGTATGAGGTATATGGCAGCTATCATACCCGGGAGAACAGTTCCATCCTGTCTCTTCGTACCCAGGTGTCCCGCTCCGTGCTCAACGAACTGAAAATTCAGTACCAGACCACTCTGCAGCAATATGACGCCAACGAACAGCTGCCTTCCGCCAATATCCCCCGCGCTATCGTGTCCGTCACTTCCCAACTCCCCAACGGGAAAAAGGGTAATACCACAGTGCAGATCGGCGGCCAGCGTTTTACCCCCGAACATGATGTGGCCAACCAGGTCCAGCTGGTCAACAGCACCTATATCACAAAAGACAATTATACTGTTACGGTAGGTACCGACAACACCCTTACCTATCTTAACAATTATATCTCCAATGAACAGAACGGGAAATTCTATTTCAATTCCCTCCAGGACTTCGATAACCTCAACCCTTATCGTTATGCCCGTGAAGTTCCTACGCATGGCATTCCCGCCGTACAGCAATATATCCTCAATACTTCTCTCTTTGGTCAGATCCAGTTCTCCCCCTGGAAGAACGCGACCCTCGTCACCGGCTTACGCTGGGATGTTACCGATTATCTGACAAAGGCCGATTATAATCCCGCCGTGGAACAGAACCTGGGGCTGCGTACGGATGCCCGGGCAAAAGACTTTGGCATGATCCAGCCCCGTCTGCAGCTGACCTGGGATCTCAATGGAGAAAAGACCGATATCGTCCGTTTCGGCGCCGGCATTTTTTCTGTCAACCCGGTCAACTACGCCATGCTGAACAATATCCAGAATTCAGGAACCAAGATAGCTTCGATCGACATCTCCACACCGGCAGGCGGCGGCCCCAATCTGGTGCCAAAACCGGATTTTGTGTCCTATCGCAGAGACCCATCGACTGCTCCGGGTCTTATCGCCGGCGCACCAACGGTGTCGACGATCAATCTCAACGATCCCAATATCAGGATGCCCCGGGTCTATAAGACGAACCTCAGCTATAATAAGTTCTTTACCCGCCGGTTCCGGATGGGTGTAAATCTGTTGTATTCCTACACGAATAACAATTATGTCTATGTGGACAGGAATATGGTAGACCAGCCTTTCTTTACGCTGGGCAACGAAGCCAATCGCGGTGTATTCGTGCCGGCGGCCAGCATAACGTCAAAAGGTATCACCAATAGCGTTTTGGGTCGTAAGACGCAGAACGTAGGCAGGGTACTCGAATTTACCGACGCGGGCAGGCTGAGCGAAGCCTCGGTCGTCATCGACGGAAGCTTCAATTATTATAAGGATGGATACATCAATGTAAGCTATACCTGGAACAGCACGAAGGACAACTCCTCATATAATGGTAATGTAGCCAATACTTCCACCTTCCGCCCGGTTAAATCGGACTCCCGCGATTTCTCCCAGATGTATTATTCCGACAACCAGTTCCGGACCAAGATCGTAGTATATGGCTCGCTGCCATCGTGGAAAGGGTTTACGCTCAGCGGTAAGTTCTCCGGCATCGGCGGGACCCGTTATTCCGTCGTTGTCAATGCAGACATCAACGGCGACTTCCTTGGTGGAACAGGCAGCACCAATAATGATCTGGCCTTTATCTTCGATCCAAAGGACAGCAAGACCGATCCGGCGATCGCCAAAGCCATGCAGTCCGTACTCGACAACACCTCCAACCGCGCCCGGGATTATATCCGTAAATATATCGGTAAGATCGCCGATCGAAATGGCGGTGTAAATCCTTTCTATGGAACCATCGATCTGCGTCTGGCAAAAATGCTGCACATCTATAAGAACCAGGCCATAACCCTGAGCGTCGATGTCTTCAACTTCTCCAATCTGCTGAATAAGAATTGGGGAGGCAGCTATCAGCTTGGCAACCAGAACCTGTTGAATGTAACTGGCTTTGACCAGGCCAAACAACAATATATCTACAGCGTCAATCAGAATGTAGGTGTGACGTCCAGGAGCGGAACGCCTTACCAGGTGCAGCTTGGAGCACGTTACTCTTTCTAGTATCTGCGCCATACCCGAAAGGCCGCCGACAAACAGTCAGCGGCCTTTTATTTTAAGCCCGGCAAATAATTGGGGTTATCCCTTCAGCGTATCCGCCACCAGCTGTCTTGTCGTAGCTGTCAGATCGGCGAGGTCTTTAAGAGACAGACTGGTATTCAGCGGGATCACCTTATCGGACGCTGTCTTTATCCGGGTGCTGTACAGTTCATAGATATGTCTGATCCTTTCCCGGGGCTCCATCGACCGGATCGAGATCAGCAGCGACTCTGTCTTACACCAGCGTGACACGATCTTCGGATAGAACCATTCCGCTACATTGGGGTCATTGATCATCAGTCTCTTGAAAAAGTCATATTCATAACAGCGAAGGAGGGTCGGCGCAAGGGTCTTACTAAACTCTGAGAACGGTTTGTGGAGCCCCTGCAGCAGGCCAAACAAACCCGCATGATCATCCAGCAGCCGCAAATTGCCAAACAACTCTCCCGGTGTCACGATCTCATGGACTATTTCCAGCCCTCTGGAGGAGATACTCCCCAGTTTTACTGCGCCGCTGACAATCTCGTAGATATAGGTATAGTGCTGGGAGGGGCCGTAGACTAATTCTCCCTTTTTAAAACCCTTTAGGAAAGTCTTGTCGTTTAGTAATGGTATGTTTTTCTCTATCAGGTAGTTATAGAGGCCTTTCTCCTTGACCTGCATTAGTTGGTTAGCTTTACGACAAAGTAACAGTATAAATACCGGATGGAGTTTGAAGTTTTTGTTATTAAAATACGGGGCCGTAACACCCCATTAACCGGAGGCACCCCGTTTGCACTCTACCTTTGTGTAATAAATCAGGTAGTCATGAAAAAACGCTTCTTTTCAGGCCTGATCTTCTGCGGTGCACTTCTAGTTGCCGCTCAGACCAACGGCCAGTCTTTTGCCAACAACGGCGATCCGATCATAGTAAGCCCCGCAGATCACTCCGGTCTTTTCGCATATGCGGAGATGAATATCATTATCCTTCAGTGGTCGACAGGGAATGAAAAAAATGTCGACCGTTATATCATCGAACGGGCTGCGGATAGTATCCATT
>DATJJA010000025.1:0-10366 GCA_035492595.1 Puia sp.
CCGAATCAGCTCGTGGCGACGGCATTGTTAGCGCGTGTCTATCTCTACCGCCAGCAATGGCAGCAGGCCTACGACGCCGCTAATACGGTCATCAGCTCCGGGTCCTACAGTCTGACCTCCGATCCGAATACGACTTTCCTGGACGGCAGCACCGAAGCCATCTGGCAGCTGCCTGCTACCAGTGGTTACTACGTTACGGCGGAGGGGTATTATTTTTCGCCTAATTACGGAGCCGCCCCCAATTTTCTGATAAACACCTGGTTGCTGAAGGCCTTCGAGCCGGGTGATATCCGGACGAAAGATTGGCTGGGCCAGATGGTTGTCAACGGGGATACCTTGTATTACCCTCACAAGTATAAGAATATACAGGCCAGCAGCCCGACCACCGAGGATTATATGATCCTCCGGCTGGCTGAGCAATACCTGATCCGCGCCGAAGCTTCGGCGGAACTGGGCAATGGGGCGGCGGCGCTGGCGGACGTTAATATCGTACGCGCCCGCGCGGGACTTCCGGCCAGCACGGCCAATCCCGCTTCGCAGACGGCTGTACTGAATGCGATCATGCATGAGCGCCAGGTCGAACTGTTCACCGAGTGGGGGCACCGCTGGTATGACCTTAAGCGTACGGGTCAGGCCGGTACGGTGCTGAGTGCGGAGAAGACCGGTTGGACGGCGGATGCGGCGCTGTACCCGATCCCGATATTGCAATTGCAGAACGACGTGAACCTGAAGCAGAATCCCGGGTATTGAATCCTGAATTTTTTAGCACATTTCCCCCGAATAAATTATGAGCAACCCTATTGTAAAGATCGAGCGGCTGTCGCACAAGTATTCGACCAGCTGGGCCATCCGTGACATTAACATCGAGATCGAAAAAAACGGCATCGTCGGCCTGCTTGGCTCCAATGGCGCGGGCAAGTCCACCACGATGAACATCCTGTGCGGATGTCTCAACCAGACCGAAGGCAACGTATATGTCGGAGGCATCGATATGCGCAAAGACCCGGAAGCCGCCAAACGGCTGATCGGCTTCCTGCCGCAGAACCCACCTCTGTACATGGACCTGACGGTCGATGAGTACCTTGTCTACTGCGCTAATTTGCGGAAGATGCCGAAGCCCGATATCCGACCCGCGGTGGAGATGGCAAAGGAACGTTGCGGCATCAGCCATTTCAGCGGCCGCCTGATCCGGAACCTCTCCGGCGGCTACCGTCAGCGTGTCGGCATTGCCCAGGCCATCATTCACCGCCCCAGGCTAGTCGTGCTCGATGAGCCTACCAACGGCCTTGACCCTAATCAGATCATCGAGGTCCGCGCCCTGATCAAAGAGATCGCCTCGGACCGCGTGGTCATCTTCTCCTCGCATATCCTGTCGGAAGTACAGCTGCTCTGCAAGGAGATCAAGATGATCGACAACGGCCGGATCGTTTTCGCCGACACGATGGACGCCTTCAACAATTATATGGAACCACATAGCGTGGTCATGCATATGGACAATCCGCCGGCTGCGGAAGAATTGTTGCAGTTGCCGGGGATCACGAAGGCGGACTACCTCACCGAGAAGCAGATCCGGCTATATTTCAATGGCGACCAGGAGATCACCGAACGCATCGTCGACGTCAGCGTGGCGAAGGGATGGCGGCTGCGGGAGATCATGCTCGACAAAAGCTCCCTCGACGAAATATTTGCTCAACTTTCCAATCATAACGGCCGGACAAAATAAAGCTCATGAAGACAATCCTAAAAATTGCCAGGACCGAGCTGGCACTTCTTTTTTACTCTCCTATCGCCTGGTTCCTGCTGATCGCCTTCGTGTTCCAGAGCGGGCTGGCGTATACCGGTATGCTCGAGGGGACGCTGACCACCCAGGACCTGGGCGGCCGTGGACTGAAATATCTAGAATTCCTGACCTCCCGCACCTTTGGCCCGCCTTATGGTATCTGGCCGAAGCTTGTCGGGAGTCTTTATCTGTATTTGCCGTTGCTGACCATGGGATTGATGAGCCGGGAGATCAATGCAGGCACCATCAAGCTCCTGTACTCCTCGCCTATCAAGGTGCGGGAGATCATCTTCGGAAAATTCCTGTCCATGATGGTCTACAACCTGGCACTTGTCCTGATACTGGCGCTGATATCGGTGCTGGGCTTGTTCAATATCCAGCATGCGGATGCGGGCATGCTCTTCGAGGCGTTGCTGGGCGTGTACCTGCTACTCTGCACCTATGCCGCCATCGGCCTCTTTATGTCGTGTCTGACCTCCTACCAGGTCGTGGCGGCTTTGAGCACGCTGGTAGTGCTGGCGGCGCTGAGCTATATTGGCGAACTGTGGCAGGATATCGATTTCGTACGCGACCTGGCGTATTTCCTGTCCATACAGGGACGGGCGAATCACATGTTGCTGGGACTGATCTCCACCAAGGACCTCATCTACTTCCTGGTCATCATCGCCATGTTCCTGGCCTTTGCCATCTACAAGCTGCAGGGTGACCGCGAGTCGAGGCCCATGGTCGTCAAAGCGGGCCGGTATGTGCTGATCGTCGTTTGCGGCCTGGCCATCGGATATATCGGCTCGAAACCGTCCTTGACGGGATATATCGATACCACGGCCAATAAGACCATGACGTTGACGGTCAATGCGCAGAAGGTCATCAAAGAGATGGAGGACAAACCCCTGGAGGTGACCTCGTATATCAACCTGCTGGATAACCGGTTCTGGTATGGCAAACCCGAACAACGCAATACCGACCTGGCGCGTTGGGAGCCCTATCTCCGGTTCAAACCCGATATCAAATTCAAGTATGTCTATTTCTACGATAGCCCGGAGGACAAGAATATTTTCAAGTCCAATCCCGGTGTGACGTTACCAAAGCTGGCAGAGCGGTATGCTAAATCCTATAAGGTCGACTTGAAGTCGTTTGAAACACCGGCGGAGATCAGCAAAACCATCGACCTGCGACCCGAGCAGAACCGGTATGTCATGGACCTGCATTACAACGGACGGAGCACCTTTCTGCGGCTGTTCGACGACCGGCAAGTCTTTCCGTCCGAGACCGAGACCTCGGCGGCGCTGAAGCGGCTCATGCAGGCGAAGATGCCGAAGATCGCGTTCGTACAGGGTGAGTCCGAGCGTAGCATCGACAAGAAGGGAGACCGGTATTTCAGGCTCCTGACCAACGAGATTACTTTCCGGTATTCGCTGGTCAACCAGGGTTTCGATGTGGAAAAGATATTTCTGAAAGACCAGGACATCCCGAACGATATCACTGCCCTGGTGATCGCCGATCCGAAAGTGGCATTCGACAGCCTATCATTACGGAAGATCGAGCGGTACGTAGCCGATGGCGGCAACCTGCTGATCGCGGGCGAGCCGGGTAGACAGGATATCATTAATCCGCTGCTGGCGCCCTTTGGTGTCCGGATGATGGATGGGATGATGGTGGAGAAGAACAAGGATTTCTCGCCCGAGCTGGTGCAGCCGTATCTGACCCAACAGGCGGCGGCCATTACCCCGCAGTTGCATGACGATTTCGCAGACAGCATGGTCATAGCCATGCATGGTGCGGCAGGGTTGTCGGTGAGCCCCGGTGGCCCTTTTACCGCGATCCCGCTCGCGATGACGGCCGGCAAACGCAGTTGGAACAAAAAGATCAAGCCCGATGAGAATATGATCGAGCTGGCCGAGGACGAGGAGACACCGCACAACATGGGCGGCCTTACGATTACCTTCGGCGACGGGTCTGGGGAAGGTGGCAGGCATAAGAAGCCCGAGGCCAAAGATCCCGACCCCGACATCCTCCGGTATGACTCCAGCCAGGGTGATCAGCGGGGGCCGCTGCCCGTTGTGGTCGGGCTTACGCGTACGATCAACGGCAAGGAGCAACGGATCGTCGTGGCTGGGGACGCCGATTTCCTGAGCAACGCGGAGTTGGGCCGGTTCAATATCCAGACCTGCAATTTCGACTTCGGCACGGCTATCTTCAGTTGGTTTACGCACGGCGAGTTCCCTATCGATACCTCGCGGCCGCCATCGCCGGATAAACGGCTAAATCTCACCGATAGCGGACTGACCTTCCTGAAGGTGATGCTGATGGGCGTGCTCCCGGGTCTGCTGCTTGTCTTCGGCAGCATCCTGCTGATCCGGCGTAAAAGAAAATAACCGTCTATGAACTTCACCACCGATAAGCAAACGCTGGAGGACCTGAATCTTTTTGGAAAGCGGGGCGACAGCTCGGTCTATAGTCTTTTTAATCATACCCAAACCCGCGGCGGCGCCATGCTGATGGAGCAGCTATTCCATGAACCGCTGGCGAGGCCGGATGCGATATGGAAGCGGATCGGGCTCTTTAAATTCTTTGCCGGCGCCGGCCTGTCCTTTCCCTGTCAGCCGGATTGGTTCGACGCTATCGAGCAGTACCTGGCCAATACCGATGAGCGGACCAGGCTGTCTCATGAAGACATCAGCCTGGGTCGAAGGATTTCGGGCCTGATCGCATCGGATGCCGGCCAGGCGGTCATTCACAAGGGTGTCGCCTCGCTGGTGGAGATGGTGCATGCCTGCCGCGATTTCGTATCGGTGACGGCGGCTGATGGCACGGCCTACGCAGAGGAACGCAGCGCCATGTTAACCCTGCTGGATGAGCCGGCATTTACAGACGTGCTGCAGCATTCCCCCCGCAAAAAGCTGTCCCTGGAGCAGATCGCCCTGCTGGATGAGCAGTTGCGTTTCCGGCATCGACCCGTGGTCCGGCGCCTGCTCGAGCGGATCTATTATCTCGATCTTTATCTGACGGTGGCGCGTGTGGCCGTCGCCCGAAAATTAGCTTTCCCTGTCGTGCTCGATCGCGGGTCGCATACGGTACGGCTGCAGGGACTGTATCATCCCGGTTTGGCCAATGCGATCCCCAATTCGATAGCCATCTCCTCCGACAATAACATTGTGTTCCTGACCGGCGCCAATATGGCGGGTAAGAGCACTTTTATGAAATCGCTGGGGATCGCCATGTATCTCGCGCATATGGGATTCCCCGTTGCCGCGACTTCTATGGAATTCTCAGTGTTCGACGGCCTGTATACTACGATCAACCTGGCCGATAACCTGGGCATGGGCGCCAGCCATTTTTATGCCGAGGTGCTGCGTGTGAAGAAAGTGGCCGAGGAACTGAACCGCGGCAGGAACCTGCTGGTGATCTTCGACGAACTGTTCCGCGGCACCAATGTCAAGGATGCCTATGAGGCGACGATCGCCATCACACAGGCCTTTGCGGAGAAGCGGGACAGCATCTTCGTGATCTCCACCCATATCATCGAGGCGGGAGAGGTGCTGCGGGAGCGGTGCGGAAATGTTGGGTTTATGTTCTTGCCGACGCGGATGGAGGGGACCCGGCCGGTGTATACTTACCAACTCGAGCGCGGCATCACCGATGACCGGCATGGGATGGTGATCATCCGCAATGAAGGCATACTGGATATTCTCGAAAATGGAAATAAACAGGCATCATGAGCTTTTTCACTGACCAACAGACCTTCAATGACCTCAACCTGCTTGGCCGTCACCGGCGAGGTTCCATCTTCAGCCTGTTCTGCAAGGTGCAGACGAGGGGAGGGGAGCGGTTGCTCGAGGATCTGTTTCGCCATCCGCTCGCGGATGCGGAGGCTATCAATCGAAGAAGCGGGCTAATACGTTATTTCTCCGCCCAGGACATGGTCTTTCCACTGAGCGGTACCCAGGTGGAGGCGATGGAGAATTATCTCGAAAGCCCCGGTCATGGTCATCTGCCGGCTGCGATATGGGGTAACCTTCGGCGGAAAGCGATGGCTTCGCTGGTGCGGGATGACACCTATACGGTATTACGGGAAGGGCTGGTCGCCGCGGTCCATGGATTGCAGGTGCTGCATGATTTTCTACGGGACCTGGTAACACGTGATCCGTCCGGGCCGTATGCTTCGCGTGCCAACCAGGCTTTGACCGTATTAGCCGACCGGCGGATGACCGAGCTGCTGGAAGACCGCCGGGTGGAAGACCTGCTGGCTGCCGATCCCTCTGCCGACTGGTCGCTGGTGACGGGCGCACGGTATGACCATCTTTTACGAACCCGTATGCGGGAAGGCCTGGAGACCGTCCGAATGATCTTGAACGAGCTGGACGTCTATATCAGTGTAAGCAACCTGGCCCGGGCCAATGGCTGGGGGTATGCCGGCGCCTTGCCCGCGGACGATAATATCCTCTGGATCGACGGCTTAAAACACCCCGCCGTACCCCACGCGGTCGGCAACACCATAGTCCTCGACAAAAATACCAACATGCTCTTTCTCACCGGCGCCAATATGGCCGGCAAATCGACTTTCATGAAAGCCTTCGGCATAGCGATCTACCTCGCGCATATGGGATTCCCTGTCGCGGCAAAAGAAATGGCGTTCTCCGTACGCGACGGCCTCTTCTCCTCCATCAACGTGGCCGACGACCTCAGCCTGGGGCATAGTCATTTTTATGCCGAGGTCCTGCGCGTAAAGAACGTAGCGCAGGCTGTCAGCGAAGGCAAGCGGCTGGTGGTCCTGTTCGACGAGCTGTTCAAAGGCACGAATGTCAAGGATGCGTATGACGGAACATTGGCCGTCACCGAGGCTTTTTCGAAATACCGCCGGTGTGCCTTTATCATCTCTACGCATATCGTCGAAGCCGGCGAGGTACTGCGGCAGCGGCGGGACAACCTGCGGTTCGCCTATCTGCCCACGATCCTCGAGAACGGCCGGCCCCATTATCCTTATATCCTGCGTGAAGGTATCGCCGCCGACAGGGTAGGCATGATGATCATCGAGAATGAAGGAATAATAGATATTATCAAAAAATAACCTCAACAGTATATGGCCAATTTTTCGGCGTATATACCGTCGGGGTGACCATCCAGTATCAGACCTGCAACGAAGAGCGATGTCTACCGCGCTTATGCCCTGCTGGCAGATATGTATCTCAACCTTCAGGAGGCTGTCTCAAAGTAATTTGAGGCGGCCTTTTTTATATATTCGTTGTATGAAAAATGCTATTTCATACCTCAAACTATTTATTTATTACCTTGTGTTGGTCTCTTGCAAAACAACGGTAGCTCAGACAGCAAATATTACTAAACCTGGTGAACCGAATATTCATACAGAAGACGTAAGCCTGTTTTATAAGGTCTATGATGAAGCCGGAGGTCACCCTACGACGGCGAAACTTCAAAGTGATTATCTTGATGCAGGTACTGACGGGCTGCGCACTTTCGCCCGTCTAAGAAATACCACAGCACAGCGCATTGAAGAGGCGATAGTAAAGCAACCGCAACTTTATGCTACGGCACGCCACGGTGCCGAAGTGTTGCCGGCCGTCAAAATCCGGCTTAAAGAGGCCCTGGGCAAGTTGCGCGAGATTTATCCTGCGGCCAAATTTCCGGCTATTACTATTGCTATCGGCCGGGGGAAGCCGGTGGCTATAGGCAGTCCGGTCTCAGGTGTTCAGATCGGGCTGGAAGCGCTGTGCGGGATTACGTATTATGATAAAAACCTCGAAGACCGGTTCGTGCACGTAATCGCTCACGAATACGTGCATGTGCAGCAAGCGCAGGAAATGGTGGACGACCCAAACCCAACAGTGCTGGAGGGATCACTTGTAGAAGGTGCGGCTGATTTCGTAGGCGAATTCATATCAGGCGGTTTGAGTAATATACAGCTGGCGGTGATTGCCCACGGACACGAAGCTGAGATTGAGACCTCATTTGTTGCTGACGAGGATAAGCACGACTTAACAAGTTGGCTGTATAATGGTACGATGGATAAGTCGGGCGACATCGGCTATTGGGTTGGATACCGCATCGTCAAGAGCTATTATCAACACGCTACAGATAAACAAGCCGCTATCCGGGAGATCATTGAAATAAAAGACCCTAAAGCATTTTTGGCTAAAAGTGGTTGGTATCCTGGCATTAACCTATGATTGGCGAACCCGATTCAGCAACGATTACAATCGGCCAGGTAAATTTAAGTAGTATCGGAGAGTGGTCAAAATGTTATATTTTTGGACTGCGGAAGGGATAATCATCACGTCAATGATAGCCGGTAACAGAATGAGATTTGACAAATTCATACCAATAGACCAATTAAAGCACTACATCAAATACTTTGTAGTGTCGGAAAATGATGTTGAATCTGAGTATAAAGTATTTCCATCCACCGGGCTTGTGATCGGGTTTCAATACCGCGGCCAGCTTTCGACCATTAAAGGGGATACCGAAGATAAATTGGCGGCAGCGGGCATCACAGGAATTTCCGATAGCTATAAGACTTTTAGGAACTCGGCTGAAATAGGGACCATTTTGGTATATTTTACAGAAATCGGGTTTGCCCACTTTGCTTTCCATCCTGCTCATGAGCTATTCAATCTAAGCGTTTCGCTTTTGGATATTTTCGATAAGAACAGTGTTGGCGAAATGGAAGAAAAATTGACTTTGGCCCACACCGATAAACAACGTATCCATATTGTTGAAAGGTTCCTGCTTTCACAACTAAAGGACATTCAGACAGACAAATTAATCATGGAGGCGGTGAAAATCATTTATCAAACAAAAGGAACAATAAGGATTAAAGAGCTCACCGAACGGCTTTTTATCAGTCAGAGTCCGTTTGAAAAACGATTTAGAAAACTAGTGGGAGCGACACCAAAAAAATTTGCCTCTATTGTTCGCTTCAACGAGGTGCTGGATCATTTGGGGAACGCCAAATCTCTGACGGATATATGCTATGACAATAATTTTTTTGACCAGGCACACTTCATCAAAGACTTTTCAAAGTACACGGGCGATACTCCCGATAATTTCAAGCGTTTCCTGTAAAAAACGATTTTTTACAATTCCGCGAATGGACAGTTTCTGACCTTTGCTGTATAACAAAAAAATAAGAAAATGTTTACAGTAGAACAGATCAAAGCAGCGCACAGCAAGGTGAAATCGGGTGGGGATTTTCCTAAATACATTCAGGAAATCAAAACCTTCGGGGTTACGGCTTTTGAAACGAGGGTAAAAGACAGCCATACCGAGTACTTTGGTGCCAATGATTACCGGATTTCATCGAAATCTATGTACGAAGACCTGGATATTTTTCATCTCGCCGACAAAACAAAGTTTCAGCATTACCTAAAAATTCATCAGCAGGGTGAAACGGACTATCTTACTTTCTGTAAGCACTGCGCTGAAACGGGGATTGAGCGATGGTTTGTTTGCCTGGATAAATTGACTTGCACTTATTATGACAAAGCGGGAAATGAAATCCTGGTGGAACAAATACCTCAATGAGATGACGGGTGGCACGGGTTTGCCCTCAAGCCAGGAAAATATCCAGGATAACCTTGAGGGGTTTGTCGCACCAATCCGTGTCCGGCGCCTTGTTGTGGCTAAAGATGTCAAAACTGAGCAAGGATGTTGCCACAAGTAAAAAGCCAATCAGGGCAAATAATCGATTGGGGTTATTGATTTTCATAGACAATGGGTGATCTAATATAGGACTTATCGTCGATTCCCGGTTCGGGTTGATTTCACGGTCGATAATTTTCAATGAACCATTTGAGCGCTGCTTTCTTGTTGCTTTGTTTATAAGCTAATACAACTTCCGTGTTTATCGGAATATCGTCCAATTTTATAAAAGATACATTCAGGTAACCATATTTTTGCTTGAGCGAATGTGGTAAAATGGAAATACTTAAACCAGCTTCCACCAGTTGCAGAATAGAATGTACGTTATTGGCTTCATGCACAATGTCCGGGACGAAGCCCAGCCGGCCACAAATTTCCATGAGCTTTTCATGATAATGGGGGGCGATAGCTTTACTGAAAAAAATAAATGGTTGGTTTTTAAGATAAGCAACTAACTTTTTTCGCGATTTGTATTCATTCTCCCCTGCGGGCATCGCAACCATAAAGGGGTCAAAGAAAAGGGTGTTGACCGACAACCGGTGCGACTCTATGGGCCCACGCAAGATACCCACATCCAGGGTACCCTGCTCCAACCCTTGTATCTGCGCTACCGTGGGTATCTCGAACAGGTTCGTTCTAAAATGAGGGAAAATATCGCGCATTTCCTTCAAAACATCTGCCAGGCGTGACTGGTACACAGAACTGATGTAGCCTATCTTAAGTTCGCCACTATCGCTGTTATGTATCTGACGTACTAAATCTTTGGTTTCCTCGAGACGCGCAAGGATAACGTCGACTTCGGCTTTGAAAAATTTTCCGGCATCGGTAAGACTCACTCGTCTATCTTTCCTGGAGAAGAGAAGCGCTCCCCCATTCCTGTTCCAATTCCTTTATCTGACGGCTCAGTGGGGGCTGGGAGATAAACAGGAT
>DATJJA010000026.1:0-4107 GCA_035492595.1 Puia sp.
ATAAAGCAATGCCGCACCTGCTATGATCATTTGGCAGGCAGGACGGGTGTGATGATTGCCGACGCTTTATTGAAGCAGGGAATGATGACCAGTATCGACAGCAGCTTCGCATTGACCGCAAAAGGGAAACGGTGGTTTGGCGGACTGGGCATAGATGTCGATGAACTGGTCACTTTGCGTCGTTCCTTTTTACGCCCCTGCCTTGATTGGAGCGAAAGACGTTATCATATCGCCGGATCGCTGGCAGCGGCGTTTCTGGATAAGATGTTGCAGGAAGATTGGATCAGAAGGACGAGGAATTCCAGGGCCGTGGTCGTCACGGGTAAGGGGCAGAAGGAATTGTATGCGGTTTTGAAAATAGTAGTATGAAAGATATAATATTATCAGAGCTCGAAAGCTTACAAAAGAGACTGAATGAACTGGAACCCTTTTTGAATAAGCCATTCGATACCATTCACGAATTTAACCAGGATAAAGCATTGCATGAAATAGCCAAAGAATATGGCGCGATCAAAAGGAGGATGTTCGAATTATCCTGGTCTCTGAAAGATGCGGCAGAGAAAAAGGAAATTCGTTTGGCAAAGATACAGTTGGCCGAAAAGTACTACGACGAAAACCAGAACGAAGCCAGGGCTGCCTTTATGAAGGATTATCTTGCCCTGATCGAGTTGCTGACAAAGATGGATATGTATAAAGTGCTTGACGAAGACGGCAGCTCATTTTTTAGAAATGTCCTGTCACAGCTTCAACAGCACATCTTTATAGGTCTTAAAGTGTAAAGCCTTACGAGGCGGGTCCAAATAATTTCCCGCGTATTGAACGAAATATTAAAAATATTTCGTATATTTTACTTGCTGCCTTAATTCACCAAAACTAATGTTATGAAAAAAACACTCATGCAAGCAATTTTGCCGTTGCTTGTATTGCTATTGCCATTGACATCGCTGGCGCAAGTTACAATAAGGGGTATAGTGACAGACGCCGCTAACAACCCACTGGCCGGGGCGACTGTTAGCCTTAAAAACAGCACCCGCTCTACTTCCACTGATGCAGCCGGAAAATTTACACTGAACCTCCCAACCAGCAGGGGAGTAATTGTAATTTCGTTCATCGGATTCAGCGCCCAGACTTTCAACGTCGACCCGGATACCAAAGAACTTTTGATCAAACTGGTCGAAGATGCCGGTAAGATGGATGAAGTGGTAGTGAGCGGTTTGGCCACTTCCATAAAACGATCCAATCTGGCCAACTCGGTAGCCTCTGTATCCGGTCGGGCGCTGATAGGCACGGTTACCCAGGCGACCGTAGATGGAGCCTTATATGGAAAGTTCACCGGCGCGAATATATCCGCCAACTCCGGTGCTCCCGGAGGAGGCATATCGATCAAACTAAGAGGTATTACTTCCCTTGTCGCCAATTCACAACCATTATTTATCGTGGATGGCGTCTATTTTGATAATTCATCCATCAATGCCGGTTTAAATGTCATTTCAAAAGCGGCCGGACAGGGAAACAACAACTTTCAGGATAACCCGTCGAACCGCATCGCAGACCTCGACGCCGAAGACATCGACCGGATCGAAATTCTGAAAGGAGCTTCGGCCGCCGCCATTTATGGCTCAAGGGCAGCAGCTGGTGTCGTAATTATTACTACCAAAAGGGGTATCAGAGGCAAGCCGAGAATTGAAATAGGACAAACCGTCGGCGAACAATGGCAGTTGCGCAAACTTGGCCAGCGCAGTTGGGACACGGCGAAAGTCAGAAGTGCATTCGGAGCTGCCGGCCTGTCGATCTACAACGCCAACAACGGTAAGACATACAACTACGAGGATGAATTGTATGGCCGTAAGGGATTTATGAACAACACCCGGTTGAGCGTCAGCGGTGGCAGCGATAATACGACCTATTTTGTGGGAGTTACTTTTAGAAACGATAATGGCATCGTAAAACACACGGACTACAGAAAAGTCTCTTACCGGGCCAATCTCGAACAGAAGATCACCAGCTCCCTTGACTTTTCGGTCAACGCCAACTATATCGAGTCCAGGTCGGACCGGGGGTTCTTCGATAATGATAATACCAGCACAACGCTGGGGGTTTCCTTTGTCTCCACGCCCAGCTGGGTGAACCTTCACCCGGACGCCAATGGCAATTACCCAAATAACCCTCTCGCCCCCTCCAATTTTTTACAGACAAGGGATCTGATGACCAACCGGGAGAACGTGAACAGGACCCTGATTGGAGGCTCCGTGAACTGGAAGGTTGTTACATCAGAACAACACAATTTGAAACTGACCGCCCGCGGAGGTATCGATAACTATACGCTTGCTACTACCGCAATATTCCCCAAAGAATTACAATTTGAAAAAGGCGGGAATGGCACCAACGGAGCTTCCATATTTGGAACGACGCTTTCAAAGAACTCGAATATCGCCGCCTTTGCCATCTACGATTTCAAGCCCGGTTCGAAAATGAGCTTTCGCACCCAGGCCGGTATAACGGCTGAAAATATAGATCAGAATACAGTAGTGAGTACAGCCACTCAGCTGATAGGAACCCAGACGAATCTGAACCAATCCGGATCCATCCAGGTTACACAGGCCAAAACAATTCAAAAAGACAGGGGCTTTTTCGCCCAGGAAGAATTCAACTATAATGACATAGCCGTAGCGACAATTGGATTGAGAGGCGACAAGTCCAGCCGGAATGGAGATGCTGATAAACTCTACTATTATCCCAAGGGCTCCCTGGCAATCAACATTCAAAATTTTGCGGGATGGCAATCGAGAGAGGTGAACCAGTTGAAATTAAGGGCGGCCTATGGGGAGGCCGGCAATTTTGCTCCCTTTGGCGCCATCTATACTTCCTTAGTGCCTGTAATTATCAACGGTACTACAGGTTCGCTCATCGACCTCACGCAGGGCAACGGGAGCCTGGGCCCTGAAAGACAAAAGGAGCTGGAGTTCGGCCTTGACCTGGGTATTCTGAAGAACAGGATAACTTTTGAAGGAACCTATTATATAAAGAAAGTAGACGATCTTTTGCTGAATGTGCAGGTCCCCACTTCAACCGGCTTCTCCCTCGCATGGAAAAATGTAGCCGCTATCAGGAATAGAGGAATTGAGCTGGGACTTAATGCAATTCCCTTTTTGAGCCAGGACTGGAAATGGAATGTCGAATTGCGGTTCTGGAAGAACACGGCGAAAGTGACCCGCCTGGATGTGCCTTCGTTTGTTACAGGAGCTTTTGGGGCCACACTGGGAACCTATTATATTCAAAAAGGGCAAAGTCCCACTCAACTGGTGGGCATACCGGGCCCGGGCGATTCAAAGGACCCTGAATCCGGCCTGCATAAATTCGGGGATGCCGAACCCGATTTCCAATCCTCACTTCGTAGCCTGCTGACCTGGAAGAATTTTGAGTTTAGTTTTCTTCTCCACTGGAAAAAAGGAGGCGACAATATCAATTTGACGACCCTGCTTAGCGACATATTTGGCACCTCACCTGATTTTGATAAAATAAGCCTTGACCCGGCCAAACAGACGGCAAACGGTCCCTTCCGCTTGTCTGAATTAGGTGTGACCGCCCGCCCGTTCGTACAGGACGCTTCCTATTTCCGGGTCAGGGAGATCGGCTTGAACTACCGGCTGCCAAAAGACCTGATCAAAGGCGTATCCCGCATTACTGTAGGCGTCTCCGGCCGGAACCTTATCAATTCCTTCAAATATCCCAGTTACGATCCGGAGGTATCCAACTTTGGCGCCAATGCCATCTCAAGCAATGTGGAAGTCACACCCTTCCCCTCTGCCAAGAGTGTATATTTTAACCTATCCGTTGCTTTCTAAACTGAAAATAACTTGTTATGAAAAATAAGATCATCTCAAAAAATAGCTTACTGCCGCTGTTGGCAGCAATGCTAATACTAACCTGGACCTCCTGCAAAGTGGATGTTATCAATGACCCCAACAATCCCGGTGCAGCAACCATTTCAGAGAATGCCTCGCTCAGTGAATTACAGAACCTCGTGGATGGAATAGAATCCGGGATGAGGGACAACCTGAATAACTATTTTGACGGCGTAGGGGTAATAGGCAGGGAATTTTATCG
>DATJJA010000027.1:0-19483 GCA_035492595.1 Puia sp.
AATGCGGATGCGTCCAAGTTCATCAGCATCCTGGAAAAGGCCGCCCAGAAACAGCAGGCAAGACCTTCATCGGGTACCGCTAAACCAAAGGCGACCGGCGCTAAATAGCTAATGCGGACCAGCTCCGAAGCGCAATTCGGGACTGTAGTGGTATAATTCATAATATAATTGATAATGAACGGCTCGGGAATCACTCCGGGCCGTTCTTTATTTTATTAAAATGTTGGAATTTCCAAAGGCTGGCTTATTTTTGCCGGTGTAATACTTTAAAGATGGACATCTTTTTACTACAGGCCAATACCCTTGCTCAGAACGCGAACTTGAATAATTCCTACAGTTATTTCCCCATCGGTGTCCAGTTTCTGTTCGCTCTTGGCTTTGTCGGACTTGTCCTTGGTGTCACGCACCTCCTTGGGCCCAAACGCAATACGGCCGAAAAATTACAGAACTTCGAGAGCGGTATCGAAGGCGTTGGCAATGCCCGCCATCCGATGGCCATAAAATATTTCTTAGTAGCTATCTTATTTGTGTTGTTCGATGTGGAAGTGATCTTCTTCTATCCCTATGCGGTAAATTTCCGTGTGCTGGGATGGGCGGGGTTTGCCGAAGTGCTGATGTTTGTCGGGTTTTTCCTCGCAGGCTTCATCTATATCATCAAGAAGGGAGCGCTAACCTGGGAGGATTAACGAGTGAAACGAAGTTAACGAGCGAGGAGAACCGTGGCGTTCCCAAGCGAAGCGAAGGGAATGAACGAGGAAAAGCGAGGGACGAAGCTTTGCCGAAGTTCGCTTCGACGAAGCTCTGGCGGGGCAAGATCGCACAATATAACTACACGATTGTTGTTAAATGAATGAGTTGTGCCGTTAGCAGGGCACGATTTTCTCTTCATTTGTATTAAAATATTTCAATATGGCACGTCCGGTAAGGTTCAACGTTCATCCCATAAAGGCAAATATTAAAGATAATATCAGCCTTGTCGATATGCCCGAGGGTTATGCCGGTGACGGCTTCTTCACCACCAGCCTGAGCAAAGTGGTTGGACTGGCCCGCCAGAACTCCATGTGGCCCATGCCATTTGCGACCTCCTGCTGCGGCATCGAATTCATGGCCACCATGGCTTCCCACTACGATCTGGCACGGTTTGGAGCCGAGCGGCTGGGTTTCTCCCCCCGCCAGTGCGATCTGCTGATGGTAATGGGTACTATCGCAAAGAAAATGGGTCCCATCGTCAAACAAGTATACCTGCAAATGGCCGAACCCCGCTGGGTAATGGCCGTCGGCGCCTGTGCGTCCAGCGGTGGTATCTTCGATACTTATTCGGTATTGCAGGGGATCGATCAGGTGGTTCCGGTAGACGTGTATGTACCGGGGTGTCCTCCCCGCCCGGAAGCGATCCTCGATGGATTTATGCGGATCCAGGACCTGGTTGGCGCAGAAAGCGTCCGGCGCAGGAACAGCGAACAGTATAAGGGATTGTTACAAAGCTATGGGATTCAATAATCGAAAAATTAGGCTCTCTGTCTTCGGGCGGGGCGTATTTGTATATGGCATTAACCAACGAAACGATTAAAGAGCGACTGATCGCTAAATTTGGAGACCAGCTTACACGGTTCGAAGAGCCTTATGGTCTGCTGACCTTTGAAGCTCCAAAGGACCTGAACCTGAAAGTAATGCAGTTCCTTTTCGACGACGAAGAGCTGCACTTCCAGTTTCTCACCGACCTGACAGCAGTACATTATCCCGATCAGGCGGGCCGCGAGCTGGCGGTTGTCTATCACCTCCACAATCTAACAGATAATATCCGTCTCCGGTTCAAGGTCTTTACGGGCATCGAACAGCCGGATATCTTCACGGCCACCCAGCTTTACTCCGGGGCGAACTGGATGGAGCGGGAGACCTTTGATTTCTTTGGGGTCAATTTCGTTGGACATCCGAATCTGAAGCGCATCCTCAATGTCGATGAGATGGAATATTTCCCGTTGCGCAAAGAGTTCCCGCTGGAAGATCAAACAAGAATAGATAAAGATGATGCCATGTTTGGCAGAGGCACCATCAAATAAAAATAGTTTACACATGAGTGTCGAGCATCACGTAAAGCTTCCGGAAGGCAGCATCGAAAAAAACACTACCACGCTGAACCTGGGTCCCACGCACCCGGCGACGCATGGCGTGTTCCAGAACATCCTTGAGCTGGATGGGGAGCGCATCGTCTCTTCGGAACAAACGGTAGGGTATATCCACCGGGCCTTCGAAAAGCTGGCCGAACGCCGTCCGCTGTACCAGATCACCACGCTGACAGACCGGCTTAACTACTGTAGCTCTCCTATCAACAATATGGGCTGGCATATCACCTGCGAGAAATTACTCCAGGTGAAGACCCCCAAACGCGTGGACTACCTGCGTGTCATCATCATGGAACTGTCCCGCATCTCCGACCATCTCATCTGTAACTCAGTGGTGGGCGTCGACTCCGGGGCGTTTACGGGCTTCCTCTATGTGATGCAGTACCGCGAGCTGATCTATGAGATCTATGAAGAAGTTTGTGGTTCCCGTCTGACGACCAATATGGGTCGTATCGGCGGTTTCGAACGCAATTTCACGAATGCGGCCTTTGAGAAGATCGAAAAATTCCTCGCCGAATATCCCGATGTATTGAAGGAGTTCGAGAATATGTTCACCCGCAACCGCATCTTTATGGAGCGGACCATCGGCGCCGGGCCTATCAGTGCCGAACGCGCATTGAACTATGGCTTTACCGGTCCCAACCTGCGCGCTGCCGGTGTCGACTATGACGTAAGAGTACATACGCCTTATTCCAGCTACGAAGATTTTAATTTCGAAATACCCGTAGGCTCGACCGGAGATTGCTACGACCGCTTCCTTGTTCGCAACAACGAGATGTGGCAGTCGCTCAGCATCATCCGGCAGGCTTACCAGAAGATCCAGGACATGAAGGGCGCGGAAGCGGAGATCTTTCATGCTGACGCCCCATCCTATTACCTGCCCGAGAAGAAGGATGTATATACGAAGATGGAATCGCTGATCTGGCATTTCAAGATCGTCATGGGGGAAACCGAGATCCCTCCGGGCGAAGTGTATAATTCAGTTGAAGGCGGCAATGGTGAGGTAGGATTTTATCTGATCAGTGATGGGGGTAGGACACCTTACAGGCTGCATTTTAGAAGACCTTGTTTTATCTATTATCAGGCATATTCGGAACTGACAAAGGGCGCGATGCTGAGTGATGCGGTTATCGTGATGAGCTCTTTGAACCTGATTGCCGGAGAAATGGATGCCTAACCGACTGGAAGGAGGTTAGCGAAGCGAAGCGAGCAGACATGTGGCCCCGGTTAGGCGCTGCGCAGCAGGGCCGCAGCGGAGCAGAGAAAAAATGATTTAACTTTTTTGAAATGGTAAAATTTTCAGACGAGAAACTAAAGAAGGTAGACGAGATCATTGCCCGGTATCCGGAAGGCAAGCAAAAAAGTGCCATCCTGATGATCCTTCACCTGGCACAGGAGGAGTTCGGCGGCTGGCTTAGCCCGGAGACGATGGACTATGTGGCGGCAATTTTGAAGATCGAGCCTATCGAAGTATACGAAGTGGCGACCTTCTATTCGATGTACAATCTGAAACCCGTTGGACGTTACATGTTCGAAGTATGTCAGACCGGTCCCTGTATGTTGCGGGGCAGCGATGACATCATCGAGTATATAAAAAAGAAGCTGGGCATCAATGTTGGCGAGACGACGGCGGATGGCCTCTTCACGCTGAAAACAACCGAATGTCTTGGCGCCTGCGGTTATGCCCCGATGATGCAGCTGGGCAAACACTTCCGCGAACACCTGACACCGGAAAAGGTCGATCAAATCATTGAAGAATGCAGAAGAACTGCTGCAACGAATAACTAATGTGAAGACCCGGCCGCAGTGGCGGGTTGATAAACGCTTATTATGGGCAGACAAGTATTATTGGAAAAAGTAAAGGTCCCGGGCATCGTCAATTACGATGTATGGCGTCGCGAAGGCGGCTATGCCAGTGTGGAAAAGGCTTTGAAGAATATGACCCCGGACCAGGTGACAGAAGAAGTGAAGAAGAGCGGCCTGCGTGGTCGTGGCGGCGCCGGTTTCCCGACCGGTCTGAAATGGAGCTTTCTCGCCAAGCCGGATGGCGTCCCCCGTCACCTCGTCTGTAATGCGGATGAATCCGAACCCGGAACATTCAAAGACCGCTTTCTGATGGAATTCCTGCCGCACCTGCTGATAGAAGGACTCATCGTCTCTTCCTACGCGCTGGGCAGCAAGGCTACCTATATCTATATCCGCGGCGAATATGCCTGGATCCCCGATATCCTCGAGAAAGCCATCGATGAGGCGAAGGCCAATGGCTGGCTCGGAAAGAACATCCTCGGGACCGGATTCGACTGCGAGATTTATGTCCACCGGGGCGCCGGCGCCTATATCTGCGGTGAAGAGACGGCGCTGATCGAATCCCTCGAAGGCAAACGCGGTAATCCCCGTATCAAGCCGCCCTTCCCCGCTGTAAAAGGGGTTTGGGACAGGCCTACCGTCGTCAACAATGTAGAGACCCTCGCGGCAGTTGTGCCCATCATCAATATGGGTGGCGAGGAATATGCGAAGATCGGAGTGGGAAAGTCGACGGGGACGAAGTTGCTTTCCGCCTGTGGCAATATCAACAAGCCCGGTGTGTATGAGATCGATATGACGATCTCCGTGGAAGAATTTATTTACTCCGACGAATATTGCGGCGGCATCCCCAACGGGAAAAGGCTCAAGGCCTGTATCCCCGGAGGAAGCTCCGTTCCCATCCTGCCGGCCAATCTGCTGCTGAAAACAGTAAAAGGCGAGACCAGGATGATGAACTACGAAAGTCTGGCGGACGGCGGTTTTCCAAAGGGCTCGATGATGGGCTCCGGCGGATTTATCGTATTGGACGAAGACCAGTGCGTGGTAAAGAATACGCTGACGCTGGCACGCTTCTACCGTCATGAAAGCTGCGGACAGTGCAGTCCCTGCCGGGAAGGAACGGGCTGGATGGAAAAGATCCTGAAGAACATCGACAGCGGTAAAGGAAAAAAGAGCGATATCGATCTGCTCTGGGATATCCAGCGGAAGATCGAAGGGAATACCATCTGCCCGCTGGGTGACGCGGCAGCCTGGCCCATAGCGGCGGCGATCCGTCACTTCAGGGATGAGTTCCAATGGCATGTCGATAATCCGCAGGAATGTCTTGTTCGCAACTATGGTTTGGCTCACTATGCAGACCCGCTTGAAATTGCTACGCCAGCCTAACCGACCTGATGGGTGGTAATGGCTTAAAAAATATAACAATGGCTGAAGAAAAGAAACTATTCAAGGTAACGATCGACAATATCACGATTGAGGTAGAACCGGGTACCAGTATCCTGACTGCGGCCCGGCAGATTGGTGGAGATGTGGCGCCCCCCGCGATGTGTTATTATTCCAAGCTGAAAGGCAGCGGCGGTAAGTGCCGGACCTGCCTGGTGGAAGTGGCGGCGGGCTCTACTGCCGACCCAAGACCGATGCCAAAGCTGGTAGCCAGCTGTCGTACCAATGTCATGGACGGGATGGTCGTAAAAAATATCACCAGCGAGAAGGTCATCGACGCACGCAATGGTGTTGTGGAAATGCTACTGATCAATCATCCGCTGGATTGCCCCATCTGCGACCAGGCCGGTGAATGTTCGCTCCAGGACCTCAGCTATGACAACGGTCTGCCGACTACCCGGTATGAGTTCCCCAGGAGGACCTTTGAAAAACATGATCTGGGTCCCTATATACAACTGCATATGACGCGTTGTATCCTGTGCTATCGTTGTGTGTTCACGGCCGATCAGCTGACGGAGAAGAGAGTACATGGGATCCTGGATCGCGGCGACCATGCCGAGATCGCTACGTATATTCAGAAATCGCTCGACAACGACTTTATCGGCAATATCATCGACGTATGCCCGGTGGGTGCGCTGACGGACAAGACGTTCCGTTTCAAGAACCGCGTTTGGTTCCTCAAGCCGGTAGACGCCCATCGCAACTGTAACCACGCCAATTGCAATGGCAAGGTTACGTTGTGGTATCGCGGCAATGAGGTGTTCCGCGTTACGGCCCGCAAGGACGAGTGGGGTGAGGTAAAGGACTGGATCTGTAATGAATGCCGTTTTGAGAAGAAACAGACCAGTGACTGGGAGATCGAAGGACCAACGAAGATCAATCGTCACAGTGTCATTTCCCAGGGACATTATGTAGGGGTGCAAAGACCACAGGAAGTGTTGTATGATGTGTTGGATGGAAGGAAGCCGCAGCTGCTGATGGATATCCACTCGGTGAGCGAGGTCAACAGACCCGGAATAGACCTGTCGAAGATAGAGGGACCTTCGCATTCGACGGATTTCGAGACGCCGAATGCTGAGAGTCAGCATAATGCACGCAATGCCGGGGTTAGATAAACAATAGATAAAACAAGATAATGCATCCATTATTACTTGCTATGGACTGGGCTTTATTGATCGAAAAAGCTGTACTGATCCTCATCATTATCAGCGTGTCGCTGGTGATCGCGATGTACGAGACTTATGCCGAACGGAAGGTTGCCGCGTTTATGCAGGATCGCCGCGGACCCAACCGCGCGGGGCCGGGCGGGATCTTACAGCCGCTGGCCGATGGTTTGAAACTCTTTATGAAAGAAGAGATCATTCCAAATTCTTCCAACCGTTTTCTTTTTATACTGGGTCCGGGCCTGGCCATGCTTACGGCCATGATGACCAGCGCGGTCGTTCCCTGGAGCAGTCATTTCCATTTATTTGGCAGGGATATCTCCATGCAGATCGCCGATGTCAACGTGGGTATCCTGTATATCTTTGGTGTGGTGAGCATGGGTGTATACGGGATCATGATCGGGGGCTGGGCATCGAACAATAAGTTCTCCCTTCTTGCGGCGATCCGCGGCGCATCGCAGATCATCTCCTATGAGCTGGCAATGGGTCTGTCTATCATCGCGCTGCTGATGATCACGGGAAGCCTGAGCCTGGGGACGATCGTGAAGCAGCAGCATGAAGGACATTGGTATATTTTACTCCAGCCGGTGGGCTTCCTCATCTTTCTGGTCTGTGCTTTTGCGGAATGTAACCGGACGCCCTTCGATCTCTCGGAAGCCGATAGCGAACTGAACATGGGTTTCCACCAGGAATACTCCTCCATGAAACTGGGTTTTTATCTTTTTGCAGAATATATCAATGTATTTATCAGCAGCGCGGTGATGTCGACGCTGTACTTCGGCGGTTATGATATCCCGTTCCTGAATGAGGCGTGGGTCGTGGGGCATTGGGGACAGAACATACTGGCGGTGCTGCAGGCTTTGAGCCTCTTCCTGAAGATCGTGGCCTTTATCTTCTTCTTTATGTGGGTGCGCTGGACGTTGCCGCGTTTCCGGTATGACCAGCTGATGAACCTGGGATGGAAGGTGCTGATACCTTTGTCGCTGATCAATATGTTGGTCACGGGTTTCGTGGTTTTGCTGAAGTTGAACCACTGGCATTTTTAATGCGGCGCCCGCGCCGAAACAAAATTGGCCAATTGAGCTTATAAAAATATTTTTGCGCCGCAAGGCATTAAATTTCGAAATATGCAACCATTAACGAGCAGAGCGAAGACGGTAAGTCGCAAGCCAATGACGATGTGGGAGAGGATGTATCTGCCGGCTATTGCCAAGGGGATGTCCATTACTTTCGGGCATATGTTCAAGAAAAAGCCCACGGTAAACTATCCCGAGAAGACGCGGCCTTTCAGCCCTGTATTCAGAGGCCTGCACGTCCTCAACCGGGACGAACAGGGACGCGAACGCTGTACAGCATGTGGTCTTTGCGCCGTAGCCTGCCCTGCCGAGGCCATCACGATGGAAGGGGCCGAACGCCTCCCGGGAGAAGAGAACCTGTACCGGGAAGAGAAATATGCAGCGAAATATGAGATCAACATGTTGCGGTGCATTTTCTGCGGACTCTGTGAAGAGGCTTGTCCAAAGGACGCCATTTATCTGTCGGAAACGTTTGCACCGGCCAACTATACGCGGAAAGGGTTTATCTATGGGAAGGAGGAGTTGCTGATCCCGAATCCGCTGACACAGCCGGAAGAGTTTGCGAAGGCAAGGGGTACACATGGCGAGAATCAAGCGTCATAACGAACTACAAATAAAACTTATTTAATAACTGCTCAATGGGTATTACGCAAGTTCTGTTCTGGTTTTTAAGTATACTGGCTATCCTCGGCGCTATCCTGGTAGTGATAAGCAAGAATCCTGTGCACAGTGTGTTGTGGCTGATCGTCGTATTCGTGGCGATCTCGGGTCATTATATCCTGCTGGACGCTCAGTTCCTGGCGATCGTCAATCTCATCGTCTATGCCGGCGCCATTATGGTGTTGTTCCTTTTCGTTTTCATGCTGATGAACCTGAATGCGGAGACCGAGCCGCAGAAGAATCGCTGGCTGAAGATCGCAGGGGTCGTGACGGGTGGATCGCTGTTGCTGGTACTGGTTGCGGCTTTGAGACAGGCGGATCTGAAGACGCGGATCGCCGAAATGAACAGGGGGGATATCGGGTTGATCCATAACCTGGGTCTGACGTTGTTCCAGGATTATGTGATCCCGTTTGAGATCAGCAGCGTGCTGTTCTTGAGCGCCATGGTTGGGGTGGTTGTCATTGGTAAGAAAGAGTAACGTAGTTACCTAATGCGGAGGAGCGTGGCGAAGCAGCTCCGACAAAATTATAAGATATGCCGATAAACTATTACATATTTCTGTCTGTGGCGCTGTTTTGCATAGGTGTGGCCGGTGTGCTGACCAGGCGCAACGCGATAATCATTTTCATGTGTGTGGAACTGATGCTCAACGCCGTCAACCTCTTGTTAGTGGCATTCTCAAAGATGCACTTTCATGCACTGGCTGCGACCAACCCTCACGCAGGGATCGACGGGCAGTTGTTCGTATTCTTTATTATGGTGGTTGCAGCGGCGGAGGTTAGTGTGGGATTAGCCATTATCGTGATGATGTATAGAAACACGCATTCAATAGATGTGAATTTTTTGAACAGGTTAAAGCACTAAAAGAGGCCGAAGCCAAAGCCAGCATATGAACATTCAATTAGTTTGGTTAGTTCCTGTATTGCCTTTGATCGGATTTCTGATCAATGGCCTTTTTAGAAATAATCTTTCCAAGTCCCTGACCGGTATCATCGGCAGCGGCACGGTTCTCCTCTCTTTTGTCGTCAGTCTGCTGATCTTCGGGCAGGTGAGACAACCGGGTTTTGAACCGGTGGTTGTGACCTTCTTCGACTTTATCAGCGTGGGCAAGCTGCACATACCTTTCGCTTTCCAGATCGATCAGCTGTCAATTTTGTTCCTGCTGATCATCACCGGCGTAGGTTTCCTCATCCATCTCTATTCTACTTCTTATATGCACGAGGAAGAAGCCCCGCATTTTGCGCGGTATTTTTCTTACCTCAATCTCTTCGTGTTCTCGATGCTGCTGCTGGTGCTGGGCGCCAACTTTATCATCCTCTTTATCGGCTGGGAAGGTGTGGGGCTTTGTTCTTACCTGCTGATCGGGTACTGGTTCAAGAACCTGGACTATGGGAACGCGGCCAAGAAGGCCTTCATCATGAACCGTATCGGAGACCTCGGTTTCCTGATAGCGGTTTTTCTCATGATCAATACATTTGGTTCAGTGACCTTTAGCGAAGTGTTCTCACAGGCGCACTCCGCCAAGGTGGGCACGCTGACCGCTATCACGCTCCTGCTCTTCGTTGGCGCGACCGGCAAGTCGGCTCAGATCCCTTTATATACCTGGTTGCCGGATGCCATGGCTGGTCCTACCCCGGTGTCTGCCCTGATCCATGCGGCTACGATGGTGACCGCTGGTATTTATATGATCGCGCGCAGCCATGTCCTCTACGATCTCACCCCCATCACACAGGGTGTCGTTGCGGTGATCGGTCTGCTGACGGCCCTGCTGGCGGCGACCATCGCACTCAAGCAGGATGATATCAAAAAAGTACTGGCCTATTCCACGGTGAGCCAGCTCGGATATATGTTCCTTGGACTTGGTGTCGGCGCCTATACCGGTGCGGTCTTCCATGTCATGACGCATGCGTTCTTCAAGGCCCTCCTGTTCCTTGGGGCCGGTTCGGTCATCCATGCCATGGGCGGCGAGCAGGATATGCGGAAGATGGGTGGTCTGCGGAAGTGGATGCCGGTGACGAGTTTTACCATGCTCATGGGTTGTATTGCCATCGCGGGTATCCCGCCCTTCTCGGGTTTCTTCTCGAAAGACGAGATCCTGGCTGCGGCCTATGCAAAGAATCCGGTTTATTATGCTGTCGGTCTTTTCACGGCGATGCTGACCGCGTTTTATATGTTCCGTCTTTTCGCGATGACGTTCAGCGGCAAGTTTCGCGGGACGCATGACCAGGAGCACCACCTGCACGAGAGCCCGTCGGCGATCACCATACCATTGGTAGTGCTGGCTGTATTAGCGGTGTTTGCCGGATTCCTGGGGATCCCGGCCTCGCTGGCTCCCAATGCGCATATTCTCGGCAAATTCCTTTCCCCTGTGCTGGCTGGTGAGACAGCTGGTGCTCCTGAAGTAAGTCATGGGACGGAGATCGGGCTGATGGCGCTGGCAGCGGTGCTGGCGCTGGCGATATCCATCGGCGCCTGGTTCCGGTTTAAAAGCAAGCCTGATCTGGCGGAGCCGACGGGCTTTGGGAAGGTGCTGGCCAACAAATGGTATGTGGATGAATTATACAACGCCATTATCGTAAAGCCGTTGGATCTGCTGGCGCAGTTTCTCGTCTTCTTTGAAAAGAACATCATCGACGGTGTCGTCAATGGGGTGGGAAGGCTGGTGCAATATGGCAGTCGTCAGCTGCGTCTGCTGCAGAGCGGACAGGTCGGCGGTTATGTATTGCTGATGGTCGTGGGTATAATTGTCTTATTCTTAGTTGAACTTTTTGTAAAGAAGTAGGGAACCGCGCGGAGCGCGGGTCAAAAATAATTAGCTATGATTCCTGTATTACTTATATTGGTTCCGCTCGTCACGGGTTTGGTTGGATTCCTGATCAAGAACGCGGGCAATGCCAGATCCTGGGCGCTGTTGTCTTCCCTGGTGACGCTTGTCGTCAGTCTCTGGGGGCTTACCCTGGCGAAGACCAGTCCGATGCTGAGTGCCAATGTCGAATGGCTGCCTGATCTGGGGAGCCGTTTTGCCGTCGGTCTGGACGGGCTCTCGACGATACTGTCGCTTCTGACGGCGGTGTCTTTCCCGTTGATCTTTATCGCGACCTGGCGGGATCAGTATAAGAAGGCCTGGAACTTTTATGCGCTGATGCTCTTGTCGCAGGCGGGACTGATCGGTGTATTTCTGGCGACCGATGCCTTGTTATTTTACTTCTTCTGGGAACTGGCGCTGATCCCGGTATACTTCCTTTCCTCGCAGTGGGGTGGGGAAAGAAGGATCGCGGCGACCTTCAAATTCTTTGTCTATACGTTCGTGGGCAGTCTGCTGATGCTGGTGGGGATCATCTGGCTTTACTGGCAGACGCCTGATCATAGCTTTTCGATGCAGTCTTTTTATGCGTTGCATGCAAAGATCGCGGGTAAGGATCAGACCTGGATCTTCTGGCTCATGTTCATCGCGTTTGCGATCAAGATGCCGATCTGGCCCTTGCATACCTGGCAGCCCGATGCCTATGAGCAGTCTCCTACGGCCACAACGATGGTGCTCAGCGCTATCATGGTCAAGATGGGGCTCTTTGGCGTCATGCGCTGGCTGGTGCCGGTATTGTCTGTCGGTTCCTGGCAGTGGGGGGACACGGTCTCTTTCTGTTGTATGATCGGGATGATCTATGCCTCCCTGGTTGCCCTGAAACAGGACGACTTGAAACGCCTGATCGCCTATTCTTCCATTGCGCACGTCGGACTCATGTGTCTGGCGATATTCGCTACGACGTCCAGCGGCATGCAGGGAGTGATGATCCAGATGTTCAGTCATGGCATCAATATACTGGGGATGTGGATCGTGGTGGACCTGATCGAAAGGCAGTTCGGTACGAGGAAGATCTCCGAACTGGGCGGGCTGGCGCAGAAGGCGCCGGCACTGGCGATCCTCCTGGTTGTGGTGGCGCTGGCGAATATTGCCTTGCCGCTGACCAATGCCTTTGTGGGTGAGCTGCTGCTCTACAGTGGCATCTTCAGCTCGACCGCTACGCAATACAATGTGGTATACACGGTGGTGGCGGGTCTCTCGATCATATTGGGTGCGGTATATACGCTGAATATGATCCAGCGGGTCTTTTTTGGCAATACGAATACGCTGACGGCGAAGGGGGTGGATATTAAGATGAATGAGAAGCTGGCGCTGGTGGCTATTGTGGCGTTGATCCTGGTGTTTGGGGTGTATCCGAAGCCGATGTTGGATTTGACGAAGGAGACGGCAGAAATGATCTTGTCCAAAATGAATTATAAGCTATAGTACGGGTTTTGGGAAAATTTGAATTTGTATATACAAATTCGATTTTTTGGAAAAGGGTGATGAATCGATTTGTTGCCGTTGAACGGAGCGTCGCAACGGATGCTAAATAGCTGATCAAATGATGGTCAAATAATATAAAAGAGATCAAAAGAAGATATGAACGCAATTCTAATTTCGGCAATCTGGGGTATCGTCATGATGTTCAGCGGCATTTTTACGAAGAGTAAAACGGCTATCCGAAACACTGCTATTCTGGGCCTCGTGCTGCTGTTGCTGGCCAACTGTGCGGACATGACCGGAACGCATGTCTCGATCGACGTACACAAGATGTTGTACTTTGACACGTTTGGGCTGCTGGGCAACAGCATCGCGTTTGCAAGCACCTTGCTGCTGGTGTTGCTGAGCGGGCGGGACATGGAAAAGGTGGGGCATAACCTGGCCGAGTACTTTGCGCTGATCTTCTTTGTACTCTGCGGGGTGGCGATAGTCACGACCTTCAATACGCTGCTGATGTTGTTCCTGGGGATCGAGATCATCTCTATTCCGCTGTATATATTGACTGGCGCTGACAAACGCAACCTGAAAAGTAATGAGGCCGCGTTGAAATACTTCCTCATGGGCTCGTTCTCGACGGGTCTGATGCTGCTGGGCATCGCCTTTTTATATGGGGCCAGCGCCACCGGCACTTTCTTTATCGATGACCTGTGGTCGGCCGGAGCGGTAAAAACGAACCCTGTCTTTATTGCGGGACTCCTGTTGTTGCTGGTTTCGTTGGCCTTTAAGGTCTCGGCGGCGCCATTTCACTTCTGGACGCCGGATGTCTATGATGGCGCCCCGACGGTGTTCACCTCTTTTATGGCGACCATTGTAAAGGTCTCTATCTTCATTGGCTTTGTGCGGCTCTTCGACGAGGGTTTTGGGGAAAGCCAGGACAAGTGGCAGATCTTTGTGGCTATTATTACGGCGGCTACCTTATTTATAGGCAATATTACGGCGGTCTTCCAGCAGAGTGTCAAACGGATGCTGGCCTATTCCTCCATTGCGCAGGCGGGATTCATGCTGCTGGCCCTGCTTGCGTTGAACTCCGTCTCCAAACAGGGCATGCTGCTCTATGCGGCGGCTTACAGTGTGGCGACGATCGGCATATTTGCCGTCCTGATCCGGATGAAGGACTATACCTTCGAAGGCTTCAACGGACTGGCGAAGCAGCAGCCGCTGCTGGCCGCTACGGTAACGATCTTTTTATTGTCGCTGGCAGGGATACCTCTGACCGGCGGCTTCTTCGCCAAATATTATATGCTGGCGGCGGTGGTCTCTTCGGGCCATTATCTCTGGCTGGTCATCTTTGCGGTGCTGTGTGCCGCGGTCAGCGTCTATTATTACTTCAGGGTTATCCAGGCCATGTACTTTAAGGAAGGGGATGGAACGACCGAGGACGAACCCGGCGCCGGATTTAAGGGCATGCTGGTAGTGCTGGCTGCGGTCGTGGTAGTGCTGGGGATCTGGCCGCAGACCCTGCTGGGATTCCTTTCCAGGTTACCGTATACATGGTAAGGGTCAGCGTGACTTTTTTTTGTTAACTTGCCGCAACCATTGAAGGGACGAAAATCTCACCATGAAGAATGCGGACACTCTCGCCTTAGCTTTCCGGACAGTTAAAAGCAACAAACTGCGGACCGGTATAACCGTCGCGATCATCGCATTCGGGATCATGGCATTGGTGGGCATCAACACGGCCATCAACGCGATGAAGCAAAAATTCACCGAGAGTTTTTCGGCGATGGGGGCCAATGGGTTTACCATTCACTACCGGAAATGGTTCAATTTCAATGGGGGAGGGGTAAAGTCGCAGCGGAAGGGATTGCGGGAGAAGAAGTCCAACTCGCTGGTACCCATAACAAAAATGCAGGCCGAAACTTTTCTGGCCCGGTATCAGTATCCCTCTATCGTTTCACTCAATTTCAACGGGGTCCAGGACGCCATCGTTTCGCTTGGGAACAAGAAGACCAACCCGAATATACGGGTCGTGGGCGGGGACGAACACTATGCCGAGCTCAACGGCTTCAGCCTGGCGACCGGCCGGAATCTCAATTCGCTGGACATCCAGTCGGGGCGTAATGTGTGTATCATCGGCAGCGCCATTGCCAAACGTTTCTTTGGATCGAACCCCGAAACGCCTGTGGAAAAGATCATTCGTGTTAACAACCTGCCTTTTAGGGTCATAGGGGTATTGGAGGAGAAGGGCTCTACTTTTGGCATGAGCTACGATAACATTATCATCACATCTTATAATAACGTACGAAGATTTTTTAATACGAATGCCAACGCCTCCTTTAATATACAGGTAAAGGTACCCGATGTGAAACTCATTGACGGAGCCATCGATCAGGCGGAGGGTGTATTCCGGCCGGTCCGGCGGCTGGATGTCACGGAGGCGGACAATTTCATGATCGACAAGAGTGACACTTTTGTGGCGTTGCTGTTAAAAAACCTGAGCTTTATCACTTTGAGTGCCATCATTATAGGAGGGATCACCTTACTCGGAGCGGCCATTGGGCTGATGAATATCATGCTGGTAGCGGTGACCGAGAGGACCAAGGAGATAGGGCTGGTGAAGGCCATCGGCGGGAAAAAGAGGAATGTGCGGCAGCAATTCCTTTGGGAGTCGGTGCTGATCAGCCTGATGGGTGCTGTCATCGGGGTGGTGCTGGGGGTTATCGTGGGGAATGTATTCTCGCTGGTCCTGTCGACGGGATTTGTCGTGCCCTGGGCCTGGGTTCTCGTCGGGATCGTCATCTGCAGCCTGGTCGGGTTGCTGGCGGGTCTTTATCCGGCGTATAAGGCATCCCGGTTAAATCCGATCGAAGCGTTGCGGTATGAATAAGCAGATCGGCCGGCACTTGTACCAACTTGTACGAACTTGCTTTCTATATTTTAACCTCTTTTTGTCTGTTATTAACTACATACAAACAAATAAATTAGTTATAACATCGATTTCATCTTGATAACAAAAAAACCGTAATTTACGCCTCCTGGTTTAAGGCTCTGGACTCCTCTCACAATGGGGCCCGGAATGTGTCGTGGCGGGCTATTGATCGTTTCCTTCGAGACCATATTTAGGCCGGAACCTTTGATTTTTACTTTACGAAAATTCCTTATCTTGTGTGACTTATAAAAATTAAGCATCCAATTTTATCTATTGAAAAGCTTTTTTCCTTAGAATTGTACAATCATTTTCTATTACATACTTCAATTTTTTTAAAACACTAAAAACAAACGATCATGGCTGAAACAAAACCGACTGCAGCGACAGCAGCTAAAAGCTCTTCATCCGTTCAACCGAAGAAAAGGGGTAATTCGATTTCCTGGGTCGCACCGTTGGTGTGTGTTATTGCAGGCTACATTATCTGGAGATTCATACTTGGCGCCGATAGCAATTTTAACCATCCTGATCCTTCGGGCGGGTTCTGGCCTTCACAGCAGGGTCCCAAGACTGCACTGCCTAAGATGTACCAGGGTGGTATCATCGTTCCGATCCTGATCGGCGCGTTCCTGACTGTACTGACTTTCGTGATCGAGCGTTTCATGACGATCTCAAAGGCTACCGGCAGCGGCAATATCGCTGAGTTCATTCGCAAAGTACAATATCACCTGGCCAATAAGAATGTTGATGCAGCTATCGCTGAGTGCGACAAACAAAAGGGTTCTGTTGGTAATGTAATGAAAGCGGGTCTCCGTAAATACAAGGAAATGATCACCAGCACTGAACTGGATACAGAGCAGAAGGTACTGGCGATTCAGAAAGAAGTGGAAGAAGCCACAGCACTGGAACTGCCGATGCTGGAAAAGAACCTGGTATTCCTGTCTACTATCGCTTCGGTTGCTACCCTGCTGGGTCTGCTCGGAACGGTTATGGGTATGATCCGTTCGTTCTCTGCCCTTGGTGACAGCGGTGGTGGTGAAGCTGCACAGAAACTGTCTGAAGGTATCTCCGAGGCCCTGTACAATACGGCCCTTGGTATCGGTACTTCTGCTGTTTCCATTATCATGTACAACATCTTCACGACGAAGATCGATGGTATCACATATGGTATCGATGAAAGCGGTTTCACGCTGACGCAGAGCTTTGCCAGCTTGTATAAGTAAGACGCTCTCTGCTCCGCTGCGGCCTCGCTTTGCGATGCCTGACCGGGGCTCCAGGTCTGCGCCTTTCAGGCGCGATGGCCCGTACCGGTCCATCCGTTTGTGGAAAAGAGAAACAAATGAGTCTTATTCTAAGTAATAGAAAAAGACTTGTAAAAATCATCAAACAACTTATTTAAAATGGGAAGAGCCAAATTACCGCGCAAAAGCACGAGCATCGACATGACGGCCATGTGTGATGTCGCCTTTTTGCTGCTGTCTTTCTTCATCTTAGCAACCAAGTTCAAGCCGCCTGAGGCGCTGACGGTGGTGACCCCCAGTTCGGTTTCATCCAAGGTAGCCCCGGATAAGAACGTGGTTCTCATCACGATGGACAAGGATGCTAAGGTTTATTTTAGTGTCAGTGACGGGAATGTTTCTGAAAAAAGGGACATCATCGATGGTGTCAACACTGCGAAGAACCTGGGACTGAGCGATGCCGAAAAGAAGAATTTCGTCAACAATCCAAGTGCCTATATCGGGGTTCCTTTTTCCCAGCTGAAATCCTATTTGGACAAGACTCCTGAGGAGATCAAGGGCTTGGCCATGCCGGGTATCCCCGTAACGGACACTTTGAATAACGAGCTGATCGATTGGGTCCGTGCTGCAGTTGGAGCCTTCCAGGGTTCAAAGATGAATCTCCTGGTAAAGGGTGACGATGCGGCTAAATACCCCGCTTTTGACGGCATAGTTTATGCCTTCAAGAAGAATGACCAGCTGAAATTCCAATTGGTAACCAATCCAGTAGCTGCGCCATCGGGATCTGAGCTGGACAAGATCCAGAGAGCGACCGGGAACAAGAGCTCGGAGCAGTAGGAAATTTGTAACTTTATAAAAAGCTATTACCATGGCAGAAATGGATACCTCTGGCGGGGGACACAAGAAAAAGGGTCCTGGCGTCAAGAAAAGCAAGAAGCAGTCCACTCGCGTGGATCTGACTCCGATGGTGGATCTGGGTTTTCTGCTGATCACTTTCTTCATCTTTACGACGACCATGAGTCAGCCGACGGCAATGAAGTTGAACCTGCCAAAGGATGTTGAAAAACCAGAAGACCAGAATAAGCTGAAGGAATCGGCGGCTTTCACCGTCATGCCTTCTAAGGCAAATATGGTTTATTATTACGAAGGCCTGGATCCTTCCAAGCTGCAGCAGTCTACCTTCAAACAGATCCGGGACATCATCCTGGATAAGAAAAGAAGGACTGACCCGAAGGATTTCATGGTGATCATCAAGCCAACCAAGGATGCTACTTACAAGAATGCGGTAGACATGCTGGATGAAATGAAGATCGACGACGTAAAACGTTACGCCCTTGTAAATATCAGCCCTGACGAGTACAAATTCGTCGAAGCGACTGAAAATGCCAATGGCGTAAAATAAATCGGCCGGGTTTTATGGAATCCGGGTGGTTTGGAATCTAAATGAAGTGGACCCTGGGTTCAAGTCAAGGTGGAACACCAGTTCCACCGGCCGAAGGCCAATCATAAAACCTTTTGGTCCAAAAGGCTTGATTCAGAGTTGACTTTTGGACCAAATAAATAAAAAACCATTTATAATGGAAATTAACAAAATACTAACCGCTGATATCCTTGACATTATCTTTGAGGGTAAGAACAAGGAATACGGCGCTTACGAGCTGCGTAAGACCTACAACAGTCGCATTGTCAAGGCGATAGTAGGTACTGGCATCGTAGTCCTGTTGGTGTTCCTTTGGTACTTTGTATCAAATCTGGACTCCGGCAAGGAAAAGAAGGCCCTGGTGGTACAGGACGTTCAGCTTGAAGAGGTCAAAGAAGAAAAGAAGAACGAGCCGCCGCCGCCTCCGCCTCCAAAGATCGAGCCTCCCAAGGTGGAAATGGCCAAATTCACTCCTCCCAAGATTGTAAAAGACAATGAGGTAAAGGAAGAAGAAAAGCCACCAGAACAAGAGAAGCTGGAAGACACGAAGATCGGTACGGTTAACCAGGAAGGTATCAAGGACGAAGGTATCACTGCTCCTCCTGTATCTGATGCAGGTAAGGGTGTGGTTGAGGCGCCTAAAAAGGATGAGGAAGACTATGACAAGACCTTTACGAAGGTGGAGATCGAGTCTGAATTTCCTGGTGGTGCAGCTGCCTGGTTACGTTACCTGAACAAGAATTTGCGTTATCCTGACGACGCTGTCAACAACGAAATACAGGGTACTGTAGTTGTTCAGTTCATCGTGGACAAGGAAGGTAACGTGAGTGATGTTTCGGCGATCAGCGGTCCTGAGTCGGGTGGTCTTCGTGAAGAAGCTGTCCGGGCGATCAAGAAGAGTGGTAAGTGGACACCCGCTGTTCAGAACGGACGGCAGGTTAAGTCTTACAAAAAGCAGCCGATCGTGTTCAAGCTGGAAGCGCAGTAAATAAGTGGCGCCAGCGCGCTAAAAATAACTTCAAATCCTCTCCTCACGGAGGGGATTTTTTATTTGCGGGTATGCGGCAACGGTAGAAATTTAGTTGCGTTATGCTTATGGAAATGGCTGCGGGCTGCATCGCTGCAATCCTTTGAAACCCTTTACCAGTAAGGGTTTTGTGCGATTTTGTTTATGGAATAGGTTCGGGAAGGAGTCTTATTATAAAATACTCTTTCATATGGAATCAAACAAAATTATGCAAGCCGATATCCTCGATATCCTCTTTGAGGGTAGGAACAAGGAATACGGCGCTTATGATCTGCGCAAGACGTATAATGGACGTCTTTTAAAATCAGTTGCGGTGAC
>DATJJA010000028.1:0-8017 GCA_035492595.1 Puia sp.
GGCTGCTACGCCGGCTACGATCACTATCGGTTATATACTTGCCGAGCGCTCGCGTGAATATTATGGCGAAGGGTACCGCTTTTACGACCTGGTCCGGACGCAAAGGTTCGGTCTTGACAATCAGGAAGGTTATAATTACGCGACCTATACCATCGGTGGAATAGCTTATAATAACCATACTCCGGTAACCAATACACGCACGATTACACCGCAACTCTATCTGCAGCCAATCCCGCAGGGCCAGATCGATGCCATGGCGACAACGGACGCGGCTAAAAAGGCATATCAGAATCCGGGGTATTGATCATTTTTTAGGTAATATTTACGGGCTATACGAACTTTCGCAGCCGCTGAGCGTGTCTCCCTGGTACCGGGGAGACACGCTTTTAGGACTCGCTTTACTTGCCTTAATAGCGGTTATAACCTTATCGCGACCTGTTTCCCTTTATAGTCCACCTCCTTATCCGGGTTCTCCGTAGTGCCGGCGCCAATGCCCCTGTTCGCCCGGACCAGGACAATACGGAATGTACGGTTATCCAACATTCCGGGGAAACTGCCCTTTCTGTCGGTGATGGTCAACGTCTTTTTTGCATTATTCCAACGGAAGGTAATGGTGGAATAAATCCCCTTCTCGTAGTTGTAATTGTCGGTCTCATCTTCATACAATACAAATTCTCCGTCGGCGCCAGGGTACACTCTTATCTCCAGGTTGTCCCATTTCTTCTCCGCCGCATACTGTACTTTTGGCCCGATCGGCAGGATGGAGCCGGCTTTGACATATAATGGGATAATATCAAGCGGCGTTAATTTGTTGATGGTTGCGCCGCCGGCGACCCGTTCGCCGGTCCAGAAGTCAACCCAGCCCGCCGCCTGAGGCAGATAAACAGAGGTTGCTTTGTTGACACTGAAATCTTCAGCCCAGCCGGTATCCCGTCCATCGACGACTTTTTTCAAATACATGGGGTCCGTCACGGGTCTTACAAGGATGGACTTGCCGAACATGTATTCATTATTCATATCCCAACATTTTTTATCCGTAGCGAAATCCATGACCAGGGCCCGCATCATGCTGGACTGGCCGGCAGTGACCTGCCAGGAGGTGGAATAGATATAAGGCAACAGCCGGTAACGGAGATTGATCGACTTTTCGATGACGTCATACACCTCATCACCCTTTTTGCCGAACTGGTAGATTTCGCGGGGTGCATCGGCGCCGTGGGAACGCATCATGGGGCAGAAGGCGCCAAACTCCACCCACCGGGCATATAGTTCCCGGTATTCAGGGTCGGCTAATTTTTTTCTGAACTTATTTAAAAAGAAACCGCCCATGTCACTATTCCAATAGGGAACACCGGAAAGAGAAAAGTTAAGCCCGGTGGGGACCTGGTGTTTCAGCGTCTCCCAGGAAGCCGTAATGTCTCCGGACCAGGTATTGGCTCCATACCGCTGCTGGCCGGCAAAAGCGGAACGGGTCAGAATGAATACGCGTTTGTCGGATGTAACCCGGCGCTGGTGCTCCGATACGCCGCCTACCGTCATTAAGGGATAGGCATTGCGGACTTTCCGGAACGAGCCGAGATAGGTCTTGTTATCGAAGTCGGAGGGTTTAAAGTCAAGATGATCCGGCTCAGAAGAATCCATCCACCAGCCGTCGATACCCTGGGAGAACAGGCCCTGGTTCGCATACTTCCAGTAAATGTCACGGGCCGCAGGGTTATAGGCATCATACACTCTTACACCGGAGGGATATTCCCGGTTCGGGGGCCATTTTTCGGATCCTGATTCCGGCCAGGTGAGAAATTCGAGCAGCATGTTTTTCTCCTTCAATTCGCGATAAGGTTTGGTCTGAGGGCCAAAGGATGACCAGATCGAGATGATCATATGCGCGTTGAGGTCATGGACATCCTTTACCATCTTCGGCGGATTGTAAAACTCCGGGTTCTGAAAATCCATGGCATTCCAGAGATAATTGTTCCCCCAGTATTGCCAGTCCTGGATGATGCCATCCAGCGGCACACCCAGTTCCCTGTATTTACGGACAACACCCACCAGTTCATCCTGGCCTTTATAGCGTTCCTTGCTTTGCCAATAACCAAATGTCCACAAAGGAAATAGTGGAGCCTGCCCTGTGAGATCACGCATTGCTGCGATCACGCCATCCGCATTGCCGCCATTCATAAAATAATAGTCGATAATATCCCCGACGTCTGATTTAAACCTTGTTTCGCCCGGGCTGTCACTAAAAGTAGTGGGCGAATAATTGTCCCAGAAAACTCCATATCCTTTTACGGATTGAAAGAAAGGTATGGCGTCATCGGTGTTGCCCTGCACCAGGTGGTACTGCTGGTTGCGCTGGCTCATATTTCCCCTTTGATGTTGCCCAAGTCCGTAAATAGCTTCCTCCCGGTCCAAAACAAAAGATTGGGCGACGCTGAAGGTATTGTTACCGGCATCGTTGAAGGGGGTGAAACCAGTAGTTCCTGCTTTCTCTTTCAAAAGGGATCCAAAAGCAATTTCGCCCGTTGCCTGATCCAACGTGATGCTCAGCTTTTCACTCTTCAGATTGATCCTGTTACCAGCTGCTGTTAGACGGAATGGGATCTTTTCGGGTGTTTTTATCACCGAAAGACTTTCCTTCACAGACGACCTGCCAATTGGCGATTTTATAACTCTGACGATAGAAGGGCTATAGAACTGTATTTCTACCTCATTGCCGTTCACCTCAGCTTTTACTCCTTGGGCGGTCTTATGATAAGATTGGGCATTGCTCGTGAATCTCCACCAGTCGAAGTTGAAGAGATCGCCTTCGCCACCTTTGAACACGAAGTACAGGTCATGTATGCCATGAACAGATTTTATCTTAGCGGTCACTGTTTTCCATTTAACCCATCCATTGGTATACTCCACTTTGCAATTACCCACCAGCATGCCGGCAAGACTGTCAAGTCGGATCTCAATCCGGCCACCAGCTGCACCGGAAGCCACGCTGGCTTCAAATGAACGGGCGTTTTCCTGGAAATCCACGTCCCGCACTTTTATATAGTCGCCATTGTCGATGTCAGTTACGTAAATGCCGGCTGATGAATCGGTTTTCGCCTCCACCCCTTTTTCCCATGCAATGGTCTCGGCCTCTACCCGGGCAAAAGGATTTATAGTTCCAACACCTTTTGCGATGCCGGCTGATGGTTTCTTCAGCGGAATGCCGCCGTCTGCGGTGAACTCCAGCTCATCCGCACAAACCGAGCGGGTAAATCCTCCTCCTCCGGGCAGCGCGCCATTGTGATAAAACAACCAGGTCCTGCCTTTATAGTCTACGAGGCCCGGGTGGTTAGTGAAGGCGCCACCCTCCCCGATCTCATGCATGATCGTGTCCCGGTACATCCAGGGGCCGGTAGGGGAAAGACTGGTGGAATAGGCAAGGTGTTCCGGCACACCACCGGCAGGATACAATAAATAGTATAGACTTTGCCGCTTATATAACCAGGGGCCTTCTTCATAAGAAGAAGGCCGTTTGTCTGCGCCCTTAACCCGGTAATGAAAGCCTTCTTTTGTAAGCGGAACTTTCACGACGCCCAGGCCTTGGTCATAGGAGACCATGTCTTCGTTGAGCTTTACGTACCACAGGTCGGGGTTGCCCCAATACAGATAAGCCTGCCCATCGTCGTCTATAAATACGGTTGGATCTATATCACCCCAATGTGCCGCCACCAGAGGTTTGCCCAGCACATCCGTGAAGGGACCCGTGGGCTTATCTGATACAGCGACGCCGATGGCCATTCGTTTTGTCGTCCTGTCATTTACACATACATACCAATAAAACTTCCCATTCCGGTAAATGCACTGAGAAGCCCAGGCATCCTTGACTGCCCAGGAAAATGTTTTCAACGATAGGGGGCAGCCGCGGTCGGTCCAGTTAACCATATCCGTAGTAGAATAGACGTGCCAGTCTTTCATCGTAAACCAGGTGGAAGAGTCCTCGTCGTGGCCGGTATAAAGAAATAAAGTATCCTTATATACCATGGGGGCAGGATCGGCGGTATAGATAGTCTGGATGATGGGGTTTTGCGCATGGAGTGTGACAAACATGGTGCGCACAAAGGCTATCGTCAGTATTATCCTTTTCAAAGCGGCAAGTTTTATTGAAAATGTTATTGCAATTAAATGTCAATTTTACAATAATTATTTCAATCGATTGAATTTTATTTTAAAAATATAGCAAAACCGGTTTGCGACACCGAAAATTGTTGAAATCTGCAGCCCAAATGGCAGAAATCGTAATAATTCGACTAATTTGGAGGATTCATGATGTATGGTTATAAAATATAATATTTATATTTTATAATTGACCCACTTACGACTGTATGGAAAATCCAAAAGAAGTTACTATTTATGACATCGCCAGAAATCTTAACGTGTCTCCATCCACGGTAAGCAGGGCTTTGAAGGACGACCCGACTGTCAGCAAAAAAACAAGGAAAAAGATCTTTGAAACGGCGGCTCAAATGGGTTATCGCTCTAACCTCTTTGCCAGGAGCCTCAGACAGCAGAGCACATTGACCATTGGCGTAATAGCCTTCGATCTGAACAACAGCGTTATGTCCTCTGTCCTGTCGGGCATTGAGAAAATAGCCAATGAAACCGGATATGGTGTCATCATAACCGACTCTTCACTCAGCGCGGCAAAAGAAGCGCTGAATGCTGAGAACCTCTTTCAAAGACGTGTTGATGGGGTCATTGCCTCCCTTGCACCTGATTCGAAAGACCCCAACCATTTCAAACCTTTTATTGAAAAGCACATTCCCCTGGTATTCATAGACGGTGTTAGCGGAATACCTGAAAGCACGTCGGTAATCATAGATAACGCAATGTGTGGCTATATGGCTACCAAACACCTGATCGAACAAGGCTGCCGCCGGATCGCACATGTTACCCCGGACCTCCGGCATAATATCTATTCGCTCCGGTACAAGGGCTATTTGGATGCGCTGCGGGAAAATAAAATACCTTTTGACGAATCTTTGCTTTTGACGGCCGCCCCGACCGAGGAAGCCAGTGAAGAGGCTGCAAAAAAGATTATGGATTTAAAGCCTTTGCCGGACGGGGTATTTGTCTCCAATGACTTTGCCGCCGCTGTCTGTATACGATCATTTTTAGATCATGGCATCAAGGTTCCGGAAGATGTGGCGGTAGTGGGTTTCAACAACGACGTGATCGGCAAATTGATAAGCCCCACATTAACTACCGTTAACTACCCCGGAAAGGAAATGGGAGAGACTGCAGCAAGACACCTCGTCAATCAATTAAAAGGCACGGTTAATATCGGTAGCATCAGCACTTTGACCATCCGGACTGATCTGATCGTCAGGTTATCTTCCCTGAAAAAGGGGGGTTAAATCCCCTTTTTTAAAGAGGACTTGCGGATGATAAGGTCGGAATTGATGATAATAGTACTTATAGCCTGGATGCTGCTGATACCTTTTAGGTGGTTGATCAGACTCCTTGCCGCCACCTCGCCCATTTCCTTTCCGGGGTAATTGATGGTGGTGAGGGCCGGCTCTATCAGCTGTCCGACAGCATCATTGTTGAACCCCACAATGGCAATGTCGTCTGGTATGTTGATATTATTTTCCTTTAGGGTCCGCATGCAAACGGCGGCCACAAAATCATTCGTTATGAATGCCCCGTCAGGCCTTGGGCGCATGTCAAGTATCTTCAGGCCGGATTCAATACCAGCCTTTTCGCTTAAGTCATTGACTATAAGTAGATTTTCATCATAGGTTATGTTATTGTCAGACAGCGCCTTACAATATCCCCGGTATCTGTCTGCATAAACATTGCGTGCGAGGCTCGAAGTGACATGGACAATCTTTCTGCACCCTTGTTCTATCAGATGCTGTGTGGCCCGGTAGCCGGACCTATAGTTGTCGATGACAACAACCGTGCTGTCTTTCATCTGTTCCACACGGTCGAAAAATATGACAGGTACCCCCTTCTCCATAAAAGGCCGGAAATGGTCAAGATTTGTCGTATCGAAGGAAAGAGAGGTGATAAGGCCATCCACTCTTTTATGGAAAAGATTTTTCGCGTTGGCGACCTCTCTTTCGAAACTTTCGACGGAGTGCGCGATAATGAGGTCGTAGCCGGCATTGGTAGTGATCTTTTCCACACCTGTCAATACGGAATTGATGAAGTTGCTGTGGAGCTCATGAACCATGAAGCCAATTGTATTTGTCTGCTGATTCCGCAGGTTGCTGGCATAATGATTGCCCCGGTAGCCAATCTTTTCCGCGTGATCGACAATCATTTTTCTCGTCTTCTTACTGACGGAAGGATCGTTCTTTAACGCCCTGCTAACGGTAGCTGATGATATACTGAGTTGATCAGCAATATCATAGATTGTAATCTCCCTTATTTTTGCCATTTGATCATAAACCTTAGGAAGACAAAGCTAAATTATTAATTTCAATCGGTTGAAATTTTAAAAAAACTGCTTACATTTGAGAAGCGTGTGTTTGACAGTTAATTTCCGGCCGGTCGCCGGCAGGTCTTCCGGAACTTGCCATATGAGATGAAAAGATTGTTTAAATTAATGGTTTACAGCCGTTTCTGCATTCCTTCTTTCTTTCCTCCTCATAGAACGGACCGGCCCTGGTCTCAAATTTTTCCGACCCTGGCAAGAGAACAGGCCATGGTGCCAAAAAAGAGCAGCAATACCTGGTTTTTACGCAATCGTACGAAATCGGTTGCTCCATATATCCGAAACTAATTCTTACGCTCCAAAAGTGCACATATGAAAAGTTTGCTTTTTTATTTATTCCTTTCCTTCCCGGTGTTGCTTAACGCCCAGACGGCAAAGATCAGGATCGATGCCGAACGGGTCATAGGGCAGGTCGACCCGAATATCTATGGGGTCTTTATGGAGCCCATTGAATTCAAGCCAGGCATGTTGGGGCCAAAGGATTCAATGACGCATAATACGATGTACGGTACTTTATACGACCCGTCGTCGCCGGCAGCTGAACCGAATGGCTTTTCCAGGAATTATATTGAAGCCATGCAGGAGCTGAAGATCGCTAACATGCGATGGCCAGGCGGCAATTATGTCTCCAGCTACAACTGGCAGGATGGCATAGGCCCAAAGGATCAGCGACCCGTTAGAAAAGATTTGGCCTGGGGCGGTATCGATAACAACCATGTCGGCACAGACGAATGGATCGACCTCAACAGGATGATAGGAAGCGAAAACGTCGTCTGCATCAATCTCGGTCTGGGGGATATCAACAACGCCCGTTACTGGGTGGAGTATTGCAACCTGCAAGGAGGGACCTCCTTTTCCGACCTTCGGGCCAAATATGGACACAAAGAACCCTATCATGTAAAATACTGGTGCCTGGGTAACGAAGTGGATGGAGCACCCTGGATCATGGGGCATAAGAACGCAGAAGACTACTGCAAGGTCGCCATCGAGGCCGCCAAAGCAATGAAAGCTACGGACAATACCATCCGTTTTATTGCCAATGGCTCCTCCCTGTACGACAGCACGGGGAGCTGGTTGGAATGGAACCGGAAGGTGATCAGCGAACTTACCGGCATAGCGGATTATCTCTCCATACACCGTTACTGGGACCGGTCGGATGACTATTATACTTATATAGGACAGAGCTCCCTGGATATCGAGGAAAAGATCAATACCGTTCAATCCCAGGTGAATGTGATCAAGGCCCTTTATCCCCGCAGACAGCCCATGCATCTGTCCGTCGACGAATGGGCGCCTTTTGGCCAATCCCTTCTGTCCACACTGGCAGTAGCGGAATATCTGAATTCCTTTGTCCGCCATGCCGACTTTGTAAAGATGGCGAATTTCACCCTGATGACGAGCTTACTGGGAAGAGACGCCCGAAAAGGGACTTTCAAAACGCCCTTGTTCTATACTTTCCGACAGTTCTCCAACAACTGCCGCGGCGCCGCCGTGGACACCTACGTGGCCTGCGATACCTTCAATACGGCAAAGTACAAG